>JBDRNF010000187.1:0-82067 GCA_043811435.1 Pseudomonadota bacterium
CGCGCAGCGGCCAGGGGAAGAAAGTCGTGGCCGGATGTTGCGGGGATAAGAGCGAGGCGGAGCAAAGCGACGACGGCCTTCGGTCAGACAAGCCAAATCGAGGATGTTGTGGGCGAACCGAGAGAAATGGTTAGGGGACACGACTGCGACCTTCGGGGCCAGCGCGACGGACGCGCATTTCACCAACAGCAGACACATCACAACGTTTCAAACCCCGCTGGTCGAGCTCTCGACTGAAAATGAACGACCGCACCGCTTCTCCATCAGGCGTCAGGGCGCGGCCTATCAAACGAGACTGCGGATGGGAGCGACGTTCGCTCGATAGAGCGACAATCCGTTAGCGCCGGAAAGCGACCCCCGGGGAAGGAAGTTCGGTAAAGCCGAGTATCAGGTCACGACAAATGACGGGAGGAAAACCCCCGGCGAGAACCGCCGAAGGGCGAGGCCGGTTTACTGCACGCGTGAAGGCGGGGATGGATGCCCCACCGCTGGCCGCGAGCGGCGCTGATCAGATTCTCGCGAATGTTGCCCGCCGATACGATGTCGACAAGAAAGGGCAATACATTCGGCGATGTCAGCGGGGCAAGGTGATCGCAAACGACGGTCGGCTTCCAGCCGGTGTCTGCGAAGACCGCACAGTCGAGCATCGGATCGATGATGCCGTGCGCGGCCATAGGAACGAGGGTTGTGGACTGGACCGGCGCCGAGGCTGAGCATCCGCCAACCTGATCGTGCTTCGAGTGGGCAGAGCTTCGCAAGTCGACAGGGATCGACAAGCTGTCTGCGCATCATGCAGCCTCGCCGACCTCGAACGCTTTCGGTTGGAGGCCGTGCAGGTAGGCGACGGCGCGTTGCGCATGCGCGGCGGCCGAGAAGATGAAGCGCTTCTCGTTTGACAAAAGCTCGAGCCAGGACGCGAGGTAGCTCGCGTGATCCGGGCGCGGTTCGAGTTCGGGCACGATGCCGAGGTCCGCGCAAAGGAAGCATGCGCCAAGCTCGGCCACCAGTTCTTCGCGGGCGCGGTCGCTGCGATCCTTTGCGTAGCGGCTGAGATCGCGGTTGGCGCGATGCGTTGGCGCAGTCCAGTGCACACATTCATGCGCCAACGTCGCCGTATAGCTCTCGGCATCTCGGAAACTCTCGAACGGCGGCATCTGGATGAGGTCGAGCGAGGGTGCGAAGAACGCCTTGTCACCGCCGTGCCGGATGGTCGCTCCTGTGTTGGCGAAGAAGGTGTCCACCTGCGCGAGACGCTGCGCCGGCGCGATGGCTGGAGCCGGGCGCCCATAATAGTGATCCGGCAGATTCTCGATCTGATCGACGCAGAACACCGTATAGGCGCGCAGGAATGGAATGGCGCGTTCGACTTCGTCGCCATGCTCATCGGTCTCGGTCTTCGTGATCTTGTTGGCATAGACCACCATCGTTCCGGTCTCGCCTTTGCGGACGTGAGCGCCGAGTTCGAGCGACTGCTTGAACGTCATCCAGATCGGCGACGTGAAGCCGCGCGCGACGGCTTCCGACCACAGCAGGACGACGTTGATGCCCTGATAGGGCATGCCGTTGTGGCGTAGCGGCCGCGTGATGTGTCCAGCCGCGTTGGCCGCGTTCCATGGCTTGACCCAGGGCCGAACGCCGCGTTCGAGTTCGGTGACAATGCGATCGGTGATGCGCGCATAGACGTCGGCGCGCGGGTTTTGTTCCTTTCGGCTCATTTTCAGGACCTCCGTTTCGGAGGCCGCGCCAGTCGCGGCCCCTCGCGGGGGCCACAGCGGCGGCGCCAGGCGCTCGCGCACCCGACAGGGCCGCAGCGCAGCGGAGGACGGCGAAGCCGTTGCGCGTGCGCCGTATCCGCCGCAAGACCCTCGACCGGGAGGGGCCGCGCTGGCGCGATGCGTGGCTCTTGTTTTGCTTGATTCCGCCAGCGACAAAAAAAGGGCCGGTCTCATGACCGGCCCGCGGAGTTGCGAGGTATGAAAGGCGGGGCCGAAGCCCCGCCTTGGCGGCTACTCGAAAGCCGCCATCTGGGCCACAGCGGCCTTCTTGGTGACGGTTTCACCGGCGTGTTCGACCTGCCGCTCGAAAGGCTTCCAGGCCTCGCCGATGACCTGCTTGTAGGCGGCGACGGCACCCTCGGCCGCCATGCGGAGCGCGTGTGCTTGCAGGCCCATGTCGGCTGCGAACTCGCGCTTGCGCTGCGACTGGCTGTCGAAGCCGACCGGCCCGTCGAGGTCCTCGTCGCGCGTGTCATTGGCGAGCTTGGCGGTCGCATCGCGCGCCTCGGTTACGGCGCGGGAGTAGAACTGGCCGGCGCCGTGGGCAGAGCCGACATAAGAGCCGACGATGCGCTGCAGGTGGATTTCCATCGCACGGTCGCTGAGCCCGTCCTTGAGGGCGTCGGCGGTCTCGACGATGAGCCGTTCGTGCAGGTCGCGGATGCCGTCGCTGTCGAGGATTGCGAGGCCGAAGCTCTCGGAAATGCGGAGCGCCTGGGGGGAGTCGGGGCAGGCGAGGCGGACCATTTCGAGGGTCGTGCCGCGGCGAAGTGGGATGACGCGGGCGGGGGAGCGAGGGGAACGGGCGGTCTTGGTCATGATGAGATCCTTTCTCGGTTTCGCCTTGGGAAGCGATCGGGCCCTTTGGCCGTCGCTCCCTCGGGTGCGGTCGACCAGAACCGGCGTCAGCGGGCCGCTTCAGGGGGCGGCGACTGCCAAGTCGAGCATGGGCGGGTTGCGGACGAGCGGGCCTTCAGGCCTGCGAAGGACGCGGCCTCCCATGACGAGACGGCGGTCGCCGATCGCTTGCGACTTGCCCTTGAAGCGGCCCGCGGCCGGTTTAGACCGCAGCACAACCGAGGGAGTGACGGCCAAGGGGCAAGCCCGCCGCCGAAACCGTGAGAGGTCTTGTCAGATCGCCGCGCTCTCTACGGCGACAGCAGTGTTCGCACGCGCCCCTTAGGCTCCGATTGGTGCGGCCCTCCGCCTCCTCAACGCTACGCAGCAGAAACGCGATGGCGCGTTCCACACTCGGCAATCGCCCTCTCCTGGCGATCGAGCTTGCGCGTGAGAGGGTCGATCTCGCCGCGACGGGCCAAAGTGAGCTTCGCGACATGCTCCTGAAACAGCCGCTCATCGGCGTTTGTCCAGCTCGATGCGCCACGGCCGTGGCGCCGGCGCTTCGCCCGATCGGTGATTGTCAGACGTTCGGCGCGTGCTGCGATCTGACGCTCGATGATGCCGAGATGGCGCTGCGTCTCGGCTTGCGCGACTTCCATGCGCGTGAGTAGGACGCGTCGTTCCGGGGACTCGATCATCGCACCATCCCCGTGGGCCATAAAGGGAAGGCCGACACGTCCGGCATGTAGTCATCCGGGAGCGAGACCCCGGCGATGGATGATGCAATATCGTCGCCGGCGATCGCCCAGTCGATAAGCGCCGAATTGTTGCCGGCATGCTTGCGCATATCCGGCGTCGGGATGCCGTTGAGCGTGTCGGCGATGGCGCTCTCCGGACGATGATGCGCCTGCAAGAGGAGATTCACGGCGACAAGGTAGGCCTTCATGACTGAACCTCCTTTCTGTCGGCGGCGACCGGGTAAGGTTGCGGCGCGTGTATAGAGAGACGCACGGCGCGCTTCCAGGCTTCGGAACCGGTAAAATGCCGTCTAAGCTGGGGATGCCAGACGACGAGGATGGGCGTTGCGCCGTCCTCGTCCGTGGCCGCGCGCCAGCCGAAAGCTTTGGCGATGAGGCGCCAGGGCATGGGTCACCTCCATCCAACGAAGTTGGAAGGACCGCCGTAGAGTCGGTGGTGCGCCTCATTGATCACGAAGCCGAATCGGCCGACGTGATATTCGTCGGACGGCACGAGATAGCGCCGCTGCTCGGCCGCGCGGCGATCGCCGCCGAGCGTGGCGACGCATTCTGTCATGCCACGATGGTGATCGGAGCAGATCGCCGAGATCACGATCCAGTCGGAAGCATGATCTCGCTCGAAGGCCTGGCGATCCTTCTCGTGAGATTCTCCCGGCAGAAGCGGACGTCCGTGAATCGTCTCCCACGCGTCGGGATACCAGTCGCGGATGGTTTGATCGGCGCAACGCCGTTCGTAGTCGGTGAACAATTCCGGAAGCGCTTGCGCGACAGCCGCCCACGCGCAATCCTCTTCATACCAGCCGCCACGCGCGCGAAGGGCAGGGTGGACCTTCGCATTGTGCGCAGCATCGAGATGAAAGCCGCCGTGTCCGGCGGTTGAGTGGGAGACGACGCCGTCCGCGTAGACGGTTGCGCACTGCGAAGCGCCCCACGGCGTGTTCGCTCCGGTGCGGATTTCTCGACGCCCGAGGGCGGCGCGCTCGCGCTGGTGCTCGGCATTCTCATGAACGCTGGCGCGGAAAGCGGCTTCGTCCGCGAGTTCGCCGCCATGACCGTAGAAATCGCCTCGTGACCATTCTTCCATCGGCCGGGACAGCCGCCAGGCCGAAGCGAGATAATACCGGTCGTTTTTTGTCGGCATCATCGCGAAGGCGTTGTCGCGGACCTTGGCGACGAGAAGACCGTCATGGGTTCGGGTAAACAAAACCCCCGCCAAGGCGGGGGTGGGATTGTTGGCTTGATCGGAGGTTCGAAGCGCGGTCATGCTGCCCTCCCTTCGCCAGAGCCTGCCGCCGTATCGTCATCGATGACCTCGTCGAGCACGGCATCGGAATAGCGATGCGAGGCGAGCCAGGCTAGCGCTGCGGGGCGATCGGCTGCCAGGTGGAGAAGCTCGGCGCGTCCACCAGTGCGATCAAGAACACGCACCATCCCGGACGTCGGCCGTTCCTCGATGGTGAATGCCAATGGCGAACCCACGGAAAAGGTCTTGAAGACCTTGAGCACCACCACGCCGGCGCTGCCGAAGTCGCCTTGGTGCAGAGTGAAACTCTCCTGTGTCGTGTGGTTGCCGACCGTGTGAGACTCGGCTTTGCGGACGAGACGTCCGACATTGTTGTTGTTCTCCCAGGCCGCAAGTTTGTTCTTGAATCGCTGCGGCGGCCGCGGCGTGCCGTCCGAATAGCGAATGAGCGCGCCGATCGGCGCTTGGTCATAGATAGATTGCGCGGACATGATGTCCTCCTGTCGGTGATGGAGAAGCAGAACCGCCGCCGGCTCGGGGCCGGCGGCGGGGATCGTTCGAACGGGCAGGGCCGCCGCTATTCCGCAGCTTCGGCGAAGCCAGTGGGCGTATCGTCCGCGGCATCTGTGTCCTCGGCTTGCGCGTCGGACTCCTCCGACGGCGCATCGCGTTCATCGTCCGGGTCCGTGTCGCCGGAGAAGCGGCCGACCCAAGCTGTGACGTTCTCAAGCGGCGGGGCGAACAGCGCGCTCGGATGAACGAACCGGCCATCGGCGAAGTGCTTGACGAGTTCGGCCCTGGTGTCCTTGACGCGCGGACGAGGCAGGATGGACGTGCCGGCGCAGGCGCCCTCGAGTGCGGGACGCGAGAGGCAGGACAGAAATTCCTCCGAGCCCATGTTCGGCAGGAAGGCGTCCGCGCCGATCGTTCCGCCGGCGATGCGCGCGACGACGCCGCTGTCCGAGCGGTTCTCACGGCACGAGAGGACATCGCTCAGGACGGAACGGGCGACCTGGTGCAGGGTCTCCCGGTCGAAGTCGAGCTTGCCCTCCTGCGAGACGAGCCGAACGACGTGCCGCTCGACCCGTGCATGGCCGTGGGGATTGTCCGATGCGCCCGAGGCGATGCTGACGTTCTGGCCGGCGAAGGCCAGAACGACCAGGGCAAGAAGAGTGTCCTCCTCGATCGGCGCACGGCCGAGCGCTTCGTGCAGCGCATCGGTGCGAATGTCGCCGATCATCTCGTGCCCCTTGCGCGTCACGTCTGGCCTTGGCTTCGCCACCGCGGCTGCGTCGTTGCCTCCGGCCAGGGCGCCCTTGGTCTTGTCCGGCTTCGGGACCCGATAGGTCACCGTCTCGACCTTGCCGCTGCGGTCGAGATACATGCCGACGTGGTCGGATTTGCCAGGCTTGCCGTACACGCGCTCAGCCTTGGGCGGCAGTTTCGGCTGGCCCCACTCGTTGACCTCGATGATGGCGCCACGCTTCGGCAGATGATTGGCCATCCATTCGTGCTGGGCGCCGAGAAAAGCCTCGACGTCGGTCGTGTAGCGGCTGTCCTCGTTAGCCGGCGCGAACAGGTCCTCCTGCCAGACGATGCCATAGGCCTTGGCGAGATCATCGTCGAAGCTCGCATCTCGCGCATACATGCGGGTGCGCGTCAAAGCCCGCGCGACGTCATTCCAGGGGACGGTCGGCTGGCCCTTTTTCGGCTTGTGCTTCTTCCAGACCTCGCCCTGTTCCTCGTCGGTCGCGGCAGCGATGACGCGCAACTGCTGCTCGCTCGGCATATCGCCCCGAGCCATTTGGTCGAGCATCGCCGGCAGGACGTTCGCGAGGAGACGCAGTTTGCGGACCTGACGCACGGACTGGGCGAGCGCGATGGCGATCGATTCCTCCGTCCACTCAAGCCCGACTAACCGCTCGATCGAACGCCACAGATCGACCGGGTTCATGCCCTCGCGCGCGACATTCTCGACGATGGCGCGGAGGGCGTCCTTGTCCGTCTCGGGATCGGCGACGAGCACCTCGATCTCCGCCAGCTCCGCGGCGATCGCCTGCGAAACGCGACGATGCCCGTATTGAATGTAATAGCCGTTGCCGCCGTCCTGCTGCGGCGAGATGATCGGGGGCTGCACGATGCCGACTGCCTTGATCGTGGCGAGCAGGAGCGCGTCGGCCTGCGGTGCCGCAGCCGTACGTCGCGTCGGATCCGGGTTGGGCTTAAGCGCGCGCGGATCGACCGTTATCAGTCTCATGGAAATTCTCCATTTCAGGGGTTGCGGACCGCGTTTTCCTGGCGGTCCCTCTCGTCTTCTTTCCGAAGACCCCTTCCGGCCCGCGGAGCGGACGGGGCGGCGCAACTGCCGGCGAGCAGCCCTGCCCGGCAGGCGTGAGCGGGGCGCGCAGCGCCTTGCGAACGCGCCGTGGCCGGGATCGCGAGGCGGTCGGTTGAGCGTCAGCGGCGCCGAACCGCCCGTTCTGCGAGGAGGGTTTCTCTCCTTTTTTCACTCCAAGCTACCTTGCATATCTCTTTTTCTGACGCTATATTGCGTCAGAATAAGCGGCTAAGTTCTCGAAAGCGCAGGAGACCAGCTATGGGATTGGTTCGATATTCCGACGACGGGTTCTTCGCCCCGCGCAAGATCGCGGACGCCTTTCGCACGACGAGCGAAGAAGTCGCGCGCACGGCCGGGCTCGGCAGGGACGCCGTTCAGCGCAAGGAACGAGTCCGGTCGGACAGGACCCAGCGCCGTCTGCGTGAGATGGTGGAGATCATCAACAAGGTCGAACCGCGCTTTGGGTCGGCGCTGATGGCCTATGCGTGGTATCGGTCCGAACCGCTGCCGGGCTTTTCGGGGCTGACCGCCATGCTACTCGTGCGCGGCGGTCGCGCCGACGAGGTGCTCGAATACATCGACGCGGTCGATGCCGGCATCCACGCCTGACCCCGACCGATGCTCTATCGCGGCCCGCTTTATCGCGCTCTTAATCCGATCTATGCGCGTGAACCGCTGTCGGGCCGCGGCGCCGAACTCTATGGGGGACGGTTCAATCCCAAGGGGGTGCCAGCACTCTATTCATCGCTGACCGTGATGACGGCGTTGAGGGAAGCCAACCAGGCTGGCAGTCTTCAGCCGACCACACTCGTCTCCTATGACGCCGACATTGAAAGCGTCTTCGACTGCCGGGACGAGGCGACCCTAAAAGCCGAAGCGATGGATGAGAGCGCCCTTTCGGACAACACATGGCGCGATCAGATGAAAGCGACCGGCGAAGCGGCGACGCAAGCTTTTGCTCGACGTCTGATCGGCAAAGGCTTTCAGGCGATGCTGGTCAGAAGCTTCGCGCCAGGCGCGAGCGAGAAAGATCTCAATCTCGTACTCTGGCGCTGGGGCGACACATCTCCGTCCCGTCTCACGCTGATCGATGACGAAAATCGACTGTCGCGGTGAAGCGGGAGCCAGGCCGAGAACATGGTATGCATCAGGCCGCAGCCCTTCGGCCATCCGCCAGGGATTCCTTGGCGTTCTCCGTCGGGTCGTCGACGGCGCCATCCTTGGCGAGGTCCGCCTCGATCTCAGCGAGCCCGGCGCGCTTGAGCTCGAGTTCGGCCGCGAAAGCGAAGGCTTCGCCGACGCGGGCGCCGTAGGTGGCGAGGCGTCTTTGCGCATCGGCGCGGCGCCGGCGATAGTTCTCCTGCTCGCCGTCGAAGTTGGAGAGCGTATGCTCGAGCCGGGCAATGGCGCCAAGCGCCGTTACGGTCATCGGGAGTTCGACTTCGAACACGGAGCCGGTGCGATGAAGCATCGTGATGTAGCGGTAGCCATCGCGACCAAAGCGCTCGCCCTCGAACGTCACGTCGAAGCCTCCGATCGAGGCGATAACCGTCTCGTTCTCGTGCTGAAGTTGCACGAGAGTCAGGATTTCCTGCATCAACGCACGGCCGGCGAGCTTGCGTTCGGCATACTGCTTCTCCTTCACGTTCATCGTGAAGGCGCCGCCGCTCGTGGGAACGAGCCGGGCAATGTCCTCGCCGATCTCGCCGATGCGGCGCGCCGAGAGGTCGATTTCGCGCTCGGCATCGCGGATCTGCCGCCGGACGGCATGCTGGTCGTCGATATGCGCGGCGCGTAGCCGTTCGAGGCGAGCGATCTCAGCCTCAAGTCCCGCCTTCTGCATCAATCGCGGGTCGCCGCTGGCAATCGCTTTCGCCATGGCGAACTGGTTCGCCTGGCCCTCGCCAAGGTCCTCGAGGCGGCGAACACTGGTATCACCCGACAATGCGGCCGCGATGAACCGCGCCTTCCTCTCATTGTTTTGCCACATCGTGGCATCGAGCGACCCGAGTGTCGCATAGGCGAAGACATCGACCTCGTCGTGCTGGTTGCCCTGCCGGACGATCCGGCCCTCTCGCTGTTCGATCTGCGAGGGCAGCCACGGCACGTCGAGATGATGCAAGGCCTTCAGCCGTAGCTGCACATTGACGCCCGTGCCCATGGTGTCGGACGAGCCGATGATGAAACGGACCTTGCCCGCATTGAAGTCGTTGAACAGGCGCTGCTTGGCCTCGGATTTCTTGAAGTCCTGCATGTAGGCGATCTCGGACGCCGGCACGCCAAGGCGGACGAGTTCACTCCTGATCCAGCGATAGGCCGAGAAGCCACGCGAGGCCTCGACCGCGATCGTGCCAAGATCGGAGAAGATGAGCTGGCCGGCGCCGGGCCTCTCGAAGGCTTTCCCGTCTTTGCGGCGATAGGTGTGTTCGCCTGTCTCCGTCCAGATGCGAAAGGCATTGGCGATGAGCGCGTTGAGTTTATTGCCTTCCTCATTATCCTGCACTGAATCGACCAGGCGCAGATCGATGGCGGCATGCCGGCCGTCAGTGATGACGGAGAGCAGGATATCGTCACCGGGTTCCGGCGCCCGGTCGCGCTCTTCGATCGCGGTGATGCGCCGGTCGAGCAGGACCTGATAAGCCTTGAAAGATGGCGTCGACTCCGCCGTGACGATCTGGCGCGTGTCGCCAGAGATGGCGGGGACCTTCACATAGTCGCGCAGGTCCTTCGGCAACACCACGTCCGCAAAAGAGCGGAACATGGCGATCAATTCCGGAACGTTGACGAATTGCGAGAAGCGCGTGACCGGCCGGTATTTGCCCGAGGGCTGAAGCTCAAGTTCGGTCGAAGTGTCGCCGAAGGTAGAGGCCCACGCGTCGAACTCGTGCAGGCCACGCTCGCGGAGCGCCGCATGGTCCATCAGCCGCTGCACGGTGAACATTTCACCAAGCGTGTTGGTAATCGGCGTGCCGGAAGCGAGCACGAGTGCGCGGCCGGGGTTCTTCATGTCGACGTAGCGGGACTTCACGTATAGGTCCCACGCGCGTTGCGAGCCATTCGGATCGACGCCGCGCAAGGACGTCATGTTGGTGGCGAAGGAGAGCTTGCGGAACTCCTGGGCCTCGTCGACGATGATCTGGTCGACGCCGATTTCGGAGATGGTGAGAAGGTCGTCCTTGCGCGAGGCCAGCGCCTCCAGCCGCTCCTTGTGGCCCTCCTTCATGCGCTCGACGCGCTTGCGCGAAAGCCGGTCCTGCGAGTCGATGCGGGTGAGCAACTCCTCGTAGGCCTCGAGCTCGTCCTGCAGCATTTGCTGCTCGAAGGCTGACGGGATGGGGATGAACTTGAACGCCGAATGGGTGATCATGATTGCGTCCCAATTGGCGGTCGCGGCCCGCGACAGGAAGCGGTGGCGCTTCTCCTTCACGAAATTGGTCTCGTCGGCGACCAGGATACGGGCATTCGGATAGAGGGCCAGGAACTCGCGCGCAGCCTGCGCGAGGCAATGGCCGGGGACGGCGAGCATGGCCTTGTTGATCAGGCCGAGACGACGCTGCTCCATGATCGCGGCCGCGATCGAGAGCGTCTTGCCGGCGCCGACGGCGTGGGCGACGTAGGTGCTTCCGGAGGAGATGATGCGCCAGATGGCACGCTTCTGGTGCCCGTAGAGAGAAAAGGCGCCAGAGGCGCCCGGAAGCTGAAGGTGCGACCCGTCGAAATGACGGGGAACGATGTTGTTGAACGTGTCGTTGTAGAGCCGCGCCAGGCGGTCGGTCCGATCCGGATCGGACCAGATCCAGGTCTGGAATGCGCTCTTCATCTTGGCGAGCTTCTCCTTGGCTGCCTCGGTCTCGACCGTGTTGTGGATGCGCCGCTCGCTGTCGCCCTCCTTCACGGTGTCGAAGATCTGCGGGATTGAGGAGTTCAGCGCGTCCGAGAGGAGTTCGCCGGCGTGGCGGCGATGCGTGCCCCACTCGGTGGTGCCCGCCGCCGTCCACGACAGCTGCCGTGCATTGATCGTCCAGCAGGCGAGCTCGGGCGTGTGGTGGATGGTGATGTCTGCCTCCATCGTCTCCTTGACGAAGGAGATGATGTCGGTCGCGGGAATCCAGGGCGCGCCGAGGCGGGCGGTAATGTCGGAGGGACGCAGATCAGGCGGCTGAACCCGCTCGAGCGCCGCGACGTTGCGGACGAATGACGGGTCGAGCTCGGCGGCGGCGCGTGCGGCGACGAGCTTGGAGCGCACGGCGCCCGAGAGGTAGGCGTCCGCGGTCAACCACGAGCCGTTTTCCGGATCGCGGAAGATCGCGTCGCCGAGTTCATCGATCACCGCGTTTACGTCGCCGTGCAGAAGCTCGGCGGCGTGCTCCGGGTCGACCGCGCCCCGTTCGTTGAGCACCACGGCGAGCGCATCGATCGCCGAGGTGATGACGGGCGCCGGCGGCGGCGCGATCACCCGCTCGGTGAAGATCGGCCCCGGTTTCGCAGTATTGCTCTCGAGGTCGTAGTCCTCAATCGAGGCGACGAGCCAGCAGTCGGGGTCATCGCCGAAGGGGGCAAGGTTCGGCCGGCGGTGTGTTTCCCGAACCTCGCCGGTATCTTCGTCCTCGACCGACGACACCACGGTGGTGTTGATCGGCCCGAAGTCCCGCACGAAGCTCGACCAGGCAATGCGAAGCCGGACCTGCGACTGCTTCCAGGACTGATCCGCCTCCTGGGCTTTGAGGATTTCGCGCACGGCGTCGCGAATCGGGATCAGCTTGCGGATGAGGCGCGCATGCTTCGCGAAGATGCCGTCGGCCGACCGGCTCTTCTTGACCTTGATGGTGACGGCCGTGCCATCGATCATCTGCATCAGGGCGCCGTTCGACCCGATGAAGTAGCTGCCTTCGCGGATCGAGGAACCGTACTCCTCATGCATTCCGCGAACGGCCGCCTCGCAATCATCCGGACCGACCGCCGCCGGCGTCCCATCGTAAACCGCTTGCGGCAGATGGAGGATCGCGCCCGCCAGCGCCTCGTCTAGATCGGTATCTGCGCGCGGCAGGCAAGTGTAAGCTTCGCCGTACGGGCCCGAAGCGAGAGCGTGTGTGCCGAGCACCATCTCCGGATGCTCGGCGAAATACCGGTTGATCCGGATCGCTCCCTCATCCTCGGTCCCGGCGCGGACCTCGGCGAGGTCTAGCCAAGCGCCGCCACCGGCAGGTTCGCCATTACAGCGCTTCCGGAAGAAGAGGATGTCGACGACGACGTCGGTGCCAGCTTCGGCCCGGAAGCTGCCCTCCGGCAGGCGGATTGCGCCGACGAGATCGGCTATCGCGGCGATGTGTTCGCGCGCGGATGCATCCGTCTTGTCCATTGTACCAGAGGAGGTGACAAACGCGGCGAGCCCGCCGCGCTTGAGACGATCGATCGACTTCGCGATGAAGTAGTCATGCAGGCGCAAGCCGAGCGCGCGGTAGGCACGATCGCTGCGAACGGTGCGGTCGGAAAAGGGCGGGTTGCCGATCGCGAGGTCGAAGTGCGGCTTCAGCTCGGCTCGGGCAAAATCCTCGTTGAGGATCTTGGCGCGTGGCTGCAGGAGCTCCGCGATCCGGGCGGTCACCGGGTCGAGCTCCACGCCGGTGATGTGGCAGAAGTCGCACAGCTCTGCCGGCATCAACGCCGGAAACAGGCCGCTGCCAATGCCGGGTTCGAGCACGCGGCCGCCGCGGAAGCCAAGCCGCTGTACAGCCGTCCAGGCCGCGCGGACGATGTATTCCGGCGTGAAGTGGGCGTACTGGGTGCAGCGGGCGAGCGAGGCGTAGGACCCGGCGTCCACAAGGCCCTCGAGTTCTCCGGCGATCTCCTCCCAGCCTTTCCGGAACGCGTCCTCGCCCGGGCGCCTGAAGACGCCGTTGGCGAGCTCAGACGCGCCGAAGCCGGTGAATCGAATGAGGTGTGCCTGTTCGTCCGACGTCGCCTGCCGGCCTTCGGCCTCGATCGCCGCTGCAAGCCGTATCGCTGCGAGATTATCCCGCGCGCGGTCGCGCCAGCTCTTTGCAAGCCCACGATTTCCAATGAGGTGAAAATTCTTACCCTGGGTCGGCGCCGGCGTCGAAGGAGACGACACAACCGAACGACGATCTGGTGTTGGCGACGATTGGGCGTGATCGTTATCGTCGACTTCAATGGGCGTAGGGAAGGCCGACACGCCAAGCCCGAGGCCGGACGCCAGCGAGGTGTTGCCGAAGAGATCGAGGGTGAAGGGATCATCATGTGCCATAGAAGAATCTCCTTGTGATAGAGGCGCGTGCCGTCCTCCCGCCGGGCAGGCAGGCGATAGCGTTCGCATCGGGTTGGTGGAGCGACCGGGCGATCTGCCGGCGCCAGAAAAGCGAAGCCCAGCGCTAGGCCGGGCGTGTCGCAGTGCTTCAGGGACGCCGCCTATGGGCTGTCCGTGGACGTGGGGACTTGACGAGCCGCGGCCGCCTTGGCGGCCTCGTTCCAGAACTCTTCAAGGATGTCAGTTGTGGACCGGTAGCGGATAGCGTCGGCCGTGATGAGCATCACACTGCCGCCGAAGCCGTCCGGCCGCATCCTCGTGCAGGTAAACGCGGTTGTGACCACGATCTCGTTGATCGCGGCCGAGCGGCGTACGATGTCCTGAAACATCTGGTCCCAGCCGGTGTCGGAGCCGGTGAGGTCGACGTCGATGTCGTCAGGCGGATCGCCGTCGGCGTCTGCGTCGTATCGCGCGAGCAGCGCGATGACGTGGTTGCCTATGCTGCTTTCACCTTGTTCGTGTGAAGCCGCGCAAGCAGTCCGCAAATCATCGACGGACAGGGTGACGACGTCACTCGGGCGGCACCATGAATGATAGTAGATACCGCACGCCTCACTCTCCGCGTCGAAGACGAGGTCGAGGATCAGGCGCTCCAGCGGTGTCATGTCCGCCGCCGGGATGTTCGGCTGGACAACGGTCGGGGAGTGATAGTCCGCCATGAAGTCCTCCCTCAGGCCGCAAGTTGCGGAAGATGCCGCAGTTGAACCGGCAGCTTTTCCGCGATCTCCTGCTCGGTCAGATCGTGGAGCAGCTTCAGCACCGTGCCCTCCCGGCCGGCATAGACCAGCACGGTGCGCCTGCCTCGAAGCGCGGCGGGCCAGCGCTTGCCGGCATAGCCGCGATAATCATCGTGGGTGCTTGACCAGATGTGATCGAGGCGTTCCTCGCGCGTCATGGCGCGGACCGGCCGCGATTCGCGCTCGACGATCGCCGCCTTGGTGCGATCCGGAGAGGCCTTGTCCGAAAGATCGCAATAGCTGTGGAAGAAACGCTTTCGGCCGTCGATCGAGAGCGAGAAGAAGACACTCGTGACGCTGCCGGTCAGGTACTCGCGCATCGCGAACATGTCGGGCCGCATGAACAGCGGCGGCAGGATCTCGAACATATTATCGTGGTCGGCTTCGCTGATCTCGAACCACTCACCGGCGAAGAGATGGCCGGCATCGCTCTCGGCCATGGTCGGATTGCCACGATGGCGGTTGAACATGCGGTACATGTCATGGCGTGTCGCAACGCCCTCGAAGATTTTGCGGATTGTCGTGGAGGTGTGCATCGGCGGCTCCTCTTGGCCTGGCCGGGCTGAAGCGCGCGGGATCCGCCTGATCTCCTCATCACTTCAGTCCTTCGTCACACCTTCTCGGCAGCCGCCCCTCCGGTCCGGCGGGTCAAGGGCCGCGGCACGCGGGCGAAGCTTCACCCTTGACGCGCCGGCCGGCATGCGGCAGCGGGTTTTCGGTTTTCCCGTTCTCCCCACTCCTTTTTCTCGGACTCTACTTGCGCGCTCACGCGGCAGCCTTGACGCCGCGCCACCATGCGATCCGAGCATCCCGCGCCGCGTTCGCGAGCCGTATCAGGAGATCGCCATGGCATGGCTGCGGCGCGCAGAAGCAGACGAGATCGCAGCCGCGCAGCTCGTCGAGCGAGCGCAAGAGATGGCGCTGATCGGCGAGCCAGCGCTCGTATTTTGCGATCACTGCTGTCCGATCGCCGTCGGGGCCAATGCGAAAGGGATTCCCCCATTTCGAGCCACGAGCGATGTAGACGGCGCCCGCCGGCACGCCTGCGAGATGTTTGTTGAGAACCCTGCACATGAGTATCGCCTTTCGATTTTCCGTTGCGGTCGACTGTTTGCTGGACGGGGTTCAGGCACGAGGGTCACCAATCGCGTGCCGCGATGGGGGAACGGCTTGCCCGTTGACCCGCGGGCCGCCGCGTCCAACACGTCACCGACCGATGCGGTGATCGCCGTGCGCGATGCAGCAAGGTCAGCAGATGCCGCAGGCTTGACTGATGCGTCTTCGGCCGCGGCGTGTACCAACTCGCTCAATCCGGGTCGGGCTCGCCAGCGAGAACCGCTTCCGCCTTGGCGATCGCTGGCTGTGCGCGCTCAAGCCAGAAGGCGCGGTCAGGCTTCTCGATGTCGCCTTGGCTCGCGAGAACCTTGATGAGTCCGAGCAGCACCTCGAACTGCAGGGCGATGCGCTGCGGCGTCTCGGCGTAGTGGGAGGGAATTGACTGCGCAGCGCCGCTGTAGGCGGCGCTTTCGCCGTCCCAGATGCCGGTCACATAGGTTTCACCGGCGGACTCGTAGTCACGTTTCTCGTCAGACCAATCGTCCTCGTCGATGGCAAGGCGGCAGGCCTCGTCAATGCTCGCGGCCTCATAGGTATGGTGACGATAGACCGGCAAGCGATAGGTTGTCTCGATTGTGAATAGAGGCATGGCTGGGCCTTCCCGTTGGGTGTTGCAGACACCCTTCGGGCGGCCGCCTCTCCGGTCCGGAGGGTCAAGGGCCGCGGAACGCGGGCGAAGCTTCACCCTTGACGCGCTGGCCGGGCATGCGGCAACGGCTTGTTCACCCGTTTTCCGCGACCAGCTCTTTCTCCAGCTTGACCAGCGCCTTCAGATCCTCGTTCCAATCGCCGGCGCGCGGTCGCAATCGCGCATACCCCGCGCTCGCTTCCGCCGCGATGGCACGAACGCGATCGGCGTAAACATCGCCCTGCCGATTGTTGTCGGTTGCTGCCACAAGCCCGGCGTTCGGGCGCTTGGCCAAGCCGCGGATGGCTGCATCCGTCGCCGGGGACCAGCCGCCGCCAGTGCTGACATAAAGGGTGTCGGGACGCAGGTCCTCGATCGCGGCGAGGCTCATGGCATCGATGGCCGCCTCAGTGATGCAGATCCGCTCGGACCCCGCCGGCCCGAAGCGAAAAAGCTCCTTTGCGCCGGCGGTGGCGAAGCCGCGCCATTCCGGTCCACGCTCCTCCCAGCCCGTGAGCGCACCACCAGAATCGCTATGCGCCGCCCACATGCTGCCTTGGGGCCCCTCTCGCAACCGATCGCAGGCGACCGCCTGCTTCAGGATGTCGGCTGGCAGCGCGCGCTCGCGGGTCAGATAGCGCCAGGCTGGCGAGCCGGGGTGCGGCTTGAAGCGATGTCCCCACCGTTCTGCAACAGACGCAAGGGTCTTCGGCCTTGCCGGGCGCTGCCACGCTGGTGCGCTGGGAACGAAGCCAACCACATCCGCAACATGGTCGCACGCTTCGACGAAACCGCCGGCGCCGAGATGTTCGGCAAGCGAAAATACGTCCCCTTTCGCCGGCGACAACGGATCGAACCAGCCGCGGCCTTGGTGGATGACGATGACGATGTTGCTGTCGCGTCGATATTTGATCGCACGGCGGGTACTTTCCTTGACGTCGACCTTCCAGCCGTCTTTCTCTAGCAGGGCCGCGCAGCCGACCTTTTCGCGCAGCCCTTCGATTTCTCTCTTGTCCATTTGTCCGCACCGGGATCGCGCAGGCGACGTCCGGCCCTTTCTCCTGTTGGTCTCACTTGTTCCTACCTTTGCGGAACATCCCCGACCGGCCGCGAAGCCTGGCGGATGCAAGGGCGCGCTGAGCAACCGTCAATCGCCGCATCTAGTGCGCGGCGAAGCCTCCCTTGCAGCCGGCAAGGCGCCAGCGGCAGCCGGTCACCCGGCTCAATGAGCCGGGGACCAGGGATCGTATTCATGAACGATGGCGTCTTGCTCGCCGTCGTATTCGCTGGAAACCATCACACCGAATTCGTTCTCAACCTGGAAAAGGATGACTGGCACCATCAGCGTGCGGGCGAGATCGAAGGCGTGGTTCTGAGCGAGGGTAAGATTGTGCGACATCGAAAGGCTCCCGTCTTGCGGCGGGGACCATCCCCGCTCGACAGGCGCCGACGTGTTCGGGGGCGGACGCGGTCACCTCGCAGGCGAAGCCGAAGAGGTCGCACGCTTGCGTAGCGAACCCCTTGCGGGTTGATCGTAGAAGGCCGTACCGGAACCAAGGAAAGCCCATTCGAGAGCGGGGCTGGTCCTTCCCCGGAAGCATGGTGTGCCGAACCGCACATCTTCCGTCACGCGGGTTCTTGCCGGCCTGATCGAGACGCGAGAACAAGTGTCATCCTTTCGTTGAAGTGCGAAGGCGCGGTCGATGCCTGCGAACGAGCGTGGGTCAGCTTGATAGGCGTGGGTTCGGCTTTGGCGCGGTGAGAGTAGAGCTCGTTTGATTTGCTCTACCGGGTCACTGCTGGCCGACCAGGGCGTGAATATGAAGCCAATATCGGCGCTTAGTCTGATCGGCGTGGCAAGTGATCGTGTTCGGCGAGGTCGAAGAAGCGGGTGAACTCGCCTTGAAACGTCATGGCCACTGTGCCGGTCGGACCGTGCCGCTGCTTCGCAATAATGACTTCCGCTTTGCCGCGAGCATCTCTCATCTCGGATTCCCAAGCGAGGTACTCGTCGGCGCCGGCCTTGGGCGCCTTGTTTTTGAGATAATATTCTTCACGAAACACAAACAATACGACGTCGGCGTCTTGTTCAATCGAGCCTGATTCGCGAAGATCTGAAAGTTGCGGGCGTTTTTCGTCGCGGTTTTCCACCAAACGTGAAAGCTGGGATAGGGCAATGACTGGCACATTCAGTTCTTTAGCCAGCGCTTTTAGCCCGGCCGTGATCTCAGTGATCTCCTGGACGCGGTTTTGAGCGGCACGCTGTGACTTGCCCTGCATAAGCTGAATGTAGTCGACGATAATGAGGTTTACTCCACGTTGACGCTTCAGGCGGCGAGCGCGGGCCGCGAGTTGGGCGATGGATAGGGCGCCGGTTTGGTCGATGAAGAGGGGCAGGCGGCGCATTTTCTGGCGGCAATCGAGCAGCTTGCCGAAAGCTGTCTCGTCAATTTCGCCACGCCTGATATCGGAGGAGGCGATCTCCGTCTGCTCGGAGATTACCCGAGTGGCGAGTTGCTCCGAGGACATCTCGAGAGAGAAGAAAGCAACGATGCCCCCAGCCACGGGACTAGCCGAGCCGTTGACTTGCTGCGTCGCATTGTAGGCGCTGGCTACATTGAACGCGATATTGGTGGCGAGTGATGTCTTCCCCATGCCGGGTCTGCCGGCGATGATGATGAGGTCCGTTGGCTGAAGACCTCCCATTTGGGCATCGAGGTCCTTGAGGCCGGTTGCAAGGCCAGAAAGCCTGCCATCGGACTGGTAAGCTTGTGCGGCTCTATCGATGGCGCTGTCGAGGGCGGTTTCAAACGTCTCGAAGCCCCCGCCATAGCGTCCTGTTTCGGCGATTTCGTATAGAAGCTGCTCGGCATGCTGGATCTGATCCGCTGGAGCGCTATCGATGGGCGCTTCAAATGCGCCATTGAGCATATCCTCGGCGATCCTGATCAACTCGCGTCGCACCGCAAGATCGTAAACAGTCCGGCCGTAATCGACCGCGTTGATGATCGTCGTCGCCTCCGCGGCCAGGCGCGCAAGATACTGCGCAATCGATATTCCAGCGACAACGAGAGTGGCGGGAAAGAAGGTCTTAAGCGTGATCGGATTGGCAACCTTGTTTGAGCCGATCAGTTCGCTGATCACCTCAAAGATGCCACCGTGCAGCGGCTCGAAGAAGTGGCTAGCCTTCAGGAAGTCAGCAACACGATGAAAAGCGTCGTTGTTGATCAGCATGGCGCCGAGCAGCGCTTGCTCAGCTTCGATGTTGTGCGGCGGCTCGCGATAGAGTGGAGCTTCGAACGCTTTCAGTTTGAATGCTGCTTCTGACACGTTTGTCCGTCCGCCGAGGCCGATGTTGAAGTGCAGAACCTACGAAGAACAAATGATCATGCAGGGGGTGGGCGACGAATCGCCCACCAGTGAGTGTAGCGCCAATAAGGGCAAAACCAATCGATTCGCACCTGTCCAGATCGGGGCAGGCAGCCATCGCGGGTGGGCCACGCCGCCCGTTTGCGTCAGGGATGGCAGCCCGCGAGGGGGAAGACCCGCTTGCGGGGCTTGAGCGCAGCCAACAGCCCGGCCCGCAGGGCGACGCCCAATTCTCCGCTCAAGGATTCCAGAAGCCATAGGTACCATGAATTGTGAGCGGCGCGTCGTTTTGGCTGAACACCGCAAATGATGGACGCCGATCTCAATCGACGAGACCCTTGCACCCTCGTTGGCAAGCTCACCCTCTTTAAACCGCCGATCTTGGGCCACGCTTGCCGAACCGGACGGTTGTTCTGCGCATCAGGAGAGCAATCCCTGCCGAAGCGCGAGGGCCACCGCGTGCGGAAGGGTTAATGCAGCAAGATTGCGCCTGGCATTGTCCAGATGAAACTTCACACCTCGCGGCGTGACATCAAGAAGCTCCGCAATATCCTGCATCGTCTTGCCGTCAGAGATCCATGCAAGACACTGCCGCTCGCGCTGGGTTAGCGGACTCGCCATCCCGCCGCCTGTTGACGTGCGTCCGATCTTGGCACTCACATGTGCATGGTAGGTGAGACCGACCATTTGCAACATGTCTTGCGAGGTCTCGATGAAACGATCGAGTCCGAGGCTGCGGTCGTCCACGGCCAGCGTGAACGCCGCGAACTGGTTTTGGCTTGAGGGGATGCGAACCGTCAGGCCGGTCCTGATCTTGAAACTGAGCGCATCGTCAAACATACGGCGTTCTTTCGCCGACTTTGCGCTTCGCGCCTCGCGTCCATCCCACAGCAACATCCGGCTTGTGTTTCGCGGTTCCTGCAGAACGGGATCGATCTTGTCGTATCCTTCCTGAAAATAATGGCTGGTCCAACTCTTCGGATAGGATGAGATCAAATTGGGGCCATTTGCGCGGTGGCCAAAATAGGCGAACCACCGGAACCCCAATGCATGCGCGGTCCGTTCCGCGACACGCCGAAAATCATCTTCCGTATCGGCAGAGTGAAGACAATCGACGAATTCATTGCACGCTCTTTTGAGATCTTTCATTGCGCCACTTCAGTACTGCCCACACCCCACGACGCGAGAACCGCGATGATTCGCGCTCTGCGTGCAGGGCCATTTATTGAGACGTTGCGGCCGCTTTGCGGCAACAACGATTCCAACGGCAAGAACAGTTCTAAAACGCCCTGTCAGAACTGACAGCGCAACGCCGTGACCGTGCCTGCTTTTCTGATTTCGAAGCTGTGATTCGTAAGCCGGAGGTCAAGAATGAAGGTCATTGTGCGCACGCATACGGAACTCGTGCACGACTCTGGACTATCAACGGGAATGCATCGTCTGCGGGGGCGCGTCTTCAAGGAACGGCTCGACTGGGACGTTTCTGTCTCCGACGGACTGGAGATCGATCAGTACGACACATTCAAGCCGACTTATCTCTTGGCGGTCGAGCAGGACGAGGTTGTCGGTTGTGTTCGCCTGCTGCCCACCACCGGGCGCAACATGCTGGCGGATACGTTCCCGGTGTTGCTGGATGGCAACGCGGCGCCGAAGGCTGCCAGAATCTGGGAGAGCTCGCGCTTTTGCGTTGACACCAAAAACGTGGCGGCGAGCGCAGAGAACGGCTTGCGGGAAGCGACGTTCCTGCTGTTTGCCGCAATGATCGAGTGGGGCCAGCAGCGCAGCCTTGAGGCCATCGCAACGGTGACGGATCTGCGCATGGAGCGCATCCTGCGTCGAGCCGGCTGGCGTCTCGACCGCCTCGGCGAACCTCGCCAAATCGGAGCCACCAAGGCCGTGGCTGGATTGTTGCCGATCACCAATGACGCTCTCGGCGCAATCCGAGCGGCCGGAAAGATTTCCGGACTTGCGATTGACGCTCCGTCAAGCCTGGCGTTCGCGGCATAGCATCGAGTGTCGCCGTTCCTGACAAAAAAAGGCCCTCAACAATGGATCCTGCTGCATTTGCGGCTCTGGTCGAACAGTGCGCCCCGACGGCGGACCTGGCGCGGCCGCTAACGGCGATTGTGCGGCAGGCGAGTTCGTTCGAGCCGTTGCTCATCACGATTGAGGGGCGGAAACCGATTCCGATTCAGGCAACCAACCGTGATGAAGCGATCCAGCTCGCGACCGAGGCCGTCGCCAGCGGCCAGCAGGTCCGGACCGGTCTCGCTCAACTTGATGCCAAGGAAACGAAGCAGGCCGGCCTGACGGCTGCCACGACATTCGACGCGTGTAAGCACATCACTGGCCTTGGCAGATTGTTTGACGCGCGACTGCAGGCAGCGAGCATGAAAAGCTCAGACCGCAACCAAGCGGTTGCCCGCGTTGTCGTGAGCTTCGCGGCCAAGGCTCCCAGCCCAACGCCGGAGCCTCGTACTCGGCCGATGGCCTCTCGCGGTGACGACAGTTCCACCGGCGTCATGCCGCCGACAATCAACATACCAGCACCCTCTGTCACTGAGCATCCGCGCTGGGACGTCTATCGCTCGGGACTGGGCACGTCAGCCTTCGTCTACGACCGATGAGGATCATCATTTTTCTTAACTCAACTCAATATCGCGGTCCGGATCGGTCCGGCTGCACACCAATCGGGGCCATGTCATGACTTCTCCTCTTAAACACTCCGCCGCCCTCCTGTGCATGGGGGCCGTTCTCAGCATCGCCTTAATCGAACCCGCCTTGGCGCAGACCGCGAACATCGAGGGCGTGCTCCAGAACATTGTCACCATGTTAACCGGCAACGTCGCGCGCCTGCTGGCAACGCTGGCGGTCATCATCGTCGGCATCGCCTGGATGTTCGGCTATCTCGATCTGCGCAAGGCCGCCTATGTCGTGCTCGGCGTCGCCATCACGTTCGGCGCCTCCGAGGTTGTCTCGACCTTGACCGGAGGTCGTTAATGATCGAGGCCGCGCGTCTCACGGAGGACACCTTGTTCCTGGCCTGCACGCGTCCTGCCATGATTGCCGGGGTCACCATGGAAGCGATGGCGCTCAACGTGATGTTTTCCTGCATCCTGTTTCTGGCAGCCGGGAGCATCGTCTATGGCCTGGTCGCGATTCCGATCCATGGTCTCTGCCGCATCATCTGCCGCCACGACCCCAACATGTTCCGAATTCTGCTCGCCTGGATCGAGACCCGAGGGCGCGCGCGCAACGCCACATTCTGGGGCGGATCGTCCTGCACGCCGCTCAAACTCGTCCGGCGACATCGAACAAGGGACCTCGGTTATGCGTAACGCGGCGCTTAAAACCCGGGAGATCGAGCCCGATGTCTACCTGCCGTTCGGCCGGCATGTCACCGATACGGTGATCAGTCTTACAACACGAGCCTTACTGACGGTGATCCGGATCGACGGCACCTCGTTCGAGACTGCCGAGACCTCGGATCTGAACGATCTTCATGCCAAACTGAATCTCACGCTGCGCAATGTCGCAGATCCGCGGCTGGCACTCTGGACCCATTTGGTGCGGCGCCGAACGTCGGTGTATCCAGACGGCGCCTTCCGATCGACCTTTGCGGCGAAACTTGACGAACAATATCGCGACCGGCTGCGCAAGGAAGCGCTGTTTCGCAACGATCTCTATCTGACGCTGGTTTGTCATCCCGGGCGCGCGGCGACGGATACGGCGGCCGCGTTCTTCAGGCGGCTTGGCCGAAGTGCTGCGCACTCCGTCGAGGTCGACAGCGAGGCTCTGAAGCGGCTTGATGATGCAACGCGAGATATCGTCGCGGCACTCGACCGTTATGGCGCCCGTGCGGTCGGATTGGTCGAGCGCGGCGGCATCACCTTCTCAGAACCGATGGAGTTGCTCCACGCGCTCGCCTCCGGGGAATGGATGCCGATGCCACGGCCCCAAGGGCCGATCGGCCCCGCGCTCTATTCAAACCGTGTTATCTTCGGGCGCGAAGCTCTGGAAATTCGAGGTGCCGGCGGATCACGGTTCGCTGGCATGTTCGGACTCAAGGAATATCCGGCGTCCACCCGGCCTGGTCTGTTGAACGCGCTGCTTTCGGCGCCGTTTGAGCTCATCGTCACGCAATCCTTCGCGTTTTTGGCGAAGTCTGATGCCAAGACGGTCCTGACGCGCAAGCAGAACCAGTTGGTCTCGGCTCAGGACCCGGCTGCCTCGCAGATCGACGAACTCTCTGATGCGCTCGACGATCTCGAATCCAACCGATTCGTGCTCGGAGATCATCACCTCTCGCTGCTGGTCTACGCCGATACGCCTTCGCAGCTGCAGGGTCACATGAGCATTGCACGGCGCGCGCTGGCCGATGCGGGTGCGGTGGTTGCGCGAGAAGATCTTGGACTTGAAGCGGCTTACTGGGCGCAGCTTCCCGGGTTGTTCAAATACCGGGCACGCACTGGCGCGATCAACTCGCGGAATTTCGCGGCCTTCTCTCCGTTCCACACCTATCCCACCGGACAGCCGGCGGGCAACCATTGGGGACCGGCGGTTGCGATGCTCAAGACTGCGTCTGGCTCGCCGTTCTATTTTTCCTTTCATCATGGCGACCTCGGCAATACCTTCATCTGCGGCCCCTCAGGGTCCGGCAAAACCGTCGTGCAGAACTTCCTGCTGTCGCAGGCCGAGCGGCTCGGCGCGTCCTACGTTTTCTTCGACAAGGACCGTGGCGCCGAGATTTTCGTGCGCGCCGCCGGCGGCACCTATCTGACGCTCCACAACGGCGCCCCGACCGGGTGCGCGCCACTTAAAGCGTTGGAGCTGACGCCAGCGAATCTTTCCTTCCTGGGCGAACTGATCCGGAAACTCGTCACGCCGGACGACCGCCCGCTGACCGTGATCGAGGAGGAGCGCATCGACTCCGGGTTGCGAGCGCTCGGTCAATTGCGGCAGGGGGAACGCTCGTTCGGGACGCTGCGGGCTTTTCTCGGCCAGCAAGATCGCGAGGGCATTGGTGCGCGGCTGGAACGATGGTGCCGGGGCGCTCCTTTCGGCTGGGTGCTCGATGGCGATCACGACGCCATCGGCCTCGACGCTCGGTTCATTGGTTTCGACATGACCGACCTGCTGGACCACCCCACCGTACGCACACCGCTTATGATGTACCTGTTCCATCGCGTGGAGCGCCTGATCGACGGCCGGCGCCTGATCATCGATATCGACGAGTTCTGGAAGGCGCTTGGAGACGACGCATTTCGCGATCTCGCCAACAACAAGCTGAAAACCATCCGCAAGCAGAACGGTGTCATGGTGTTCGGCACGCAGTCACCCCGCGACGCGTTGGCCTCGCCGATCGCGCACACCATTGTCGAGCAATGCCCGACCCAAATCTTCCTGCCGAACGCGCGGGGAACGCGCTCGGACTATGTCGACGGGTTTCACCTGACCGACACCGAATTCCGCCTGATCAAGGAGGAACTCGCGCCTGAAAGCCGGCGATTCCTGATCAAGCAAGGCCACAATTCGGTCGTCGCGGAACTCGACCTCGGCGGTTTTGACGACGCGCTCGCCGTCTTGTCGGGCCGCACGGAAACCGTCGAGCTGCTCGACCGCATTCGCAACCAAGTCGGCGACGACCCCGCGCAATGGCTGCCGGTATTTCACGCGGAGCGGAGGAAAACCCGATGATAACTCGGCGTAGAGCGACGGTTCTCACCTCCCTGTCAGTCCTGACCCTCCTGATGGCCTCACCGGCTAGGGCGGAGATTGTGTTCGACCCAAGCGTCTTTGCGCGGCAATTCGAGCAACTGACGGAAATGAAAAAGCAGGTCGACACCCTGACGTCGCAGCTCAAGGTCGCACAGGACCAATTGAATCAAGCCAAGCAGCTCTATGACAGCTTCAACAAGCGGACCAACGCGAACGACATCGGAGCGCTCTTAAACACGCCGCAGTTTCGCAAAGTGCTGCCGCAACAGTTTTCTGACATCGAACGTCTCGTCGCGGGGCAGGGCAGCGGCAATTTTGCGAATTCGATCAACCAGTATCTCAATCAAAATCGCGCCTATGCCGGCAATAGCGGCAATTCGTATTACCAAAGCGAGCTCGACCGAATCGCCCGGCAGACCGGCGCCAAGCACTCCATGGGCCAGGCGGTGTACGACACAGCCTCGCAGCGCGTCGACGCACTTGAGGAACTCAGAACCCGCATCAGCTCGGCGACCGACGCCAAGGAGGTTCTCGATCTGTCGGCGCGGCTGCAGGCCGAACAGGCGCTGCTGCAGAACGACGTGCTCCGGATGCAGGGTCTGGCGATGATCCAGCAGGCCCGCACCGACATGGACGCACAGCGGGAGCGCGAAAAGCAAGAACAACTGATTGATGACATGAAGGCGGCACTACAATGAAGCTGAAGACGTTCATCCTGCTGATCGGAGCCGCCGCAGCCCTTACGGGTTGTAATGAGGCAAACAAGAGTCAGCAGACAAAAACGGTCGGCTGGTATCTTGACCATCGGGACGAGCTTGCGGTGGCGCTAAATGCGTGCGGCGACAATCCGGGAGAGTTCGCGAAGACGCCTAACTGCATCAACGCGAATGAGGCTCGGAACAAAATGACCATCCAAGAGATGGAAGACGCCCTGAAGTAAGGATGGCGCGCAATGGCGATAAGTGTATTTGACAGTTTCCTGAAGGAATTCGAGCAGCCGATCACGGCATTTGTTTCGACGTCGGTATCGAACCTCGCATCGTACATCGACGGTCCACTTCGTGTCGCCGTGATGCTCTATGTCATTCTCTACGGTTTCGCCGTGATGCGGGGAGCTATTACAGAGCCGATCATGGAGTTTGCATGGCGGGCGATGCGGATCGTGGTCGTCGTTCTGCTCGCGACCAATTCAAGCGCGTTCCAGCAATACGTCACGGGACTGTTCTTCGACTCTTTGCCGAAGGAGATCGGCAATGCGCTAGCGGGCTCTGGACTGAACACCAATTCCGGAGCGCCTTTCGATCAGCTCCTCTCTAAAGGAATTGACGTCGCAAATAAGATCTACAAACAGGCCGGTCTGACCAACATCGCGCCGGCGCTAGTCGCCGCGATTCTCCTGGTCTTTGTGGCAGTCGGATCGTTCCTGCAATTCGCCATCCTGCTTTATGCCAAGGTTGGGCTTGGCGTCGTGATCGCGCTCGGCCCGGTATTCATTGCGCTGGGACTATTTGAGGCGACCCGCCCGTTTACGGAAGCCTGGCTTCGGCAGGTCGCAAATTTCGTGATCCTGTTGGTGCTGGTGGTCGCCCTCGTCGGGCTGATGTTAACCACTGTCAGCGGCTTCATCGACAGGTTCGCGGGCAACGCCGGGACAGCCGGCGAAATGGTGGTCGCCGCGGTCGCCATCAGCGCCGTGCTTGGTCTGTCCGGATACATCGCGCTTCAACTGCCGGTCATCGCAGGCGGTCTCGCCGGCGGTGGGGCGTCGCTCGCGAGCCGGCTGGTCACGAGCCCATTGGTTGCCAATGCCACGGCCGCCGCTGGCGGCGCATACGCCGGCGCGCGCTGGTCCGCCAGCCGGGGTCTCGCAGCCATCAGAGCGAGCCGGCAGGGCGGCAGTATGCGGCGCACAAGCTCGCAGGGGACTACGGCGGCGTAAGCAATAGTCGCCAGCATAGGCGACAGAGAATAACAAGGGCAGCAGAACGATGTGGCGACGACTATTCATCATTTGCATCATCTCATGGCAGCTTGGCGGCTGCGCGATCTGGTCCAAGGGGCCGCCGTCATGTGACGGCCTGGCTCGGCGACCGCTTAATCGCTCGTTGTGGGACTGGGAATCCGGGGCGCCGGTGGCAACACCGGAGCGGCCAGTTCCGCCATCCGCACCAGTCATCCGCAAGGGCGAAAGTGGCCCCCCAGCGCCCCCCGTTCATCTCGCCGCATCCGCCCGCGAGATCGACATTGCGGCCTCTTACCGCGCCTGCGGCAAGGAGGCGTGAGATGATCGGGCATGATGACCTGAAAGCCTACTTCGATAATGCGCGCCGATGGGAACAGGATCTGCTGCTCTCGGCTCATCGCTCGCGGCGAATAGCGTGGGTGATTGCCGCGGGCGCCTGTGCTTTGGCGGTGGCCTCGGTCGGTGCGGTCGCAGCGCTGGCGCCGCTGAAGACGGTCGAGCCATTCGTCGTCAGGGTCGATAGTGCCACCGGCATTGTGGACACCGTCTCCGCCCTCAATTCGACGCCGGCGCGCTACGACGAAGCCGTCACCAAATTTTTTCTTGGGCGCTACGTGCGCGCGCGGGAAGGTTACAGCTATCCCGAAGCCGAAACCAACTTTCGCACGATTTCCTTGCTTTCCGGGCAGGGCGAACAGGCTCGCTTTGCAGCCTGGTACCGCGGCTCCAATCCCGAAAGCCCGCAGGTCGTTCAAGGCCGTTTCGGGATCGCCACGGTGCGTATCAAGGCGATCTCGCTCCTGGCCGACAATGTCGCGTCGGTGCGTTTCATGAAGGAGAGCCGCAAGGGCGAGGAAACCCGCGTTACCCATTGGGTCTCGACCCTGACGTTCTCTTACGCCAACGCGCCGATGTCTTCCGCCGACCGCCTGATCAATCCGCTCGGCTTTCTGGTTTCGGAATACCGCGCCGACCCGGAGGCGCTGCCATGAAACGTTTCGCGCTTCTGATGACTTTAGCCCTTGGATTTGCTGGACCGGTGCTGGCACTCCAGCAGCCTGCACCCGGTCAACGCGATGCACGCGTGCGCATGGTGACCTATGACCCCGCCAATGTGGTCCGCCTCAATGGCGTCATTCGCGCCTCGACCCAAATTGTGTTTGCCGACGACGAGGAGATCGCCCATGTCGCGATCGGCGACTCGGTTGCATGGGAGGTCGCACCGGCCGGCTCGATCCTGTTCCTCAAGCCACGAGAAAAACATTCACCGACCAACCTGCAGGTTGTCACCACCCGCCCCGACGGGCGCAAGCGCTCCTATCAGTTCGAGTTGTCAATCGCCGAGACCACACTGGCGGACAGCTACTTCGTCGTCCGCTTCGCCTATCCCGGCGACGAGATTGAGCGGCGGCGCACTGAGGCGGCCGCCCGGGGCGCCGAGCGGGAAGGCGTGATGATCGATCAGACTTTTGACCTGCACCATGCCTATGGCGCGCGCAACTGGCGCTTTTCGGCCCAGGGCTCGATCGACCTCGAACCCGAAGCCGTCTTCGACGATGGCAAGGAAACCACGTTCCGCTTCGCTGGCAATCGCGAGATCCCGGCGATCTACCTGATCAACTCAGACGGCTCTGAAAGTCTGGTGCCCAAGGATGTCCGCGGCGAGTTGGTAGTCGTCCACGCCACCGCCCGCGAGTTTCGACTGCGCAAGGGCGACAACGTCCTTTGCATCTTCAACGAAGCGTTCGACGCCGTCGGGGTCAATCCCGGCACCAACACCACAAGCCCCTCGATCGAGCGGCGGGCGAAGAAGTCATCCCCAATCCGCAAGGCACGATAGGCGAACACAATATGACCGAGCTTGAGAATGAGACGCTTGCCGGCGACCGCGGCATTACCCCGGTGGGAGGAGGGAACAATGGTCGAACAGCGATGCTCAAGCGCGTCTTCGGCGCGCTCGCGCTCACGGCCTTTGCTTTCCTGATCATCTGGGGCACCTGGAAAGGCGACAAGCCGGTCACCGATTCCACCCGCAAACTCATGATCCGTCAGGCGGCCGCGTTCGAGCCCGTTGTGGAGCCTCCCGCACCGATCACCACGACATCCATTCCGGTAGCGCCGATCGCTGCCGCGCCAGCGGCACCCGCGCCCGCTCCGGACCAGATGCTCGAAAGCGCGCGGCGCGCGCCGGTGTTGGCCTATAACCGGCCGATCGCATCGGGGCGTCCGCCCCGCGACGGCATGACCGGAGGCATTTCCACCGATCCCTATGGTTTTGGGCGGAGCGAGCCACGCAACGAGCTTGCTGACAAGCTGAAACCCACGCCAATCGAGGGCGTGCGCGCGGCGCGACTTCCCAATCGCAATCTCGTGGTCACCCAGGGCACTTCGATTCCGTGCGTGCTGGAGACCGCGATGTCGTCGGATGTGGCCGGCTTTGTCTCCTGCGTGGTGCTGCGCGATGTGATGTCGGATTCCGGCAACGTGGTGCTCATGGAGAAAGGCACGCAAGTGGTCGGGGAATATCGCGGCAATGTACGGCGCGGCTCAAAACGCATGTTCGTGCTGTGGAACCGCGCCAAGACGCCAACGGGTGTCATCGCGGCACTGGCGTCGCCTGCCACGGATGCGCTGGGTCGCGCCGGGTTCGACGGCGATATCGACACCCATTTCTGGGAGCGCTTCGGTTCGGCGCTGTTGCTTTCGATCGTGGGCGATGCCTCCTCGATCGGGCGCCAGCGAACGCAAGACAGCTCGATCCAGATCAACAACACCACAGGCGCCACCAACTCCGCCGCCGGCATCGCCGTCGAGCAGTCGATCAACATCCCGCCGACCCTGAACAAGAACCAAGGCGAGCTGGTCAATATCTTTGTCGCGCGCGACGTCGATTTCTCCTCGGTCTATCAACTGCAGCGGATCGAAACCCGGACCCAGATTCTCGACCGCACCGTTCCCGGAGTCGGCGTCGCGCCTGCTGTGGTGACGAAATGAGCGAGGTCGCATCAATCGAACGCGATGGCGGCCGCCTGGTGCTGGCGCGCTACCTGGAGCCGCTTGCGCCCTACCTGGCGGACAAAACCCTGACCGAAATCGTCGTCAACCGCCCCGGTGAGATTTTTGTGGAAGGGCCTGACGGTTGGAGCCGGCATGAAGCGGCCACCCTCACGTACCCCTACCTCTCGCATCTTGCGACCGCGGCTGCAGGCCTCACGCGGCAAGATATCGGTCCGGAACACCCTGTTGTGTCGACCAGCTTGATCGGCGAAGAGCGATGTCAGATCGTGGTAGCGCCAGCGGTCCCGGCCGGCACGGTCAGCCTCACGATCCGCAAGCCCTCGACGCTGACCATGAACTTGGACTCTCTTGAGCGGGTAAGGCTGTTCGACGAGGTCCGCTCCGCGGGTGACGAGCTTGATCCCGATGAACACCGATTGCTCGCCCTGAAAGAAGCTGGCCTCTGGCGCGAGTTCCTCGAGCTTGCGGTGCGCACCCGGCGTAATATCTTGATCTCAGGGGCGACCGGTTCGGGCAAGACCACTCTGTCCAAGGCGCTGATTGCGGCGATTCCGGCGCATGAACGGCTCATCACCATTGAAGACACTGCCGAGCTCGTCATCCCGCATCAGAATTGCGTCCGGCTGCTCTATGCCAAGGACGGGCAGGGCGTTGCCAAAATCGGTCCCCGCGAACTGCTGGAATCGTCCTTGCGCATGCGGCCCGACCGCATCCTGCTGCAGGAGCTCCGTGACGGCACCGCCTTCTTTTATCTCAGGAATGTGAATTCAGGGCACCCGGGATCGATCACGACGGTTCACGCGGACAGCGCCCGGCTTGCCTTCGAACAAATGACCTTGCTGGTGAAGGAGAGTGCGGAGGGACGTGACCTTCATCGCGACGATATCCGTTCACTGTTGCTGCATCTGGTCGACGTCGTCGTCCAGATGCAGAAGCGTAACGGCCGCTACCGCATTTCGGAAATCTACTATGATCCCGTTCGCAAACGCGACCACGCCCGTTAAGGCGGCGCTGGGCACGGCGCTTGCGCTCGGAGCCGGCGCGATATTTCTGCTAGTCGCCTCAAACGTTCTGCTGCTCGGACTCAGGCTGCACGATGGCGGCTTTCACTGGTCGGAGATCGCCACAGGCTGGCCGCGTTACGGCCCCGACCCGCGTTTCGACCGCTGGCTGACGCTGTCGACCCTCGCCGGGCTGATTGTGGTCTTTGGCCTGCTCGGCGCCATCCTCCGGCACCGTCCACTTCCCCTTCACGGCAATGCCCGTTTCGCTTCCGAGCGCGAGATCAAAGCCGCCGGACTGCGATCCAAGGAGGGTCTGCTGCTCGGCCGCAAGGACGGTGCAATGCTCTGCTTCGGCGGATCGGAACACGTCCTCCTCTACGCCCCAACCCGCGCCGGGAAGGGCGTCGGCTATGTCATTCCAAACCTGCTCAATTGGCCGGATTCAGTCGTTGCGCTTGACGTCAAGAAGGAGAATTGGGATCGCTCCGCCGGCTTTCGCGCAGCCCACGGGCAGGAGGTCCATCTGTTCGATCCGCTCGACGAGAACGGTCGCACCGCACGCTACAATCCACTGGGCTATGTGCGCAGCGATCCCGCTGACCTTTATGACGATCTGCAGCGCATCGCGGTGATGCTGTTTCCGGCCGAAAGCCGCGGCGATCCGTTCTGGTTCGAGGCGGCTCGTTCGTCCTTTGTGGCGATTGGCGGCTATGTCGCGGAGACGCCGGGCTTGCCATTGACGATCGGCGAGATCCTGCGCCAGCTCTCAGCGACCCAAGATCTCAAAGCCCACTTCGATAAAATCATCAAAGATCGCAAGGCGGGCTCTTCACCGCTGTCGCGGCACTGCATCACCGCGTTGAACGATTTCTTGGCCGCCTCCGAGAACACGTTGAACTCGGTCCGCAAGACCGTAACGGCACGCCTCGGTCTGTGGCTCAACCCCCGCATCGACGCGGCAACCTCGACCAACGATTTCGACCTGCGGCTAATTCGTCAGCGTCCGATGTCGATCTATCTCGGGGTGACGCCGGACAATCTCGACCGCATGGCGCCACTTCTGAATCTGTTTTTTCAGCAGGTAGTCGATCTCAACACTCGAGAGCTGCCGGAGCAGAACTCCAAACTCAATCGCAAGGTGCTACTGTTGCTCGACGAATTTCCAGCGCTGGGCAATGTCAATGTGCTTGCGAAATCCGTGGCCTTCATCGCCGGATACGGCATCCGCCTCCTCACGGTGGTCCAGAGTCCGTCGCAGCTGCGCGCGATCTACGGGATCGACGTGGCCCGCAACTTCATGACCAACCACGCCGTCGAGGTGGTGTTCGCTCCAAAGGAACAGGACGTGGCGAATGAACTCTCGGAGCGTATCGGCTACGACACCGTGAAAGCGCGCAGCCGCAGCGGACCGAAAGGGCTCGCGATGCGCTCGATCAGCGAGACGATTTCCGAACACCGCCGCGCCCTGATGCTGCCGCAAGAACTGAAGCTTCTTCCGAAATCCAAGGCCTTCATCCTCGGCACCGGCATTCCGCCCATCATCGCCGACAAGATCATCTATTACCAGGACAAGGCATTCCTGCAGCGATTGCTGCCGGCGCCGGTCCCGGACTTGCCCAAGGGGCGCTCAAACGCGCTGCTCGACGCCGAGATCAAAGAACTTCGCTCCGAGGTCGCCGAGCTGCGTGCGGTGTTTCGGACGCGGCCGATGACGGACGAAGAGGTGGCGGATCCCTCCACGATCCCTACCAATGCCAGCTTCGATTTCGGGGATGTGGATGTGGATCTTGAAGGGTTGTCCGAGGACGACATGAAAGCCTGGACCCTGAATTACATCGACTCCCAGGCGATTCCGCCAGCGCGCCGGTCCAGCCGCAAACAGAACGGGCAGCAGCATGAACGACACGCGTGACGACAGCCAGGACTTTAGCCTCAAACGGCAGGATCGCACAGGGCGCGATCCCGGCGCGGACAAGTCAAGCGAAGGCTCCGCAGCGAAGTCAGCATCGGCCGACAAATCATCCTCCGCGACGGTCGACGACAATGCGCTCCCCGATCGCATCCGCCGCAAATATTACGTGGTGGCCAACGAGCCCGGAAAAGATGAGGCAGACGGCGAGGCGCGGCTTTACGCAGATCAGCGGGGCGAGTATCTCGCGTTCAAGGTCACCGAAGATCGTCTGGTCACGCGGCTGGCTGCCGCCGAGGTGATCCGTGACATGGTCAGCGTGGCGCAACATCGGCAATGGGAGTCTCTCCAGGTCCGCGGCTCCGTGGAATTCCGGCGCGAGGCCTGGCTTGAAGCCGGCGCGCGCGGACTAGAGGTTCAGGGCTATCAGCCAACAGAGCTTGACCGACAGACGCTCGCTGATCGGCGAGAAGTCTGGAACCGGACCCATTCGGGCACGCCGGAGGTCGAGACTCGTTCGGCTTCCGATAGAGGTGAGCGCGCGGATAAGTTTGACTACGACAAAGGCATATCCGGACGCCTGATCGAGGTCGGCCAGGCGCCCTATCGCAACCGCGCCGATGCCGAGACATCCACTTTTGTAGCGATCGAGATCGATAATGGTCGGCAGCATCGGGTATGGGGCGTCGGTCTGGAAAAGGCCGTTGTCGATAGCAAGGCACAAACTGGCGATCGTATCGATGTACGCAGGGATGGTATTGAGCAGGTCTCAAAAAGTTTCAAGGTGGTCGAAGCTGCGACTGGGACGACGCGCATCGAGCGGCGACAGGTGCCGCGCAACCGCTGGCGTGTGACGGCAGAGAAATTCCGGGCAGTGGATCGAAAGGCAGCCGCACGTGATCCCGACCTCGCCGCAGCGCAATCACAAATCGTAGTCATTGAGAAGGCGTTAGAACGGGCGTTTCCCGACAATGAGCGCGCCCGTCACAGCATCATAGAAGCGGCTAAGGAACGGATTGCCGGACATCTCGATCGGGGGCATTTGTTCGCGCGTGCTACCGTGATAGAACCTATTCAAGACCGTCATCGATCGGAAAGCGACAAAGACAATGCCAGTCAAAACCAGAATGGTGTGCGCGTTAGAATTCAGGAACGAGAACGCTGAAGGCGCGCGATGGGCATGTCGGCGCTTTTTGACAAAGTCATAGGTTTAAATCCTGTCCCCGCAACCACTTTCATTATAACTCACTCACCGTTCCGGTCTAACCGCCGGAACGGATCTTCATTTTCTGGAGAACGCGGGGCAGTCACGTGGACGACATCAGCCCAACGTTTGATTCCGCTGGTGCCGGTTGAGACGATTGAACTCCCGACCTAGCGGGCCTTTCAACGCGGACAGGTAATCAGAGATTCGAGGATCATTTTCGTCCTCTGTATCGTCACTATACTTGTATCGGTACCGACTAGAACTAGAGAGCCAAAGATATCTTGGCCGCTTCAATTCTGCTTCCTTCTCAGCTTTTTGGGGTCGAAGGAAAGCCTGCGTTCGTCGCCGCATCCGTCAGGTCCTTCACCTTTGCCCGCGCATCATCGAACACAACGACTGCCGTCTTTTCCTTGAATGAAATCGTAACATTCGAGACGCCAGAAACCTTCTCGATGCTCCTCTTGACCATGTAAGGGCAGGCTTCGCAGTACATATTTTCTACCGCCAAGGTCACGGTTCTCTGCTCTGCGATTGCAGCGCCGGAGGAAACGATAAGCAATCCGAGGGCCAGGGAGATAGGGAGCTTTGTCATCGATCTCTCCTCATGAGGTCAACAAGGGCCAAAGGAAGTTGAACGCAATTGCAGCGACGACCAAGATCGTCGCCACGACGAGCGCGGGAATCACGAATCTGCTAGGTGATCGAGTTGAGCATGCGGCAGCGGATTTCTGGTTCGATGAGCGCATCAGCCAATAGCCGCACCCAAGGGACGCAACAGCAACGGCAATGAAGTAGGGCTGATAAGGGGCGAGCCGAGCCAGTATGCCTATCCACGGGCCGCTGGCGCCTAGCGTAAATAGAAGCAGCGGCAGCATGCAGCACGACGACGCCGCGACCGCGCCTAAGAGACCACCGGCCGCGGCGGCATTTTGCAGGCGCGACGCGTCACGAGGGTTATCGACTTCTCTACACGTCATGATGCCAGCCTGTCAGACCGCCAGCTCGGGGATCCAGATGTACACCGCGTTGAGCATGTAGACGCCCATCGCGATCAGAAGCACGCCGCCGGCGATTTCGAACCCTTGCCGATATCGGGCAAAGTGCTTGAGGTTTTCAAGCCAACCGATGGCGAAGGCACCGATCGCGACCGGAACGGCACGGCCGAGAGCGAAGGCAAGCAGCAGCACCACTCCAAGCCAGACCGAGCCTATTCCCGCCGTGACGCCGAGCAGCACCACCAAGGTCGGCGTGCAGACCGGGCACACCGCGACCGCGAACGGAATCCCGAGCAGGAATGCTCCCCACGCGGCGGCTGGACGGCTTGCCCGGAAGCCGAACGATGGCAGCGGTATCCGAAGCCAACCGGCCCACATGAGACCCAGGACGATCAACAGCGGCCCGAGAAAAAGCCCCCAGCGTCGGTCAGCGATATCCGCGGCCCATTTCCCGCCTAATCCCGCGATCAGGCCGAGAGCAACATGGGCCACGATCATGCCGGCGATGAACATCGCGCCGAAGAGCAGCGCCTGGCCCTTGTCGCGCCCTCTGGTGACATAGGCGAGCGACACCGGGATCGAAGCAAGGGCAACGGGGTTGAAGCTGAAGACAAGTCCGGCCAGAAACGCGACGCCCGCGGCTGCGAGCCCAGCATGTTCCACCGCTTGGCGAAGTGCGTCTGTGTCCATTACGCGCTCGTTCCACTTCGCTTCAGCAAGGCTTCGCGCAGTTGTGCGACCGTCGGCATCGACGTGAAAACAAGCTCTCCGTCGACGGCGATGGACGGCAGCGTAAGCACGCCGAGTTCGACCGCGTAGTCGAGGTCATCGAGCACATTCAATTCGCACCATTCCAGATCATTTACCGATTCCTGCGCGACTTTGCGGAGTTGGGCCTGAGCGGCAGCGCATTGGGAGCAGCCCGGGGTATAGAAAATCTCGATCTTCATGGTCATTGTACCGGCGTCGCAACGGCCGCCCGCTCCAGGGCGGCAATAATGGTGCACTCGTTCACGGGCTGTGTTTCATTCGCGCACTCCGCGATCAACTGGTCGAGCGCTTTCGACATCGCCTTCATCGCGCGGATCTTGCCTTCTATCTGCAGCTTCTTCTCGACGGCGCGGGCGCGAACGTCGCCGCAACACGCCTTATCGTGACCCCGCAAGGCCAGCAGCTCGCGTATCTCGGCGAGCGTAAAGCCGCAATTCTGGGCATGTTTGATGAAGCGGATGCGCCGCGCCGAATCGGTGTCGTACAACCGGTAACCGGCAGGGCTTTTGCCCGCAGGCTCGATGAGACCCTCCTGCTCATAGTAGCGCAGCGTGTCGTTGCTGACGCTCGTGAGGGCAGCCAGTTTGCCGATCGTGATCATCAAATCGTCTCCAGCGGGCTTTCTAAACCCAGGAGTATACTCCAAGGTCAAGCCGATCGTGAGGGATGGGCTGGCTGCAGCGGCCATCGCGCCGGCCCATCGAACAAGACTTCGTTACCCGCGGCTGGCATTTGCTGGCGTGGGAACCTCTGAACGAAACAGCCACAAGGACAGGACCGCCAGGATCAATTCGACCCCCGCAAACAGGCTCAAGGCCACCCCGAAGCTGAGGCGAAGCAGTTCGCCGAAAAAGAAGCTTCCGAGCCCGAAGCCAACGAAGAGGGTGAACACGTTAAGCCCCATCGCCTGTCCGGCACGTTTTCCGCCTAATGAGGTCACGATTCCCCCGAAAAGGGGCTGTGTCATATCGTAACCCAGCGACAGGACCATCGCGACGACGGGCGCGAGCACCATTGGGAAGTCCAGCAGCAGAGCTGCCGCCGCCAAGGCGCCAAGGAGCAGTCCGATAGGTATCAGTCCGGCTCGGCCCCAGCGATCCGCAGCCCGGCCGATCACGGGTCCGAACGCAAAGCCCGGAACGCCATAACCAAGAAGTGCCAGACCGATGCCGACGGCCCCCAAGTGGTATTTCTGCTCGAAGTACACGCCGAGCCAGGTAAATACCCCCGAGTGAAACATCGAATTGACAAGGACATAACCGTAGGTGGGCTGCCGAGCAGGTCTGCGTATCCTCGGAGCAGATCCCCAAGCGTTCCAGTTACCGACTGAACCGAGCCAGCAATGAACGTGCGATACGGCAAAAGGACAAGCAGAAGTCCTGCGCCGGCCACGCCGACGACAACGAAGAGACCTTGCCAGCCAATGACGGGAACGAGCATCGCGCCCAATGGCGGACCGATGGCCATACCCCCAGCCATCGCCCCGAACAGTCAGCCGAGCGGGCGGCCGCGCTGTTCGTACGGATAGAGCCGGCCCACCAGAGTCAATGCGAGCGGAACAACGCCGCTCGCACCGATCCCGGTTACGATACGCCACAGCGCGAGTTGCTGAATTGACTGTGCCGTTGCCGTTAGAATGGTCAGCGCTGAGAAAGCTGCCAGCGAGGCGAACATAACGCGGTGGATGCCAATTCGGTCAGCCAGAATGCCGTATGCGAGGGTCGCGATCCCATAGGGGATAAGGTACGCCGGGACGATGAGGCCGACAGTCTGGACCGAACTCCCAAAGGTGCTCGAAAGCGCCGGGATGATCGGCGCCACCATATAGCCCTGGAAGAAGATGATGAAGGTCGCGGCGGCGAGCATCTTGAGGAGACGCTCCCGCCGGGTGTCGCACGTGTTCAGGCCTTTGCGTTCAAACCGCTTGTGTCGATGCCGTAGCAATGGGCTGACCGACGCTGCGGATCGCGTCGAAAAAGAGCCGCGGGCTTCCCCACAGCGAGTTGATAAAGATCGCCGTGACGCTCACCGCCATCGCAATCATCGCCCATACCGGATGAATCAGGCCTGTGGCGGCGAGCGGAATGCCCAAGCCATTGAAGAGAAAAGCAAGGACGACGTTTTGGACCATCTTGCCGTAGCTCCGGCTGCTGATGTCGCGGGCAATGGGAATGGCGCTCAACCGGTTCGACAGGATGATGATGTCCGCCGATTCGATCGCTATATCGGTGCCGCCGCCCATGGCGATCCCGATATCCGCCTGCATAAGAGCGGGGGCGTCGTTGATGCCGTCGCCGACCATGGCGACGCGAGCACTGGCCTGAAGATTGCGAATGATCGCAGCCTTGTCCTGTGGCAAGACGCCGGCATGCACCTCGTCGATGCCGAGATCGCCGGCGACACGCCGCGCCGCACGCTCGTTATCACCGGTGACGAGGATCGTCATGAGACCGGCTTTGCGCAGCGCGGCGATGGCCGAAATGGCATCCGATCGGAGCGTATCGCCCAAGGCGACGAGACCCAGCGCCCGCCCCTCGCGCGCGACGGCGATCACGGTGCGCCCCGCCGCTTCGAGAGCATCGACACGGTCGCGAAGGCGCGCGAGATCGATCTTCCGCTCGGCAAGGAACCGCGGGCTGCCGACGAGAATCTCGCCGGTGGTGATGCGGGCGACGACGCCCTTTCCGGGAAACGCCTCGAATGACTGGACATCCGGAGGCGTTGCGCCGCGCTCAAAGGCTGCCTTGACCACGGCCTGGGCGAGCGGATGCTCTGAGGATGCTTCGGCAGCGGCGGCAATCGCGAGAAGCTCCTGCTCGCTTATGTTAAGGGCTTCGATCTCACGCACCACCGGTCGGCCTTCGGTGAGTGTGCCCGTCTTGTCGAGCACGACCTGTTTCACGGTGCGGAACCCCTGGAAGGCTTCCCCAGTGCGCATCAGGATGCCGTGTTCGGCGGCCTGGCCGGCACCGCGCACGATCGAGAGCGGTGCAGAGATGCCAACCGCGCAGGGATACCCCATCACCAATACGCTCAAACCGGCGAAAACGGCGCGTTCGACGTCGACATGGCCGGTGCCGAGCCAGGAGCCGACGAGCCAGCCGATGACAGCGAGCGCGGCGATCCCGAGAACGGTCGGCGTGTAAACGCGAAGCACGCGGTCGACCAGATGGAGGATGCCGGGCTTCAGCGCGCGGGCGTCCTCGACGTGACGGATGACCTGGTTGAGGAAGCTGCCTTCCCCGATCGCGGTGATCGTCACCAGCAGCGTGCCTGTGGTATTGATCGAGCCTCCGATGACTGAATCATCCGCCATCTTCTCGACAGGGAAAGACTCACCGGTCACCAGGGATTGATCGACACCGGAGTGGCCCTCGATCACGGTGCCGTCGGCGGGAATTCGCTCGCCAGGGCGTATCCGCACGAGATCGCCGGGCTTCACCTGTTCGATCGGCAACTCCAGTTCCCGAGAGCCCCGAACAACCCGCGCGGTCTCCGGTTGCAGCTCCAGGAGCCGCTTGACGGCCTGGGAGCTCCGCGTTTTTACGATGAGCGACAACCACTCCGAAAAGATGTGATAGGTACCGACCATCACTGCGACGGCGAAGAACGCAGCGGTCGGATATCCGGGTCGATTCAGGATCAGTCCGACAATCCCGCCGGCGATGCCCGCGAACGCGCCGATCTCAAGCAACACATGCTGGTTGAGGATGCCCCGCCGTAGCGCCTGGAACGCCATGTAGAGGATGTGTCTGCCGACGCCGAACACTAGGGCCACCGCCAAGGCGCCGGTAAGCCATGGCGCGACATTGGTCAGATATCCCTCCAGATTGAGGTAGAGCAGCGAAAGCGCCATGACGACGAGGCCCCAGAAGGTGCCCATGGCCACCCAGATTCCGGTCGAGCGCAGGACCAGGAAGACGAATCCGCCCAGGCTTAAGCACACCAGTGCCGGCAGAAAGCCGATCCAGCCCACCTGGGAATCGGCGATGATCGGGATGGAGGCAACGCTGAGGACGACGGCGAGCACGAAGCGCCGGGCTTCGCGCACCAGGTCGCGCTCTTCCTCTTCGAAGGCCCTGAGCTTGCGAGGGTCGGAGATCGTATAGCCGATGTCGCGCAAGGTTTGCAGCAACTGCTCCGGACGCGCGACGGCCGGATCATATTCGACCAGCGCCTGTTCGTGCGTCAGGCTCACAGCGACTTTATCGACGCCGGGCATTTGTCCGAGAGCTTTTTCGATCGTCCCGGTGCAAAGCGAGCAATGCAGGCCTCCGATCCGTGCACGTATTTTCCTGCGGTCCGGTCTCGTTGAGGGCTCTTCGCTCCAAAGAGCGAATATTGAAGCAGTTGCTGTTGAAGCGGTCATCAGAATCTCCGAAAGCTATTGCCCGAACAAGAGCGGCGTTAGTCGGTCGCTTCAGCTATTCGCGCCCTACAACCCGGAAGCCGGGCTTTTCGATCGCGTTGACAAGCTGCTCTTCCTTGATCGATTTCGGATCGAAGAGTACGCGGGCTTGCCGGTCACTATATGAGACGGACGCCATTTGCACTCCGGGTTCTCTTTCAACGAGTGTCTTGATCGTGTTGGCGCAAGCGTCGCAATTCATACCTTCGATCTTGAAAGTTGCGGTCTTCATCTGGTTCTCCGTGTTGCTGTCGCGGGTCAATTCCAACGTTAGCCCTTGGAGTTGCCTCCAAGGTCAAGGGATTTGGGCCCGGAAATTTGCGATCAATTTGGAGTCGTTCCGCCGGGGGCACGCGCGATGGCGGCGCCCGGAAGGTGCGGCATGAGTTCTTGTCTAGCACCAGAGGCATCGTCATTTATGTTGCACCCTGGGGTGATCGTGCGGGCAGGCCAGCGCCACGCGGTTCTAAAACCCTCGTATCGATCTGGCTGATGTCGATGCGACGCAGCGATGACGAGACCTCTCAGCGCAGCAGTTGCCCCTAAAAACTTTGGTCCGGACGCCCTTGACCTTCCAGAGACTGGAAGCTCCATATTCTTTCCAGTTCAGAGGAACGTGTGACGGAGATGAACCGTGAATATTGATACCGAACATCCAACCCTGAGACCGACGACGTTGGCAGTAACGGGGATGACCTGCGGGGGCTGCGCACGCACGATTGAACGCGTGCTGTCCCGAGTGCCGGGAGTAAAAAGCGCTGCCGTGGACTTCGATCTCGGGCTTACCATCGTGAACGGTTCCGCGGCGCCATCGGATTTGATAGGTGCGGTCATGGCGGCTGGCTACGGCGCTTCCGTCACGGACTCTCAGCGCGGCAAAAGAAGCGAAGAATGAGCATGGCCGCACGTGAGCATGTCGTCCTTCTGGTCGAAGGCATGACCTGTGCCACTTGCGCAGGGCGCGTCGAAAAGGCGCTGTCGGCGCTCCCGGGCGTGCAGGCGACCGTCAACCTCTCAAGCGAGCACGCCGATATCTCTTTCGATACCGCTCAGGTGACCCCGCTTGCCCTGGTCGAAGCCGTTGAGCGCGCCGGTTATGAGGTTCCGCGCGAAACGCGCGAGCTCGCTATTTCAGGCATGACCTGCGCCACCTGCGCCGGCCGGATCGAAGCAGCCATCAAAGGCGTCTCGGGAGTCACGCGCGCCGAGGCGAACCTGGCGCATGAGAAGGCTTCTATCGAGGGCGTCGCAGGCATCCTGCGGCCGGCCGATCTGGTCGCCGCCGTGCGGCAGGCCGGCTACGACGCCGAATTGCTGACTGGCGATCGGGAACGTGATCGAGCCATTGTTGCGGCTGACGAACGGCGGCTTCGGCACGAAACGTGGCGGATCGTTTCGGCTGCGGCGCTGAGTGCACCGCTGCTGCTGCCGATGTTCGGGATAATGTTGCCCGGCTGGGTGCAGTTTTTGCTCGCAACACCGGTTCAGTTCGTCATCGGCGGGCGCTTCTATGTGAGTGCCTGGAAGGCGCTGCGCGCCCGCACCGGTAACATGGATCTGCTTGTGTCGCTCGGCACGTCGGCCGCCTATTTCTACAGCCTTTACTTGATGCTCCTCGGGCCACCGGGCGCTCATCTCTACTTCGAGGCTGCGGCCGTCGTCATTGCCTTGATCATGGTCGGGAAGTGGCTCGAAATTCGGGCCAAGCGTTCCACAACCGCGGCGATCCGGGCACTCATGTCGCTACGCCCGGATCGAGCGCGGATCGAACGCGATGGCGGCGAAATCGAGATGCCGGTCGCGGATGTCGCCGTGGGCGACGTGGCGATCATACGGCCCGGTGAACGGATCCCGGTCGATGGCACCGTGCTAACGGGACACAGCGACGTCGACGAAAGCTTGCTGACCGGCGAAAGCCTTCCAGGAACTAAACAGGTCGGCGACAAGATCACCGGCGGGTCGATCAATGGCAGCGGATTGCTTCGGGTAGAAACGACAGCGGTCGGGGCGCAATCGACGCTGTCGCGGATCATCGCGCTGGTCGAGCGCGCGCAGGCGAAGAAGCCGCCGGTTCAGCGCTTGGTCGATCGCGTTGCCGCTGTGTTCGTACCGATCGTTCTTGCCGTGGCACTGGCAGCGTTCCTCGGCTGGTGGCTGATCGCCGGCAATCTGACCGCCGGCGTGATTGCTGCGGTTTCGGTGATGGTCATCGCCTGTCCGTGTTCGCTCGGCCTTGCCACCCCGACCGCGCTCATGGTCGGAACGGGAGCCGCGGCCAAGGCAGGCATCCTGATCCGCGACGCCGAAGCCCTTGAGCGTACGCACCGGCTCGACACGATCATCTTTGACAAGACGGGGACCATCACCGAAGGCAAGCCGGCTGTGACAGAGATCCTCGCGCATGAAATGGATGAAGACCGTCTGGTGACGCTTGCCGCGGCCGCGCAGACCGGCAGCGAACACCCGTTGGCCAAGGCCGTGCTGGCCAGGGCAAAGGGACGCGAACTGCCGAAGCTTCTGGATTTCCAGAGTCATGCCGGCCTGGGCCTGACGGCCGATGTTGACGGCCGCACCGTTGTGATCGGCAATCGACCCCTCATGACCAATCACGGCGTGACGCTCGAACCTCTGGCGGCCCAGGCCGCCGAGCTTGAGGAGCGCGGGCGCACGGTCATGTGGGTCGCTGACGTAACAGCGCCAGCAAAGCTTCTGGGCATCGTCGCCGTTGCGGACCCGTTAAGACCGACGGCGCGCGACGCGGTCCGCCACCTGCACGAGATCGGCATCGAAACCGTGCTGCTCACGGGCGACAACGAGCGCACCGCCGCGGCGGTGGCGGCTCAGGTCGGGATCGACCGGGTGCTGGCAGGCGTGCTGCCATCCGGCAAGGCGGCCGAGGTGCAGCGGCTGCAGAACGAAGGCAAGCACGTCGGGATGGTCGGAGACGGCGTCAACGATGCGCCGGCGCTTGCAGCCGCCGATGTCGGTATCGCAATGGGTACGGGCGCCGATGTGGCGATGGAGACCGCAGGCATCACCCTGATGCGCGGCGATCCGCTGCTGATCGGCGACGCGATTGCGGTTAGCCGCGCGACCTATAACAAGATCCGGCAAGGGCTGTTCTGGGCGTTCATCTACAATGTGGTCGGCCTTCCGCTGGCGGCTGCCGGGCTGCTGAGCCCGGTGATCGCAGGGGCGGCAATGGCGCTGTCATCGGTGAGCGTGGTGACCAACGCGTTGTTGCTGCGGCGCTGGCGGCCGGCTGCAGCCAGCAGCATCGAGCGTCGCCGCAAAGCATCTTCGGAGCAGCCGCTCGCGTCGGCGACACAGTTTGGAGGACCATGAGATGGACGCCATGACAACGATCGGCGAGGCGGCACAGCGTTCGGGCGTACCGCCGAAGACAATCCGTTACTACGAAAGCATTGGCTTGGTCGATCCGGCAGCGCGTGGAGAGAACAACTACCGTGGGTACGGCGACAAGGAGATCGAAATCCTTCGCTTCATCAGCCGTGCACGCGCGTTGGGCTTCTCACTCAAGGAGGTCGAAGCACTTCTTGAGCTTTATCGGGATTACAAGCGGCCCAGCCGTGAAGTGAAGCGCCTCGCCTTGCAGCACGTCGAAGATCTCGACCGCAAGATCGCAGAGCTGAAGACGATAAGAAATGTCATTCTGGAGCTGGCGAACAAATGTCGTGGTGATGAAAGGCCCGAATGCCCGATCCTTGATGACCTCGGATCGGCACCGTCGGGTCTTCGTTTGCCCTCCGATAAGGCTCAGAGCCAATCCCACCGGCGTAAGTAATGATGTATGATTTCTGGACGCTGGTCATTGCGGCGAGGCAGGAACGGCGATCCAAGTTCCATTGCGGTCGTCCCTACGGCAACTCGACTAGGCACGCCACCTCATGATGCACGATATGATGAACACGATGGGCGGAATGGGTTGGGGCATGGGGCCGCTTGGTCTGCTCGTGATTCTTATTCTCGTTCTCGGCGTTGCGGCGCTGCTCAAGTATCTATTCTCAAGAAGGTCAGGCGCTTGAAGGACTACCGCCGCACTGAACATCTGATCTGAATACATCCCACCATGACGCTGATTGACGCGCCGCGGCAATCAAACTTCCGCTTGCGCGTATCATTCTTTGCCGCGATTATCACCACCGGGCGACGCCAACTTCTCATCCGGATTGTCGCACTCTTTCTCATCAAGATTGTCGCGCTACAGCTTTCTCTAAGCTGCGGCATTCAACTGCCTGAATCAACGAGGCGCGGATGTCTCATATCGGTAATTTAGGTCATAGCGCACTTCTTTTTCCCGCCTCCGTTATTCTCTTCGGCTTTCTTCTGTGGGTTGGGCGCCGCGCTGACGCTCTTGCTCTCATAGCGGCGCTGACCGTCTGTCTCATGGCGACACTCATCGCCAAGCTTGCTTTTCATGCTTGTGAGGCAAGAGTTCTGGCGTTCGGGATCGAAAGTCCAAGTGGGCATGCCAGCTTCAGCACAGCTTTCTACGGATGCCTGGCTCTTGTCGTTGCTGCCGAGCGGCCGCGCTGGCAAAGAACTGGTATTTATATTGGCACGACTTTGTTCGTGCTTCTCGTTGGCGAGAGCCGGGTCATCGTGGAGGCTCACACTTTGCCCGATGTTATAGCAGGCATATCCATCGGCGCCATTTCGATTCTGGTGTTTCAAACGCTCCGCGGGCCATCACGTCCACTCGCCCTTCCGTTTAGAGTAATCGCCCTCAGCGTCCCTGCGGGCGCCGTCTTGGTTACGATCATTCTCTTGTTTGCTCGCCATTGGACGCCAGAACATCACATCGAAGTCGCGGCGCTGCGGCTCGATATGTGGCTGAGCCTGTGCGGATCAACGTCATAAAACGCGGACTGAGCGCGGCGCCTCCGGCAGGAATGGATAAAGACATCCTTGAGCGCGGTTAGATGCACCTCTGAAAACGAGCGCTCGCCAAAGTTTAGGACGGCAGGACCTTGACCTTCCAGCAGGGGGAACCCCCATTCTACGTAATGGAATAGGAGGCCGAAGCGGAAACTATCAAAGGAAAACTCCGTTTCCATGCTTGGGTCGGGCGATGAATGGGCCGTGTTGTTCCCCCTTGCTAAGGGCTTGGCCACATGGCGCGGATCAAGCCGGAATTCGACAAGCGCAGTGGCAAGATTTCTGGGCTTTCCGCGGATCCGGTCGCGAACTACGCAAAATAGAGGACAGAGATCGATCGGGCGCGCCGGGCTGTCCGATGATCGAAGACATCGACGAGGTTTACTATGGCTCTACAGATTGGCGATACCGCCCCCGATTTCGAAACGGAAACCACAGAAGGAAAAATCCGTTTCCATGACTGGATCGGCGACAAATGGGCCGTGTTATTTTCCCATCCCAAGGACTTCACTCCCGTTTGCACCACCGAGCTTGGTTACATGGCGCAGATCAAGCCGGAATTCGACAAGCGCAACGTCAAGATCATCGGGCTTTCCGTCGATCCGGTCGAGAACCATGCGAAATGGGCGGAGGATATCAGGGACACGCAAGGCGCGGCGCCGAACTATCCGATGGTTGGGGATACCGACCTCAAGATCGCAAAAGCTTGGGGCATGCTTCCGGCTGCGGTTTCGGGCGACGCGTCCAAGCGAACTGCCACTGACAACCAGACGGTGCGAAATGTCTTCGTCATCGGACCGGACAAGAAGATAAAGCTTATTCTGGTTTACCCGATGACGACGGGCCGCAACTTCGACGAGGTATTGCGCGTCATCGACTCGCTGCAATTGACGGCAAAGCACAAGGTCGCGACGCCCGCTCAGTGGAAACAGGGCGATGACGTAATCATCTCCGGGTCGGTTTCCGATGAGGATGCCAAGAAAACCTATCCACAAGGTTGGAAGGCGCCGAGACCCTATATCCGCATCGTGCCCCAGCCGAAGGCGTGAGGCGTTCCACTCCACCCGACTTACCCGGAACCAGGCAGGCTGGGCTTTGCAGTCTACCTGTTTCGCCCCGGGGAAACCGTGATGGAATCGTTCGCTGTGCGCGCCGCAACAGGTATTTGCTCGATCTCGAACAAACGGTTGCATTTCGCTCACCCGCTGGCGCCTTCTTGCCACCTGCGGCTTTTCTTTCTCGGCCTCTCGAACGGCAGCGAATTCAATGCTCGGCCGTCCGTGAGCTTAGCACATATACGCCTCCCGATATCCTCGTCGCGACCAACTCTTTCGCATTTCAGTGCTCATTCATCCTTGTTCCAAGGCACGCCTTCGAATACGCCCACTGGAATCTTCAGATACCGAGTTCCATTCGAGTCCGGCTCTGGCAGTCGCCCGCCACGGATGTTCACTTGTAGCGATTGCAGGATCAGATTCGGCATAGGCAGTTTCCTGTCACGCGCCTGCCGGAGGGCGACAAATTCATCTTCCGTTTTCGCTTCCAGCAGGTGCACATTTTGCGATCCCTGCTGTCTCACGGTGCTTTCCCAAGACGGTCCGCGCCCGTTCGGCATGTAGTCATGTCCGGTAAAGACACGCGTATTGTCCGGAAGAGCGAGAATCCGTTGGATGCTCTGCCAAAGCGCACGGGCATTCCCACCGGGGAAATCGGCGCGCGCCGTCCCGTAGTCCGGTTGGAACAGCGTATCGTGAACGAACGCGGCATCGCCGATGAGATAGGCGATTGAAGCAACTGTGTGTCCCGGCGTGAGCAGGACTTCGGCATCGAGATTACCTATTTTGAAGCGCTCGCCGTCGGCGAATAGTTTGTCCCATTTCGTACCGTCGATCGGGAATGAATCAGAGTAGTTGTATATTCTTTTCCAGAGATTCTGGACCTCGACCACTTTCTCGCCGATCGCCGTGCGTACGGCAGTCTTCTCCCTGAGATAAGCAGCGGCTGAGAAATGGTCAGCATGCGGATGTGTATCGAGAATCCAATCCAGCGTATAACCTTCTCGGCTGACGTGACAGAGGATGTCGTCGGCAGATGTCGTCGCAACCGAGCCGGACTTGTTATCGAAATCCAGAACCGGATCGATGATCGCGCAGTGCCGAGTGTCGGGATCGGCAACGACGTACTGCACGCTGAAGGTTCGCTTGTCGAAGAAGCCTTTGACGATTGGACGGCCCTGTGACGTATCCATGGCATTCATGTCTCGGCATTGATAGCCAAACTAGCAAAAGGCGACAGAGTTCCCCAGTCATCGTTCAAGGCGCCGCGCCTGATCGAATGTCTTGCGGGGCGCTGCCGACATTGAAGGACTCATGCGGCACACAATCCGTGCGGCCGCCCGAAAGCTTGAAAGGAGAGAAACTCCAGCGGCACCTCCTTTGAAGCGTTGAGCTGGTAGCCGCCGTTGAGCGGGTGGCACATGGTTACGGTCCTTTTGCACTGCGGCGGACGGTGCACCAGCCATGGGTCAGCTGCGGCTGAATGTCTCGGCCTGCGTGGCCGTGTCGCCCGAACATCGCATTAATCGAGTGGGTTCACGCGGAGTTTACCTTTGTCCTGCCTGGGAGCTTGCGCTGCTCTGGTGCTTTAGGATTGAAATTGCTATCGTTCTTCGATGATTGCAGGTGTCCTTGGTCGATTCTCAGCGTTGCTACTGATCCTGTCCCTGGTGTTGGGGCCAGCTGCCAGTGGCATGCACGCGGCGTCGATGGGTGCGAACATGGCGGCAACTGGCCTAAGTGCTGCCCACGCACCCGACAATTGCGATGATTGCGCGGTGAACAAGAATGGCGTTCCCGTCAACGCTTGTTCTTCATATTGCACTGGGATGATCGCTGTATCCCCCGATGATGTGGCGAAGGTTGACAGCTTGCTTGCCGGCGCGCGTCGACATCATGCGCCGGATCGCTTAACCGGACATTCCTTTTCCCCGGATCCTTATCCCCCCAGACCTGTCGTCTTGAGCTGAATCGCACCCTCTGGGGGCGATTTGCGATGAGCATCGGCACGTTTTCGCGTGTCGTGCGCATCCAATCATAAGCCGCGCCTAGCTGAAAAGGCGGCGGCGCGATGTCAGGGTTGATCGCAAAGCTGTTTGGGTCCGTGGCGGTTGGCGCATGAGGCGTCGATCTTGAACGATCTCGGCAGCCCCATCGAACCCACCATGGCGGGACGCATCGGCAACACCGGAGTCAATCAATGAACGCGAGGGTCTACGTTTTCTTCAGCGCGATGCTGTTCGCTTCCATTGCGTCCCATGCGGCTCACGCGGATGGCGATCCGAAACGTGGCGCAAGGGTGTATGGCGCATGCGTGGCGTGCCATTCCCTCGAGCCTGCGTTGAATCTGACAGGGCCAAGCCTTGCGGGCCTGTGGGACAAGAAGGCGGCTTCCGTGACAGATTTCGTGAGATATTCCAGTGCGCTCAAGGAGCAGGGCTTCATCTGGGATGAGACGTCGCTGAATGCTTGGCTCACCGAGCCGAATGCCTTCGTGCCTGGCACTTACATGACCTTTCGCGGAATTGACGACCCGAAGGTGCGCGGCGATCTCATTGCGTTTCTCAAAATCGCAATGGCGCCAGGTGGCGCTACCGCCGCGGTAGCGCAGGGATTGGCTACGGCCGAAATGGCTCGCGGTCAGGCGCCAGAACCGTTAGTGACCGCCAGTGCTGAGGATCAGGTGACTGGTATCAGATTCTGTCACGACACCTTCTTCGTAGCCACCGCGGACGGAAAGCAACGCCCGTTCTGGGAAATGAATTTGCGCTTGAAAATCGACACCACTGCGAGCGGCCCCACGGCGGGAAAGCCGGTGCTGGTAGGGGGCGGGATGCAGGGCGACAGGGCATCAATCGTCTTTTCCGATCTGGATGAAATCGGGCGTTTGGTCGAGAAAAAATGCTGAGGCGAGCATCAAAAATGCACGTCACGGACCGATCGGGATCCGGAACTCAACACCAACTCGGACCAGTGACCAACAACGGAGGATATCAATGCCTGATTTTGGATTAGCCAGGATGCAGTTGTTCAAGAGCCGCCGCTCGCTTCTTGCCACGTTCGCCGGCGTCGCGGCGGCATTAACCGTGAGCCGTCGGAGCGACGGTACCGAAATTGTTGATCGCAGGAGCGACACTGTACCTCCATCTGGAGAGAGCACTGAGCGACGGTCCGGCAATCCCGTGGCAGCGAGCACCGACCTGAAAACGCTCGGACCGGAGCATCAGGTTGCCTCGATCGTTCCTTCCGCGACCGGCTATCGGGTCATGACTGTCTCCGGGAAAGCAATCTCATTTGCCGAGTTCGACCTGCGCTTCAAGACCGATTCAAGCGCTCGTGGCCCGACTTCAGGTCGTCCTGTCTTGCTGCCGGCGAGCATGCGAACCGACCGCGCCTTCGTTGTGTTCGCCAGCATTCGTGAAATCAGCGCCTTTGTTGATCAATCGGCCTAGTGCGAAAGCGATCTCTCACAATTTGAAACGGAACTGAAGACAAGGAAAACGGAGAACAAGAATGATCAGGATACTGATGTTGTCGATCTTGCTGGGATCGGCTGCCGTACCGGCAGTTGCGCAAGAAAAGACAGAAGTGACGCTCTACAGAAACCCGAACTGCAGTTGCTGCCTGGACTATGCCGAATATTTACGCGTCTCTGGCTTTGAGGTGACGGTCGACTCTAAGCAAGACCTAGCTGTTATCAGGAAACAATTGCACGTCCCGGAACAGTTCGAGGGCTGCCACGTGTCGGCGATCGGCAAGTATGCAGTTGAAGGTCATGTATCCGCAGGCGCCATCAAGAAGCTGCTTGCCGAACATCCGGTAATAGTCGGCATTTCTATTCCGGGCATGCCTGCGGGCACGCCCGGCATGACCGGCCGCAAGACCGGACCGCTTCCGGTTTACGAGATTGCAAGCGATGGCGTGCCCGCAAAGGTCTTTGCAACCGAATAGAGCAGGACGGAAACGATGTTGCCTTGGCAAGAGTCCGATCTGGGTTGGGGGTTAGGTCTGATTGCGGTCACAGCCGCGGGTCTGCTCGTTCTGTCGGCCGTGCTGGTCGGAATCGTGCTGTTGGTCCGGCACTTCTTGCTAAGCTGGCCGCTCATCGCGATCGGAAACGCCGGCAGCGCCAAACAGGCTGTGGCCGTCGGTGCTCTCCCGGCGGGCGACATACGTTCAGGAGTTCGGCGGAGCTTCTTTCTTGCTCCTATCGCGGCTTTTGTAGCCCTTGCTGTGATCCTTGCCTGGGGGATGAATCGCGACCCAAGCACAATCCCCTCGGCACTGATCGGGAAGCCGGTGCCCGAATTCACGCTGCCGCCGGTCAAAGGCCGCACACTTGGTCTGGCAAGCGCCGATCTGCATGGTGAAGTGTCGCTGGTCAATGTTTTTGCGTCCTGGTGTGTCGCGTGCCGCGAAGAGCATCCGGTGTTCATGCGAATGAAAGCCGAGAACGTCGTTCCCATTCATGGCCTCAACTACAAGGATCAACCAGACAACGCCGCACGGTGGTTCAACACCATGGGCGATCCCTACACGCGCACCGGCGCCGATATCAATGGCCGTACGGCCATCGATTGGGGCGTTTATGGCGTGCCTGAAACGTTCGTCGTCACCAAGGACGGCCGCATTGCCTACAAGCACATCGGGGCAGTGACGCCCGAGGTTCTGCGGGACACCATCATGCCAGCGATCCAAAGGTTGCGAGAACAATGATGCAGGCGAAACGATCGCTTATACGCACAATAAGTCTCGGCTTCGCAGCAGCCGGGCTCATCATCGCGACCTGTTCAGGTGTAGCGGCGCAGGAGCCGAGCAGGAATTTCATTGTATACCCGGAGCCCAAACCGATAGCGGCGGTCCAGTTCGAGGACGCGGATGGCCGATCCCGAAGTTTAGCCGATTTCAGCGGAAAGGTCGTGCTTCTCAATATCTGGGCGACTTGGTGCGTGCCGTGTCGCAAGGAAATGCCGACACTCGACCGGCTGCAAACCGCGTTGGGCGGGTCCGACTTCGAGGTGGTAGCGCTATCGATCGACCGTCGGATGGATGTCGTGCGCAAGTTTTTTGCTGATGTCGGCATTCAGAAGCTCGCGATGTATATCGACGTTTCGGCCAAGGCGACGCGCGAATTGGGGGCAGTGGGCCTCCCGACGACGCTGCTGCTCGACCGCGGCGGGCGTGAGATCGGCAGGCTGATCGGGCCTGCCGAGTGGGATTCGCCAGATATCGCAGCATTCATCAGCTGCGTGATGGCTGGAAACGAAGCCGCGCCGTCCTCAAATGAATCAGAACCAGCCGCGACCTCTCGCTGCGGCAAACGCAGCATTGGTGTTCCGGGACGGGACACTGACAGCAATAGGCAACCATGACGGAGGAAATCGCATGACTACACCACAATCCACCGCAACGGCCGACCGATCACTCGGGCGGGATGTTCTTAATGCGGCAAGATACTATCTCGGCAATCGATGGATCCTCGTGGGGCTCGCCAGCCTTGCCGTCATAGCTGGCCTGTCTTTCGGCGGTTGGGGGTGGCTGGTAGCTGCCGGCCTCGCGCCGATCATTCTGAGCGCGCTGCCTTGCCTGGTGATGTGCGGATTCGGTGTGTGCATGATGTGCCGCTCGAACAAAGCACCATCAACCGCACCACGTGACGTGGTGAACGCTACGACATCTTCAAGTGCGCTCAGCGTCGCCGAGATAGATAGGTCGTCAACGCTTGGTGGCTCGAGTTGCTGTCACGAACAGGCCGATGAAGCACCGGCATCACAGGTAAAACAACTTCAACCGGCCGAAGAAAGGAGAGACTCTCATGCGTAAGCTCACAAAGGCAATACTGCCCATTACCCTTCTCGTGGCCGGAATTATCGCCGTGCCGGCCCTTTACGCCAAAGGCGACGGGGGCGCGTCGGGTTCAATGATGAGTCATGGGATGATGGGTGACGGCACAAACGATGGCGGCGGGATGATGGGCATGATGAAAATGATGGGCCAGATGAGCCAGATGATGGGCCACTGCAACAACATGATGACCGACAGCCGTCCAAACGATCAGTGGCGGAAGAACGCACCTTCCGAGTCGGAAAAGAAGGTTTGACCGACGCGAGGCCCGCCATCTCGACAGATGGCGCGCCTTCAGTCTGCCGCGACCGAAACACAAGGGACACTAAAGATGAGACGCCTTGAGAATATTGCACGCGGTCTTGGTGCCGCGGCGCTGGCGTTCGCGCTGCTGTTCGGCGCTGAAATACCGGTGCGCGCTGCGGCAGGTGAGCAGGCTGGCGGCGTAGTCACGCTCGCCTACGATTCCGGCACACAAACGCTCTTCAAGGCTTATGCCCGAGCGCTGTATCAAAGCAGCGATGGAGGACGGAGCTGGCAGAAAACGGAAATCTCAGCCTTGCAGGATGGCCGAATCGCCAGCGTAGCTGTCTCTCCAGCCACAAAGGGTGTGATGTATATTGCCGGGTCGGGAATAGGTGTGCTCCGGACCGAGGACGGCGGGAATAGCTGGATCGAACGTGACGAAGGACTTCCCGGCCGTGATGTTATCGCCGTTGCCGCCCATGCCACCCAGCCAGACACTGTTTATGCCGTCGTGCGGGATCAGGGCGTGTACCGCAGTGAGGATGCCGGGAAGAGCTGGCGCTTGATGGAGCGTGGCTCTCAGGGCGGAATACGACAGCTCATCCATACCGATATGCCGGGGAGCATGCAGACCGGGTGGCTGTTCGCCGCGACACCTAAGGGTATTCGCCGCAACATGGATTGCTTTTGCCTTTGGCAGGATGCCGGGAAGCTCGGGACCGAAGCTTACAGTGTCACATACGATCCAGGTCAGCCCGATCACATCTTTGCCGCCACCGCCAAAGGAATTCTGCGCAGCACCGATGGCGGAGAGAACTGGGTCGAGGTCACGTCGCCAGGTGCCAACGCGATCGCGCTCGCATTTTCGCGTGCCGGCACTCTCTACGCTTTCGATGACGCTGGGATGTTGTTCCTGAGCACGGATCAGGGCGGCACTTGGAATCCAGTGAATGCGTAGGTTCATGGTGGGCGGGATGGTCGCCGCGGCAAGTCAAATTCTAGTCGCCAAGGCGAGCGATCAATTGCCGCCGATCGATTCCGAGCACATTAAGGCCGGCCACGCGGTTTACGAGCAGTATTGCGCCTCCTGTCACGGCGCCCATGCTGAAGGTGCACCGAATTGGAAGGAACGTGATGCGCAGGGCGAGCTGCCGGCGCCGCCGCATAACGCGGAAGGGCACACGTGGCGACATTCCGACGCCGAGCTGTACGAGATGATAAGCAAGGGTTGGCGAGATCCGTTCAACAAAACCAAACGCCTTACCATGCCAGCTTTTGGCGAAACGCTCTCGCCGAAGCAGATTCATGTCGTGATTGATTATCTGAAGATGCTCTGGACACCCGAGCAGCGCCAATTCCAGTCTGAGGAAACCCGCAATCGTCCTTCTCCGCACCGGATGCCTTAGCTCGGGGCCATTACATGGATAACCTGTTCTCATGAAAAGCTTGCGGCGACTTTTGATCATCGCGGTGCTTGCGGTCGCTGCTTCCACTGCGATCAGCTGGGCGTGGCGGGCTGTCAATTCGGACCCGCGGCCCCGGCCCACGATTACGACGTCCGGAAACGCGGCGATCGGGGGTCCGTTTACATTGATCGCGACGAATGGTGAGATTGTCACCGACCAGACCTATCGCGGGAAGTGGCCTGTTATTTTCTTCGGCTACACGTTTTGTCCCGATGTGTGCCCCACAGCGCTCAGCAACATGACCGTGGCGATCGAAAAGCTCGGGCCGGATGCGGCCAAGCTCCAGCCACTCTTCATCACGGTCGACCCCGAACGCGATACCCGCGATGTCTTAACCGAGTACCTGAAATCCTTCGATCCCCGGATCCTCGGGCTGACCGGAACCCGGGCGCAGATCGATAACGTCCTCAAAGAATATCGCGTCTATGTCGCACAGCAGAAATCGGAGGCTGGCGACAAGGATTATCTGGTCTCGCACAGCGGCTACATTTATCTGATGAACCCCGAGGGAAAATTCATGAAGGTAATTCAGGGCAGCGAAGACGGCGAAAGAATCGCCGCTTGGCTGCAAAAGGAAATATCTCGATCGTGGTGGTGACGGAGATTCAATTGAAGCCAGTATCCCAACTGATCGTGGCCTTGCTGTTCGGAGCCTGCGTCGCTCTTGAAGCACACGCGCAGACGCCGGCTGTGAATTCGATCGTAATCGAAAACGCATGGGCACGCGCTACGCCCGCTGGCGCCAAGACCGGAGCGGTCTACATGACCTTGATCAACAATGGCGCGATCCCGGACCGCCTGCTGAGCGCGACGACGCCAGTAGCGGACCATGTCCAAATTCACAAGGTCAGCGAGGAGAATGGCGTCTCCAGCATGAGAGAATTGCGCACGATGGATATTGCACCCGGAGCCACCGTTACCTTCAAGCCGAGCGATATGCACGTGATGCTGGTCGGATTAAAGCAGCCGCTGGAGGAAGGCCAAACCGTCCCGCTGACTTTGGAATTCGAAAAGATCGGCAAAGTCAATCTTTTGGCTGCTGTTGCGAAGGTTGGCGCCATGCGCGGCGGGAACGTGGGCTCGATGAATCACGGTCACGACGGGCCAATGAAAAAATGAGCCAAGCAATGATCGAAAAGCGACAGAGCCAATGAAGCAGTCCACGCGACGCAGAAATTTGAAGGTCGTAGTGCCGTCCGTTGTCGTAATCGGCATGATGCTCGGCCTCGTGGCGTATTCACCGACGCTCTACCGGTTGTTCTGCGCAGCAACCGGATTTGGGGGAACGACCCAGAGGGCGGATTCCGATGCGGGCGTTGTTTCCGATCGCGTCATTACGGTACGCTTCGACAGCAACGTCGCGCCCGGTCTGCCGTGGCGGTTCGAGCCGGTGCAGCGCGAGGTGAAGGTCCATCTCGGTGAGCAGCAACTGGTATTCTTCACCGCCGAGAATTTGACGGATCAGCCGATCGTCGGGCACTCGACCTTCAACGTGTCGCCGCCGACCACCGGCATCTATTTCAACAAGATCCAGTGCTTCTGTTTCGACGAGGAACGCCTCAATGCGCATCAGAAGGTCGATATGCCGGTTGTGTTCTTCGTCGATCCGGCTCTGGCGAGCGATCCCGAAACGCGTGACGTCGATACCATTACGCTGTCATACACCTTCTTTCGCTCCGTCAAGCCCGAGGGCGCCAGAGATCTTTCCCGTTTCAATGCGACAGCAGAACCCGACGCTGTTCGCGGACAGCAGCTCTTTGGCGAGCGTTGCGCCGCCTGCCACGCGCTGAACGCCAACAAGTCAGGACCAATGCTGGGCGGAGTGTTCGGACGTCAAGTAGGTGCTGCTTCCGATTACAAATACTCTTCAGCACTCAGTAACGCCGATCTCATCTGGTCCGCAGACAATCTCGATCGGTGGTTGACCGATCCCCGCAAGTTTATCGTCGGCGCGAGAATGCCGGCCCGCGTTATCGATCCTGCGACCCGGAGAGACATCATCGCCTATCTGGAGAAGGAAGCCCACGAAGTGCGCGCCGGTTCCGGAGTGAAATCGGTCGCGGAAGGCGCAACGGATGGACATCGAGCGGAGGGAGGGCGTTGACATGACACACTTTGTTTTGGCGCGACGTAATGTTGCCTGGTTGATTCTGCCGCTTGTTCTACTGAGTGCGGCAGCAGCATGGCTCGCTTTCGATCCTGGATTCCGGCGCGAACGCGCGACTGCCAATCTCGCGACGGAGGTGCCGAAGGATGATTTTGAACGGCGGGTCCGCCATTATCTCCTGGCCCATCCTGAGGTCATCATGCAGTCGGTTAATCAACTCGAGGCACGTCAGCGTGCGAATGAGGAGACGGAAGTCCAAGCGATCGTCAAAAGCCGCGCCGACGAGATATTCCGCGATGCAGCCACACCGGTCAGCGGAAATCCGAACGGCGACGTCACACTCGTCGAGTTCTTCGACTATAACTGTCCCTATTGCCGCCAAGTGGCGTCAGTCATGACGAAAGCTGAAGAGACCGACCCGCAGTTGCGTATCGCCTACAAGGAATTCCCAATTCTTGGACCGCACTCAACTTTTGCGGCCAAGGCGGCACTCGCGGCGAACAAGCAAGGCAAATACGCTGTGTTCCATCGAGCACTCTTCCAGGTTCGTGGCGCAATCGACCCCGGCAAGGTCAAGGAAGTTGCGGTGGCCGTTGGATTGGACATGGATCGCCTCGAGGCGGACATGGCGGATCCTGCGATTCAGTCCGCGATTGAGAAGAATTTCGCGCTGGCTCAGGCGCTCCGCATCAACGGCACGCCAGGTTTCGTAATGGGCGATCAGATCCTGCGCGGCGCTACGGACTTCGAAACCTTGCAGGGCATGATCCGCGCTGCGAGGGAGCGCAAGCAATGACGAGGCCGAAGCGGCACGCGCGTGGATAAGTGATGGAAAATTCGATAACCACGACTGCAGCCGTCTTTGCCGCAGGCATCATTTCGTTCCTGTCGCCTTGCGTGCTGCCGCTCGTGCCGGGTTACGTGTCCTACATTGCAGGCCAATCGATGCCGGATTCTACCGCACCGAGAGCGTTGGTCGTCCGAGTGCAGGCGATCGCCCTTAGTGCGTGCTTTGTGCTGGGTTTCACAACGATTTTTATCATCCTGGGTGCAAGCGCAACGACACTTGGGCAGGCGCTCATTTCATACCGGTATCAGCTGAATCTAATCGGAGGCCTGATTGTCGTCGGCTTTGGCCTTTTCACAATCGGCCTGCTGCGTCCATCCTGGCTTCAGCGCAATTACAGGTTTGACATCGTGCTTCCCGGCGGGCGTCCGGTTGCCGCCTATCTGCTCGGGATAGCGTTTGCATTTGGCTGGACGCCCTGCATTGGTCCGGTGCTTGGAGCCATCCTTACGGTAAGTGCGACCTCCGCCACCGTGGTACAAGGAGTGAAGCTTCTCGCAATCTATTCGCTGGGACTTGGCATACCGTTTTTACTGGTGGCAGCGTTCACGGGTGGCCTTCTGGCGAGACTCAAGTCGGTAGGCCGCGTTGGCCGCATCCTTAATATCGTCGCCGGGGGCATCATGGTCCTCATGGGGGTGGCCATCATAACCGGGCAGCTTTCGACTTTTTCTTTCTGGCTCCTGGAGACCTTCCCTCTACTGTCAACGATCGGGTAGACCTGAAAAATCAAGCTGAGGCAACTCGACCGGAATCGATCTTGCTGGACCCACTCGGAAGGGCAGGGACGACTTGTGCGGGTGACTTAACGCGCCGTCTGGAGGCCAGGTCTGGTCGGCCTCCGAGTTCAAGCGGCTAGACCCGGGCGTCTGTTGACTGCTGACGCTAACTCCAGGAAGGAACGGGACTACTTCGCAGATCGAGCTTGTGCAGTGCAACGTGCTCACCGCAATCGAGACTTGCCGTCGGCCGTCAATTTTGGTGGCATTCAGCGAGACTTCCCTGCTATCTTAATGGCATGCAAGCCATTGTGCGTTCGTTGTCCTTGCTGTTGTTGGCCGTGGCATTGATGCTGCCGACGGCCGTGGGAGCGAGTGCGCGCGCAGAAGTCCCGATCGCGCCGCAAGCCACCTTCGCGCAATCCGCTCCCCATCATGCAACACGAACGATGATGACTTGCCATCAAAGCTTGGCAAAGCCCTGCGGCGCATTTGCTGTTGCTTGCAGCGCCTACTGCGGTGCAGCGAGTGCTGTCACACCGCTTATCATAGTGTTGGCGTCGGTCAGCGGCCCGGCACCACAGCCATCGGTTTTCAAAACCGCTCGCGATCACGGCGCGCCGCCTGATCCATATCCCCCGAGACCCACCGTCATCAGTTGAGATGGCGGCCGCTACGGCCTGTCCGGATCTGTGCGCATCAGGTCAATGTTAGACGACTGAAAGCCGCCCTCAATAGTTCATTCGGCCGTCAACCGTCCAGATTTGCTGGCGACCGATAATCGCGGTGCACAGTGCCTCAGATCGGCGGTCAACAGCCGAGCCTGTCATCTCATTGGTCGGCATTGCGACGACACAATCACTGGGAGGACGAAATGATAGTTTCACAAGCTTTGGCCGTGCTGGGGAGTCTTCTCGTTCTGTTTCTCATTACGTCGAATGAACTGCCTTCGGGCGTCAGTCCGCATTCGGCGGTTCACCGCGATGAAGCGCCGCAAAAGAATGGCGAACGCGATGACCGACGAATCGTCGATGCGCGTCTATCACCCTATTCTGCGATCGGAAAATTTAGGGGATCAATGACGTGTACAGCGGCGATCGTTCTCAATCCAAGGATTATCATCACGGCAGGTCATTGCGTCACCGAAAGAGATGGCACGACAAGACGATCCAATTTGTCGTTCCAGCCGGGCTACCAGACTGGCAGTGATCTCAAGCGTTATCAAGCAACCATCTGGGCCGTTGGATCGAGGCAGAGCTTCGCACGCGAGTCCGTTCGAGAGGCATCGAGAGATTGGGCGATACTCATTCTTGATCGCGCACCAGCGGGCGTCCATCCGTTCCTTCTGAACCATCACTCGCTGAAGGCCTTAGTGTCGCTTGAGAGGCAAATATTCTTGCCGGCCTATTCGAACGATATTGGCCACGCCGAACTTCTCAGCGTGGATCCGGCGTGCACTGTTCGCGGTCTGGTGTGGAATGCACTGATCCATACCTGTCTCGCACAGCCTGGTTCTTCCGGAGCGCCGCTACTGCTGCGGGATGGGCCAGGCTACGTCATCATCGGCATCCACACCGGGTCGATGTTTGCGAGCGACAACGCCGGCCAAGTAGGAAGATTTATCGGCAACCGAGCTATCGCGTCCTGGATGTTCTCGGAAGCGGCTTTCACACTTTCAAGACATTTGGACGGTGCCGCCGTCCAAACCGTGAATGCGGAGATTACTGATCTCAACCGTGCGGAACGAATATGGCTTCCAACGCGAAAGTGACGGCCATGACAACTGAACAACTGATTGATTTACTTGTTGCGGACCTCAAGCCGGTTGATCGAAGGCGCGTCTTGTGGGCGGTGCTCATCGCCTTGGTGACCGGCACGGCGGCAGCATTCGGTACGATGCTCTTGATCTTTGGTCCTAGTCCAGAACTACTAAGCGGAAGAAACCTGGATTTCTTATCGATCAAGGTTCTCTTTGCGTCAGGTGTTGTTGCAACGGCAGCGGTGTTCTTGCCCCGATTGGGCCGCCCTGCTGCGCATATACCCGGCCTTTTTAAGACCGCCCTCATTCCATTCGCTGTAATGGTGATATTTGCCGCCGTGACTTTCGCATCGACGCATTGGTCGAGTTGGTCCGGCATGATTGTCGGAACGGATTCGGCGACATGCCTTTTCGCTATTCCGCTTCTCGCGGTCATCCCTTTTGCAGCCCTCATTTGGGCTCTGCGCATGGGCGCGCCGACCGACCAAATACATGCAGGCGCCATGGCGGGTTTGGCTGCTGGCGGTCTCGGCGCTTTGGCTTGTGCATTCCCTTGTGTGGATGGATCGCTTCCGTCCATTGCGATTTGGTACGGCTTTCCGATCGGCATCTGTGTCGCTGTCGGAGCGAAACTAGGACCGAGGCTTCTATGGTGGTGAGCTTTGCTCGAAAACGAGCCATCCACGATGCGGATGCCAATTTGATCCTGGCGGTCAAGCCATCGACGACGCGCGATACGCAGGACGGTTACGCCGTTATCGCTTTTCGGCCGCCAAGCCTATTTATGAAGTTATTTTTGCTATTCTGGTCCGCGACACCAGCTGGCAAGAAGAACTCATCGCTTCTCTTGAGCCTAGGGCAGGTGATCAGATACTCGATTTTGGACCGGGCAGCGCCCCCTCGGCCATGTCGCTCGCGCTTCACCATCCCAGGTAACTTTCGTCGTTGTGGATCCAAATTCGAAGGCTGTCGAAAGGGTGCGGCGTGGTGCCGTAGGAAAGCACGTTGTGAATATTGAAGTCATTCACGCTTCCCTTCCCGGGAAGCTTCCGTTGAACGCAGGTTCATTTGACGCGGTCGTGTGCTCGTTCGCGCTCCATGACAGCCCCCGGACGAGAAGCTCGGTATTGTCAAGGAGATGACCAGGGTCTTGCGGCGCGGTGGGACTTTACGCGCGATCGATTTGGACAAGCCCGCAAATTCCGGAGAGCGCCGGATTCTCGAACTTGCCACACGCATCTCAGGAGCGGCTGCGGTAGGGGCCCACTTCAATGGAAGTTGGATTGACGTTCTCGCGAAGGGGAGTCTTGCTGGCGCAAGACGACAATCCTCATGTTCAATCGGGATCGGGCGGATTGAGCCAAAATCCGAAATTGCCGATCAGAAAAATCGACATGAATCTCCCCGAGGCAACGATTCCACGAACTTTGGTTTCGGAGATTAGCAAGCAGGGGGTGTACACGCCACAGCACAATTGTGCCGCGTATGCAGCGGATTTCACCGCTTTGCTGCATGGTACAGCTGGGTGGGCTCGAACCACCGACCTCCTGTTCCACAGACAGGCGCTCTAACCAACTGAGCTACAACTGCATTCTGAGACGCCCCCAAAACTAGGGGGCGCGAATGGGCCGAAAACTAGGTGCAACGCCGCTGTTTGGCAAGGCCGCGACGCACAGGCCGCGACGCACCCGGCGAACTTCAGCGCAACAACGCAACGGTTGTTCCCCGCTGTCGATCGATAGCGGGAGATAAAGCCGGCCGAGACTTTTCGGCCGGCTTTTCGTCATTAGTGGTGACCGTGATGGCCGCCATGCCCGCCGCCGTGATGACCGCCGTGATGGCCACCACCATGCCCGCCGCCGTGATGGCCACCGTGCCCGATAAAGATATGACCGAAGCCATGGCCGCGGCGGTGGCCGTGATGATGCTGCACCTGGATTACCTCGTTCTCCGGGGAGATCGAGGTGGGCGCTAACGGCGCTGCGATACTCGTGGAGAGGCCGGCAGCTAATGCGATGGTCGCGGCAATCGTGGATAGCATCGTTATGCGGAATGACATGATGTCTCCATTTAAGCTCTGGTAGCAGGGGATCTGCTCCGACTATCCGAAGCCTATGGCATGTACCATCGACTAGCTGTGAGCTAAATCACACAGGTGCGGTGAGCTCTCGTTAAGCGGCAAACCCGCAGACGAACGAGCAAAGGAACCGGGCGAACAACGCATTTACAGCAAGTGCGCCATAGCGACGCGCGTCGGCATCGTTCCGCTATGCGCGCTGCTGCCACAGGACAAGCAGAAGATAATCGCTAAATTTTAGAATGCTGGATTTTCAGTCGCCAAGATCGGCGACGGCATCAATGACGCACCGGCGCTGGCTGCGGCGGATGTCGGCATCGCGACGGGCGGCGGCACCGATGTCGCGCTGGAAACGGCCGATGCCGCCGTACTGAGCTTCCATGTTTGGGATCAGCAAGATTCGACGACGACTTCACAACATTCGCCGCGTCTTGGATAAGATGCGGTCTCAACGCTTCGCGAACGGCAGGGAGTCGTTTGGTGCGCCCTTTGGCGTCGAACAACTCGGCCACCAGATACCTCGCCGTCGCATCGCCTGAAGAGCCGAACGTCAACCCTTCGGGCTTGCTCTTCGGCAGCACTATCCGCTCCTGCCGGGACCGACGGGTCCTGTGGGGCCAGTAGCGGCGCAAGACAATTGGTGAATGGCTTGCCGAGCACGTTCTTGGTGCGCTCGTTAGAGCGGCGCCGGCTGGGTCGCGACCCGGGAAAGTCTCTCGATAAACGAGAGAGTTACGTCGATTGCGATCTTTTGAGAGCGACAATAAGCGGTCTCCGTCGAGTCGGCGGAGTTGTTCTCAAAAATCTTGTTCGACGGCGCGCCGCCGCCGCAGACACCGAAATAGGCACATTCGCTTTGGCACTTCCGTTTCCCTGAAAGAATATCCGCGCATAGGGAGCTTTCTGTGACCCGCCTGGCGATGGTCTCAAAATCGTCTTCCGCAGCATTGCCGAAGCAGAACGAGCCGTAGACTGGATGCTGTATCCCGAGCAGCTCCGGCGAGAAGGTCGAAAGATTCCCCTCGCAGTCGACCGAAATAATAGCGAACGGGTCCGTCTGCTCGTTCATGTACTCGTTGCTGTAGCTGCGGATCGCCCTGACCGAGTTCTCGAACTCCCTCACCACGATCTTCTTGTCGAGGCGCATCGCGAGCTCAAGGAAGGTTTCGAGATAACTCCGGTACAGTTCGTCGAAGCACGAGCTCTCCAAGGTGCCTGAATGGCTGTGGCACCCTTCCTTCTCTTCGACGTTGAAGCATACGTGATCGATGCCGGCCTGATCGTAGAAGGTCAGCATCGCTTCTGGCGCTTGCAGTGATGCCAGCGTCAGCACACTGATGACGTGGAAGGGGATGCCGCGAGCCTGCAGCAGCCGGACGCCGCGAAAGGCCCGCTCGAACGAGCCCGAGCCGTTGCGGTACTTGCGATGCAGATCGTGGAACTCGGCCGGGCCGTCGATGCTGACGCCCAAGTTTACGTTCCACCTCGTGATCAGGTCGCACCAAGCGTCCGTGATCAGGGTGCCATTCGTCTGGAACGAGTGCCTGACCTTGAGCGCGGTGCCTGCGCGCCTCTGGACCAGCGCGAACATCGTCTCGTAATATTCAACCGGCAGAACCATAGGCTCGCCGGCGTGCCAGACGACCGTGATGTCGTCCTTTATCGTCGGAAATTGGAACAGCCGCTCGAATAGCCGCTCGGCAAGCGCGAACGACAACTTTTTCGTGCTGTTCCGATGCGGCAGGTAGCAGTAGGAACAATCAATGTTACAAAACGGCGTAGGCTGGATCACCAAGAGCTGGGTCCGACGCCCGTGGTGATCCGCCGCGACACAATTCAACATGTGCAGTCAGTGGCGATGATGATCGCGCCAATGATCGTGCCAGTTGTTCCAGTCGTGCCAGCGGTGGTTGTGCCAGTGCTGTGCCACCTTCTCGGAGCCGGTCTCAACAGTGCTCTCGGGCTGGCTGCCGATCAAACTGTCGATCGTCTTCTGCGCGGCCTCAATGCGACTTTGCAGCGGTATCTCGCTCACAAGCGGCGTAGCCGCCGATGCTGCAGTACTGCCAAGCAATAGTGCAGCAATGAGGCTGAAGGTATTACGAAGCATGCTCGTTCCTCCCAAGCCAAAGAAAAGTTATAAAGGTAACACATACAATGCTATCGTTGCCACCAACCCCGGTCAAGGGGGACGTCAGAGCCGCCGCGTCGCGCCGGGAGCACGCTGTGCTTGTCATCGATGGCGCAGGCGATCATGTCGCCGCGCGTCTCGCCGTTCTATCCAACATCACGCTCTGCGGCCCTACGCAGCAGAACTGAAGCCGGTCGAGAATGTCTGGGAACGTCTGCGCGGCAACAAACTCGAAAGCTACGACGACATCGTCGACAAATTCTGCGACGCGTGGCGCTTCTTCGGCGGCGATCTGGAACGCGTCGCCTCAATCACATCCAGAACTTGGGCGACGGGCATTCCTTGAGGCCTTTGGTACTATTGCAGGCCCCCAAAGACTTTTATATAACAATTTCAATTACATAAGAGTTCGTGGTTTTATTCTGAATGGCGCGCCAAAAGCTCAGTAATCAGGGTTTTTCATCCCCTGTTACTCTAACGTTACCATAAGGGTTACCGTAAGCTACTTAGACTAGATCACCTGATAAAAAAATTACGACGAACCGGTCTCCGGCGAAAATCATCAAGAACAGCTCAATGAAAAAGCCGCAGCGCGACCTCCCGGGCAAGATGCTAAGGATCGGCCAGGCTTTGATCTTGGAGGTGCCGTGACTGACGCAACGGCGGGCTCGGGCTTAGGGTTGGGGGATGACGCGGCGGAGAATCGGAGGGATCGGCGGCTGCCCGGCCGTCGGCCGAAAAACAAGCTTGGTGTGCCCCGCTTTGGTGGAGCGGGCGTGAAGGACAAGTGACTGCAGCCGGATTGAGATCTACCGCTCCTTGTCGTTCGTAGGATCAGCGCTGCCGGCCCCGCTTTCCCGGCGTGCGCTCGCCGCAGCCTCATACGCAGCAATGCGGCGCTGTAAGCAGGCCATCAGTCGACGACGCGTTCGACCAAAGCGCGCAGGCTCAGACCCTGAACGATGATGGTGAACAGAACCACCGCATAGGTCGCGGCGAGGATAACGGATTTCTCGGCCACTTCCGGAAGCGAGAGGGCGAGGGCGACAGAGATGCCTCCACGCAAGCCACCCCATGTCAGGACCGGGATGGTCCCACGCACGAAGATGTGGGTCGCGCTCAGAGCGAGCACGGGAAGCGAGACGGCAAACAGGCGGGCGCAGAGGACAAGCGGCACCGCAATCGCCGCCAGCCAACCGAAGGATGGGTCGAGGCGCAGAACGAGTACCTCGAGGCCGATGAGGAGGAAGAGCACCGAATTCAGGATCTCGTCGATAAGCGTCCAGAAGCCGAAGAGATACCGCTGCGTCTCGTCGCTCAGCGCATCGTGCGGGCCGCGATTTCCGATCAGAAGTCCCGCGACGACCACCGCGATGGGTCCACTCAAGTGGAGCTTGGCGGCAAGCGCATAGGTACCGGTCACCAGCGCAAGCGAAATCAGAACCTCGATCGGGTAGTCGTCGATCGCGCGCATCGCCCGGTAAGCCACATAGCCGCAGAAGAGGCCGAATGCACCGCCCCCCAGCGCCTCGATAAAAAAGAGCTCGCTAACGCGAAGAAGGCCGATGCCGCCGCCCTCGGCGCCGGCCGCGGCCGCGATCAGCACGGTGAAGATCACGACGCCGACGCCGTCGTTGAAGAGCGACTCGCCTGTCATGTCGATCTCAAGCGTCTCCGGCACACGAACCGCCTTCAACGTCGAGAGAACGGCTATTGGGTCGGTCGGACTGATGAGTGCGCCGAAAACCAGAGCCCATGCAAAGGGCATCGGTACCCCAAGAGCACCCGCTGCGAGCCAGAAGCCAATGCCGACGATTGCGGTCGAGATTACGATGCCGATGGTTGCCATGGAGCCAACCGTCAAGGCGCGGTCGCGCAGGACCGACAGGTTCACATGCAGGGCGCCAGCAAAAAGCAGGAAGGCGAGCATACCATTGAGCACGGTCGCCTGAAAGTCGATCTGCCGGATGATCCCGGCGAGGTCCTCGTAGAGGAGAACATCGGGGAAAGCGAGCTCGACCCCGATGAGCACGAGCGAGGCGCCGAGGCCCATGACGAGCAAGCCGATCGTGTGCGGCAAGCGGATTAAACGATGATTGATCCAGCCAAACGCAGCCGTCAGAACCAGAAGAATGGCGATAAGATCGAAGGCAGTCAGCATTGCGGATCAAAGCTCAATGTGGAATCGCGAGCCGCGTACCATGGCTGTTTTCGATCTTAGCCGGTATTGACTGCCCCGCCTAATGTCACCAGTCGGGGACGAAGTCGAGATCAAGGAGTGGTTCCGGCGAGGAGACATGGTTCTCCACTTCGGCTGACGACAGCCGGTCGGCGTAATCCAGCCTGACGTTGAGCAATATGTCATTCGGCCCGAAGTGCATGGTCAGCAGTTCATTCACCCGGTAGATATCCGGCTCCCCGGAAATGATCCGCTCGATCTCTGAGACGACCGCGTGACCCGCACTCTCACCTGTAAGCAGTCCTTTGCATTCGTAGGCCAGATAGACCGCGGTGACGGCAAGAACTTGCCCTACAATTTCAACGCCGGACGACGCCGGCTGTCCCGAAGTGCTCATAAATTTGAATAAATCGATCCTGCGAACGTCAGCCTTAACACCGACTGGAACCTTGAAGCGCGCTATGCGTTAGCCAAGGCATGGGCGCGCCTCCGGCTCCGAGCCTATGCTCGTCCCAAAGAATGGAGAAGACTGGTCGCTGCGGCATTGCCCGGGCAATTGCCCATACCTAACCTAAGTGTTGCGGCAGCCAGTTTTCCAGCAATCGGCTGGCGCCCGCAGTTTCCGGCCAAAGCCAAATCGGGAATGTAATATCTTGAACCCTGGAAAGAGGCATCCCAATGCAAACGGAACTTTTGAAAGTAACAGGCATGACATGCGGTGGCTGCACGAGCACTGTAACGAACGTACTGAAAACGATGCCCGGAGTCGGTGACGTGGAAGTTTCACTCTCAGCCGGCGAGGCCACCGTGCAGTATGATGAGCGGGTGACCTCGCCCGATCAAATGAAATCGGCTGTGGAAGGCGCGGGCTATGGCGTGGATGCGACCAACTCCGCTCCTCGTCGTCAGTCCAAAGGTGGTTGCTGCGGCTAACGCCCCGACATCGCTCAGAAGTGGGTATCGAAGAACGACAGCGGGCCCACTTTGGTGCATAGGGTTCGGCGCGTGGTAATTGGAATCTCTCTATGCGGATGAAATAAATACGTCGCTCGAACGAGATAGGGTCATTAGCTGTGAGCAAGAAAAGTAGAGAACTAGACTCCAGCAAGCACCCGTCGTCGATTTCAAAAACGGCCTACAAGAAAGCCCTGCGCAAACTCCAGATCGAGCTGGTTAAGCTTCAGCGTCACTTCATCGAATGCGATGACAAGATCCTGATCATCCTGGAGGGCCGGGATGCTTCGGGCAAGGACGGCACGATCAAACGTATTGTCCAGCATCTCAGTCCTCGCGAAACCCGCGTCGTCGCTCTCGGAAAGCCATCGGACCGCGATCGTACGACCTGGTACTTTCAGCGTTATGTTTCATACTTGCCAGCGGCCCAGGAACTCGTGCTCTTCAACCGCAGTTGGTACAACCGAGCCGGCGTCGAACCGGTCATGGGATTTTGTACAGCGGCGGAGCACGAGGAGTTCATGGGCTCGGTATTGGACTTCGAGAGCATGTTGGTCCGCTCGGGCGTCAAGCTTTTCAAATACTATCTCGATATCAGCAAGGACGAACAGAAGCGGCGCCTGGAGGACCAAAAACGGACCCACTCAAGCGATGGAAAACCAGTCCGATTGACGACCAGGCGATCAAGTACTGGAAGGCATACAGCATCGCCCGCAACGAGATGCTGGCGCGCACGCATAACCAGATAGCGCCATGGACTCTGGTGCTCGCCGACAATAAGCGTCTGGCGCGGCTCAATATCATGAAAGACCTGCTCGGCCGGCTTCATTACACCGACAAGGATGAACGGCTGACTCGTCCGGACCCGCAAATCGTATTCACGAATGATGTCTCAAACCTCGAAAGCGGTCAGCTTGCAAAGTGACCAGACATGCAACCTGGGCATTTTGGATGTGAAAGCAGATAAGGAGAGGCGCAATGAAAACGAGCGTCATTGAAGTGCACGATATGCTGTCGGTGTTGAGCGTGCCCGGATTGGAAAAGCGGATTGGTGATGTGCCAGGTGTCGAGAGCGTCACCGTTAATTACGCTGCTGGAAGCGCCACAGTGCGCTACGACGAAACCCGACTCAACATCGCCGATATCAAGTCGGGCGTGCGCCAAAACGAGTATGAGTCCGCCGCATCCACCACCACTTCGGCGAGTGACGGACACGAAGGCCACACAGCACCGGGCGCACCGCCAGCAACCCCAGCACCCGCTGCGCCGAAATCAGCCCCGGACGCCGCTGCCGCCGCGCCCGCGGGCGCCGGTCTCGCAAAAGGCCACGAGGGGCACACAGCGCCGGGCGCGAAGCCCGCCGTGGCGGCGGAAATGGCGTATGAGATGGGCCATGGCGCTAATGACCTGCCGGCCATGGCGCGCGACATGCGCAACCGCTTCTGGATCTGCCTAGCCTTCACCTTGCCCATCTTTTTCTACTCGCCGATGGGTCTCTACACCCCGCCCGCGCCGCCGTTCGATCTGGACCTCAACGTTTGGCTGTTCATCTTTGCCACTCTCGCCATCCTCTATCCGAGCTGGCCGTTTTTCGTCTCCGCCTGGCGCGCGCTCAGGACGGGCACCCTGAGCATGGCGGTGCTGGTCGTGTTGAGCGTGGGCACCGGGTATCTTTTCAGTGTCGGCTCCACTTTCTTCTTCGAGGGAGGCGGGCAGTTCTTCGAGGCCGCAGCCGTCCTGCTGGTTTTCATCCTGCTCGGCCACTGGCTGGAAATGCGTGCCCGTGCGGGTGCGTCGTCGGCCATCACGGCGTTGATGGATCTCACTCCGGCGAAAGCCTCTGTTATTCGCAACGGCGTTGAGACCGAAGTTCCGACGGCGGAGGTGTTAGCGGGCGAGATTGTCGTAATCCGGCCAGGCAACAAGATTCCGGTCGATGGCACGGTGGAGACTGGCGAATCGCTGGTTGACGAGTCCATGCTCACCGGCGAGTCGATGCCGGTCCAGAAGGGGCCGGGCGCCACGGTGATCGGGGCGACCATCAACAAGAGCGGTAGCTTTCGCTACAAGGCGACGAAGGTCGGAGCCGACACGGCGCTGGCGCAGATCGTAAAGCTGGTGCAGGAGGCGCAAAACTCAAAGGCGCCGGCGCAACTCTTGGCTGACAAGGCCGCGCAATGGCTTGTGATTGCAGCGATCGTCATCGGTCTTACTACCTTTGCGGTGTGGTTTTGGTGGATCGGACAGCCGCTTTTGTTCGCGGTGACGCTGACCATCACGGTCTTCGTGATCGCCTGCCCGGATGCGTTGGGACTGGCGACGCCGATGGCGGTCATGGTGAGTACCGGCTTGGGCGCGATGAACGGCATTTTGTTCAAGAACGCCTCGGCGCTCGAAGACGCCACCAAGCTTAATGTCATCGTCTTCGATAAGACCGGTACGCTCACCATCGGTCAGCCCGAAGTCGTGGAGATCGTGACCGCGGACGGGATCACCGAGGACGTGCTGCTGACCGCGGCCGCGGCCGTCGAGCAAGGGTCCGATCATCCGCTGGCCCAGGCAATCCTGCGCCGGGCTGCAAAACTCACCGTCGTGGCACCGACAGGGTTCGAAAGCCTTGACGGCATGGGCGCGCGCGCCGAGACCGCTGGCGGAACGGTGTTCCTCGGTAACCGGCTGCTGATGGACACGCAAAAGCTCGCGCTCGGTCACCTGGACGCCGAAGCCACCCGGCTGCAGGGCGACGGCCGCACAGTAGTCCATGTGTCTCAGGCCGCTCGCGTGATCGGCCTCATCGCCATCGCCGATGCGATCAGGCCAACCTCCAAGGCAGCAGTGGCAAAGCTGCGCGAGCGCAACATCGAAGTGGTGATGCTGACCGGCGACAACGCGGCCACGGCCAAACGCATCGCCACGGATATTGGCATCGACCGTGTGTTAGCCGACGTGCTGCCGGCCCAGAAGGCCGAGAAGGTCAAGGAGTTGCAGGCCACGGGCAAGAAGGTCGGGATGGTGGGTGATGGTGTCAACGACGCGCCAGCGCTCACCCGGGCCGACGTTGGCTTTGCCATTGGCGCCGGCACCGATGTCGCCATGGAAAGCGCCGATGTCGTGCTGATGAAGAGCGACCCGTATGACATCGTCGGCGCGATCGAGCTGTCGCGCGCAACGGTGCGCAAAATGCACCAGAATCTTTGGTGGGCGGTAGGCTACAACGTAATCGCGTTCCCGCTCGCTGCCGGTGTCTTATACCCATTCGTACTGAGTCCGGAGGTCGCCGCGTTGTCAATGTCCGGCAGTACCCTCATCGTGGCGGTCAATGCGCTGATGCTCAAGCGGACCAAGCTGGCAGGCATCCGACAGCCTGGCAAGGAGGCGGCGCCCGCAGTGGCGGCAGCAGCCACGTGACGGTCTATGCCGAGCGCACAGCTGCAATGCCTGTATTTTTCATGGCCGCGCTGATGCTCGCCGTTTTTACGGTGTCGGTCGGTTTCGGCATCGTGCTTCCGCTTCTACCTGGTCTGATTGAACAGCTTCTGGGAGCCGGGGCTGAGGCTGCGCAAGTTTCCCGGCACACCGGGTTTCTGACCGGCGTTTACACGCTCGCGCTTTTCCTGTTCGCACCCGCTTGGGGATGGGCATCGGATTGGCTCGGCCGCCGCAGTGTTCTCCTCGTCGGTCTCCTCGGATTTGGCGTCACCATGCTGATTTTCTCGTTTGCAGAGAATCTCACCGCGACTTACGCCTCGCGCTTCCTTAGCGGCGTGTTCGCCGCTGCCGTGACCCCGGTCGCGGCGGCGGCGATCGGCGAGTTCGCCACGACCGAACAGGCTCGCGCCCGCCGGCTCGTGTTCGTCAGCATGGCCGGCATTGTCGGCTTTCTTGTTGGGCCAATGTTGAGCGTCTTCATCAACCGTTTTGCCGCCGCACTCTTTACGATCACCCAGCCGGCCGAGTCACTGAAGATCCCACTCTTGGCGACCGCACTGCTGGCCATTGTCGTCGCCCTTGCGGTTGCGTTTGCCGTCCCGGGCGGGCAACGCAGTAATCGACCAAGCAAGGTTTTGAGCTTCGTTGATAAGACTGCGTGGATCGTACCAAAACTGCTCGCCCTCACCTTCATCGTCTACGCCGGTGTCGGGGTCTTCGAGGTCGGTCTCGCACTGCGCGGAACGCAGGAACTGGACCTCACCCCCTATCAGATCGCGCTGATGTTTACCGAGTGCAGCTTGGTTATGCTTGCGATGCAGGCAATCGTATTCTCGCCCTGGGTCAAGCCGGACACGACCCGCTGGCTTATCCCGCCCGCGTTGGCCGTCCTGTCGGTCGGGTTGTTTCTGGTGCCCCACGCCGCCAGTTTCAAGCTCTTGCTTGCCGTGATCGGTGCCGTTGCGGCCAGCGCCGGCATCCTCGCGCCCATCTTGACCTATTGGATTTCGAACAAGGCCGGGAGCGCTCAGGGCTGGGAACTAGGGAAGCAGACGGCGGCTGCCAGCCTTGGGGCTACCGCGGGCTCGGCAGCAGGCGGACTCGTATTCAATGTCGCTGTCTTGCCGGGTGCTTCCTTCGTCTTGATTGCGGGGCTCACCGTGCTTGGCTTCGTGCTGAGCCTCGGACTGCCGCGTTCGCTTGTGCCCCGGAATCTCCAGGATCGTACAGTTGTGAGCGAGACGCCGTGACCGCGGGCTTGAATGGATGGCGCCTGTCATGAAGACAAGTGCTACGGTACGCAAAGAATCAGAGCGCCTGTTCTCGGGTCGGACGGTGACATTACCCAGCCCTACGGAAGCCTGGCACACGCTCTCGGACGTGTCGCTCACCTCCACTCTGGGCGTGCTGAGGTCGGCGAACACCATGATTGTGGCCATCAACGCCCGGCTGCTGAGGATCGCGAGATGAATATATCCGCCATCACTCTCTCCCCACGGGACTACGACGCTGTTCTGTTCGATCTCGATGGCGTCCTGACCAGGACGGCAAGCGTGCACGCCGCTGCCTGGAAAAGACTGTTCGACGAGTTCCTCAAAAAGCGCTCCGGTGACCTTGGCGAACCTTTCGTCCCCTTTGACATCAACACCGACTATCGGCGCTATGTCGACGGTAAGCCGCGCTACGATGGCGTGACGACCTTTCTCGAGTCGCGCGGCATCGAACTGCCGCTGGGGACCCAGGAAGACGGACCCGATGTCCAAAGCGTGCGCGCGCTGGGCAATCTCAAAGACAAGTATTTTCTGGAACACCTCGAGCAGCGCGGTGTCGAGCCCTATGAAGCGGCGATCGCGCTGGTGCGAGCACTACGGGCGCAGCAGATCAAGACGGCCGTCGTCTCCTCCAGTAACAACTGCGCCAAAGTGCTTGAGGCAACAGGCATTGCACACCTGTTCGACGCGCGGGTGGATGGGAAGGACATCACCCGCCTCGGGCTCAATGGCAAGCCGGCGCCGGATGCGTTTCTTGAAGCGGCGCGGCGCCTCGGGATCGAACCCTCGCGAGCGGTCGTCGTGGAGGATGCGATTGCCGGCGTCGCGGCGGGGCGCGCGGGCCGGTTTGGTTGCGTCATTGGGGTCGATCGTGGCGGGCAATCGTTGGCGCTGCATGAAGCCGGCGCCGATGTCGTGGTCAGCGATCTGGCTCAGGTCCGGGTGGCGGCGGAGCCCCCGTCGGCGTGGTCACTGGTGTTCGACGGGTTCGACCCGGCGCATGAGGGAATCCGCGAAGCCCTATGCACCCTGGGGAATGGCTATTTCGCGACGCGCGCCTCCGCTGCCTGGGCGGTAGCGGATGGCACGCATTATCCGGGAACCTACCTCGCCGGCGGTTACAACCGGCTGCGTACCGATATCGCCGGCCGGGTGATCGAGAACGAGGATCTCGTTAATTTCCCAAACTGGCTCGCACTCGAATTTCGCATCGCCGATCAGGATTGGTTCGATGCCAGGACTGTCACACTGCTTTCCTACCGCCAGGAGCTCGATCTGCGGCAAGGCATGCTGTTGAGGACCCTGCGCTTCGAAGACGAGCATGGGCGACGCAGCCTGTTGCAGGAGCGGCGCCTGGTCTCGATGGGCGACATGCACCTGGCTGCACTGGAACTGGCGCTGACCGCCGAGAACTGGTCGGCGAGCGTAACGGTCCGTTCGGCGATCGACGGGCGCGTCGTCAACGCGGGCGCAAAGCTGTACCGAAAATTCAACAGCAAACACCTGGAGCCGCTGGTAGGTGAGGCCGTCGGCGAGGACGGCGTCTGCCTGCTGGTGCGCACCAGCCAGTCGAGCATTCATGTCGCCCAGGCCGCGCGCACGCGGGCGTTCCTCGACGGACGGCAGGTCGATGTCCTGCGCCGGACCATCGAAGACCCGGGCTATATCGGGCAGGAGCTGGAGATCGACGTAAAGCAAGGCCAGACGCTGGTGCTGGAGAAGCTTGCCTCCTTCTATACTTCGCGCGATCACGCCATATCCGAGTGTGGGCTGGCGGCGCGCGAGGCTATCGGGCGTGCGGGGCATTTCGATGCCGTGATGGCGGATCATGTCCTGGCCTGGAAGCACTTGTGGCGCCGCTTCGACGTGCATATTCAGCCGGCCGATCCTGGGTTCAAGTTGAACGTCTCGATGCTGCTTCGGTTGAACATGTTTCACCTGTTGCAGGCCGTATCGCCCAACTCCATCGGACTCGATCACGGCGTGCCCGCGCGCGGCTGGACCGGGGAGGCGTACCAGGGCCATGTCTTCTGGGATGAACTGTTCATCTTCCCCTTCTTCAACCATCGCATGCCCGAGATCACCCGGTCGCTTCTGATGTACCGCTACCGCCGCCTTGGCGAGGCGCGCGCGGCCGCCCGCAGCGCGGGTTTCAAGGGGGCGATGTTTCCGTGGCAGAGCGGAAGCGACGGTCAGGAAGAGACCCAGGTGGCCAACCTGAACCCCCGATCGGAACGCTGGATACAAGACAACTCTTACCTGCAACGACACGTGGGAAGCGCGATTGCCTACAATGTTTGGCAGTATTTTCAGGTCACGCACGACCTTGAATTCCTGCATTCCTACGGCGCAGAGCTCATTCTCGAGATCGCCCGCTTCTGGTCCAGCATAGCCATATTCAGTGACGAACGCGGGCGGTACGAGATTCGTGGCGTGATGGGCCCCGACGAGTTTCACGACGGTTATCCGGATTCAGCAAAGCCCGGCCTCAAGAACAATTCCTATACGAACCTGATGGCCGTGTGGGTGATGTGCCGGGCGCTGGAGGTGCTCGACCAGCTCTCCGACCTGCGCCGCGCCGAGCTCACGACGCGGATTGGCTTGTCGGCGGAGGAGATTACGCGCTGGGGCGACATCAGCCGAAGGATGTACCTGCCCTTTCACGAGGACGGGATCATCAGCCAGTTCGAGGGTTACCATGAACTGCGAGAACTCGATTGGGAGCACTACCGGGCCCGGTACGGCAATATCCAGCGGCTTGACCTCATTCTCGAGGCGGAGAACGACAGCGCAAACCGCTACAAGCTCTCGAAACAGGCCGACGTGCTGATGTTGTTCTATCTGTTTTCGGCGGAGGAACTCAGGGAGCTGTTTGAGCGCCTGGGCTATCCTTTCGAGTACCAGACGATCCCGAAGAACGTCACCTATTATTCCGCACGCTCGTCCCACGGTTCCACGCTATGCCGCGTTGTGCATGCCTGGGTCCTGGCGCGCTCGGACCGGCCACGCTCGATGATATTTTTCGCCGAGGCGCTGCAAAGCGACGTGGCCGACATCCAGCAGGGCACCACGTCGGAAGGGGTGCACCTTGGAGCCATGGCGGGCAGCGTCGACCTGATAGAACGCGTCTCCACCGGCATTGAAGTACAGGGCGATGTTCTGCGGCTCAATCCGGAACTGCCGCAGGAAATGGAACGGCTCGATATGCGCATTCGCTATCGGGGGCATTCGCTCGACTTGCGGCTTACCCGCGACGCCCTCACGGTCCGCGGGCGTGATCGCGAGGCGGCGCCGATTTCATTGAGCGTCGAAGGCAAGGTGTGCGAATTCGTGGGCGGCACCACCCGCCTGTTCCATTTGGATGGCGAGGCGGCGGCGAAACGCGCAATTCTCCGGAAGGAGTCAGGTTGATGTCATCTGGAGCGTGCATCCTGACGGTCAATGGCGGCTCGTCGAGCATCAAGTTCGCATTGTATCGGATGGGCGCCCAGCCCCGGAAGGGGCTGCACGGCAAGATCGACCGCATCGGCTTGCCTGGAACCCATTTCGTTATTGACGACCCCACCCGGAAGCGGCGGGATGATCGCAGCATGGGTGAGCTCGATCATCGTTCGGCGGCAAATTTCCTGCTCGGCTGGCTCGACGATCAGATCGGTCTCGCGTCGATCGTGGCAGTGGGCCATCGGGTCGTCAACGGAGGCGCCAACTATCGCGAGCCGCATCGCGTTACGAGGGACCTGCTGGACGAGATGCGTCGCATCAGCGGCTATGCCCCGGAGCATTTGCCTTCCGAGATCGATCTCATTGACATGGTTAGTGAGCGAATGCCGGGCTTACCGCAGGTGGCGTGTTTCGACACCGCCTTTCACCGAGATATGCCGCGGGTAGCCCGAATCCTTCCCATTCCGCGCCGCTTCGCGACGAAGGGGGTCGAACGCTACGGCTTTCACGGCCTGTCCTATGAGTTTCTCATGGAAGAGCTCGCGCGCGTGGCCGGCGCCGAGGCTGCGAAGGGTCGAGTGATCCTGTGCCATCTCGGAAATGGGTCGAGCCTTGCAGCGGTCCGCAACGGCAAGAGCGTTGACACCAGCATGGGCTTTACACCAGCGGCAGGCGTGCCGATGAGCACTCGGTCCGGCGATCTGGACCCTGGGCTGGGCTGGTACCTTGCGCAAACCGAGCACATGACCGCGCAGCAGTTTCACTGGATGATCAACCGGGAGTCGGGGCTGCTCGGCGTTTCGGAAACGAGCTCCGACCTGCGGGACCTGTTGGGTCGCGAGGCGAGCGACGTTCGAGCCGCCGACGCCGTCGCGCTGTTTTGCTACCAGATCAAGAAGTGGATCGGCGCCTTTGCCGCTGCGCTCGGCGGGCTGGACACACTCGTCTTTTCGGGCGGCATCGGCGAGAACGCTCCCGAGATCCGGGCGCGCATTTGCGAGGGCATCGGCTTTCTCGGCGCCCAGTTTGATGAGACCCGGAACGCAGCCGGCGACTCGGTAATCTCAGCCGAGAACAGCCACGTTGAGGTGCGCGTCATTCGCACCGACGAAGACGTGATCATCGCAAAGGCTGTTTTCCGAGTACTTGCTGACGCTCCAGCCAGCCAGCATGATCATTTCGAGGAATAGGCCCATGAACAAACCGCTCTCGCCGGAACTCATCAGGAAGATGAACGCCTATTGGCATGCAGCCAACTATCTCTCGGTCGGGCAGATCTATCTGTACGATAATCCGTTGCTCAAAATTCCGTTGAAGATCGAGCACGTGAAGCCGCGGCTGCTCGGCCACTGGGGCACCACTCCGGGGCTGAATTTCATCTACGTCCATTTGAACCGCCTCATCAGCGAGCACGACCTGAACGTGATCTATGTCACTGGCCCCGGGCACGGCGGCCCGGGCCTGGTGGCCAACACCTATCTCGAGGGAACCTATAGCGAGTTCTACCCGGACATCTCGCAGGACGAACACGGGATGAAAAAGCTGTTCACACAGTTTTCCTTTCCCGGCGGCATTCCGAGTCACGTGGCGCCGGAAACCCCGGGCTCCATCAATGAAGGCGGCGAACTCGGCTATTGCCTGTCGCACGCCTACGGCGCCGCCTTCGACAATCCCGACCTGCTCGTGGCTTGTGTCGTGGGCGATGGCGAGGCGGAAACCGCCCCGCTCGCCACCAGCTGGCACTCGAACAAATTTCTCAATCCGGTGCACGACGGCGCGGTCCTGCCGATCCTGCATTTGAACGGCTACAAGATTGCCGGCCCGACCGTGCTTGCCCGCATTCCCCGTGACGAGCTCGAATCATTGTTCCGCGGCTACGGCTACACACCGCATTTCGTCGAGGGCGACGACCCGATGGAGATGCACCAGCTCATGGCGGCGACCTTCGATACGGTGATCGCAAGCATCCGGGAGATCCAAAGGGAGGCGCGCTCGAATGGGTTCAAGAAGCGTCCGCTCTGGCCCATGATCATCCTGCGCTCGCCCAAGGGCTGGACCGGCCCGAAGGAGGTCGACGGCAAACAGACCGAGGGCACATATCGCTCGCACCAGGTGCCGATGGGCGACATGAAGCACCCGGGGCACGTGAAGGTACTGGAAGAGTGGCTGGAGAGTTATCGCCCGAGCGAACTGTTCGACGAGACCGGAAGGCTCCGGCCCGAACTCGCTGAACTGGCCCCGCGCGGCCCGCGGCGGATGGGCGCCAACCCGCACGCCAACGGCGGTCTTCTGTTGCGTGATCTGCGCATGCCGGATTTTCGCGGCTACGCGGTGACAATACCGAAACCGGGCAGCGTGAGCGCCGAAGCCACGCGCATCCAGGGCGAGCTGATCCGCGACGTCGTAAAATTGAACCCCGAGACGTTCCGCGTTTTCAGTCCGGACGAAACCGCGTCGAACCGCTGGGGTGCGGTGTTCGAGGTGACGAACCGTTGCTCGACCGCGGAAATCGTTCCGGGCGACGACCACGTCGCGCCGGACGGCCGGGTGATGGAGGTCTTGAGCGAGCACCAGTGCGAAGGATGGCTCGAAGGATATCTGCTCACGGGCCGACATGGCTTTTTCTCATGCTACGAGGCCTTCATCCACATTATCGATTCGATGTTCAACCAGCATGCGAAGTGGCTCGACGTGGCGAACCACGTTCCATGGCGACGGCCTATTGCGTCGCTGAACTACCTGCTTTCGTCGCATGTGTGGCGGCAGGACCATAACGGATTCAGCCACCAAGATCCCGGGTTCATCGACCACGTCATGAACAAAAAAGCTGAGGTTGTCCGGGTCTATTTGCCGCCCGACGCGAATACCCTGCTTTCCGTGACCGATCACTGCCTACGGAGCCGAAATTACGTAAACGTCATCGTCGCCGGCAAGCAGTCGTCGCCGCAGTGGCTCGATATGGATGCCGCGATCAAGCACTGCACCGCCGGGCTGGGCATTTGGGAATGGGCCAGCAACGACGAAGGAAGCGAGCCTGACGTGGTGATGGCCTGCGCCGGGGATGTGCCGACCATGGAGACGCTGGCCGCGGTGGAGATGCTGCGGCAGCATCTCCCGACGCTGAAGGTTCGCGTCATCAACGTGGTGGATTTGATGGCGCTGCAGCCGCAGAGCGAGCATCCGCACGGCCTGAGCGACAAGGATTTCGATGTCCTGTTCACCAGGGACAAGCCCATCGTCTTCGCCTACCACGGGTATCCCTCGCTGATTCATAAGCTCACCTATCGTCGAACAAACCATCACAATCTGCACGTTCGTGGATTCAAGGAGGAAGGAACGACGACGACACCTTTCGATATGGTGGTGCTCAACGACCTCGACCGGTTTCATCTGGCCAGGGACGTTATCGATCGAGTGCCGGGTTTGGGTCCACGCGCCGCCTACCTCGCCCAATTTATCCGCGACAAACTCATCGACCACAAGCGCTACATCCGGCAATACGGCGAGGACATGCCGGAGATTCGCAATTGGAAATGGGGAGCGAGTGGAGCGGGGCTCTAGGCTGGACGTGCGTCGTTCCCGATCGCGGCCAACATGTGGACTTACCATGAGTCATGTTCGCTCGGTCGTCCAAACGTCGGCGGAGGGGCACTCCTTGCGCGCGCGCCGTCTCGGCGTCAATACTCAATAGGAAGCCGTGGTGTTCATGCGGAAGGATTGCCAGATATGCGGTCGGAGGGTCGCGCTCGCCGGGGCACAGATCGAGCTCGGCGGCCTGGCGCAGCAGGGAACCGGTCCCACTATCGCCGCCCAGATGCTCGACGATGGCCGCGCGTGGACCAAGTTTCAGCAGATCTGCGAAGCGCAGGGTGGCATGCGCATGCCGCCAACATCGAATCATCGTCACCCGCTCGCGGCAGGGCGTGCCGGACGCATGAATGCAATAGACAATCGCAAGATTGCCAAACTTGCAAAGCTTGCAAAGCTTGCAAAGCTTGCAGGCGCGCCCGAAGCCAAGGCTGCAGGTGTCAAGGTCGGGGATTTCCTCTTTGCCGGCCAACCCTTGTGCACGGTTCACGCGGCTGCACCGGGCGAACTGGCCTACGTGCTTGCCTACGCCGCGGCGAACCCTGACATGATCATGGTCCGGAAATGATGACAACGCCTCGATTTTCGCAGTGCTAAGTAGCGAGGAGGTTATCGACCGTTGCCGGTGGAGCGCCTTTTATTTTTCGGCATTCCTGCTCCACTTCTTCTGACCGATCATCCGCTTGCCTATCGGAATATTTCGGGGGATTCGCGACAACATTTGTTCCATACTATGATGTAAATCAGGTGCAGAGTTCCAAGGCCGGCGAGGAAACAAAAGAACGATATGTAGGCGAAGGTCAGGAAAGCGTACACTACCACTGTGACAGCAATCAGCATCAATCCAAACAAACGTATGTGCAGGTAAGTTGAGATCATTGACGGTGTGATGAGCAGAACAACATAGATCAAGTAGGTCAGCCAACGCGGGATCAGGTAATCGAGAAACATAGTGTCTTCATACGACAGTGATTGCCGGTTGACCCTCACATCTATCCAATCTGGATGGAAGAGATGTGGGACAAAGAGCGCCAAGCCGAAAACAAGCCCCGCGAAGGCAAAGCCGAGCAACGGCAATTTGCGCCGGCTGGCTGGAGGCTCGAGGAAATAGATGCTGAACGGTACCCAGACCGGCCAGATCAGCCAGGAGAAAAAGATAAATCCCATGGCCGCCCACCACGTCATGGATGGGTCAGAGTTATTCACTCCCATCCAGACATGGCCTTCCATGAATTGCTGAAGCCCGGCCAAAGTTGGCAACTGCGAAACGGGAAAGTACCGTTTGTTTATCTTGAGCGCTTTCCAGCCTGCAAAGGCGCCCCCAGCCATCAGGACGCCGCCGGCAGCAAAACTCACGGGTTCGCAGAAGCACATACCTAATCTCGCGGCGTTGATCCAAGGTTCAAGGTAAAGGTTCCCAGCTTGTTGGGCTTCGCAACCATTCTCGTCGGGCCGAGCTGGACTGTTCGTTGTCGTTCAACAGGCCGGTAAGATCGATGACGGTCTTCTGCCACGATACCAGAACGTCGAAGAGGGGATCCTACCGGAACCGGTTCACCTTAGCGAACGACTATTGCCGGATTCCCAACGTTCGGCCGTCTTGAGACAGATCAATTTGCTCGACTGATCCGCTCATATTCTCAATTTTCAAATGAAAAGTAGAGGAGGAGGCTATGCGCGTTTTTCTCATGTCAGCAGTGTCGGCGGTCGTTCTCGCCATCGGTTCAATGCTCATTCTCGATCAGATGGTGCAGCGCAACGCCGATCAAGCCTTCGGCGCATCGACGAGCGTCCGACTCCCCAGCCACGGCAATACCCACAATCTGGTCGGACGCGACTGGTATTCGGCAAAAGATCATGGATGGGGTGACGAGATCCCGACAGCCAACTCGCCCCTCTCTGCACCCTCGGTGGCCTCGAAATAGTGCCAAGCGCGAATGGTTTCGTTGCTATCCAATCTCGCGATTGAAGGCGTTACCCCCTTGCGTATCTGAAGTGAATCGGTGGAAAATCGTCAGCCGCGCTCAAACCTGACGCTCGATTCGTGTGATCCCGTCATCGAACCGGCCGCATTGCCAGTCCTCGGCCAGTTCCGTCTCCTCGATGTGCGGGAGCCGGCGGCCTTCGAAGCCGGTCATCCGGCGGCGGCCGTATGCGTGCCGATCGAAGTGTGGAGGCTGCGGCGAAGGCCAGTGAAACATCGTTCGAGAACGCCGCCTATTGGGAGCGCGTTATCGCCGCGCTCGACGTCGATGGCCAAGCGCTTGCTGTCGTCTATGACGATGGGCCGATGACCGAGGCACCGCGGGTCTGGTTCAGACTGCAATATTTCGGGGCCAAGGCGCTTATTCTGAACGGCGGATGGCCCGCGGTCCCAGATCTCGAGAACCTGCTTGGGACGGCAGGGGGCCCGGTGCCCAGGCGGCGTTCCGACCGCGGCCGGGATCGGGCCCGGTCGGGCTCCCCGACCGGCAGATCCTGAAGGCCGAACTCGGAGGGGACACTCGGGTCTTCGATGCCCGGACCGCCGGCGAGTTCGCAGGCAAGGACCTCCGGCGCAATGCGCGTAGCGGCCACCTGCCAGGCGCCTGGCTACTTCCGCATGCAAGCCTGCTCGACGGTGGCCGCCTGAAGCCTGCCGGGGAATTGCGTGATCCTCTCGCCGCGCTGGGTTTCAACCGGGCGACCATATCGTCATCCACTGCGATGGCGGCGGCCGCGCGGCGCTTGCCGCCGCCGCGGCCGCTCGGGCCGGATATGACGATGTGCGCGCCTACTGTCTCAGCTTCGCCGACTGGGCGAAGGACGAAAGCTATTCGATCGTCCGGGATTGAGCGGCAGGAACGAGGCAACTTCGCGGAGGAAAGCCATGGCAACGATCAATGTGCGTTATGTCGTCGTCGACGTGGATGCGGCGATCGCCTTCCACCTTCCACACCAGCCACCTCGGCTTCTCGCTTGCTGCGCATCCAGCACCGAGCTTCGCTATCTTGGCCAAGGGTGATCTTCGTCCCCTGATGAACGGAACGACGGGACCAGGCGGAGCATCTCAGCCGATGCCGGACGGTCGCACAAGCCGGCGCCTGGGGGCTCGAACCGGATTCAGATCGAGGTCGCAAACCTTGAGAATGACGTCGCGCGCCTCCGGGCGGCCGGAGCTACTTATCGCAACGAGAGGGTGACCGATATGGGCGGCAAGCAGATACTCCTCGATGACCCCGCCGACAATCCGATCGAGCTCTTTGAAGCGCCCGAGAAATGAAATCGGGGCGAGGCCCGTTGCGGCCGCTTCACATCCCAGCTGGGGAGTCGGTTCGCGGTCGAGCCCTGCGAGGCGATATGCGATTGCGCGCATTGGTGCATGCGCAACGGACGCGCCCTGTGCCCGCGCGTGCTGACGAGCGGTCCTGTGCAGAGTGCCGCCACAGCCTAGTCTAGCTGCAGTAATGAAACGACGCATTTTCCTCCTCTTGGGCCGGAAGCCTTTACCTGAGCGTCGTTCGGTGCTTCGACTTAACCATGCGCAGCTTCTGTGCGGGAACAACACAATAAATTCTCGAACCAGGTTTCTGCGGTACTTGAAATGGTCAAGATCCGAAGAGGTTTGTTGCAATACATTCGATCAGTTCGAGTGTTCCAATCGTGAAGCTCTTTGTTCGCCGAACGAATGTCTTTATCGCGTCTTCGTTTCCAAACAAGGCATGCATAGCGAGGTTTGGCGAGGATGTGTGCGATCGATACGTCGATCGATTCAAGGCAGCCGTCGGTCGATGTCGATTGGAGCCGAGCCGAGCCGTCTTTCCGCTATCAGATGCAGTGAACGGCGGGCGGTTTCAATGAGGGCGCCGAATTGCATTTTATTTCATTTGATAGACCGGAGTTGTAATACTCGGGCAACTAATCACGTTGCCGAACGAAGGAAAGCGAGCACCA
>JBDRNF010000188.1:0-6078 GCA_043811435.1 Pseudomonadota bacterium
CGCGCAGCGGCCAGGGGAAGAAAGTCGTGGCCGGATGTTGCGGGGATAAGAGCGAGGCGGAGCAAAGCGACGACGGCCTTCGGTCAGACAAGCCAAATCGAGGATGTTGTGGGCGAACCGAGAGAAATGGTTAGGGGACACCAATGGCGACTATCGGCGTCGTGACGACGGACCGCGACGCCGGCGGAGCGCACCTGGTTGGCAATGCATTGAAGATCCGCATCGAAGCCCGAAGCAACAGGTGACCGCGCGGCTCTGCCGCCAGGAATGAGCACGGCTCGTCAGATGAAACTACAGGATGCGAGCGACATTTCTCGACACAGCGATGGCCCGTCCGGCGCGCTATCATGCCAGTCGACTGGAGAGAAAGGCAGGGGATGTCAGTTATCAGGTTGGTATAGGCGGCGGAGGAAACCCCGGCGCCGTGTGAGGGCCGATGTCGTGACGAAGTAACGATGGGGACAAATTGGAACCCCGCGCAGAAGCGGTGCTCAGAGATCGCACATGCCTTCGCATTCGTTCGCGAGGAGATCGAGTTGGCCACGGTCAGCGTTATCGAAGTCGGTGCCGCATCGGCGACATCGGGACCGAGTGGCGGGTTCTGTATGGTCAGGGTCCGTCAAGCTAGGGCTTCGAATGGCGAGTAATACAATCTGTGCCGGCCGCCGATCAGGCTCATAGGCAGCGGGCATCACGCGGTCGATCCTTGAACTTACAATGCAAATGCATTACATTGGATCCACGATCGGAGCCTTCGATGCCGAAAACCGCCGAAATCCTCGAAATTCCCGCCACGATCACCGAGCGGGGCCAAACTACGGTTCCTGCCGCCATCCGCAAGATGCTGGCACTGGGCAAACGGGACCGCGTGGTGTTTCGAGGGCTTGCCGACGGAACGGTCGTCCTGGCCAAGAAAGCGGCGGACGAGCAGGCTGACCCCGTCATCGGAAATTTTTTGCGCTTTCTGACGAAGGATATGGCCACGCACCCGGCCCGGGTTCGAGCGATTCCCGCCGCTCTGGTCGCGCGTGGCGTGGCCCTCGTCGAAGGCGTTGAGGTCGATCTCGACGCGGCGTTGCCGGATGACGATGCGTGACGGAGCAGACGGTCGAGATCAATGGCTGGACCATCTACGCGCATCCTCTCTTCCTAGACCAGCTTGAGGCGCTGATCGCGGCCGTCGACAAGGCGCGTGCCAAGGATTCGAGAGGCTACAAGAAGAAGCGAGCGACAAAACTGCTCGCCGCCGTCCTGAAAGTCGCCTTCGAGAACATCCCCGCGGATCCGAGCAGGGATGTGTTCCGCCAAGGCGACACGCTGGGCGACGATTACAAACACTGGTTTCGCGCGAAATTCTTGCAACAGTATCGGCTGTTCTTTCGCTATCAGCAAACAGGCGCCATCAAGATCATCATTTTGGCTTGGGTGAACGACGACCACACATTGCGTGCTTATGGAAGCGCGACGGATGCGTACGCCGTGTTCCGAAAAATGCTGAAGCGTGGCAACCCGCCTGATACGTGGGACGCGCTGCTTGCCGCAGCGTCCGGCGACGGGCCGAAATCGCGGCTGCGAGCATCGAGAGCGAAGCCGAAGGATTGACGCCTGTGCCGACCGATAGGGGAGTAGATTGCCATTGTTTGCCGATTGGTGCGATTGCGAGCCCGCGCAAGACGGCCGCAAGCGCTTACTGAAATTTACCGAGCGAGTTGGGGGACGAGCGGCAATTGCCGGCCGTCTTCCCGATCTGCTGCGCTCTCACTACGACGACATGGAACGCATAGCTGAGGATGTGGCCCTTCTCGGTTATGCGAGCGCCGCAGCATTGCTGGCCGAGCGTCTTCCCCGAACCACGCGGGCACGCTCCGGCGAGTTAGGGGAAATCTTCGCAACCGAGCTGGTTGAGGAGTCGTTGGGCTTCTCGGTTCCGGTTCGTCGCCTTCGTTATAAAGATGGCCGCGAGATGGCGCTCCGCGGCGACGACTTTATCGGCGTGCGATCGAGTGCGGATGGACACCTCTTTCTTTTGAAAGGAGAAGCGAAGAGCCGGGCCAATCTCGCCGGCGCAACAATTATCGAGGCCCGAACGGCGCTGTCGCGTGATAGTGGCCGGCCGACGGCGACCTCGTTGCTCTTTATCGCCGACAGGTTGATGGAGGGTGATGGTCCGCTCGCCGCATTGGGCCGAATCATCCGAAATGAGGTCGCAAGCCGCGCAGTTCCCTCCGATCGCATCGACCATGCTCTCTTCACGATGTCCGGCAATGCCACGCCCCGAGCGCTTTTCGACGATCTGCGCGGCGCCGGCGTTGATCGCAGCCACACTGTAATTCACCTTCGGATCGACGATCATCAGGAGTTCATTCGGCTGTCCTACGAGGGAGCACTCGCCCTTGGAGACGGTTGACGAACTGACAGCCTTCTTGACGCAGGCGACCGCTGACGGTGTCAGGGGTCGGCTGCAAGCTCGCGGCGAGGCGCGGTCCATCATTCGCCGCGACGGCGTGCTGCCCGACGATGCGCCGGCGTTCGGAGAAACGATTGACACCGATCTGTCCGAATATGCGCTCTCCGTGCTGCGCGCATCCATGGCGCTTCGGGAGGGCGGCGGCAACGATGAGATTTGGCGGCGCGGCTTCGCGCGGGCCGGGAACGCGTTCGAAGCACTGGTGCAAAATGGCTCCCGCGAGGATGTCGGCCGGGGCTTCTATCGGATCGCAGGCGCCGCCGCGTATCATCTGGCAAGCTACTCCGCTCTCGCCTTCTCTCTGATCTCTCAACGGCCTGAGAACGCGAATCTATCGCCAGCGGAAGAAGCGTTGGCGCATCTTATTTTGCGGGATCTGGCCGGTCTAGGTCGCCGCGCGCGGACCTGGCTGCTGAACCCAGCCCACGGTGATGCAAATATTAGTCAGGCGTTGCGCGCAAGAGAGATTGATTCGGACGACGCCGTCAGGTTAATCGCCACATCAACCATTTTTCGCGCCCTCGCGTTCTTCGAATTCGCTCTTCAGACGGGGGCCGCGGTCCTGATTGAGGAGTCTCGGTCCCTCCTGCGGCGCGCGATCTCCCTCGCAAGGAACGCCAATGCCGTGTCGCTGTGGTGGACCGGGCGCATAGTGCTCAATCTTATCGATGACCTGTGGTCTAGCAGCTTGCATCAGGTGCTTCCCCTCGACGGGCCGGCGGGCGCGGGAAACTATCAGGATTTGCGCCAACTCTTCATCGGGGAACTCTTTGGACGTGACGTCGCCGAAGTGGAGCTTTGGCCGTCGCAGATCGAAGCAGCCCGACGAGCAACCGACATGACCGACGACCTCGTCGTCGCGTTGCCGACCAGTGCTGGCAAGACACGAATTGCAGAGATCGCCGCATTGATGGCGCTCGCGGCGCGCAGGCGGGTCCTCATTGTAACGCCGCTTCGCGCATTATCCGCCCAGACGGAACGATCATTCCGTCGGACGTTCTCGAGCCTTGGGTTCTCGGTCTCTTCGCTCTATGGCGCGGCTGGAGCCGCTGGCGGCGACGAAGACGCACTCCGTACGCAGGATATTGTCATCGCCACACCGGAGAAGCTGGACTTCGCCTTGCGGAATGACCCGTCGATCATCGATGACGTCGGGCTCGTAGTCCTTGACGAAGGTCACCTGATCGGGCCAAGCGAACGCGAAATTCGGTACGAGAACCTCGTTCAAAGACTGCTCAGGCGTGCTGACAACGAAACCCGTCGCATCGTCTGTCTCTCGGCGATCTTGCCCGAAGGGGATCAGCTTAACGATTTGACCGCTTGGATTCGTAGTGATGCAGGTGGAACACCAATTCAGTCGCGCTGGCGACCAACGCGGCAACGCTTCGGCACCCTCATGTGGCAGGGTAACTCGGCCCGCCTGAGCTTCGATCTCGAAGCAGGCGGACCCTATATTCGTCATTTCATCCCGGAGGAGGCAGCTCGCCGGCCACGGCGCACGCCGTTCCCGAGGGATACAAAGGAGCTGACGCTCGCGGCCGCATGGAAGTTTTCGGCTCAGGGTAAGCGAGCGCTTGTCTTCTGCACGCAACGTGATCACGTCGAGGGATACGCCGAGACCATCGTTGACCTGCACCGTCGCGGTTATTTGCCCTCGCTGCTTGACGACGCAGCCGCGGTCGCGCGTGCTTTGGCCGTGGGTCGCGAGTGGCTAGGCCCGGATCATCCCGCGGTTCGGTGCTTGCCGATCGGTGTCGCGATTCATCACGGTCGGTTACCAGGGCCGTTCCTTCGCGAGGTGGAGGGCTTGCTCGCCGCAGGCGTTCTGCGCGTGACAGTCGCGTCACCGACGTTGGCGCAAGGTCTCAACCTCAATGCCGCTGTGCTGCTGATTCCGACCCTCTACCGTGCTGGCGTTCCGTTGTCCGGCGAAGAATTCGCTAACGTGGCCGGGCGTGCAGGCCGTGCCTTTGTCGATCTGGAAGGCCTTGTGTTGCACGTGATGTTCCAAGCCGAGGGGTGGCGACAACGCGCTTGGCGAGACCTCGTTGGATCGGCGAAGGCAAGGTCGCTTTCAAGCGGCATCATCACCATCGTCGCCGAGGTGCTCAACCGTCTGGCGCGCGCGAACGTCTTCTTGCGGGCCGACGCAATGGAGTATCTCGCGAATGCCCAGGAGGCCTGGTTTCCACAGGACCATGCCGCTGATGCCGAGCCGATCGAGAGTCTGATCGAAAAGCTCGATGCAACTGTCTTTGGTCTCATCGAAGCGCTGGACAGTGGCAGCGCGGAGCTTCCGCGGCTAATCGACGAAGCCCTGAACGGATCACTGTGGTCTCGCCAGATCGCCCGGCTAGGCGAACAGACCCGCTACAACCAACTGTGGATTCTCCAGGCTCGCGCGCGCCTCATCTGGAACAAATCGGACCCCGTACAGCGCCGCGCCACCTTCGCGATGGGCATTGGACTGGAAGCGGGCCTCGCCATCGACGCGATCGCCCCTGAATTGACGGAACTTCTTGATCGGGCTGATGACGCAGCACAGACCGGCGCAATCGACGATTTGAGTGCCGCTCTCACCGGCATGGCGGCGCGCTTGTTCGGCATTCGGCCATTCGTGCCGGATGTCGATCTGCCGGCGAATTGGCGCGAGCTCCTCGCAGCCTGGCTTCGCGGCACCGATGTTGTCACGATAGGTCTGGACAACATGCGCGTCATCGAAGACGCGTTCGTTTATCGGCTTGTATGGGCAATCGAGGCGATTCGGATGCGGCGCCGTGCGAGCGGCGGAGAATCGGACTTTGTTGAAGGCAGCGCCGCGGCCGTTCTTGAGGCCGGCGTGCCGCAAGCCATGATGGCGAGTCTAGTCCGGGCCGGACTGCCCTCCCGAGTCGCCGCAATGGCCGCGATTCGTGAAACACAACCGGTTTTCGTCGGTGGGGCGGAAATGAACCGATGGTTGCGATCGAATGAGATTGCAGCGCTCTCGGATCAGCCCGATTGGCCGACCGCCGATACGGCGCATATCTGGAAGAAGTTCAGAAATGACGCACTCAGTGGTGCAACCTCGAAGTGGACAACTCAGGACTGGACGATGCAAGGCGACGTACCCAACTTTGTCGATGTGGGAATGCCGGGTCGCATCGAGATTGAAGAACGTACGGGCGCAGTGTCGGTCGCGACGCCGGACTACCGCTCCATCGTTGGTATCCGACAGCGACTTCGGCAATTTCGACCAAGTCTGTGCCATGTTGAATTCGCGACCGACCGTCGCAGCTCGCGCATCATCCGGCTTGGGCGAGGTGAAGCGCAATGGCAAGACAACGAGGGGTAGACATCTGATGGGTATGCCTAGAACATCTGCCGTCGCTACGCCGGGGACAAGCCGCATGGGCCGGAGCCCGGCACGGAGCCGCCGGGCCGCAGCGCTGGACGCGCGATTGATCACCCTCGGGAAAAAAGATGTCGATGCAGAAACGGCCCTGCCGGTTGGCAGGGCCGTTGCCGTTAGTGGGTTCAGTCCCGATTCGGTCGGGACCAGATGAGCTGGAGGCCGTCCTGGCCTTCCACCTCGATCAGCGTGGCGTAGATCGGGGCCGGGAAGCTCGGGT
>JBDRNF010000189.1:0-14446 GCA_043811435.1 Pseudomonadota bacterium
AGGCGCCGTCTCCGAATTCGTCACCGCGATGATCGGCGGCCAGCTGTTCGGCCTGCCGATCTCCAGGGTGCAGGACGTGTTCATGCCGGAGCGGCTGACACGGGTGCCGCTGTCATCAGGCGAGATCGCCGGCGTGCTCAACCTGCGCGGCCGTATCGTCACGGTCGTCGACATGCGCGCCCGTCTCGGCCTGCCGAAGAACGACGACGGCAAGCCGCCGATGGCGGTCGGCGTCGACCTGCGTGGTGAATCCTATGGCCTGCTGATCGACCAGATCGGCGAGGTGCTCAAGCTCGCCGACGAGGGCCGCGAGGAAAACCCCGTCAACCTCGATCCCCGCATGGCCAAGCTCGCCGGCGGCGTGCATCGCCTCGACGGCCAGCTCATGGTCGTCCTCGATGTCGACCGCGTGCTCGAAATCGTGCCTGACATGCTGGCGGCATAAAGACCGGCAAGCACAGACCTGAAGCGGCATTGCAAACGTCCCCGCGGGGATAGGGAAGAAGCAGAGGCTAACATGCGAACATGTCTCGTTGTCGATGACTCCAGCGTCATCCGAAAAGTCGCAAGGCGTATCCTGGAAGGCCTGGATTTCCAGATCATCGAAGCCGAGGACGGCGAGAAGGCGCTCGAGGTCTGCAAGCGCGGCCTGCCCGACGCCATCCTGCTCGACTGGAACATGCCGATCATGGATGGCTACGAATTCCTCGGCAACCTGCGCCGCATGCCCGGCGGCGACGCGCCCAAGGTGGTGTTCTGCACCACCGAGAACGACGTCGCGCACATCGCGCGTGCGCTGCACGCCGGCGCCAACGAATACATCATGAAGCCGTTCGACAAGGACATCGTGACGGCCAAGTTCCAGGAAGTCGGCCTGATCTGATCCGATCTGTCCGTTCGATCCGGCGGCTGAAAGCCTTCGGCGTTCTCTAGTGCCGCTTTCAGTCGTACCCTGGTGATAAATGAGTATTGCGTTGGCAAGTTCCTCGACCTCGAATTCGGCGAACCAGGAACCGCTGCGGGTGATGGTGGTCGACGATTCCGTCGTGATCAGGGGACTGATCTCGCGCTGGATCGCCGCCGAACCGGATATGGTCGTCGCGGCGTCGCTGCGCACCGGGCTTGACGCCGTCAACCAGGTCGAGCGCGTCAATCCCGACGTTGCCGTGCTCGATATCGAAATGCCGGAACTCGACGGCATTTCCGCGCTGCCGCAGCTGCTGGCGAAAAAGCGCAACCTGATCATCATCATGGCTTCGACCCTGACCCGCCGCAACGCGGAGATCAGCTTCAAGGCGCTGTCGCTGGGTGCGGCGGACTACATTCCGAAGCCGGAAAGCACCCGGGAAGCCGCCGCCGCCGAAATCTTTCACCACGACCTGATCCAGAAGATCCGTTCGCTTGGCGCCAAGGTTCGCCGCACCGCTCCGGCTTCGCCACATCCGGCGCCCGGCCCTTCCCCGACAAGTCCGCCGCTGGCGCTGGAGCGGTCGCGCGAGCCGTTGTCTCGGCCGCCGCTGGCCGCGGTTGCAACTCCGCCGCTGACGCGCCGGCCGTTCAGCAGCCAGGCGCCGCGCGCGCTCCTGATCGGTTCATCGACCGGCGGCCCGCAGGCGCTGATGACGCTGGTCGCCGAGATTGGCGCGGTGATCGACCGCTTTCCGGTGCTGATTACCCAGCACATGCCGCCCACCTTCACGACAATTCTGGCGGAGCATCTGGCGCGTTCGAGCCACCGGCCGGCACACGAGGCCGTCGACGGGGAAATCGTCAAGGCCGGTACGATCTATCTCGCCCCGGGCGGCCGCCATATGCGGGTCGTGCGCCGCGGCACGGATGTCGCGATCGCTCTCGACGACGGACCGCCGGTCAATTTCTGCAAGCCCGCCGTGGATCCGCTGTTCTCCTCGGCGATCGATGTCTGGCAGGGCGGCATCCTGGCCGTCGTGCTTACCGGCATGGGCTCGGACGGAATGCGCGGCGGCAAGGAGATCGTCGCCGCCGGGGGCAGCGTGATCGCCCAGGACGAAGCAACCAGCGTGGTGTGGGGCATGCCGGGCGCCGCCGCCAATGCGGGGATCTGCTCGGCCATCCTGCCGCTTAATCAGATCGCGCCGAAACTGGTTCGGGTGTTTTCGGGAGATCGTTCGTGACGCCGCTGGATTACGAGTTCCTGCGCAAGCTTCTGAAGGAGCGATCCGGCCTCGATCTGTCCTCGGACAAGCAGTATCTGGTCGAGAGCAGGTTGATCCCGCTGGCGCGAAGGGTTGGTCTGCCCGGCATCGGCGAACTGGTGCAGAAGCTGAAGGCCGGGACCGAGCCGCTGACGTCCGAGGTGGTGGAGGCGATGACCACCAACGAGACGTTCTTCTTCCGCGACAAGATTCCGTTCGATCATCTGAAAGAGGCGGTATTGCCGGCGCTGGCGCAGGCGCGGGCCAGTCGCCGCGCCCTGCGCATCTGGTGCGCGGCGTCCTCGACCGGCCAGGAACCGTATTCGATCGCGATGTGCGTGAAGGAATTTGCCGCGCTGGCGGGATGGCGCGTCGAGATCGTCGCCACCGACCTGTCGCAGGAAGTGCTGGAGAAGTCCAAGGCGGGGATCTACAGCCAGTTCGAGGTGCAGCGCGGCCTGCCGATCCAGCTGCTGGTCAAGCATTTCAAGCAGATCGGCGAACTGTGGCAGCTCGATGCCGATATCCGCGGCATGGTGCAGCACAAGCAGCTCAATCTGCTGCAGGACTTTTCCCATCTCGGCACCTTCGACCTGATCTTCTGCCGCAACGTCCTGATCTATTTCGACCAGGACACCAAGGTTGCCATCTTCGAACGGCTGTCGAGGATGCTCGAACCCGATGGCGTGCTGGCGCTGGGCGCGGCCGAATCCGTGGTCGGATTATCCGACGCCTTCAAGCCCTATCCGGAACGGCGCGGGCTCTACCGCCCGAACGCAGCCCGCGCGCCGCGCGCCGGTGCAGGTTCCGTGATGCCGATGCGGGCAGTTGCGGCCGCGACGCGCTGAACGGCACATTGCCCTGACGTTTTCCGTGCGCGAATCCCGTCTCCGTCGCATCAAGCGCGGGCGCGGGCGTTCGCTCGAAGGGGCTCTGGAACCCTCTCGCGGGATCAAGACGGCGGCTTGCGCCGGATCAGGCAGCTGGCCCGCCCAAAACACCCTTCCTTGGCCGCGCCCCATGGCCTAAGAGCGGCGCAACAATCTCCCTTTCCCCCAATACCCCGCCTCCCAGGTAAAAATGATCCGTCTCGACAACATTTCGAAGCAGAATGGCCACCAGATCCTGTTCATCGAGGCCTCCGCGGCGCTCCAGAGGGGTGAGAAGGTCGGCCTCGTCGGTCCCAACGGGTCCGGCAAGACCACGCTGTTCCGGATGATCACCGGCCAGGAACAACCCGACGAGGGCCAGGTCGCGGTCGATCGCGGCGTCACCATCGGCTATTTCAGCCAGGATGTCGGCGAGATGGCGGGCCGCAGCGCCGTGGCCGAGGTGATGGACGGTGCCGGTCCCGTCAGCAGCGTCGCGGCCGAGCTGAAGGAGCTCGAGACCGCGATGGGCGATCCCGACCGGGCCGACGAGATGGAGGAGATCATCGAGCGCTACGGCGAGGTGCAGGGCCGCTTCGAGGAACTGGACGGCTATGCGCTGGAGGGGCGGGCGCGCGAAGTGCTCGCCGGCTTGAGCTTCACTCAGGAGATGATGGACGGCGACGTCGGCGCGCTGTCGGGCGGCTGGAAGATGCGCGTGGCGCTGGCGCGTATTCTGCTGATGCGCCCCGACGCCATGCTGCTGGACGAGCCGAGTAACCATCTGGACCTCGAAAGCCTGATCTGGCTCGAGCAGTTCCTCAGGCAGTACGAGGGTCTCCTGCTGATGACCTCGCATGACCGCGAGTTCATGAACCGCATCGTCAACAAGATCGTGGAGATCGATGGCGGGTCGCTGACGAGCTATTCGGGCGACTACGAATTCTACGAACAGCAGCGCGCGCTGGCTGAGAAGCAGCAGCAGGCCCAGTTCGAGCGCCAGCAGGCGATGCTCGCCAAGGAAATCAATTTCATCGAGCGCTTCAAGGCGCGCGCCTCGCACGCCGCGCAGGTGCAGAGCCGGGTCAAGAAGCTGGAGAAGATCGAGCGGGTGGAGCCGCCGCGGCGCCGCCAGACCGTGCAGTTCGATTTCCTGCCGGCGCCGCGCTCGGGCGAGGACGTGGTCAGCCTGAAGAACGTGCAGAAGGGTTACGGCAGCCGCAACATCTATGACGGGCTCGACTTCCAGGTGCGCCGCCGGGAGCGCTGGTGCGTGATGGGGATCAACGGCGCCGGCAAGTCGACGCTGCTCAAGCTGGTGGCGGGTTCCACCGAACCCGATGACGGCACGGTCGCGATCGGCGGCAGCGTCAAGATGGGCTATTTCGCCCAGCACGCCATGGATCTTTTGGACGGCGAGCGCACGGTGTTCGAGTGGCTGGAAGATTCGTTTCCGCAGGCAGGCCAGGGCTCCCTGCGCGCGCTGGCCGGCTGCTTCGGCTTCTCCGGCGACGACGTCGAGAAGAAATGCCGGGTACTGTCGGGCGGCGAGAAGGCGCGGCTGGTGATGGCGCAGATGCTGTTCGACCCGCCGAACTTCCTGGTGCTGGACGAGCCCACCAACCATCTGGACATGGCGACCAAGGAAATGCTGATCAACGCGTTGTCCGAATTCGAGGGCACCATGCTGTTCGTGTCACATGATCGTCACTTCCTGGCGGCCTTGTCCAACCGGGTGCTGGAACTGACGCCCGACGGCATTCACCAGTACGGCGGCGGCTATACCGAATATGTGGCGCGCACCGGCCAGGAGGCGCCCGGCCTGCGCAGCTGATGGCGCGGGCGGTTTCCCGCTGGCGGCGCCCGGGCTCCTCTTCGTCCTGCGCGCGGCTCTGATGCTGACGGCTGTCCCAATTCGAGAGCGCTACGCTTTCCTGCCGGGTGGCGATGGCCCTGTCTCATCGGGAAGAGCATTGTCTTGCGGGCATGCGCCCATACACGACCACACGGCAGTCGAGACAGCAGCCTTGGCATTGTCACGACGTCTCGATATGGTTTCCGCGGGGCGCGGGGGTTCTAAATCCATTGGCTACGGGGTCAGCCGACCGCGTCCGTGGTATCTTCCAGCTCGGGAGCGGGGGAGATGGAAAGACGCCTATCTGCAATCGTCTGCGCCGACGTTGCGGGCTATTCGCGGATGATGGGCGCCGACGAGGCCGGCACCCACGCCGCGTTCAAGGCCCATCGAAGCGCGGTCTATCCGATCATTCTCAATCATGGCGGCCGGCTGGTGAAGAACACCGGCGACGGTTTCCTGCTGGAATTTCCGAGCGTCGTCGGCGCCATCGAGTCGGCGATCGAGATGCAGGCGCTGATGGCCGAACGAAACGACCAGCTGCCCGCCGACCGGGTCATGCAATTCCGTCTCGGCGTCCACATGGGCGATGTGATGGCGGACGAGGACGAGGTGTTCGGGGACGGCGTGAACATCGCCGTCCGGCTCGAAGCGATCGCCGCCCCCGGCGGCGTGGCCGTCTCCGCCAAGGCCTATGATGAGGCCAGCAAGCACCTCAGTACTTCCCTGGTCGACGCCGGCGTTCACCGGTTCAAGAACATCGCCGAGCCGGTCCATGTCTGGACCTGGAAACCGGCGAGGTCCGAGGAGAGCTCCGGCCCGGAGATCAGGAGCGCATCAAACCTGCCGGCCCAGCACCGAACCGCGATCGTGGGCGTGCTGCCGTTCGCCAATCTCAGCGAAAGCGCCGACGAGTATTTTTCCGACGGGCTGACCGAGGACCTGATCCACGCGCTGTCGCTGCAATCCTTCTTTCGGGTGCTGAGCCGGAATCCGACCTTCGCGTTCAAGGGCAAGAACGTGAGTACACGTCTGATCGCACGCGAAATCGACGCCACCTATCTGATCCAGGGATCGGTGCGACGTGCCGGAAGCAAGATTCGCGTCACCGCCGAACTGATCGCTCCCGAGAGCGGCGAACAATTGTGGGCCGGCCGCTACGACCGGGACATCGGCGACCTGTTCGCGATGCAGGATGAGATCACCACCAATCTGTGCGCGGCATTGGCCACGGAGATCTATCGCGCCGAGGCTTCCGCGCCGGCGCGGTCGTCGACCGACCTGACCGCATGGGACCGGTTCCTGCGCGGGCTTTCGCACTATTACAAGCCGACCAAGGCGGACTACGAAACCTCGATCGGTTTGTTCAGGGAGGCCATCGCGCTCGATCCGACGCTGTCGATCGCACGCGCCTATCTCGCCACCATCCTGACGCAGGGCGTGCACTTTGGATGGATCAGGAGTACCAGCGAATTGTGGCGCGAAGCGCTGGATCTCGCGGAAAGCAGCGTCCGGCTCGACCCCCGTTCCTCATTCGCATTTTCGATCCTCGCCTATTTGAATGCGATGGAAGGCAATCACGACACGGCGATGGATGCCGCGCGAAAGGCGGTTGAGTTGAACGCCTATGACATGGGCGCGCGCGGCGTGCTGGGAATATGTCATATGGTGACCGGCGAACACCGGAAGGCGATCGAGCTGTTCTCGGCGGCGGTGCAGCGCGGCAACAGCGACCCCCGATATCAGTGGCCGGTGTTCAATGCGTTCAGCCACTACCTGCTCCGGCAGTATGACGCGTCGCTGTCCTGGGCGCGGGAAGCCCTGTACCTGAACCCCAATCATCTCCAGGTGCTCTGCGTGCGGGCGGCGGCCCTTGCGCAGCTGGACCGGACCGAGGAAGCGGACAAGGCGGTCAAGGTCCTGCTGACGAGCTTCCCGAACCTGACCGTGGAGCGGCACTTGAGGAACTTCCGTTGGAAATCCGCAGCCGACACGGCCCATTACCGCGACGGACTCCTGAAAGCCGGCGTTCCCTTGCGCAACCTGACCCTCGTCGAGTCCGGCTCAAAGTTTACCGCGAATTCGTAAGTTCGGCCCGGAAACCGCCGAAGGTCGCCGTTGCGCAGCGGTCCTTGCCGGTCTCCATGCGTTACAACCACCCCTTGCACGGCCGATGCAAAGGTTGTATTTTTAATCAAGATAACTATATTTTTTACTGATATTCGCCCTCTCAATTGGGCATCCGATTGATGCGAGGAAAACGCTGTGGGTGCGCTTCTAAGCCTGCTGGTTGCCCTATATTTCTTAGGGATCGGATGGGGACACGCAGCCGACAATAAGCGGCTCGCTCTCGTCATCGCCAACAGTCAGTACAAACACGCTGCCCCTCTGAAGAATCCACCAAACGACGCAAGGCTGATCGCGACGAAGTTGCGTGATCTAGGTTTCACAGTTCAGGTGGAAACCGACCTAGATGCGATGGCTTTTTCTCGCGTTGTTGAAGGCTTCGCCTCGAAGCTGGACAAGACAACGGACGCACTTTTTTACTACGCCGGACATGGACTGGAGTACCAAGGGGCGAACTATCTTGTCGCCGTAAACGCCAAACTGCAAAGCGAAGCGACAATCCAGTTCGAAACTTTTAGCCTCAATACGGTGATAGGTCTGATTGAGCGACAGGCTAGCACCGCGCTCGTTTTCTGGGACGGTTGCCGAAATAATCCCGTAGCAAACGGATTACAGGCGACGAGACTAACCTTACGGACGGACTCCGCTGGCGCAGTTCGGGTGTCAGCGCCTATTCCTCCGAGCCGCAAGGATATCATGGTGATGTTCTCTGCGGAGCCTGGCAAGTTCGCGGTCGAGGGTTCAGGAGATGTGAGTCCGTTCGCGGAGGCGCTGGCCAAGCACGTCGCTACCCCGAATATTGAAATTGAAAAGATGCTCAAACGGGTCACTGCGGATGTCTCGGCGAAGACCAACAACTTTCAGCAGCCACAGATGCTGTCGCAACTCGCCAAAGAATTCTATTTCAAGCAGCAGCAAGAAAAAGAGCAAGTCGCCTACAAGCAAGAGATCGCTACCCTACTTGCAAAGATAGCTCTGCTGGAGAGTCGCCGGGTACCTGAAACGCGTTTCGAGATAGTCCCTTCTGCATCGGCCAGCCAACAATCCCCCGTAACACAGATGGCCCCTCCCGCAGTTCAATCCGGCGCACCCGGACCGCCTGCCGCCATTCATTCCGAAATCGTGGCCGCGCCGCGACCAACCTTCGGGAAGTCAGTCAAGCCGGAGGCTTCTGCAGCGCCGGAGCCAGCGCCAGTTGAAATTTCACTTCCACCTGCGCCGCCTCCGCCCGCTGCTGTAGCGAATGCTGCAGCGCCCAGCCATCGGACAGCGCCAGCCGAAGCCAGTGTGGTTGTGTCCGTCAATCCACGCCAGTCCACCATCATTAGAAAGTTGAAAGTATCTGCCGATGGCAGGCTTCTGGCGATTGGTGGCGATGACGGGATCATTCGAGTCGTAAGCCTCGATACATTCGAGGTCATACAAATTATTCGTGCGCACGAGGGTCGGATCAGCGATATCGACTTTGCACCCAACAGTCGGACTTTGCTCTCGGCCGGGCGCGACGGCTTCCTGCGGTTCTGGGATGCACGGAGCGGCAAGAGCTCCAGGGCGGAACTGACCCGGGCTGGTTTCGTGCCATATACCGCCCGATTTAATCCTGAATTCCCCGATCGTTATGTGTTGATGGGCGATAGAGCAGGACGGTTATCTGCCTGGGACCTTGCCCGTGGCGACAAAATTGTTGTCAATGCAAAGTTCCACAATGGCCCTGTGCAATCTGTTGCATATCAACCCGCGGGCAAAGGTACCTATCTTTCGGCAGGGGCCGACGGTCTGCTAAAGATTCGATTGCCGGAAGGGAAGCGATCCATCGTTAACGCCCACGCAGGTCCAATTTTTGCCGCGGGCTACAATCAAAAGGGCAGCCTTGTTTACACTGCAGGCGCGGATCGAAAGATCAGGATCTGGGATCCGGGTGCACGAAATCGCAAGGATCCTGTCGCGGTGCTCGAGGGGCATCTTAAATACGTGCTCGCTGCTGTAGTATCCCAGGACGGAAAACTTCTGGCCTCCGGCGGTGGTGATAAAGTGGTCAACCTTTGGGACGTGGCGTCGCACAAACTGATCGGTCGCTTGTCCGGCCACACCAGTGATATCGAAGCATTGGCATTCACTCCAAACAATCGATTTGTCATCTCTGCCAGTGAGGACAGGACCGTCAGAATTTGGCCGGTAGATGGTCAAAAGGAATTGGCTAGAATGTTCTTCAAGAAGGACACCGAAAAGTATGCCGGCGTGACATACGACAACAAGTCGTTTGGAGACAAAGATACTGACGTGATGGCGATTTTTGTCGATGGCAAAGCGGTAGCCGAGAACAAGACGGAACTGAACTATGTCGGCCACGGCATTTCGGTGGTTGACGCTCAAAAATAATCGCGGCGGTCCTGCCGGGTTGAGTTGCATGCTCCTTGAGGACGAAGAGTGTCAGTGAGCAACTCTGAAGAATTGCCTCCGACGGAATCCCCTCAGCATTCGGGACAGAATTGGCTTGCACGCATCCGCAGCCGTCTGCGAATTGCGTTCACCAGAAAGGGAGCCGGCATAGTCTTGAAGGCTTGTCTAGTTGGCGTTTCCCGTGCCGGCTGGGCGGCGGCTGGTATTGTCATACTGGCCGCATTTGTGCACAGCATGACCTCGGAGATTATCAGTGTCGATACAATCTCCGTCCCCCGCATTTTCAGCGACAGTGGCTTCTCCTCCGACGTTGCGAGTCAGCGACTCCGCGACGCATTGACTAGATTTGCGCAGCGGACGGGCTCCCGTATGCAGAGCCCATTTGTGTCTCTCACTTCCGAGCTGCCAAAAATCACCGTGCCTAAGGTGGACGTCTCTCTTGATACTGTGACGACGTTGATTCGAAAGCTTTTTCACATTGGTAACACTCGCAATATTTCCGGTGAGTTCGTGCTTCAAGGGGATACGGTGTGGCTCCGCCTGCGCAAGGATGGGCAGGAAATCTTTACTGGCACGACGACCGGATTTGATCCTTCAAAGCTCGATCGCCTGCTAGATGTGGCAGCGCCAAGCATCGTACGGGAAATCAGGCCCTATCTGATCGCGTCGGCTGCGTACAATGATAATCCGGATGGCGCCTTCGAGATGACCGAAGACATTATTACGCGCCTACCGAGTTCGGACATAAACGTTGCCTGGTCACTCGTACTTCAGGGAAAATACTATCTTGACCGTAACAAGCCGGACTTGGCAGAGCCTCGCTTGCGAAAGGCCATATATCTCAACTCCAGCATTCCGGCGGCGCATTTCGGCCTGGCCATCGCTTTGGAGAAGCAGGGCAAAAAGGACGGCGCAATTGCCGAGTACCGGCTCACCATCGAGCTCCAGCAAAGCGATGCGCTCGCCCGCAACAATCTCGGGGTACTACTGCAAGATCAAAAACAGATTGACGCCGCTATAACCGAATATCGTCGCGCGATTGCATGGGACCCATTCTACGCACCTGCACACAACAACCTTGGTTCGGCGCTGAAAGAAAAAGGACAGGTGCAGGAAGCGATCATGAGGTATCGCCGCGCGATCGATATCGATCAGACGTATACGCGAGCCCGCTACAATTTGGGTGTCATTCTAAAAGAGCTAGGAAAAAGTGACGAGGCTATCGCCGAATTCCGGCGCGCGATTGAGGATAGCCCAAATGACGTACCGTCGCGTATCGGTTTGGCAAGAACCTTGCTCGATTTAAGGAAACTCGACGAAGCCCTTAAGGAATACGAACTCGTTCTTCGTATTGAACCAAATAACAAACTTGCGCGAGGCGACATTGAGCAACTTCGCGATTTTGCACCCGATGGAAATTCCAAACGCTAGCGCCGCCGCGGTCGTCGAACTCTTGTCGCAGACTGCGCGCGGTTGGCTCCATATTGCGCAGAGCTTCCCCGACGGGAAGCGGTCAGCCTCCGCGACCGGTCATTCCCAAGGGGGCTCAGACGCCGGTCGGCGAGTCCCTCATCGCTCTTCGCCTCAAAGCGTTCCGCCCAACGTTGAAACGTCTGAACGTTGATCCCGAGAAGCTCGGCAGCCACCTCCTGAGCCAGTTCCTTCGACTCGGTCCGATCCAGAAAACTCGAAAAATCGCATCCGTCTGATCCCCTCGGGAATGGATGCCGTGCCAATCGTGCCCCCTTTGTTCCAGGGCATCAAAAACACGGCTACTGATATGACACGCCGCCGGTCTCCTGTTGACTAACGTCCGAATTCCGCCAAACTCCCCTGCAGCCTAAGGTAGCGTTTCGCCGATAAATTCGCCTTTTCAAAATGCGGCGAGTCAGTTTCATATTTTGACGGCCGGCCCTTTTCAGATTTCGCTATTTTTCAGGATTCAGCTCCATGGCAGATGAAGGCATTCGTAGTGTTGCGAGCGGCGCGTCCGCGCCGGGTCCCGCGGTTTCGCCGGATAATCCGTGCCCCTTCCTGCGCGCCGTCGTGTCGGAGGGTTTTGTCGGTGGCCACGTCGTGCCGATTCCGGAGCTTTGCAAGACCGTCGAGGCCGCCAGCGGCAAGACAGGACTGCAGAAGAAACTGGTCGGCATGAAGACCTACCCGGTGGCCCTGGTCGCCAACGGCCTCAGTCCCTTGCGCCTGTTGAAAAGCTGGTGGTCCGGCGCCGTGCTCGATGAACTGCGCAACGGTCCGCTGGACAAGCACGGCGTCGGCTCGCGCATCCTGGACGCCACCGCCAAGGTGCATGAGAGCGAAATCGCGCGTCTTGCCGAGTTCGGAAGCGACTGGCCGGATCCGTGCGGCGGAACCGAGCGCGGGCTGACCGGCAGCCAGATCACGGCCTACATGGATGCGAATTTCGCGCGGGCCAAGGACAACAGGCGCTGGTACGACCGGCTGCTGATGAACGGCGAGTGGCCGGTTCTGCTGGATATCATGGGCAAGGGCGAGGGCGACAAGCGCTACCTCAGCGTGGCCGAGGTCAGGACGCTGTTTGTCGACCGATGGCTGCCCGAGCGCATCACCGCGCGGCTGGAGGCGCGGGCAAATGCGCCGGCGCCCGGTCCGTTGCGCAAGGTCCTCAAGGCCGCGGTCTGGCTGGTTGCCGTGGCCGTCGCGGCGATCGTGGCGATCGCCGAATTCCCCAACCAGGTCGGCAAGATCATTCCGCCGCTGGCGCAATTGCTGCCGCCGCCGCTGCCGGCGCTCGCGCCGGTGAAATCCGCGCACTGGCTCGACCAGAACTGGTCGACCGGGGACCGTCACTGGTTCCACCATGCGAGCCAGGGCACCGCGACCTTCCCGGTGCCCTATGCCTGGTTCATGGCGCTGGAACAATCGGGCATTCATCTGTTCACCCGCCCCGGCATGCTGGCGGATCCGCGTTATCTTGAGCGGTTCGGTTTCATTCCGAGTCCGAAGACAGTTCGGGCGGACGCCGAGACGCTGCGCCGCTTCGGTTTTGTCGACACCCCCGGCGTCAAGACCGAGCCTGCGCCGGAGACCGTGGCCGGCCTGCGGCCGACGCCGGCCGATAATTTCGACGGCCTGCCGGTCGGGTTCTCGCGCATGACACCCGTCGTCAATCCCGGCACGGGAAAGCCCTCCGCCGACAGGATCGGGCTGACCTGCGCGGCCTGTCACACCGGCAGCCTTCGCTACAAGGACGTCAGCCTGCGCTTCGACGGCGGTGCGGCCATGCTGGAATTGCGCAAGCTCGAAAGCGCGACCGGCCTGTCCGTCCTGTATACTCTGTATGTGCCAGGCCGGTTCGACCGCTTCGCCGACCGCGTGCTCGGCCCGGAGTCCGGCAAGGAAGCGCGCAACGAGCTCAAGCAGGGCCTCAAGCGCGTCGGCGATTTCCTGAAAGGCCAGATCGATATCGCCGCGAAGACGGAAAAGGCGACGGGTCTGAAAGACACCGCCGAAGGATATGGCCGGCTCGACGCGTTGAACCGGATCGGCAATCAGGTTTTCTATACCGATCTCGTGGCCGGCGGTCTTTCCGGGTTCGAAAAGAACTGGCACGCCAACAATGCCCCCGTCAGCTACCCGCCGGTCTGGACCGTGCCATGGTTCTGGTGGGCGCAGTACGATGCGTCGATCGAACAGCCCCTGATCCGCAACGCCGGCGAGGCGCTCGGCGTTTTCGCGCTGGTCAACCTGTCGCCGGACCATCCGCCGGAGAAGCTGTTCAGCTCGTCGGTCGCACTGGAAAATCTCGTGCGCATCGAGGCGATGTTGCGCGGTCCCGATCCGTTCGGCCGAAATCCCAAGGATTTCGGCGGGCTGCACGCGCCGAAATGGCCGTCGCATTTGTTCCCCAACGACGAAGCATGGAAAATCAAGCCCGACCGCGTCGCCAAGGGCCGCGCGCTTTACGCCGATATCTGTACCGAGTGTCATCTCGGGCCGGTAAATGATCCCCAGTTCGACAGCCAGTTTCCGGACAAGAGTCTCTGGACCGACAAGCGCTGGACACAGGATCCGAACGGCGGCTGGGTGTTGAATGAAGTCCAGAAGCAGGTCGCGCATATGGGAACGGACCCCGCGCAGGCCAACGTGCTGCAGACCCGGGAGGTCCAGATTCCGGGCTTCCTCGACCTGCAGCCGGCGCGCGATCTCGGCGAGCGCTGGAAGTGCAAAAATCTGGCGACCTACTCCTCGACCAAGATGCCGTTCTCGATCGCGCTGATGATCGTCGTCGACAAGGTCGCGCAGAAATGGATCAAGGACAACAAGGTCAGCGACGCCGCTGCCAAGGAGCTCTGGGGTGAACGCAGCAACTGTCCCAACCCCGATGCGACGCCGGAGAAGCCGATCTATCGCGCGCGGCCGCTGAACGGCGTCTGGGCGACGGCGCCCTACATTCACAACGGCTCGGTGCCCTCGCTGTACTGGATGCTGAAGCCCGCGGCCGAACGCCCCAAGCAGTTCTGCCTCGGCGCGCGCGATTTCGATCCCAGGGATGTCGGCTTCCGGGTCGCCCTCGGCGGCGACACGTCCTGCAAGACCGGCGAGACCATGTTCCAGATGACCGGAAGCGACGGCAAGGACATCCACGGCAACAGCGTGATGGGGCATTCGCTGGAAGCCGATAAAGGTCAGGACATGAAGACCTACAAGAACGGCGTGATCGGCCGCATGCTGAGCGACGAGGAGCGCTACGATCTGATCGAATATCTGAAGACGCTGTGAGGGGTGGCGCGTAAATTTCGCGACGTCCTGCGAGAAGCATCGCGTTGCGACTCTCTTCCCCCCTCCCTCCACGCGTTCTTGCGCGTGGCGGGGAGGGGTCGGGGGTGGGGGGTAGCGCAGGGTACGGACCGGATAGATTCCCGACAGATTAGACCGGCATGATTCCCGACAGGTTTCCATAATGCATCGGAGGGAGTGCCCGCTGATGCCATTTAGAGAGACCGGTCGGATGGAACAACGAGTTCGGATGTTTTTGGAGT
>JBDRNF010000190.1:0-59223 GCA_043811435.1 Pseudomonadota bacterium
GGCGCAGCCTACCACCAGGACGTGGTCCCCTTCCTTGATCTCGGCCGCCTGCAGCATCTTGGCCGTAACCATCGGCTTGATCAGGAAGCGTTTGGCCGAAGCGCCCTCGCTGACATCGAGATCGAGGTCGAGATAGGCCAGCGCGCGCTGGCTGGCCGGGACAAAGGCCTCGCGCGGCACCGCCAGCATGGCGTCGAGGATCCTGATATCGGTGACGTCGCTGGGGCGCACCTGGCCATCGACCATCTTCTGGCGCGCGGTCGAAAAACCGGACATGAGCGGACCTTGCAAGCGATGCGGGCGCAAGCCCGCGGGGGCGAAACCGCGCCATCTTTGGTACAAGGATCGTCAAAACGCAACATGCTGCCGGGAGCGGCCGAAGCGGGTACGCCGCCCTCCCCGATGAGCCGGTCCGGGATTCGCCCAGCCGGTCTATTCGATGGGCACTGCGAGCCGCCCGATCAACCGCGCCACCTCGTCCAGATGGTCGGAATCGTGCTCGGCGATGGCCCGGGAGAGCCGGAGCAGGCATTCGTCGTCACTGAGTGCCGGAATATCGCTCGGAACGATCGACGGCACGAGATCGGTCAGGACGTCTGGCATCGAATCACCTCGAGGGTTCGGGTCCGGCACCACCGAAGATCGTCGGCGAATGGGCCCTTTTGACGGCTGAACCGTGCTGAACGCGGGTGGCGGCCATGCGCCGGTCAGGCGCCGGGACCGCGGCCCGACGGTCCGGAAACCCAATAAATCGTTGTAGCGCAGGCAGTTTCGCCGTCTTCCTGATGACGCGTCGGAACCGGCGATTTCGTCCTTTGCAAGCCCGGAAGGCTTTGTTATACGCAGCCGGCTTGCGAACGATTGTTTCGCCTGTTCCTCGGTAGCTCAGCGGTAGAGCATTCGACTGTTAATCGAATGGTCGCTGGTTCGAATCCAGCCCGGGGAGCCAAAGCATCTTCGATCTTCTGCAGGTCTCTGACGCGCGCCTCAGGCAAGCGGCACACGACACGTCGACCATTCAGTCCCACGCATCCATCTTCACTGCTCGAACACCGCCCTGCGGACGGCACTGAGGCTCGCCTTTCGTCGCAACAGCCAGTTGGCGGTGGCCTGGAGTTTGGGGATTTTGGCGGAATGGAGACGGTAGGTATCCGGCGTGCCGCCATGCCCCGGCGTTCCCGTTCACCGATACGAAATGCGACGCTGACAGCGCCCGTAGCAGGCCGACCGAAGCCGCCAAATTGGCGCGGCTCGCTTTGGCCCAGGCCCAGTCAAACCTCGCGGTCATGCCCGTTCTCCCGTGTTGACGGCTCGCGAAAGCCGTGATGGTCTGAGAGCTACGGCAAGATTTTTCGGCGAAATGTGATTTTTCTCACAAAGGGCTGCAGGCGGAACCGCCTAGGGTGCCCGCGGGACTTTTAAGACATCAGTAACCAAGACGGCCGCGATCGCTCGATCGATAAAACTTGAGCGATCCGTTCAATCTGGAACCAAAACACTTTTGAGATGGTGCGTTCTCGAACGAGGAGAGCGCCATGAGCGAAGTTGAATACAATCGATTGCTGGAGAGCGTCAGGATGGCGATTGAACCCGCGCCGCAGGAAGACTTCTTGGCCGAGCTGCCGCTGTTCGAGGAGCCGCCGAAAGCCGCCAATGACAACCAGATGGCCTGGCCGCTGGTGCCGTTTCCGGATGGCTGGTACGCCGCCTGCTGAAGCTGGCGCGGCTTCCTTCGGTCTCTGAGCTGATCAGCGCAAGGCGTTGATTATGTTGATGGAGGCCACGTCGGGAATCGAACCCGAGTGCACGGTTTTGCAGACCGTTGCGTAACCACTCCGCCACGTGGCCCCATTGGGGGCGAACTCATATACGGCCTGCCCGGGATAGGCAACCAAGAGCCTGGCAGTCCCGGACGACCGTCGGCTTCGCTTGAAACCGCGTTGTTCAAGCCGCCTTGTTCAGGCCCGTTTGCGCCGGCGGTAATCCTTCTTCTTCGGCTTCGGCGCGATCTCCGGCATGGTGTCCTGCACTTCCCGATATCTCGCCAGCATCCGCTCGAAACTGGCGTGCAGCGTCTCGGCGATATCGGGCCGCTTCTCGAGGCTCGAAAGCAGCATCGCCGCCGCCTCGATGGTCGACAGGCCGTCGCCGCGCGGCTCCTTGCGCAGCTTGCCATAGCGCGACGGCTGCGCGGGCCCAAGGATGACGCGCTGGCATTTCAGCATCCAGGCGTTGCGCCACCACAGCGCCTTGGCCTGGCTCCAGGTGCCGTCGAGCAGCACGATTCCCTCGATGTCCTTAAGGAGGCCGCGTTGGTTCTCCTCGGCCCGGCCCTTGTGGTCGATGGCGACGATATCGCGGTCGGTCTCGAGGTCCGCGACCTTGGCGGAACCGAGATAGAGCACCGCCCAGCGCGAGGGATCCAGCACCCGGCGTCCCAGCGCCTTGGACAGGCTCGGCCACGACAGCCCGATCTTGAGCACCGCGTTCGGAAAATGCTGCGCGGTCAGCCGCGCGGTGCCGAGCGCCCTGTCCTGCTCCTGCGGATGCTGCAGGATCAGCAGCGAGATCTTGTTTTCGATCGGCGTGATGCTGTCGCAGATGCACAGCGGCATCGGCTTTTGACAGTGCGGACAGTCCGGCACCACCTCCGCGGCGGCGGCCATTTCAGGCTCGGGATGTTTTGACATGGCCCGCTATACGCCTCGCGGCCGCGCGCTTCAACAACGCAAAGTCCGGTTCAGGCCCTATTCCGCGGGTACCGCGACCGCCTTGGGCTCGGACCGCCAGCGCCGCCGCAGCCGGTCGATCAGCAGATAGATCACCGGCGTCGTGTAGAGCGTCAGGACCTGCGACACCAGGAGCCCGCCGATGATGGTGATGCCGAGCGGCCGGCGCAGCTCGGTGCCAGGGCCGGTGGCGATCACCAGCGGAATCCCGGCGAACAGGGCCGCCAGCGTCGTCATCAGGATCGGGCGGAACCGGGCGCTGCAGGCCTCGAAAATGGCGTCGGCGGACGACAGGCCGCGATTGCGTTCGGCCTCCAGGGCAAAATCCACCATCATGATGCCGTTCTTCTTGACGATGCCGATCAGCAGGATGATGCCGACGAAGGCGATCACGGTCAGCGGCGTATTGGTGACCTGCAACGCCAGCAGCGCGCCCAGCCCGGCGGAAGGCAGCGTCGAGATGATGGTCAGGGGATGGGCCAGGCTCTCGTACAGCACCCCCAGCACGATATACATCGCCACCAGTGCGCCGAGGATCAGCAGCGGCTGCCGCCCGCTGGTCTTGTTGAAATCGCCGGCATTGCCATCGAAGCTGCCCCGTATGCCCTCGGGCATATGCAATTCGTCGACCGCGCGCTGGATGTTGGTGGTGGCGACCTCCAGCGGCACATCGGGAAGCAGGTTGAACGACACCGTGGTCGAGGGAAACGATTGCGAATGATAGACCGCGAGCGGCGACAATCCGCGGCTGTATCGCACCACGGCGGAGAGCGGCACCTGCGCGCCATTGGCGCCGGCGACGAAGATCTGCTCGAGGTTGGACGGATCGGCCTGGAATTTCGGGTCGATCTCCAGCACCACCATGTACTGGTTGCGCTGGGTATAGATGATCGAGATCTGCCGCTGCGAGAACGCGTTGTTGAGGGCGTTGTCGATGTCCTGGACGCGAACGCCGAGGCTCGAAGCGGTCTTGCGGTCGATCGCCAGGGTCAATTGCAGGCCGCCGGGATCGCGGTCGCTGGAAATGTCGGTGATGCCCTCGACGCTCTCCATGCGCTTGCCGACGATCGGCGCCCATTTCTGCAGCAGATCGAGATCGGGACTGGTCAGCGTGTACTCGTAATTCGAATCGCTTTGCCGGCCGCCGGCGCGGATATCCTGCGCCGCGAACATGAACAGCCGGATGCCGGCGACGCGATAGAGATCCTTGCGCAGCCGATCGATCACGAGCTGGGTCGACATGCCGTCCCGCTCCGCGGGCGGCTTGAGGCTTATGAACATCCTGCCGCGGTTGGCCCCTCTGCTTCCTCCCCCGAGCACCGACCCGATTCCCGCCACCGCCGGGTCGGCCATGACGATGTCGGCGAGCTGCTGCTGCAGCTTCAGCATGGCCTGGAACGAGGTGTCGGGCGACGCCCGGGTACCGCCGATCACAAAGCCGGAATCGTCGACCGGGAAGTAGCCCTTTGGCGTTTTGATATAGAGCACCACCGTCAGCGCGATGGTGGCGAAAAACACGATCAGGGTCAGGATCGGAAAGCCCAGCACCACGCGCAGCGTCCGCGTATAGAAGGCGACGATGCGCGACAGCGTGCCTTCGACGGCGCGATCGAACCAGGTGGCGTTGTGGGACGTCGCCTGCTTGATGTAATGCGCGCAGATCATCGGCGTGACCGTCAGGGACACCACGGTGGAAACCACGATGGCGAAGGTCAGGGTCAGCGAGAATTCCCGCAACAGCCGGCCGACGATCCCGTCCATGAACACCAGCGGCGTGAAGGCCGCGATCAGCGACAGGCTGATCGACAGCACCGTGAAGCCGATCTGTTTGGCGCCTTCCAGCGCAGCCTGATACGGCTTCATGCCCCGTTCGAGGTTGCGGTACATGTTCTCGATCATGACGATGGCGTCGTCGACGACGAAGCCGACCGAAATCGCCAGCGCCATCAGCGTCAAATTGTTGATGGAGAAACCGGCCAGCCACATCCCGGCGCAGGTGCCGGCCAGCGCCAGCGGCACCGCGACGCCGGCGGCGATGGTCGGCGTGGTCCGGCGCAGGAAGGTGAACACCACCACCATGACCAGGAAGGCCGTCGCCAGCAGCGTCCATTCCATGTCCTCCACGCTGGCGCGGATGGTTCCGGTGCGATCGACCAGGGTCGAGATCTCGACCCCGGCGGGGATCCACTGTTTCAGTTCGGGGATCAGCGCCTTCACCCGGTCGACGGTGTCGATGACGTTGGCGTCGCCCTGTTTTGTAATCTGAATCAGCACGGCCGGCTGCTTGTTGAACCAGGCGATCGAGCGGCTGTTGCGCACGGAGTCCTCGACCTCGGCGACATCGGACAGCCGGACATAGTTGCCGTTCGAACTCTTGATCAGGATGTCGCGGAATTCGGCCGCGGTCCGCATCTGCCGGTTGGTCGACAGGGTCTCGCTCTGGCGCTCGCCATTGAAGATGCCGACCGGGCCGAGCGGATTGGCGCCGACGATCGCGAGCCGGACCGCGTCGGTCGAAATTCCCGCATTGGACAGCGCGACCGGGTTGAGCGCGATGCGAACCGCGGGCTGGTCGGCGCCGCTCACGGTCACCTCGCCCACACCAGGCACCTGCGAGATGCGCTGGGCGATCACGGTGTCGGCCACGTCGTACATCGCACTCGAGCCAATGGTCTTCGACGTCAGCGCCAGCACGAACACCGGCGCCGCCGCCGGATTGGCTTTGCGGAACCGGGGCAAGGACGGCAGATCGGTCGGCAGATCCGCCAGCGAGGCGTTGATGGCGGCCTGCACGTCGCGCGCGGCGCGGTCGATGTCGCGGCCGATGGCGAATTGCAGCTGGATGCTGGTCGAGCCCAGCGAACTCGTCGACGTGATCTGGGTGATGCCGGCGATCTCGCCGAGCCGCCGTTCCAGCGGCGCTGCCACGGTCGCCGCCATGACAGAGGGATCGGCGCCCGGCCGTGACGCCGATACCCGGATCATCGGGAAATCGACATTGGGAACCGCAGCCACCGGCAGAAACACGTAGGCCACCATGCCGACCAGAAACAGTCCGATCGCCAGCAGTGTGGTGCCGACCGGCCGGCGAATGAACGGCTCCGAGATCGATGCCATTACAGATGCTCTCTCAAGACCCACCAAGGCTTGGCAAGCCATCGTAAGGCCCAGCCCATAAACGATACATAGTGTGTCATCACAATGATTTACGCTGTTAAGGAGACGAAATTTGGCGCCATAGTGCTTGATAAGCTCGGGAAAGCTGATGCACAGCATACGCTGCCGCGCCTGGAGGAACAGCGGAGTTAGATTAAATGCCATTAACAGTGAAGCGCATTCCCAGTCTTACCAAGCAGCCGGTCCATCGCGGTGATGGGCACGGCCCTGTACCTCCGGGTTGGAACGGGCCAAGGCGTGGCTTGGCAACTGCGGTATGTTATATGGGGGCAGAGAGCGTTGGATGGGTCAAGATCCGCTGCGGGCCTTCACCTCGGATGAAGTGTGCTGAGATCGTAATCACCTGACAGTGGTAGCCGAAGAACCGGGCGCTGGCCAGGAGTCCAAGCGTCCAGTTCCGGTGGCCAAGCCGCTTTCGAGCGGGTTTGATGGCGGCATCAACTTATGATCACGAGGGCTCGACAACTGGGAGTTTCTAACGCGGAAATGGCTAGAGAAGCGTTGGAGGCATTTCGCCTCTAAGAAAAAGGATCACTTTCGTAAAAAGGGAGGCGTTGCAACAGTTCGTCTCTTCCGACGATCGCAACATCCGTGTCCTGTTCTAAAAGTCGAGCGGCATTCTTTGGCTTAAGTTCCTCAAGAAGGTTTTCTTCGAGGATTGCGAGAGTCGAAGGTGTCAGAGTGCCAACAGCTACGATCTGCCTGCCTTGTTCGTTTGTTCTTGAGATGACGAGCTTATCGCCAAATTGAATTACTGCGCCATCGAAATTTTTAACTCTATCTAGGAGAAGCGCAGCGGTTTCTGCTTGGGTCTTATTTTTCTCGGCTTCAATCCGTTGCGTTTCAGCCTCTATCTTTGCCGTCTCGGCCTCTATCTTTGCCGTTTCGGCCCGCAGCTTTTCAGTTTCTGCCTTCGGCTTATCGAGCATTATCGTTTTGGCCGCCTCTTCCAATTCGTCTAGACGCCGTTTCCCATCCTTCTGGCTGCCCCACCAATCGCTGACTGCTCCCAAATACTTCTTCCATGAACCGCGACTATCCGGAAGTTCGAAGGAAAAACGGAAGCCAGCAGCGCCAAGAAATTCAAAAAGAGCCTGGAGCAGTTGTTGGTGTTCGTATGTTGATCCGTGTTCAAAGCTCGAATCGCCGATATACACACGGACCGGTATAAATCGTTGGATGCGAGCCTCAGAGAAATTAACACCGGCAAACGATTTCCAGACGAAATCAAAAAAGGCTGAGCGAGTGAGTGCGTGATCAAATTGAGCTAGGATAGCGGATCGTTCTAGCTCACGTACGGTCCTTTCCAACTGTGCAACCCGGTCATCAAGACGGCTTTCCGAACCAGAAAATGAACTCATTTGCGCCCCCCCCCCGAACTCCGTTCCCCAGCAACCTTAGCGGGCTTTATCGGCACAGTCATTACTGACGTCAGGCGTTCTCTTTGTCATGTGTCTGGCTACATGAAGCACAGGCGCAGGGATTGATCGGAGCCAAAGCGGTGCCATTACTGCATCCCCTCGGTGGCTCCCGCGACCGGCGGTGACGGCACGCCCGGCGCCGGCGGCGGCACCGCCTTCTCGATCCGGCGGTTGAGCCGGTCGAGCGCCAGATAAATCACCGGCGTGGTGTAGAGCGTCAAGAGCTGGCTCAGCAGCAGGCCGCCGATGATGGAAATGCCCAAGGGAAAGCGCAGCTCGGAGCCGGTGCCGCTTTCCACTGCCAGCGGCAATGCGCCGAACAAGGCGGCCAGCGTCGTCATCATGATCGGGCGGAACCGGAGCAGGCAGGCCTGCACGATCGCGTCGGTCGGCGACATGCCCTGCTGCCGCTCCGCTTCCAGCGCGAAGTCGATCATCATGATGGCGTTCTTCTTGACGATGCCCATCAACAGAATGATGCCGATCAGGCCGATCACCGACAGGTCCTGGCCGAACAGCATCAGCGCCAGAATGGCGCCGACGCCGGCCGACGGCAGCGTCGAAAGAATGGTGATCGGGTGAATGTAGCTCTCATAGAGCACGCCGAGCACGATGTAGATGGTGACCAGCGCCGCCAGGATCAGCCATGGCTGGCCGGCCAGCGATTTTGAGAATTCGGCGGCGTCGCCCGAGTAGACGCCGACGATGCTGCCGGGCATACCGATGCGCTGCTCGATCGATTTGACGGCCTTGACGGCGTCGCCGAGCGCCTCGCCCGGCGCCAGGTTGAAGCTGAGCGAGACCGCGGGAAACTGCGCGTGATGCGAGATCGCCAGCGGCGCGGTGGTGCGGGTCAGGGTGGCCACCGCCGACAGCGGCACCTGGGCGCCGGCCACCCCCGGCAGATAGAGTTTTGACAGGATCGAGGGATCGCGCTGGTAGACCGGCATCGCTTCCAGCACCACCCGGTACTGGTTGGCCTGCCCGTAGATGGTGGAAATCTGGCGTTGCGCGAAGGCGTCGTTCAAGGTGTCGTTGATCGACTGGATGCTCACGCCGAGCTGGCCGGCGCGCTGCCGGTTGATGTCGAGCGAGGCGCGCAGGCCGCCGTCCTGGGCCTCCGACGAGACGTCGCGGAACAAGGGATCCCCGCGCAGTTCGGCCACCAGTCTGTTGGCCCACAGGCTCACCAGCGCCGCGTCGGTGCCGGTCAGCGTGTACTGGTATTGCGAACGGCTCGACTGGGTCGAGATCTGCACATCCTGCACCGGCTGGAAATAGATCGTCATCCCCGGGATCGACGCCGTCCGCTCCTTGAGGCGGGCGACCACCGCGGAAACGTCGTCGCGCCGTTCGCCGCGCGGCTTCAGCGTCATGACCAGGCGGCCGACATTGGTGGTCGGGTTGACCGAACCGGCGCCGATCACCGAGACGACGCCGATCACGTCCGGATCGGCCTGGATCGCTGCCGCCGCCCTGCTCTGCCGTGCCTGCATTTCCGCAAACGAAACGTCGGGACCGGCCTGGGTCACCGCGGTGATCGATCCGGTGTCCTGCAGCGGCAAAAATCCCTTGGGCGCTATGACGTAGAGGACCAGGGTGGCGGCGATCGTGACAAAGGTGAGCACCAAGGTGGCGCGCTGGCGCTGCAGCACCCACAGCAAGGTGCGGTGATAGAATTCGACCATGCGGTCGATGCCCCGGGAGACCGCGGCAAGGCCGGGAACCTGGAACTCCTCGCGAGCATGCTTCAACAGCCGCGAGCACATCATCGGCGTCAGCGTCAGCGAGACCACCGCCGACGTCACCACCGCGATCGTCAGGGTCAGCGCGAACTCGCGGAACATGCGCCCGATCAATCCCGACATGAACAACATCGGAATGAACACGGCGATCAGCGATACCGTCAGCGAAATGACCGTGAAGCCGATTTCCCTGGCGCCCTTGAGCGACGCTTCCATCGCGGAATCGCCGTTCTCCATGTGACGGACGATGTTCTCGATCATCACGATGGCGTCGTCGACCACGAAGCCGGTGCCGATCGTCAGCGCCATCAGCGACAGATTGTCGAGGCTGAAGCCGGCGAAATACATGATGCCGAACGAGGTGATCAGCGACAGCGGCAGCGCCACGCCGGCGATCAGCGTGGCGCGCAGCGAGCGCAGGAACAGAAGCACCACCAGCGTCACCAGCACCACGCTCAGGACCAGCGTGAACTGCACGTCATGCACCGAGGCGCGGATGGTGACGGTGCGGTCGCTGACCACGGTCAGGGCGATGCCGGCCGGCATGGCGCGCTGCACCTTCGGAATGGCTTCGCGGATCTGGCGCACCACCTCGATGACATTGGCGCCGGGCTGCCGCTGGATGTCGATGATGACCGCCGGCGTGCCCTGGTACCAGCCGCCGGTGCGGTCGTTTTCCAGCCCGTCGACGATGATGGCGACGTCGCCGATGGTGACCGGCGCGCCGTTGCGATAGGCGATGATGATCGGCTTGTAGGCTTCCGCCGCCGCGATCTGGTCGTTGGCGGCGATGGTGTAGGCCTGCTGCGCGCCGTCCAGCGATCCCTTCGGTCCCGAGACATTGGCCCCGGCGATCGCGGCGCGCAGATCTTCCATCGAAATGCCGTAGGCTGCGAGCCGCGCCAGATCGGCCTGCACCCGCACCGCGGGCTTCAGGCCACCGAGCACCGCGACGCGCCCCACTCCCGAAATCTGGCTCAGGCGCTGCGCCAGAATGGTGTCGGCGAGATCGCTCATGGCGCGCAGCGAAATCGTCTCCGACGTCAGCGCCAGCGTCATGACTGCCGCATCCGCCGGATTGACCTTGGCGTAGACAGGCGGATACGGCAGGTTCTTCGGCAGGATTCCGGCCGCGGCATTGATCGCGGCCTGCACGTCCTGCGTCGCGCCGTCGATGTCGCGGTTGAGATCGAACTGCAGCGAAATCTGGCTGACGCCGAACGAACTGGTGGACTGCATCGACGTCAGCGACGGGATCTGGCCGAGCTGGCGCTCCAGCGGTGCGGTGATCAGTGAGGCGATCACATCGGGGCTGGCGCCCGGCAATTGCGTCGACACCTGCACCGTCGGGAAGTCGACCTGCGGCAGTGCCGATACCGGCAATGCCCAGTAGCCGAGCGCACCGCCGATCAGCAGCGCGAACCCCAGCAGCGAGGTCGCGATCGGGCGGCGAATGAAGGGTTCCGAGACGCTCATGGCCGTGCGTTCACGCTTGCGAAGTTACACATTCAATCAGTTGATGGTTCGGTCATGGCGGCGACTTCGCTCCGCTGCCTGACTTGATGCTCCCCTCCGCCGGCGCCGGTCCGGTCTGACCCTTTTGATCACCCTCGCCCTTCTTGCCGCGGCGCTCGCTGGACTTGCCTGCTGCGTCCTTGCCTGCCGCGTCCGGTGCCCGGGTCCGCTTGCGCGGGGCGAGATCGGCCGATGGCGTCTGATCGTCTTTGCCGATGAAGACCTTGGCGCCATCCGACAGATTGGCAAAACCTGTGGTCACCACGCGATCGGAAGCCGTCAGTCCGCTTGCTATCACGGCATCGGTTTCGTTCTGCTGCGTCACCACGACCGGCTTGGCCGTTACCACATTCCCATCGCCGATCACGTAGCTGAAAGTTCCGAGCGGGCCGCGCTGCACCGCAGAGGTCGGTACCACCAGCGCCTTGGCAAGGGTTTCGACCTTCAGCCGTATATTGACGAACTGGCCCGGCCAGAGCTGGAAGTTGGCGTTGGGAAATTCGGCCTTGAGCTTGAGCGTCCCGGTGGCCGGATCGACCTGGTTGTCGATGCCCTTCAGCGTTCCGCTGTCGACCACCGTGACGCCGTCATTGCCGAACACATCGACCGATAGCGCGCCCCTGGCGGAGGCGGCGTTGACCCGCACGATCTGCTGCTGCGGCAGGCTGAATTGCACGGCGATCGGCTGCAGCTGGGTGATGATGACGAGACCGGTCGGATCGGAAGCGCGAATGATGTTGCCCTGGTCGACCTGCCGCAGCCCGGCGCGGCCCGACAAGGGCGCGATGATTTTGGTGTAGCCGAGCATCGCCTGCGCATTGTCGATCGCGGCCTGGTCGGCGTTTACAAGCGCTTCCTGCTGCGCCACCACGGCGCGCTGGGTGTCGGCCTGCTGCTTGGAGCCGGCATTGGAGGCGGCGAGTTGCTGGTAGCGCGCGAGATCGAGCCGCATATTGGCGAGCTGCGCTTCGTCCTGCGCCTTCTTGGCGACGGCCTGATCGTACTGCGCCTTGTAGATCACGGGATCGATCTCGCCGAGCACGTCGCCCTTTTTGACGTCCTGCCCTTCGGTGAAATTGACCGAGATCAGCTTGCCGTCGACCTGGGCGCGCACCACCACATTGTTGAGCGCGCGGACCGAGCCGACGCCGTCGAGATAAACAGGCACGTCCTGGACGCGCGGCGTCGCCGCCAGCACCGGCACCGGCAGATCGCGCGGCATGCCGCGGCCACGTCCGGCGGTCGGCTTCTGCTGCAGCGCTGTCCAGCCGACATAGCCGAGGCCACCGAGGATCACGAGCGTGAGCGTGATTGAAACGATGCGGCGGGCCGCGCTGCGCGCGACGCTTTTGCCGGCGGTTTTCGCAGTGTCCACATCCGGCTTAAAGAGCATCGACCGGTCTTTCCATCCTCGGCTCCCAGCCGCCCCCCAGCGCCTGATACAGGCTGACGATCGCCAGCAGCCGGGCCAGTTGGGCCTGCGACAGCGCATCCTCCGCCTGGAACAACGTCAGTTGTGTATTTAGCACGGTTACGATGTCCGCCGTGCCGGCGCGCAGCTGCTGCTCGGACAGTTGGAACGCCCGCCGCGAGGCCGCCAGAACCTCGCGCTGCAGCCGCAGCCTCTCGGTGGTCTGGCGGATCGCCACCAGCGCATTGTCGACATCGGCAAACGACTGGACCACCGTCTTGCGGTAGGTCTGCAGCAGCTCGTCCTGTCTCGCTTTGGTCAATTCGAAATTGCCCAGAATTCTGCCGCCGTCGAAGATCGGCTGGGTCAGGCCGCCGACCACGTTGAAGAACGCGGCCTGCGGCTGGAACAGCGACACCAGCGACGAACTCTGATAGCCGCCCGACCCGGTCAGCTGAATTGAGGGAAAGAACTGAGCGCGGGCGCTGCCGACATTGGCGGTGGCGGCGGCGAGGTACGCTTCCTGGCGTCGGATATCCGGCCGCTGTGTCAGCAATTCCGACGGCAGGCCCGGCGTCACCCGCGGCGACGAAATCCGGTTGAGCGAGCCGCCTTTGACGCGCACGCTTTCCGGCGGCTGCGACACCAGCGTGGCCAGGGCGTTGACGTTCTGCGCCAGCGTCTGGCGCAGGGTCGGTACCGCCGCGCGCTGATTGGCCAGCACGGCTTCCTGCTGCGCGACGTCGAGATCGGTTCCGGTGCCGGCGCTCAAACGCTGCTTGATGGCGTCGAGGATGCGCCGCGCGCTGGCGATGTTGCGTTCGGCGGTTCGAATCCGGTCCTGCGCCGCCAGCACCTGGAAATAGGCGTTGGCAACGCTGACCAGCGCGGTCAGCGCCACCACGTCGCGATCGAAGCGGGTGGCGATGGCCGTCTCTTCCGCAGCCTGCGCGGCGTCGCGGTTCTTGCCCCAGAAATCGAGCTCGTAGCTGGCGCTGAGCGAGGACTGGTAGTTGACGACTTCACGGCCGCCATTGGTCAGACCGCTGGAACTGGACCCGGAGCTGCGGGAATAGGTCTGTTGACCCGTGCCGCTGAGGCTCGGCAACAGCGCAGCACCCGTCACGCGCGCCTGGGCGTCCGCCTGGATGAAGCGCGCGGTAGCCGCGGCGATGTCCAGATTGACGGTCTGGGCTTCCTCCATCAGCGAGGTCAATTCCGGCGAGCGGAAGCCGCGCCACCAGTCCAGCGTGGGCGGGGCGTCGGCGCGGGTCAATCGCGCGGCCTTGTAGCCCTCCGGGATGTCCAGCGCCGGGTCGGGCAGATCCCTGGTCAGAATGCAGCCCGTGGAACTGACGATCATGCACAGCGCCGCCAGCCATCGTACTGCGCGATTTCCGCCCGGAATGGCCGCAAGCCGGCCGGCCGCCGCCGCGTCAGCGCGTTGTCTCACGTCCGCCCTCCGCCGGGCGCAACGCCCGGCATCCGGCGATGCGAGATCCCCCGGACCGATCCGCCGATGACGCTTATGGAGACGGCCTGCGACACGGTCACCGCTGTAATGCTTTCCCTTGGAGCCTGATCTCTTGGCACCCGATTCCATCCTAGCCGGGCGGTGCCCGGGCGGACAGTCCTGTTCGATCCGTTATCCCGCCGCTTTGCCGACGACAATCGGGGAAAAAGCCAACTTGCGCCCTTGCTTCAAGGGTTTTTGAAGTTTCGACGCGATCGGGAGGCGCGGCAGCCTTACCAAGATTTCATGTGGCGCGACGGTCGCGGCGCTCGAATTGATGTGCAAGAGCGGGTCAGGTCGTGAAACCCGTCATCCGCCCGTGATCCAGACCGGAATTGTCATCGTTACAGTCCTGCGTTCACCAGATGCGATCGATGTCGCTGCGGCATTGCTCCAGAATTGGGCATTCCAAGATGATTTATGTCACCGCTTATTTGTCCACCCTGGTGGTTTTCGTGTTCGTCGACATGGCCTGGCTCGGAACGATGGCCAGCCGATTTTATCGCCCCACGCTGGGCGATATCATGCTCACGACCGTCAACCTGCCGGCGGGAATAGCGTTCTATCTGATCTACCCGGTCGGGCTGGTCTATTTCGCCATCCTTCCAGCGCTGAAATCCGGAAGCTTCGCCCAGGCGCTGTTGGGCGGCGCCTTATTCGGCTTTTTTACCTACATGACCTACGACCTGACGAACCAGGCGACACTGCGGAACTGGACCACGCAGCTCACCCTCGTCGATGCGGGTTGGGGAACACTGCTCGGCGCCATCGCGGCGGCGGCAGGCTACTGGGTGACGGTCAAGCTCGCGGTCTGACCTGCGATCATCCCTTGGGGATCGGAAAGAACGCCCGCGTGCGGGCCTGCAGTGCGCGAAATTGCTCGCCGCGCGTTCGCAACATGTGCGCCTCAAGCGGCGGAATGCCGGAAACATGGACCAGCACCCAATACATGCAGGCGGGCGCCAGCAGGCTGATCCAGCCAAGCGGGTTGGCTCCTGACAGATCGATCGCGATGACAGGATAAGCGAGCCAGCACAGCCATTCGAAGAAGTAGTTCGGATGGCGCGACAGGCTCCAAAGTCCCGCCTCGCAAATCCGCCCGCGATTGGCGGGATCGGACCTGAACCGGCGCAATTGCCAGTCCGACGCCGCCTCCCCGGCCAGCGCGCCGATCAGCAGCGCCATCCCCAGGAAATCCTGCCAACCGAGATTTGGCCGCGTATTGTGTGCCGCAAGCGCTACCGAGATCGCCAGGATCAGGCCGACCGCCGCCTGCGACTGCAACTGCAGGAACATCCGCCGATCAGCATGAGCGCCCCATTGCCGGATGAGGTCCCGGTAGCGCGGATCGTCGCCGACTTCGCGGGTGCGCAGCAGAATGTGCCCGCCGAGGCGCAGCGACCAGAACGCGATCAGCACGGCGACCATGATCTGGCGTGCGTCCGGAGGATGATCTGCGCCGGATGGAGTCAGGCTGCCAAGCGCGGCCACCGTGCCGGTTCCAAAGGTCCAGCAGACGTCGATCCAGCCGGTATGCCCCGTGGTCCGTTGCACCTGCCAGGCGACGGCCATGATCGCCGAGAGTGCCACTCCCATCGCCGCCGCTAGCAAGGCCAGCTGGAGCAGACTCATGTCGCATCTTCCGTAGGGTGCATGCTCATGGCATCGGCTCGCGCAATCACATCCGGATCAACGGCTGCAGCAGGCGGCCGATCATGCCATTCAGTTTGAGATCGCCCTGCATGGCGACCAGACAGACGCAATCCTCTGCCGAGTCGATCATGATCTCGTGATCGTCAGTACCGTCACCGAAATCGAAATCCCCCGGCCCGAAATGCCCGCCGGCATGAACAAAGCTTCCCGACAGCACGCAACTCATTTCGAAACCGGTATGGGTATGCTCGATCATCTTGGTGCCCGGCCGGGATCTCAACAGAAAGACTCGCGTCTCGCTTGCTACGGGCAGCTGAATGGCACGCAAATGCACCTTGGGGGCGATCCACTTCCATGGTCCGGCGAAATATTCGCGCACGAACGGGGGCAGACCCGGTACATCAGCGAGCCCTGCACCAACTCGTGGCGGCACTGCGAGGGAAGGACCAAGCCCGTTCAGCCTCGCTTCGACGGCCGCCAGGGCACCGACGGACATCGCAGTCGGCGGCAGATCGGCCAGCACCGCGCCGCCGACATGCCCCATCGTGCGCACCATGGCGCGACAATGCGGACAACCCACAAGGTGCGTTGCGACAGCTACGTGCTGGCCCAGATCGAGCAAGCCCGCCGCAAACGCCACCAGCAGTTCCTCCGGGGGGTGGTGATGGATCGTCATGAGAAGTCACCCAGCTGTCCACGCAACCGGTTCATCGCCAGCCGCAGTCGCGACTTGACTGTTCCGAGCGGGATCTGAAGCGTCTGCGCAATTTCCGCATGGGCCTTCTCGTCAAAAAAGGACAACTCGATCACCCGCAGCTGATCCTCGGACAAGTGGGTCAGGGCGTCCCTCACCCTCGATTCCACCTCCGACGCGGCCAGGCCCGCGTCCGGCTGCGGTCCTTCATCGACGTGAAACTCGGGGTCGATCTCGACCGTATGATCCCTGCCGGCTCGTTTTTCCCGGCGGAGAACGTCGATGCGCAGATTGCGGGCAATCGTGAATATCCAGGCCGCGGCGCCGACGCTCCCGGGGTCGAACAATCGCGCCTTCGACCAGACCGCCAACAGGGCTTCCTGCGCGAATTCATCGGCGCTTTGTTCGCTGGCGCCGGAACGCCGCATGAAGGTTTTGATCCGCGGCGCAAAGTGTTCGAACAACGTCGCGAACGCCGCGCGATCCCCGCGCGTCGCCACGGCCTCGATCAGGGCGGCCCACCTCGCAGCGTCCGACGTCGCGCCGTTGGGTGTCTCGTCCGCCATGCCGCCCGAACGCTCCGATCTGCCACCGCATGCCCGACGTGAGTACCGGATCGCCGTGGCGCTGGCCAGAGCGCCGCGGGATGGGAGATGTCGTGCCAGCGTTTGCATATCGACAAAACGCAGACTTGTCCGGTTTGGATCACTCGAGGTGATCCAAACCCGCATACGGTTCGTTTCAAGCAGAGCGTTCGCCGGCCGAGCGGCTCGCTGGGAAGGCTGAAGCGATGGAGTGGACTTGGTGCGGGATGGTATCAGATTGAAGGTGGCGGTGGTTGGAACCGGGATTTCCGGCCTTTCCGCCGCATGGCTGCTGAGCCGGCGCCACCATGTGACGGTGTACGAACGGGCCGAACGGGTCGGCGGCCATTCCAATACCGTCGTCGCGCGGGTAGGTGGGGACAGTATCCCCGTCGATACCGGCTTCATCGTCTTCAATCGCCAGGCCTATCCCAACCTGTCCGCGATGTTCGAGCATTTGGGAGTTCCCACAAAAACCTCCGACATGTCGCTTGCCGTGTCGCTGCATGACGGCGCTCTTGAATATTCCGGTACCGGCCTGCAAGGCCTGTTCGCACAGCCGGGCAACCTGTTCCGTCCACGGTTCTGGTCGATGCTGCGCGATCTCGTGAAATTCTACCGGCAGGCGACGCGGGATGCGGACCTGTTGAAGGACGAAGCCATAAGCCTCGGCGACTATCTGGCGGCCGGCGGCTATGGCGCCGCATTCCGGGACGATCACTTGCTGCCGATGGCCAGCGCGATCTGGTCGGCGCCGCCGAGCGAGATCCTGTCATTCCCGGTGGCGACTTTCATTCGCTTCCATCGCAATCATGGCCTGCTGCAGCTTTCCCAGCGTCCGGCCTGGGAAACCGTGGTCGGCGGCAGCACCGTGTATGTGCAGCGGCTGATTCAGCCCTTTGCCGACTGGATCAGGCTCGACACCGAGGTCGTCGCGGTTCGGCGTATCCCGGACGGTGTCATCGTGACGGACTCGCGCGGCGAAGCGAGCCGCTATGACCATGTCGTCATGGCTACACATGCCGATCAGGCCTTGTCGGCCCTCGCCGATCCGACGGCGGACGAAACCGAACTGCTCGGCGCGTTTCGCTACAGCCGCAATCTCGCCGTGCTGCACTCGGACGCGAGTTTCATGCCACGGCGTCGCGCGGCCTGGTCGAGCTGGAACTATATCGGTTCACGCGATGCGTCCGCCGACAAGGTCGCCGTCACTTACTGGATGAACCGGCTGCAAGGCATTCCGGATCGTTCGCCGCTGTTTCTCACGCTCAACCCGCCGCGTGCGCCGCACGCAGCGACGCTGTATCGCAGCGAAATTTACCATCATCCGATCTTCGATGCCGCCGCGATAGCGGCGCAGCGCCGGCTCTGGTCGCTGCAAGGACAGGGCAACGTCTGGTTCTGCGGCGCTCATTTCGGAGCGGGCTTTCATGAAGACGGATTGCAGGCCGGCCTCGCCGTCGCCGAACAGCTCGGCGGGCTGCGGCGGCCGTGGAAGGTGCCCGACGAGTCCGGACGCATCGTGCTCGGAAGCAAGGCCGTGGGCGCGGCGATCCCGGAGCTGCAGCCATGAATTTCCGATCGGCGCTCTATGTCGGCGCGGTGATGCACCGGCGGCTGCGGCCCAAGGCGCATCAATTTCGCTACCGCGCCTTCTGGCTGCTGATCGACCTCGATGAACTGCCTGTGCTGACCGGACGGCTAAAACTGTTCTCCCACAACCGCTTCAACCTTTTCGCATTGCACGAGGCAGATCTCGGCGACGGCAGCCCGACACCGCTTCGCATCCAGGCCGAACGGCTGCTGGCGGAAGCCGGTATTGACATTGCCGATGGCGCGATGCGCCTGCTCTGCATGCCGCGAACGCTCGGCTACAGCTTCAATCCGATCAGCATCTATTACTGCCACCGGCCCGGCGGCGAACTCGCCGCGATCATTTACGAAGTCCACAACACCTTTGGTGAGCGCCACTCCTACGTTGCCGCGATCGAAGCCGGCTCCGGTGAGATCCGGCAAAACTGCCGCAAGGCGTTCTACGTATCTCCGTTCATGGATATGGATCTCGTTTACCATTTTCGGCTGATCGAACCCACCAAACGCGTCACGCTCGGCATCAACGCCAGCAAGGGCGGCGAACGCGTCCTCCACGCCAGCCTCGCCGGGCTTCGCCGCGAACTGACCGACGGTGCGCTGCTGCAGACCTTTCTCGGGATTCCGCTGATTACCGCAAAAGTCACTCTGGCGATCCATTGGGAGGCGCTGCGCCTCTGGCTGAAAGGAATGCGGCTGCGCACCAGACCCGTCGCGCCCAAGCGCAATTCCGCCACCGCCATCAACACGTCAAACCGGATCGATTCGCATGTCGTCTGAAAACCAACAAACCGCGCCTCGGTCGCTCGACCTTTCGGGAACACCGGCGTCGCCTGCCCTGCTTAAATCCTTCATGCAGCGCATGCTCCGCAAGGTCGATTGCGACGAGATCCTGCTGCAGACGCCGGGCGGACGGCGCATCCTGATCGGCGGCAAGCGATCGGGCGAACAGGCACAGCTGACGATCAATAGCTGGAAATGCATGATGCGACTGTTGACCAGCGGCGATCTCGGCTTTGCCGAGGGCTATCTGGCGGGCGAGTGGTCGACGCCCGATATCCATGCATTCCTGCGCGCGGCGGGACGCCGTTCAAGCGACACCATATCGTTCGAAGGATTGAAGCCGCCTCAGCCCCTGACCAAAATCCGTCACGCATTGAACCGCAATACCAGGCGCGGCAGCCGCCGGAACATCGCGGCTCATTACGATCTCGGCAACGATTTCTATCGATTATGGCTCGATTCGAGCATGATGTACTCTTCCGCGATTTATTCGTCGCCGGGCGAGTCTCTCGAGAATGCACAGCGCACCAAGCTTGATCGGGTGATTGAACGTCTCGGACTGGATGGTGGCGAACGGATCCTGGAGATCGGTTGCGGTTGGGGCGGCCTTGCCGAACGCATCATTGAGCGCACCGGCAGTCATGTGACCGGATTGACGCTGTCCACCGAACAACTCGCCCATGCGCGACAGCAACTGGCCCGGCGCGGTTTTGCCGACAAATCGGACCTGCGGCTTCAGGACTATCGCGACGCCGGCGGCACTTACGATCGTGTGGTGTCGATCGAGATGCTGGAAGCCGTCGGCGAGGCCTACTGGCCTACTTTCTTCGCAAATCTGCGGCAACGGCTGAATCCGCAGGGTGCGGCCGTACTCCAGGTGATTACGATCGACCAAAGCCGCTTCGAGAGTTACCGCCGACGACCGGAATTCATTCAACGCTACATTTTTCCGGGCGGCATGCTGCCGACGACGGGCATTCTCGAACGACAGATCGGCCAGGCGGGATTGCGGCTGGTTTCCTCGGAGTTCTTTGGCGATAGCTATGCGCGCACGCTGGCCGATTGGCACACCCGGTTTCTGCAGGCATGGCCTGATATCAGCGCCCTGGGGTTCGATCTTCGCTTCAAGCGGATGTGGGAATACTATCTGGCCTATTGCCGGCTCGGCTTCGAAATCGGTGTGTTGAACGTCGGGCTCCATAAAATCGAACGGCAATGATGAAGCCTGGGCTTGCCGGCAGCTGCGTCTAAAGGCCGGCGCGGTAATGGGTACGGCAGGCACCGCCTTCCAGAAGACCTTTTCAGGCAATTTTATTCCATGCCAGGGCCGGTCAGCAGCAGAGCTTGAATTCGCGGCTCCTCGCAGCATGCTCGCAGGTATGTTCTGCGCTGGCTTGTATGCACTGCAACCGTCCTTTAGGGTCGTCGGCTGTGAGGAAACAACTGGCAAATTTCGAGACATGACCTTCAACAACGACGTCGTTCAGGCGATCGGCAACACGCCGCTCATCAAGCTGAAGCACGCCTCGGAGGCGACCGGCTGCACCATCCTCGGCAAGGCCGAGTTCATGAATCCCGGCCAGTCGGTCAAGGACCGCGCCGGCAAATGGATGATCCTCGAAGCCGAGAAGCGCGGCGACCTCAAGCCCGGCGGGTTGGTGCTGGAAGCGACCGCAGGCAACACCGGCATCGGTCTGGCCGTGGTGGCGAGCGCGCGCGGGTACCGGACCCTGATCCTGATCCCGGAAACCCAGAGCCAGGAAAAGAAGGACATGCTTCGCCTGTGCGGCGCGGAGCTGATCGAAGTACCTGCCCTGCCCTACAGCAATCCCAACAATTATCAGCATGTCGGCAGGAGGCTGGCCGCACAATTGCGCAAGACCGAGCCCAACGGCGTGCTGTTCGCCGATCAGTGGAACAATCTGGATAACGCCAAGGCGCATTACGATTCGACCGGCCCCGAGATCTGGCAACAGACCGGCGGCAAGATCGACGGTTTTATCTGCTCGGTCGGCACGGGCGGCACCCTCGCCGGCACCAGCCGGGCGCTGAAGGAAAAGAACAAGGACATCGTCGTCGCCTGCGCCGATCCATATGGTTTCGCGATGTATGAACTGTTCAAGAACGGCAAGGCCAAATCGACGCCGGGCGATTCGATCACCGAAGGCATTGGCCTCGGCCGCGTCACGCCGGTGGTCGAGACCGCCGTGGTCGACGACGCGTTCCTGGTTTCGGACGAGGAAGCCGTGACCGTGATCTACGATCTGCTGGAGCATGAAGGGCTGTGCCTCGGCGGCTCCACCGGCATCAACGTAGCCGGCGCGATCCGGCTCGCCAGGCAGCTCGGGCCCGGCAAGACCATCGTCACGATCCTCTGCGATTCCGGGGGCCGTTATCAGTCAAAACTGTTCAATCCGGCCTTCATGCGCTCGAAGAATCTGCCGGTGCCGGCGTGGCTGGAGAAGCGCAGCCAGGTCGAGCTGCCGTTCGAAAAGGTGTGAGCGAAGAGCAACGAATTCCGACCTCGTCCTGAGGAGCCGCGCACGCTTCGCGCGGCGTCTCGAAGGACGGCGACAATGTGCCAGAGGGTTCGAGACGCGCGTCAGGCAGTGCCTGACGCGCTCCTCACCATGAGGCAGAAAGCATCACCGCAAAATCTGGCTCAGGAACAGTTTCGTCCGCGCGTGCTGCGGATTGGCGAAGAAGTCGACGGGCGTGTTGGACTCGATGATCTGGCCGGCGTCCATGAACACGATGCGGTTGGCGACTTCCCTGGCAAAACCCATTTCGTGGGTCACCACCAGCATGGTCATGCCTTCCTCGGCGAGATCGACCATGGTGTCGAGCACTTCCTTGACCATTTCGGGATCCAGCGCCGAGGTCGGCTCGTCGAACAGCATCACCTTCGGACTCATGGTGAGGGCGCGGGCGATCGCGACGCGCTGCTGCTGGCCGCCGGACATCTGGCCTGGAAACTTGTTGGCCTGATGCGGGATCTTGACCCGCTCGAGATATTTCATCGCCGCGGCTTCGGCGTCCTTTTTCGGGATGTTGCGCACCCAGATCGGCGCCAGCGTGCAATTCTCCAGCACGGTCAGATGCGGGAAGAGGTTGAAACTCTGGAACACCATGCCGACCTCGCGCCGGACTTCGTCGACGCGCCGCAGGTTCGGACCGAGTTCGATGCCGTCGACCACGATCTTGCCTTCCTGGAATTCCTCCAGCGCATTGATGCAGCGGATCAGCGTCGACTTGCCCGAGCCCGACGGACCGCAGATCACGATGCGCTCGCCCTTGGCGACATCGAGGTTGATGTCGCGCAGCACGTGAAAATCGCCGAACCATTTGTTGAGGCCGTCGATGGAGACAATCGGGTTCGCGGTCATGTGATCACTCAGTTCCGGCGGTGTGCATTGAGCCTGTTCTCGACGAACAGCGAATAGCGCGACATTCCAAAGCAGAACACGAAGTAGACCATGCCGGTGAAGGCAAAGCCCGTGAACAGGGTCGTCGGCGTCGACCATACCGGGTCGCTGAAGGATGCCCGCAGCTGTCCCAAGAGATCGAACAGCGCGACGATCGAGACCAGCGAGGTATCCTTGAACAGCGCGATGAAGCTGTTGACGAGACCGGGGATGACGTGGCGCAGCGCCTGCGGCATCACGATCAGCCCCGTGGTCTTCCAATAGGACAGGCCAAGCGCGCTTGCTGCCTCGCTTTGCCCGCGCGGGATCGCCTGCAGGCCGCCCCTGATGACCTCGGCCTGATAGGCCCCGGCAAACAGCGCGATGCCGATCAGGGCGCGCATCAGTCCGTCGATGGTGAACCCCGCGGGAACGAACAGCGGCAGCATGTAGGTCGCGAAGAACAGCACCGTGATCAGCGGCACCCCGCGCCAGAATTCGATGAAGGCGATGGAGAATATCCGGATCAATGGAATCGTCGAGCGACGGCCGAGCGCCAGCGCGATGCCCACCGGCATCGACGCCACGATCCCCGTCACTGAGACCACCAGCGTCACCAGCAGGCCGCCCCACAGCCGTGTACCGACCACCGGCAGTCCGCCCTGGTCGAGGCCCATGACCTCGATGACGATGCCTGCTCCGGCAAAGACCGCCAGGCTGACGATCAGGGCCCGCCAGCCGCTGCGCACGCCGCCCCCCGCGAAGAACAGCAGCAGCGATACGATCGCGGCGGTGGCGGCGAAATCGGCCCAGACCGGGCTGTCGGACGCCTGGATCTGGTCGCGCAGCCAGGTCAGCGGCCACAGAACATAAAAGATGACGGTGCTGATGAGGACCAGGAGCTTGCCGAGCAACCGGAACACCGGTCCGATCACCGCGATCGTCTCGCTGGCAATGGCAAGTGTGGCGCCGCCATCGCCGATGCTGTCGTTGAAACCCGACAGCAGCGCGGCGGTCCAGCTCACGCCAAATCCCTCCAATCCACCGCCATGCAGCAGGAAGAACGCGACGACGGGAAGTGCAATGAAGAACAGGCCGGCGTTGAGTCCCTTGGCCGGCAGTCGCGGAATCAGCAGCGGCAGCAGCAGCACGGCGGCGAGCACGAAAGTCAGGTCGACCCGCCACCGCTCCGCCTCCGGATAGAAGCCGTAGATGAACTGGCTGAACTTCGCCTGCACGAACGGCCAGCAGGCTCCGACCGTGCGTTTCACGGTCTCCTCGAGGCATGCGGTGCGGTCGGTTCCGGTCCAGACCGCATCGATCAGCAGGAACTTTACCGCGGGCACGATCGTGACCCACAGCAGCAGGACGCTGACGATGGTGAGCAGAATGTTGGTCGGGGAATTGAACAGCCGGGTGCGCAGGAACCCGACAAAACCGGTGGTCTTGATCGGCGCGGCGCGCTCCGCAACCAGGTCCTGGCGGATGAAGGCCGGGGTCGAGAGTTCGCTCTCCATCTCGCTCATGGGCCGAGGCTCCGTCCAAGCCGCCATCCGTAAAAGCTCATGATCGCACTGGTCACCAGCGAAATCACCAGATAGACGCCCATCGTGATGGCGATGATCTCGATCGCCTGCCCGGTCTGGCTCAGCGTCGTGCCTGCGAAGACCGAGACCAGATCGGGATAGCCGATCGCCACCGCCAGCGACGAGTTCTTGGTGAGGTTGAGATACTGGTTGGTGAGCGGCGGCAGGATCACCCGCATCGCCTGCGGTACCACGATCAGCCGCAGCGTCGAGCCGCGCTGCAGCCCCAGCGAGGAGCCCGCTTCCATCTGCCCCTTGTGCACCGACTGGATGCCGGCGCGGACGATCTCGGCGATGAAGGCCGCGGTATAGGTCGACAGCGCCAGCGTCAGCGCCACGAACTCCGGAATGACGCGCGAGCCGCCGGCGAAATTGAAGCCCTTGAGTGCGGGATATTCAAACCTGACCGGCGCGCCGAACACCAGCGCGCTCAGCAGCGGCAGGCCGATCAGCATCCCCAGCACATAGGGCAAGGTCCGGATCACCCGGCCATGGTCGAACAGCTGCTTGCGGGCGTAGCGCTGCAGCAGCAGGGTGGCGATCACCGCAATGACGATCGCGGCCACGAACGCCTCGAAGCCGGGATTGCCGATCGGTTTTGGAACGACGAAACCGCGGTTGCTCAAAAAGAAGCTGTCGAACAGCGAGATGCTCTGCCGCGGGCTCGGCAGCGCCGCCAGCACCGCCAGATACCAGAACAGGATCTGGAACAGCAGCGGCAGGTTGCGGATCAGTTCGACATAGCCGCCGGAAATCCGCGACAGCAGCCAGTTCGGCGACAACCGCCCCAGCGCCACGAGAAATCCGATCAACGTGGCGAAGAAGATGCCGATGATCGAGACCAGCAGCGTGTTGAGCAAGCCGACCAGGAACACGCGGGTATAGGAGTCGGATCCGGAATACGGAATCAGGGCCTGGCTGACGTCGAACCCCGCCGTATTCGCCATGAAGCCGAAACCGGCCGTGATCCGCTGCGCCTGCAAATTGGCGCGGGCATTGGCGACGATCTCGTAGCAAAGCCAGACCAGGGCCGCGACGAACAGGATCTGCAGCGCAAAGCCGGCCCAGCCGGCCCTCCCCCCGAGCGCGCGCTGCAGTTTGGCGGTGAACTGCGGCGGCGGTTTTCGGGGCTCGATGCTCATCGCCGCAGCCTCCGGGCCAGCGATCAGCGGATCGGCGGCGCGTACTGGATCCCGCCCTTGTTCCAGAGCTGGTTCAGCCCGCGGGAGATGCCGAGCTTGGAACCGGGGCCGACGTTGCGATCGAACGATTCGCCGTAATTGCCGACCGCCTTCACGATTCGCAGCAGCCAGTCCTTGGTCAGGCCGAGCTGTTCGCCGAGATTACCGTCGGTGCCGAAGGCGCGCCGCAGTTCGGGCTTGTTCGATTTCGCCATTTCATCGGCGTTCTTCTGGGTGATGCCGAGTTCTTCGGCGCCGACCATCGCAAACAATGTCCACTTGACGATGTCGAACCACTGGTCGTCGCCATGACGCACCATCGGGCCGAGCGGCTCTTTCGAAATCACCTCCGGAAGCACGACATGGTCAGCGGGATTGGCAACCTTCAGCCGCTCGGCATAGAGCTGCGAGACATCAGAGGTGAAGACGTCGCAGCGTCCGGACTCGTAGGCCTTGACGGTCTCGTCGGCGGTTCCGAACGCGATCACCTCATACTTCATGTTGTTGCCCTTGAAGTAGTCGGCGAGGTTCTGCTCGGTGGTGGTGCCGGTCTGCACGCAAACCGAGGCGCTGTTGAGTTCCAGCGCCGAATTCACCTTGAGGGACTTCTTCACCAGAAAACCCTGGCCGTCATAATAGGTCACGCCGGTGAAATTGGCGCCCAGCGAGGTATCGCGGGACAGGGTCCAGGTCGTATTGCGCGACAGCACGTCGATTTCGCCGGATTGCAGCGCGGTGAAGCGGTCCTTGGCCGACAACGGCACGAATTTGACCTTGGTCGCATCGTTGAAGATGGCGGCGGCGATCGCGCGGCAGATATCGACGTCGAAGCCGGTCCAGTTGCCCTTGTCGTCGGGGGACGAGAAGCCCGGCAGGCCCTGGCTGACGCCGCAGGACAGCATGCCCCGGTCCTTGACCGTCTTGAGCGTTTGCGCGGTGGCAGCCTCGGTGGAAAAGGCGGCGGCGAGAGCAAGGGTGAAAACCAGCGATACACGTTTCATGGCAAAGGCCTTTCAAGGGTCGTCCGGGACGGTTGCCTATCCTCGCGCACGCCGACGGGCCGATCCGATAATCCATCCCTGCACCCCTGCAAACGGCATGCCTGAAAGGCAGTTCGATGCGCAGTCCCGTCAGGCGATGGATCGGCGGTCGCGGCAGGCCCCTCAACGTGCAGCGACTGAATAGCTCGCCTGCATCACAGAACGACTGGCGTGCCGGGTCAAGGGGTTGACGGCTGTCTTCCCTGTCCTGTTATTAGCCGACCGCCCCGAACCCGCCGTCCGGCGGGGTTTTCGAAGGTTGCGGCCGGGCAAAAATGATGGCGGCGAGCGCATGAGCTTTTCTGGGGACGGCGGACCGACGAGCCCGCTCAAGGCCGACACAATGCTGGTGACCGCGGGCCGCGACACCAAGGCGCAGAAGGGCTTCGTCAATCCGCCGGTGGTCCACGGTTCCACGGTGCTGTATCCGACCGCCGCCGACTTGCACGCCCATCGCGGCGAATACCAGTATGGAAGGCGCGGAACCCCGACCACCAAGGCGCTGCAGGAAGCGCTGATGGCGCTGGAGGGACCGCAATGCGCCGGCGTCGGTATCGCGCCCTCCGGGCTGGCCGCGATCACCACCACCCTGCTCGCCGTGCTCAAGGCCGGCGACCATCTGCTGGTCTGCGACAATGTCTACCGTCCCACCCGCAATTTCTGCAACGGCATCCTGACCCGCTACGGCGTCGAGACCAGCTATTTCGATCCCCTTGTCGGCGCCGGCATCGCCGGCCTGTTCAAGCCCAATACAAGGGCGGTGGTGATCGAGGCGCCGGGCTCGCAATCTTTCGAAATGCCGGACATTCCCGCGATTTCCGCGGTCGCGCATGCGCGCGGTGCGCTCGTCATCGACGACAACACCTGGGCGACGGCGCTGTATCACCGCTCGCTGGAGCAGGGCGTCGATATCAGCATGCAGGCGGCGACCAAATATATCGGCGGCCATTCCGACATCATGTTCGGCACCATCGCAGCCAATGCCACGGCCTGGCCGCTGGTGGCCGAGGCGATCCAGCTGCTCGGCGTCTGCGCCGGGCCCGACGACGTGTTCCTGGCGCTGCGCGGCCTGCGCACGCTTTCGGTGCGGCTGGCGCAGCATCATCGCTCCGGTCTCGAAATGGCCCGCTGGCTGGCCGGCCGGCCCGAGGTCGTCAGGGTGTTGCACCCTGCCCTCGAAAGCCATCCCGGCCATGCCATCTGGAAACGGGATTTTACCGGCGCCTCCGGCCTGTTCAGCATCGTGCTGCAGCCCAAGCCGCAAGCCGCCGTCGACGCCCTGCTCGACACCGTCAGGCTGTTCGGGATGGGCTATTCCTGGGGCGGGTTTGAAAGTCTCGCCATTCCCTTCGACTGCACGGGCTATCGCACCGCCACGGCATGGGCGCCGGGCGGCCCGGCCTTGCGGCTGCATATCGGACTGGAGGATGTCGCGGACCTCAAGGCCGACCTCGAACGCGGATTTGCGGCCTTCAACGCCGCGTAAGACCATCTCCCGGAGCCAGCCGACCCCGCCCGGCAAGCGACACGGGCGCGCCGGGAAAACGCGACTCGGCCTATCGGGCAAGCAGGTCCAGCGTCTTCTGGTCCGGCTTTCCGCCGTAGAACTTCGCGAGCGCTTCGGCGAATTCCGGGTTGGAAGACACTGCACCGAACAGGGTCATTGACGAGCGGAATTTGAAGTCATCGGGACTGCCGAGAATTTCGCGGATCGTGCGGCCCTCGACGGCGTTGACGAGCGCCGTGCACTCCCTGAGCCGGGATCCAAGAACGGCATCCGCGAGATAGGCGACGGCCTCCTCGCGTCCGGATATCGCAAACCGCCGGGCCATCGGGCTGTGTCCGAGCCCGGCGAGTTGCGGAAAGATGAACCACATCCAATGGCTTTGCTTCTGACCGCGCCGCAGTTCTGCAACGACGACCGGATAGACCGGCGCCTGCGCATCAAGGAAACGCTGGAGATCGAAGGGATCGTTCATGGCGCCGCTCGCGCTGACGCGGCTACCGGATGACGAGGACCGGAATTGAAGTATGCACCAGCACCTCCGCGGTCTGGCTTCCCAGCAGAGCCCTTCTGATGCCGCGCCGCCCATGCGACGCCATGACGATGAGATCGCAGGCTTTCATTTCGGCGAATCTGACGATCGCCACCGCCGGATTCTCGTCAATTTCATGCAGCATTTCAACGCTGACGCCGAATTGCGCGGCTTCCTTTTCGAGTTCCGCGTAGCGTTGCTTCATGCTCGCGTCGATCTGCTGGTCATAGCCGCCAACGGGATCTTCGATGCCGCCGGCCAGAGCAGCCCGGATTGCCGCCGGCAGCAATGGTTCGACGACCGACAGGAAAGTGACCTTGGCGCCAAGCTGTTCCGCCAGAGCCAGACCGTGTCTGACACCTTTGCCGGCAAGCTCGGAACCGTCGGTTGCAATCAGGATATTCTTGTACACGGATTCATCCCCCCAGGTGGATAGCGCGAAAGCCGCAGCCTCGTTGCAGGCGCGGTCGAGCCGATTGTGACGGCAGGCGTGATGCTAGGCCTTGACGTCGATCAAGGCCTGCTGCTCGGCCTGTCGCTGAGCCTCGACGAGCGCCTGCACGTCGCTGTTGATGACCGTCGCCGGCTGCTTTGCCGTCTCGTCGATGACAAGCTGGATCTTGGCCTGCGTCACCGCGGCAGGCACGGGAGAAATCACCATGGCACCCTCCTGGACCTCTCCAGACTGCCAGCGGGCCGTTTATGATTTACAAATAGACTGGGTTAATGACGATTCTTTAACCAGTCATCCGACCGGATTTTGCGACCCCTGTTCGTTCTCCGTGAACAGAAGGAGTCCACAGGGCCGCGCGACATGGCTCGAAAGGCGGGGCCGCCAGGGGCGCCCGAAACTTCAAGAACCGCCCCCGCAAAAAGTGCCTTGCGCGCGCCGCCAAAACAGCGGAAGCCAACCAGGTCAGGGCCAGCCCTTGCCGCCTGCAATTCGGTGCCCCTGTCCTGACCCATGATCGCCATTGAGGAACCCGTGTGATGCTGAACGATCGCGAAAAGATTCTGACCGCGCTCCGCGAGAAGCCGCTCAAGATCTATGAGGTGATGAAACGCGCCAATCTTCCCAACGAGGAGGCTTGCCAGTCGTTGCTGCTGAAAATGCGCGACGAAGGCGCGGTCAAGTTCGACATTCACAAGGGCCGATGGCTGATCGGCTGATCGGCTGATCGACGAGCCGAAGCAGCCGCTCAACGCTACTTGCACCGTCAGGCCGGTGGCACCGCTCCCGGCGTCTTCGTCCGGTTGACCGTCGGCCACTGATCGCTCACCACCCGTTTGAAGCCGGCTCTGGTCGGAGGCAATCTCGCGCTAGATCGAATCGATACGTGGCTAGGCGAATATTTCACTACTGAGCCACCTTAGCCGAAGGAGTGTCGGATCTCCCGGTGAAAAGTTTCATCAGCTCGGAGATCGCTTTATTACCTTTTTCGATGTTTTCTTTTGACAGAGATTGATTCACGGTCTGACCGAAGGCGATTAGCTGTGCAGCGGCATCCCAGAGTTCCTTAATTTGGTTCTCGGAGGGATTTTCAATCTGACTGATGTTCCTCTTTATTTTGGCGACGAGTTGCTGGAGATTATCATCGGACGCATCTGCAAGCAGATCATATTTGTTCGCCGCGTTAAGCACCTCTTGAACGCTGTCCGCAATTTGACCCCATGCCTCGGAGTAGCAAAGAACGAAATCATCTGTCGGAATTTTGTTGAGGGTGCCCGGCGCGCCAGTAGGCAGTGGCATTGTAGCGGTTGTTACTACCGATTTACAGTTTGACACTTTCCCTAAGTCTATCTGCTTTCCCCTCAACACAGCCATTCTTTCGGCAAAAGAGCTGAAAGCGTCCAACCGCGCTTTTCGCGATATCTTGAAGCTTCTATCCGCCAGATTCTCAGCGGCACTGATAAGGCTGACGCGGTTCTCGGTGATGAAATTCGATATCACATCAGCCCGCTTCTGAACATCAATCATCTTCGCAGCGCCAACAACTATCGGCTGCAAAATTGCTATAATCGCAGCGTACAAGCCGCTTATCGCGCTGCCTGCGGCCGTGAAATCCTCGATCCCTCGCAAGTCGCGGCCTGCATCGTCGGTCGGAGTAGCTTTTTCTAAAGTCCGGCCGTAAGAGAAGCTTGCCCACACCGTTGCATCATTCGTGCATCGCTCATTAACTTTTTGAGCCGTGGCCTTTTTTGTTTGCCCTCTAGGCGCTTCAATTGAATAGCTCTGAAAAAGACTACCAAGCGCATCACTTATCGTGCTGATTTGGGAGGGCAAAGCAAAACGATTGAGGGAGCTTGCTATGGTAGCTATATAATTGGCGTCGGCGGCAACAACCGCATAGCTTCCCCGCGGTTCACACAAGATCGATTCGTTGGAAAGCCGATAACGGGATTTCTCAGAGTCGGAGGTGAACCGTCCTACGCTAATCTTGTTTTCAAGGTCTTTCAGTTGAAGCAGCTGATCGGTCAGCTCGCGGCGTATGGCTGTAATTCGCTCCTGAGAGCGGTATGACAACAAAGAATCCTTGCTGCCCGTCACCAAGCCGGACAATCCCGAAACGACGGCGCCGGGAGCCGGCTTGAAGATCGGCGGCGTAGGGTCTGGATCGGCTGCAAAAGCGCTCGTCGTCAGCGCAAATGCGCATGAAGCCAAACAAGCTTTTACCAGTTTTTTCAGAACTGCAGCTTCGGCGGGGGCGCTGTGAGACAAAGATGCCATTGAATTTTCATCTGAGACCCTAAAAATCTACTTTTAATAGATTCTCTCTTGCTTGCAACCAATAACTGAGACAAATTAGTTTCGCGTTGAGGTTGCCCGGTCCAGTGAATTTTTAAAGAGCACGGGCAACAGTTTGAAATTCTGTCCGTCGTTTCAGGAAGGATTGCATGATCAACAGGCGGGAGATCATCGGTGCAGGGGTTGCCTACGGGACCCTGTTATCCGTTCCAAGCTACGCTCAAGCGCCTAACGCTACTGCCGGGAGTTTTGATCAGCTGTTAGAGAAAGCAATCGAGACCGATCAGGTCGCCCTAGGGCGGGATCTTAGAGAGCGGCAGGAATACGAACTTTTTGAGTACGCTGGAAAGGGAATAGATCGGCGGCCTCTCTCCAGTACCAAGCTATCAAAGCGCTCTGCGGACATGATAGTCGCGTTCGAGGTTACCAGTAAGAATGCATATGAACGAAAGTATAAGGCTCCCATTTGGCCGCACGGTGCATCGGGCGTCACGATTGGGATCGGCTATGATGTTGGCTACGTTACGAAATCCTGGCTTCACGAGGATTGGGATGCCAGCGGCATTCCGCCACGACAGATCGCAGAACTTGAGAGGGCCTGTGAGTTAACGGGACGGGCGGCCGAGGCGATTCTCCCGACACTCAGTGGCATCGATATTCCCTGGGCCTCCGCGATACAGCAGTTCAATAATTTCGTGCTTCCGCGCTATACGGCTGAAACTCTTGCGGCACTTCCAAAGTTGGGAAAACTTGTTCAGGGCAACATCGACTGCGTGGGTGCCCTCGTATCGTTGACTTACAATAGGGGCGCGTCGTTCTCCAGGGAAACGGATCGATACCGCGAAATGCGAGCGATCAGGCGACACGCCGACGACGAGCGCTGGGATGCAATTCCTGAGGAGATTAGGAAGATGCAGCGTCTTTGGAAGACCCCAGATGGAAGACCGATACCCAATATGGCAGGGCTGCTCACGCGTCGAGAACTTGAGGCCAAGCTTTTTGAGGAAGGACTAAAATGAGGTCGGCGATCCGAATTCTGAAGGTCATCCGATACTGTGTCTCAATAGCTCTCGCAGTGATGTTAATCTACGTGACTCCCGCATGGGCAGGAGAACGACGCGCTCTTTTGATAGGAATCAATAAGTACGCCAATGTTACGCAGCTTAACAACGCGGTTCCCGACGCCGAACGGATGAAGCAGGTCTTGGATACGCTAGGTTATAAGACCACCCTCGTTCCAGAAAGCAAAACCAATCGGGTGGATCTCCTTCAAGAGTTCGGTAAATTTGCGCAGCAACTAAACGAGGGCGACGATGCGGTCGTATTTTACGCTGGCCACGGCGTTGAAGTAGCTGGCGCAAATTACCTTGTTCCGAAAGATGCTCCGTCACCTGATGATATCATTCTGGATTCTAACTTGCCTGACTATCTACTCTCGTTCTCTCGCTTGGTCGAGCAGATCAAGCGGCGAGACGTGAATGGCAACATTTGGATTCTAGACGCTTGTAGGAACAATCCGTTTGAGCGGCCCGGGAGGGCAATGGGCGGCACGAATGGATTGTCGGGTTCGTACGGGCCAGCTGGTACATTCCTATTCTATTCGGCCGAAGCAAATCGGAAGGCGTTAGATAGGTTGCCGACAGATGGACCTGCAGAAAGGAATGGCCTTTATGTACGAGCTTTTGCTTCGATGGTTTTGCAGCGACGCTCTGATGATGTCCGGCTTCTTGCCCAGGCCGCGCGAGTGCGAGTTAGGGATCTAACTAACGGATTTCAACGCCCCAGCTATTACGATTCGCTTGATACCGCCTGGTGTTTCAGTCCCTGCCAGCAAGTTTCGTCTACCACGCTGCAAACTCCTCTGACCACCATTGTGGAGCCAACAGCGCGTGAAATTACGGCGGCCATTAATCAGACGGCGCCAAACTCCACCAGCTCTGCGCTGACGCAGCCAAACGTAGTTATGCTCGGGAAAAAGTCTGCGGTAGGAGATTGTGTAAATCGCTCGCCAGACTCCGCCCCCTTCGGGTGTGATGTGCTGCGAACTGCCGCTGTTCCCACAGATTCTCAAAAGACCTCAGCGCAAACAAGGGTTGAACTGTTCGGCCGTGAACTTAGGCCCGTCACAGACGTCAATGTGAGGTTGAGGGCGCCGACGGTGATTGAAAAGCAAGGAGCGATATATTCATGTGTTGTGCGCGTAATCAGTGAGCAAGACTCGATACGGCTGAGCGGAATAATTGACGTGAACGTTGGAGGAGAGACATTTTACTGGGGGACGATCGATGGTCCACCCGAAAACTGTAGGCCCCGACAGTCTTCTCGAGACAGCATTGCTGTGGGCGCAGACAAAGGCGTTCGCAGGTGACCGAAGTGAGGGCTATTACTGGCAGCGATCCTTGCCCTTCTTGCCGATATTTTTGCGGCAGAGGGAGACCGAATGAATCGCTATGGAGGCCCTTTTATGATCAGAAGACGACGCCCAACACTTGGGAGCCATAAGCTCGATCCCGCGAAGCAAAAAACAAATTAGTTATGGTTTCTGCATTGCCTGCAAAACCGTGGCGGCGACGACTATCAAGTTATCTTCGCCGAATCGACTCGCATGTCGGCAATGGGTCAAAAGCGGACCTCCATGGGGGTGGCAAGCAATGTCTGGTCCTTCAGCAGCCGACATAGCCTGAATGCCACGCGAGTCTGGTGGGGGCGTGGGGACAGGATTTGAACACTTCAACCTTCCGGTATGTTTCAAAAGGCGGCCGGCGCTCATCCATCTACCAGACAGCGCAACATGCTACTGATACGCCGCCACGATGTCCGACACCGCCCGCTCCAGCTGTTTCGCCGTCGAGCATTGCCGCACCACGGTGCAGAAAGCGCCATAGCGCGGCATTTCGGAGTCGCCCCAGCCCCAGGCCATCCGCCCTTCCGGGTTGAGCCAGACCAGCCGCTTGGAGCGCTCCGAGATGGTGCGCAGGATGTCGGCGCGCGGGTCGAGGTTGTTGGTGCGGGCATCGCCGAGCACGATCACCGTGGTCTTTGGCGTCACGCTGCGGAGAAAGTTCTTTTCGAAATCGACGAACGAGCCGCCATAGTCGGACGAGCCGAAGCCGACCTTGGACATAATCTCGCTCATCGCCTCCTCCGGCGATTTGGTGTCGAGGATGTCGCTGACCTCGATCAGGTGGCCGGAGAACGCGAACGAGCGCACGTCGTCCACCACTTCGTGCAGGCTGTGGATCAGGAGCAGGAAGAAGTCGGACACCTGCGCCACCGACCCCGAGACATCGCAGATCGCCACGATTTTGGGGCGGTCGCGGTGGCGGCGTTTCCAGGAGGTGAGGAACGGCACGCCGCCCCAGGCGGCGTTGCGCCGCAGCGTCTTTCGCGTGTCGAGATGGCCGCGGCGCTGGCGCTTGCGCGGCTTGGAGTAGCGCTCGCGCAGCCGCCGGGCGATGGCGCGGATCAGGGCCTTCATCTGCTCGACCTGGCGGCGCTCCAGCCGGGCCAGCGGCGCGTTGCGCAGGATTTCATTGCGCAGGTTCTCGGTTTCCTCGCGGCCGTACAGCACCAGCGCCTGGTTGACGACCTCGCGCACGTTTTCACGCAACGCCTCCAGCGCCGCCGCCAGCCGTTCGGCATCGCCGGGATTGGTCGCCGTCAGTGCGTCCAGATCGTCGCGCAGGCGTTCGATGCCGAGCTGTTCGAGAATCCGCGAAGAGAAGATGCCGCGCTGGGTGAAATAGCGGATGTCAGACAGCGCGGCGGCATTCGACGCGGCCGCCATCGCGGCCGCGATCGCGTTGCGGTCGCGCGACATCAGCATCTGCGCGAGATCGCCGAGTTCCGGGGCCGGTGCGCCGGGAGCACCCGGCTCATTCTCGTTTGGCGCGGCATCCGCGCCCTTGCTGTCTTCGGCATCCTCCGGCGCGGACTCTTCCGGCACTTCGGGCTGGCTGAAGAACAGGTCAAAACAATCGCCCAGCGCCTGCTTTTCCTCCTGGCTCTTGGCCAGCGTCAGCAGCAGCGTGTCGCGCAGGATGCCGCGCTCGGCAAAGCCGACATCGGCGACCGCCTTCATGGCATCGATGCTTTCCGCGGGGCTTACCCGCACGCCGGCGCCGCGCGCCGCCCGGAAGAAGCGATGCAGTTCCTCGCGCATCAGCCGAACACGCCGTGGCGGCCGGCCTTGGCGACGAAGCTGGAGACCTGCGGGATCGTGGTCTCGATGTCGGCCTCATATTTCAGGAGCACGTTGAGGGTGTCCTTGACGGTCTCATGATCGAGTTCGCTCGACTGCAGCAGCACCAGCACGCGGGCCCAGTCGATGGTCTCGCTGACCGAGGGCAGCTTCTTCAGGTCCAGCGCGCGGACCTGGTTGATGAAGCCGACGATCTGCTTTCGCAGGGTCGCGGAGATGCCGGGGACGCGGCTCTCGACGATGCGCTCTTCCAGTTTCTGCTCGGGAAAACCGATATGCAGATGCAGGCAGCGGCGCTTCAAGGCATCCGAAAGATCGCGCTCGCCGTTGGAGGTCAGGATCACCGTCGGCTTGACGATCGCCGTGACGGTGCCGAGTTCGGGGATCGAGACCTGATAGTCGCTGAGAATCTCCAGCAGCAGGGATTCGAACTCGGCGTCCGACTTGTCGATCTCGTCGACCAGCAGCACGCAGCCATTGGCCTGCTCCAGCGCCTGCAGCAGCGGGCGCGGCTCGACGAATTCCTTGGAGAAGAACACGTCGCCGAAATCGTGCAGCTTGCCGAGCGCGGCGGCCAGCGTGTCGGCTCCCCCCAGCACCTCGCCGAGCTTGTCCTTCAGGATCTGGGTGTAGAGCAGCTGCTTTGCATACTTCCATTCATACAGCGCCTTGGCTTCGTCGAGGCCTTCGTAGCACTGCATCCGGATCATCTTCATGCCGCGCCATGCCGCCAGCGCCTTTGCCAGCTCGGTCTTGCCAACGCCGGCCGGCCCTTCCACCAGGATCGGCTTTTCGATCTTCTCGGCCAGATAGACCGCGGTCGCGATCTGCTTGCTGGCGATATAGCCGGCCGACGCCAGGCCGCGGGTGACGGCTTCGATCGAATCCGCCGGCAGTTGGGTATTCATTCTTGTTTCTCGCTTCCGATTGAATTTCCAGGCCAGATTGAACTACCAAGTCTGACCTGCCTGATCTTGCGCGGCTCGCGCGCGACCGAGGCCAGCATGTCGAACGCCGCCAGCGCCCGGGCCATCGCCTCGTCGTCGGTCGCGCTTTGCCCCAGCAGTTCGCGGATTTCGCCGACGATGTCGCGCGCCAGCAGTCTTACGCCGATCACGCGCGCCGGAACATCCTCGCCCTCGCCGTCGAGTGCGGCGACCGCAAGCCGGCTCGCCGCCTGCACCAGCGACACCAGACCCGCGATGCGGCCGAGCCGCAAAGCATTCTCTTCCGTATGCTCGATGTGGCTTGCGGCCTTGTCGAGCAACCAGCTCAGCAATCCCGCGACATTCGCCGTTCCGACGGTATCCTCGACATCGCGAAACGGCATCGCCATGACCGGATAAGCGTCCGGCAAGTCGCCGACCCGCGCGGACGCCGGCACCTCGCAGCCGTCGAGTTCGAGTTCGCAATGCGTCGCCGGCAACAGCACGTCCAGCGCCGCCATCGGCTTTATCGCAAGGCCTGATGTCGTCTTCGGCAGCATGAACAGGCCATAGCGCTTGCGGCCGTCCTCGACCGCGACCACCGCCAGCACCAGGAAGAGATCGGCGACCGGGCCGTTGGTGACCCAGGCCTTGCGGCCGCGGATGACATATCCCGCGCCACGGGATTCGGCGGTGGTCTGCAGATGCTTGGGATGCGCGCCGGCGCCGGGCTCGGAGATCGCGACCGCCGTGCAGACCTCACCGGCGGCAATGCGCGGCAGCCAGGCGGCGCGCTGGTCGGCGGTGGCAAAACCCGAGATGAAGAAGCGCGCAATCACCTGCCGGGCGGCGAAGGCGCTTGCCAGTCCCAACAGCCCGGTCCTTGCGGCAATCGCCTGTTCGGCGGCAGCTATCGCCCTGAAGCTGTCGAGCGCGGCATCCGCGCCCGGCAGGCCGATCTGGAACAGGCCGGCCCTCGCCATCGGTCCGAACGGATCGACGACGAAATCGCCATTCGCGATCGACCACCAATGATCAATCCGCGCAGACACTTCCAGGTTGGAATATTTCGGCATTCAATCGGCGACCCGAATTCCGATGCGCGCCCCTCGCGGCATCGGGACGCTTTTAGAGCACGGGGCCGCCCGTCGCGAAGTATTTCTTGCGACCAACGCCGTCGTGGCAGGCATGCGTTCTCGCCGCAGGCGCTGGCATCCATATCGGCTTCAAGGTGCGGCCGAGGCCAAGGCCCGATGGCCAAAGAGTCTCCGCAACGGCTCAACCAAAGGTCGCGCGGCGCGGCCCGCCGCCCACCGCACCAACGGCACGGGATCGGAAAAGTCCTCGGCAAAGGCCTTGATCCGGCGGCCCCCACGCAGCACCCGGACAATGTCGCGCCGGTTGTTGTGCTGGTTGGAAACCAGGGATTTTGCATAGGCCATGGTCCATAGCCACCCGATTCCGTCAGGATAATCCCTTGCAACACGTGGCGTATCGCCGGTGAATGTCCTGTACAGCGCGGTCGGGATGTCCATGCCGATGACTGTCGAAAGGCTGGTAGCGCGAACCGGTCGCGGCTCCATTTTCATCAGATAGAGCGCGCCGGTTCTCGAATCGCGCCGAAATTCCACGGTGATCTGGCCGGTATATTCAAACAACTTGACCAGTTCCCGTGCCGCTTCCAGCGCCTCATCGTCATGCACGGTTTCGCACCAGACGACGGACCCGAGCTCATAGGGATGCACGTAGCCGGCATCGAGCCTGTAGCTCGCCAGTCGAAGCCGCCGGACGCAATAGGCCAGAACGAATTCTCCCTTCGGGGAGATCACCATCGTCACGCCAATTGCCGCGTCGGCTGCCCCGGGTACCACCTGCTGGATCATGGGGTATTCGCCCGTTCGGCGTCTCAACTCTTCGCTCGACGCCAATATCTCGCTCCGAAGCTTGGGCGCCGCTTTGGTCAGCCGGACCGTCGTCTCGTCGGCCGGTGTCCCGAGGATGGAACGTGTCTTGATGATGTAGTCGTAATTCTGCGGATCGAGCCCCGCAACGACAGACTGCATTTCCGCATCTGAATTCGGGCACCAATGCGGCGGCACATTGATGCCGATCGATGCCGCCTTGCCGTAACAGGTGGCTCTGTCGAAAATCGCTCCCACGATCTCCCAATCCGGCACGGGAACGACAAAATGCTCCGACAGGCGTTTGCGATTTTGGGAGACCAGCGCGACGTAGTCGTCGTTCGCCGGCACCACCATCCCGCCGGACGCGCGGCCGAATTTTTCGATATAGTCGAGCTGCAGCTCCTGATCCGGCTCCAACTGGTGAAACCCGGCCAAATGTCGCGAAAACCGATAAACGTTGAGTTCGGTATGAGCCGCATGCACGGGAACGCCGATATTGGCTAGCGATTTTACGAAAGCCGTCTGCCGGGGATGACCGAGTCCCATGATCAATGCTGGAACCGAGTTCGAACCATTGGTTGCTTGCATGTCGCTGGATCCCAAATCTGGAGTGACCCTCAGTCGTGGGCGGACGACTGCCGTCCGGTGACGATGATAAAATACAGATTGCGAAAATACACCACGAGACCGAGCGCCTGGCCTGCGATGAACACCGGGTCGCGGCGGTACAGCGCATAGATCAGCAGCAGGATGCCGCCGCCGATCGAGAAGAACCAGAACGCCACCGGGATCACGCTCTTGCGCGCGCGCTCGGAGGCGATCCATTGCACCACGAAGCGCATGGTGAAGAACCCCTGCGCCACAAATCCCAGAATGACCCAGCCATCGAACTTGATGATGAAGACATCATGCAGATAGGCGCCAAGCATGTTGAACAGCTCAGTCATGGGACATCACCTCGGTCGCAACGGGCGTCGGCTTCTTGCGGCGGATCAGCCACCACACCCCCGCGAGATCCATGATCCCGATCCATAGCCGATCGAAGAAGCCGTAATTCGACACGCCGGAATGTCTGGGACGGTCGATGACGTCGACATAGACGATGTCAAAGCCCTCGCGGCGCACCAGCGCCGGCAGGAAGCGGTGCAGGCCGTCGAAATAGGGCATCATCAGGAACACCTCGCGCCGGAACGCCTTCAGGCCGCAGCCGGTGTCGCGGGTGCCGTCGTGCAGGATGGCGTTGCGGACACCGTTGGCGGTGCGCGATTGCCACTTCTTGAAACCGGTGTCCTTGCGTCCGACCCGCTGGCCGGCGGCGAGGCCGACGCGGTCGCCGCCGTTCTCGATCGCCGCGACCAGATCCGGCAGGAAGGCCGGATTGTTCTGCCCGTCGCCGTCGAGCGTCGCCACGATGGCGCCGCGCGCGGCGCGCACCCCGCTGCGAACCGCGGCCGATTGCCCCGCCGAGGCCGCATGCTTGATCTGGCGCAGGTTGGCGCGCGCCTTCATCAATGCCGCGAGCCGCTCGCCGGTCGCATCGGTGGAGCCGTCATTGACATAGATGATCTCGTACGCCCATCGGCCGTCGAGCGCGGCGGCGATTTCCGCGATCAGCGGCTCCACATTGCCGACTTCGTTGCGCACGGGAACAACGATGGAAACGGCCACGTCTATCGCGTCGGATGAAGGCAAATCGATGCTCATCGTTTGAGTTGGCCGCAGCGGGAACCGCTGCACCAGCAGCCTCACGGCGTCCGCTTCTTATGGGGCTGACGCCCCTCCGGCAACCCTTTTGAGGTGCCCCAGCGAGGGCCCCGGAAGCGGCACGATGGCGCCGTCGCCGCGGATCGCAAAGCCGAGGCGACGCGCGGCAAACCAGTAGCGCACCGCCATCGCGCCGATCACGCCGACCAGCGCGCCCGCCACCACGTCGCTCGGATGATGCGCCAGTAGCACGAGGCGGCTGAGCGCGATCGCGACGGCGTACGCGATCATCACGGGGCGCGCCTGCGGCCACAGCGCGGAAACCGCGAAAGCCAGCGCAAAGGCGGTATTGGCATGGCCGGAGGGAAAGCTTGCAAAGGCTTCGGTGCCGCCGAAATGCCTGAAGTTGAAAACATTGCCTTCGCCGCCGACGAACGGTCGGCCGCGCCCGACGGCCCATTTCAGGATCTCGCCGATCAGGGCCGGCACCAGCACGGCGAAAAACACGAATTGCAGGCGCGTCCCCAGGCCGAGCAACAGGGATCGCGTCTGCCCGCGCAAAGCCGGGGAAACGAAGGCGACGACGAACAACAGCCCGGCCAGCACCCACAGCACATAGCGGGATTTGCCGAAATCGGTCAGGATACGGATCGGCCAAAGGCCCGGCGTGCCGCGTGTCGGCATCCAGCCGATCTCGGTCGCATCCAGAAAATACATCAGGGCGATGATCGCGGCGCCGAGAATGGCGGTGAGTTGCACGACATGGCGGGCCGATCGCCGCGCCGCCTCGGCACGGCGCGAATGCGACGGCGAGCGCACCAGTTGCGCCGCCGATCGGCGCAGGACGGCTACAAGCCCGGGGAAATAATTCGACGAGGCGCCGGCCCGGGGCACCATTTTACTGGGTGCCTTCGGAGCGGAAGATCGCGATCGAGATCGCCTTGCCCTGCGAGAAGTTATAGCCGTCGATGCGGGTGGCCACGTTGTAGCGCAGCCCGATGGCTTCGGCGCGCGCGGCGAAGCTGCGTTCCGAGCGTGATTCCACCAGCGCAAACCTGCAACTGCCCTGCCCCAGGAAATCCGCCGCGCCCGATCCGTCGGTCAGCAGCGTGGACGTTCCCGTCATGAAGACCAGGCTCGGCTCGTGAAAACCCGCGGCGGCGGCTTTCGGTCCGACGCAGACGACATTACGCAGCGCGCGGGCGATTTCGGGGCTCGGGAACAGCGGCGTCAGCGAGGGCAGCACGATGCCGTAGACCGCAATCGCCAGAAACATCGCCGAGACCACCGCGTTCAGCAGCGAACGTTCGGCGCGGCTGTCCTCGTAGAGCCACCATGCGAACAGCCCGAAGATCAGCGCCGCCGCGATGAAGGGCCAGGCCAGAAACACCGGCTGGCGCGTCAGCGCGATCGCGCCGACCACGACGAGCACCGACGCCCCGGCCGGGATCACGAACCACCAGGCCGCGCCGCGCATCAGCCACGATCGCGACAGCACGCGGCGTTCCAGTGCGCCGACGGTAAGGATCGCGATCGCCGGATAGAGCGGCAGCACGTAATGCGGCAGCTTGGTCATCACCAGCTCGAACACGATCCAGGACGGCATCAGCCATGCCAGCAGATACTGCGCGCCGGGCTCGCGCCGCGCCCGCCACACCGCCGGCGCCGCCATTCCCGCAAGTGCCGCCCCCGGCCAGAACGTGATCCAGAACAACGCCAGATAGAACCCGGGCGGCGCGCCGTGGGATTCCTGCGCGGCGAATTTCGCCAGCATGTCGCGGCCGACGGAATCGGTGAAGAAGGTCTGACCGGCGCGCCAGAAGATCGCGACGAACCAGGGCAGCACCAGACCCAGCATCCACATCAGGCCCCAGACCGGACGCAGCCGCCACAGCCACGCCGCCGAGCGGTCGAGGATCGCCAGCGTCACGATCGTGAGCGCGACGAACAACAGGATCAGCGGCCCCTTGAGCAGGATGCCGGCGGCCAGCGCCGTCCAGAAGATCACGGGCCAGGACCATGGTGGCCGCACGGGATCCTCGCCGCGCTGCCATGACAGATAGACCCGCGCCATCGCGCCCATCGCCGCGACCACGGTCAGCAACAGCATGGCATCGGTTTTCGCCAGCCGCGCTTCGGCGCCGAGCAGCACCGAACTGGCCATTATCAACCCGGCCAGGATGGCGCCGCGCCGGGTCACGAACGCCAGCGCCGTCCAGTAGGTCAGCAGCACCGCCCCGATCGCGCCGATCAGCGAGGGAATGCGGTACAGCCAGATGCGGACCTGCGCCTGCGGCAAGCCCAGCGCCGTGGCGGTCTCGATCACGGCCGACTGCATCCAGTAGATGCCGACCGGTTTCTTGTAGCGGACATCGTCCTGGAAGCGGATGTCGACGAAATCGTTGCTCTCGACCATCTGCTTGGTCGCCTGCGCGAACCGCGCCTCGTCGCGATCGATCGGCGGGATATTGAAGAAGCCCGGCAGAAACAGCACGAGGCCGCAGCACACCAGAAACAGCACCGCCCTGACATGGCTGGCCGCCGCAAGGTCGAGCAGGCCCGCAAGCCGGCTGCCCGGATTGACCCGGTTCTTCGGCTCGCGCGGCGCTCCAAATCGGGGGCGGGCATAGGTCTCGACCATTGGTTCCGCTTACGCCGAAACCGCTATCCCCACAACCGGTTAGGCACCTTCTATTGAATTCTTATGACAACTGTGTCCGCGGCGCCCACCGCGTCGATCACGGTCAGTCTGGCAAAGCCCGGACCGGGCGGCTCGACCAGCCGCTGACGCCGGCCGTCGATTTCACCCACCGACACGCCGTTGACCAGCATGGTGAGCGGCGGCACGCCGCCGGCGATCTTGACCGGCATCGCCGAGAACTGCCCTCCCTTGCGGCGGTCGACATCGATCCGCGAGCCATGGAGCGGGAACTGGATGCGCGGCGCCTGGTCCGTACCGATGCGGACCAGTTCCCCTGCAGGCCGGAACCGGCGCAGCGGCAGCGGCAGTTTGGCGTTGCTGGCCACCAAGGCGCCCTTCGGCGACTTCGGTAGCGCGGCAGGCAGTTTTCCGGTGCGGGCGAAAGCGTCGAACAGGATCGGCGCCGCGGCGGTGCGCCCGACCAGCCCCGGCACCGGCGCGCCATCAGGCCGTCCGACCCAGACGCCGATGGTGAGCCTGCCGTCGAAGCCGACCGACCAGGCATCGCGGTAACCGTAGCTGGTTCCGGTCTTGAACGCGATCCGGTTATGCGCGGCGTTTTCCGGCGGCGGCGTGCCGATCAGCACATTGCCGACCTGCCAGGCCGCGACCTGATCCATCAGCCGCAGATTGTCGCGCGCATCGTCGGTTGCTCCGACGATCTCGCGCAGCGGCCTCGCATTGCCGAGCCGCGCCAGCCCGGAATAGAGCTGCACCAGATCCTGCAGCGTGACGCCGACGCCGCCGAGGCCCATCGCGAGACCGGGCGCCTCGTTCTTCGGCAGCACCAGATTGGTGCCGGCCTGCTTCAGCCGCGACGACAGGCGGCTGGAGCCGACACGGTCGAGCAGCGCGATCGCCGGCACGTTGAGCGACAATTGCAGCGCCTTGCGCACCGGCACCGTGCCCTGAAAACTCATGTCGAAATTTTCCGGCGCGTAAGAGCCGAAACGGATCGGCCGGTCATCGATCAGGCTTTCCGGATGAACGAAGCCGTCCTCGAAGGCCAGACCATAGATGAACGGTTTCAGGGTCGAGCCGGGCGAGCGCACCGCGCGGGTCATATCGACCTGGCCGGCGCGCCCGTCGTCGAAATAGTCGGGCGAGCCGACATGCGCCAGCACGTCGCCGCTCTTATTGTCGACCGCGATCATAGCAACGGAAATATTCGGACCCAGCGCGACCGCGCGGTCGCGCGCCAGCGCTTCCAGCACCTTCTGCAGCCCCGAATCCAGCGTCAGCCTGATGACCGGCGTGTCTTTCACGGTAGCCTGGGCCTGATCGGCGGAATGCGGCGCCAGAATGGGCATCGGCTTGCGCAGCCGCGGCACTGGAACGGCCTTGGCCTGGACCGCGTCCTCGGCCGGTACGCGGCCGTCCTCGACCATGCGATCGAGCACGCGGTTGCGGGCGATGCGCGCCACCTCGGGATGACGATCGAGCCGGCGCCTCTCCGGCGATTGCGGTAACGCCACCAGGATAGCGGCTTCCGCCAGCGACAGCCGCTTCGGCTCCTTGCCGAAATAGGCAATCGACGCCGCGCGAATGCCCTCGAGATTGCCGCCGAACGGCGCCAGCGCCAGATAGAGATCGAGAATCTGGTCCTTGCTCAGTTGCCGCTCGAGCTGGATCGCGCGGACCATCTGGCGCAATTTGGCGGAGAGCGAGCGCTCGCGCCGCGGCTCCATCAATCGCGCCAGCTGCATGGTGATGGTGGAGCCGCCGGAGACGATGCGACCGCTGGTCACGAGCTGCCACGCGGCGCGGCCGAGCGCCTGCGGATCGACACCGTGGTGGGAATAAAACCGCCGATCCTCGTAAGCCAGCAGCAGTTTCAGATAGGAGGGATCGACCCCGGTTCGCGCGTTGACCGGGAGCCGCCAGCGGCCATCCGCCATCGCATAGGCGCGCAACAGCTTGCCGTTCCGGTCGACGACGGTCCTGGAGATTTGCCGGGCCTGCTCCAGGGGCAAAGGACCGAGCGATTTGACCCACGCCGCGAAGGCGCCGGTCAGGAGAACGGCGACGAGCGCCGCTCCGACTGCGGCTCGACGCAGCCACCGCTTTCTCCTCCCGTCATGGCCGGGCCTGACCCGGCCATCCACGTCTTCCTGGTTGCCCGATTCACTCATTTTGCCGGACGCACCTCGACCGAGCCGGTGCCGGTGCGGCCATAGCGCGAGGGATTATACATGTCCTCGACATAGGCCTGCGGCAGCACGTATTTGCCGGGAGACACCGCGCGCACCACATAGGCTACCGTAAACACGGCCGCGTCGTTGCTGGCCCGATCGATCGCCGCGGTGAAGCGGTCGTCGCGAAACTCGGTGTTCTCAGGCTCCTCGCCATCCTCGATCCAGCCCAGCGTGCCGGTGTCGCCGGATGAAACCAGCCGCGGATTGTCGATTTCGAGGCCGGCGGGGAGATAATCCGACACCATGATGTGACCGTGTTCCGGTTTTGCCTCCGTGATCTTCAGCACCACCGCAAAGCGGTCGTTCTGCTTCGCCTTCGACACGTCGGCCGGCTTGCCGTCGAGCGTGAAGTAATTCCGCTCGATCTTGAAACCGTTCGAGGCCGCCGGCTCCGGCGTAATCGGCGAACCGGAGACCGAGACCACCGCCTGTACCGGCGCATCGCCGGTGTTGGTGATCTTGATCGGCTGGCCCACCATGTCAGTGGCCTTGTAGCTGCGATAAAGCGCGGTCTTGACCGCCGCGCCGTTGACATCGAGCGTCAGCGTTTCCTTGGCGAGCGCGCGCGCCGCCAGCACCAGCCAGGCATTTTCCTGGGTCGAGGTGTAGGGCGTGAGACCGCGCGCCGCTTCGACGCGCTGGACGGCTTGGGTCAGCGTCGCCCGCGGCGCATTGCCTTCACTCGCCAGTGAGACCAGGGCTGCGGCATCGCGCAAGGCGCTGCCATAGTCGACCCGGCCGAACTCCAGCACCGGTTTCGGCGCCAGACTCTCGGCGGCCGCGGCATAGACCCGCTCTGCCCTGCCCTTGTCTCCGACCAGCGCCAGCGCCGCCGCCAGCTGAGACTTGGCGATCGGCGTCGCCAGATTGCCGAGCTTGGTGTCGGCGAGATAGCGCAGGTCGCCGATCGGCGCCGCGCCGTTGCGGGCGAGCACGTAGAGGCCGTAGGCCAGATCGCGGCCGCCGTCCTTTTCCGGCTCGTTGGCATTCACCACCGAGTTGCGGATACGGTCGAGCGCGCTCTTGAACAGCACATCCGGCACCGCAAATCCCTTTTCGCGGGCGCGGGTCAGGAAGTCCGTGACATAGGCATCGAGCCAGGCATCGTCGCCGCCGGCCGACCACAGCCCGAACGAGCCGTTCGAGCCCTGCCGCGCCAGCAGCCGGTCGATCGCATCCCGGATGCGCTGGTCGACCGCGGTATCCATCGCGAGATGGGCGCCCGCCGCCAGATCGTTGACATAGAGCAGCGGCATGGCGCGGCTGGTGATCTGCTCCGAACAGCCATGCGGATAACGGTCGAGCGCCTTGAGGATGGTCGCAGCGTCGAGCGCGGTGGACAGACTGACCGACAGCGAGACACCGCCGGTGCCCTGCACCAGATCCGAGAACATATCCGACGTCAGCGTCAGGCTCTCGCCCTTTGCCAGGGTCCGGATCGAGCGGCGCGCCAGGATCTGCGTCGCCGCCTTCACGTCGAGCGCATAATGCCGCGCCAGCGTCAGGCCGTTCGGCCCGGTGATGTCGACATCGAACGTCGCGGTCCCGGCGCCACCGGCATCGAGCGCCAGCGACATCGAGGTGCGTTGCTTGGCCGCGAGCTTTATCGTGGTGGACGGATTGCCCGTCACTTTCACCGGACCTGATGTCTTGACGCTGATGGTGTAGTCACCCGCAGCACCTTCGACATTGTCGAGGTCAAAGCTCATGGTGCCCTTGTCGCCATTGAGCAGGAAGCGCGGCAATGTCGCGGTCAGCACCACGGGATCGCGGACCGTGACGTCGATCGTGGCGCGGCCGAGTTTGGTCGAGGTCCAGGCCACCGCCATCACCCGCGCGGTGCCGGCGAATTCAGGAATGTCGAAATCGATGGACGCGGTGCCGTCGGCTGCGACCGTGACGATTCCGGAATACAGCGCCAGCGGCTTTTGCGTGGGCGGGCTGCCCTGCAGCTCGGCGCCGGCGATGTCGCCGCCGGTCCTGATCTGGCCGCGGGTGCCCTGCATGCCGTCGATCAGTTGCCCGTAGAGGTCGCGGATTTCCGAGGTCATGCGGCGCTGGCCGAGATAGTAGTCGTCCGGCGCCGGCGGCTTGTAGTTGGTCAAATTGAGAATGCCGACGTCGACGGCGGCGACGACGATCTTGGCGTCCTCGCCGGGATTGAGGCCGCCGAGCTTGACGGGGATCTTCAGCGTGGTTCCGGGGCGCACCAACGCCGGCGGCGCGAGGTCCACGTTAAGTGTGCGGGACTTCCTGTCGATGCCGAACCACTTCAGGCCAATCGCCCGTCCGGGCATGCGTGAGGCCGCGGCATCGAGCGGACGGCGCAAGGTCGCCACCACATAGGCGCCGGTGCCCCAGTCCTTGCCGACGGGAATTTTGACCTGCGCGGTACCTTCCTTGACGTTGGTGGATTGCGTGGTCAGCAGCCGGTCGCCGAGCACGTTGATGGTGAGCCTGCCGGCCGAGCGGGCATTGACCGACACCACCATGGTATCGCCGGCCAGATATTCCGGCTTGTCGATCGAGGTCTCCAGCAGGTCCGGCGTATCGGCGCTGCCTTCGGAATACCAGCCGACATCGAACTGCACCGAGGTCAAGGGACCGTCGGCCTCGGTTGATTTGACGTCGAGCCGGTAGCGGCCGGGCTGCGGCGACAACGTGATCCGGGACGGCTTGTCGGCGGCAACCGCGAGATCGCCATCGGCCACCCGCTTGGTCGATTTGACCGGCTCATATTCCCAGGACGAGTGCTGCCGGTACCATTGATAGCGGGATTCGATCTTCAACAACTCGTAGCGCAGGCCATCGCGGGCCAATTGCTTGCCTTCGGGGGTCACGAACACCACGTCGAAACCGGCCTTGTCGCCTTCCGCGACGCTCTTGTCGGCGAACAGCGGTTTGACCCCGATCATGGCCGCCGCGGGAGCGACCGGCAAAACCAGCTTGCGTTCCACCGAGCGGCCGCCGGCTTCCGCCATCCGGATGAAGATCTGGGCTTCCTGCGGCTGGGTCGAGGATGGCGGCTTCGCCAGACTGACCGGGAACGTGGCGACGCCTTGGGCGTCGGCCTCGGGCAGGTTTTCCAGCGGGGTGCGTTCGTTGCTGGCGGTTTCCGCATCCGCGACGCCGAACTGGTAACCGGCAAAACCCGGCAGTCCGGGGGCCGGCGCCACCAGCATGTCGCCTTCCAGCTGCAACCCGGAGGCCGGCGCGCCATAAAGGAAACGGCCGTCGACCTTAAGTTCTACCGGAGCATCAGCTTTGATCTGCTTGTCATTGGATGTTAACTCGAATTCGATCCGCTCGGGGATGTAATCCTCGACCATGAAGGTGGTTTCGCCGACCGCGGAGCCCTTGGGGTCGGTGAAGGCCCGCGCCCGCCAGGTCCCGGTCGGAACCGCGGAATTGAGGGTCAGCGCCATGCTCCTGCCGCCGGCGCCCTGGTCGGGCAGCACGGCGCGGCGGAATTCAACGCCGTCGGGTCGCTCGATCACCATCGTCAGCGGTCCGCCGCTCACGGCGTTGCCCTGGCCGTCGCGCAGCAGCGCGGTGAGATAGACCGTCTCGCTGGAGCGATAGACGCCGCGCTCGGTATAGACGAAGGCGTCGGCCCCTGCGGGGACCGCCCGGCCGGACACGCCGCGGTCCGAGAGGTCGAAGGCGTTGGATTTCAGGCTGAGGAAGGCATAGTCGGCCTTCTCGCCGGATACCGTCAGCATGGCCGGCGACAGGCCGCCCTCGCCGCGCGCTAGCCCGGCCTCGAACAGCACGTGGCCGGAATCGTCGGTCTTGCGGGTCGCCAAAATCTCGTTGTTGCGCGCCACCAGCCGCACTTCGGCCCTGGCCACCGCTTCGGTCGAAGCCAGCGAATTGACGAACACGTGGATGCCGTCATTGCCCGAGAAGGCCGTCAGCCCGAGGTCGGAAACGATGAACCACTGCGTCGCCAGCGAACCGTCGCTATCGCTGCCGGGGCCCTTGGCTTCGGCCGTCATGACGTAGACGCCCGGCTGCAGGTCGCCGAGGACCTGGTCGACCGGAAACGCCGTGGTGACATCCTGGTTGAGCGTGGTCGCGGTGGCGAGTTCTCCGGACCAGACCTTGACGCCCCGTTCGCCGCCGAGGTCGGAAAGCTCGTACTTGCTCAGCGCCTGCTGGAAGTCGCTACTCAGCACCGTATTGATCAGGTTGCGGTCGCCGATCCGGAACACGCTGACAGACACCGCGGGGGTATTGACGGTGACCAGCGGAATGCCGCGCTGGCCGGTCCGCGGCAGCACATAGGCCCGCCCGGTGAAGCGCACGAACGGCTTGCGGTCGCGCACATAGATGTTGAATTCGGCCGATTTGGGCAGGGTCTCCCTTACCGTGGACGGCAACCCGGCGCGCAAATTGACGTTGTAGCGTTCGCCGTGCTTGAGGCCGTCGATGCAAAGCTGCCTGCCTTCCGACGTCAGCGCTGGCTTGTCGTTGCCGGCCAGCGCCAGGAACGGCGCAAAGTCGACGCGCTTGGCGAGGTCCTCGGAGAACTGGAAACAGGCGCGCGGCGACGCCCCGTCGGAATCCACGGTATAATCAAGCAGCCGGAAGCCATGCTGGTCGCGCAATTTCTCGTATTGGCCGCGCACCTCGGCGACCTCGCGCAGGTCGAGCGACAGCCGCAGGCTGTCCAGCGCCGGACGCCACAGCTTGCGGTCGGACATCGCGCGGCCGAGCACGGCCAGCGCATCCGCCTCTTCGCCCGCATTGCCGGCGCGCTGGTAGGCGATGTAGGCCGCGGTCGAGGCGCGCTCCAGCAGGAAGGTGCCCTCGCTGGAGTTCTTCGGCCAGATCTGGAAGATGGCGCGGGCCAGCCGCAGCCAGTTGCCGCTGTCGTCGGGCGAGGTCGCCGCGATCTGCCCCAGGATCTGCAGGCCGGTGCGGAAGTCGCTGCGCTTGAAGGCGGCGTCGGCGTCGGTTTTCAGCGTCGCGCCGGATTTCGCCACCGCGCCTGCTTCGCTCTTGATCTGGGCCTCCAGCTTGACCGCCGAATCCTGAAGATCGTCGCGTTTGAAGGCCTTGTCCGCGGCCTGCGCCGTGACGAGACCGAGCGCCAGCGTTGCGCAGATTGCCGCAGCGCGAATCAAGCCAATCATGATGGAGCTCCCTGGGACGCGGACAGTCGCCGCGTTTGGTTCAGAAGTGCGCGAAAAGGTGACGGACTCGTGGCCGCCGAAGCAGATAACGAAAAAGTCCCGTGCAGCATATGACGAAGCGTGCCCCTGGATGTCACCCGGCAGCCGGCCGTGGCCGGGCATGCCTTGCGGGCGGACAAACGCTGCGATCCACCGCTTCGGTATGTCGCCTGGGAGCCGAAAATGGTTCGCAAAAGGGCTTGGCCGGACAGCGGATTTTTCATATTGGCAGTGCTATGAAGACGAGGTGCCGTGAAGCTACGGTCCCATAGCTCAACTGGATAGAGTAACGGATTTCTACTCCGTGGGTTGCAGGTTCGAATCCTGCTGGGATCGCCAGTTACGTCTTGGTCTATCGCCGCGCCGTTCGGCATGCCGACCGCCCTGATCTCGCTCCGCGCACGGCACCTCGCCGTCCGCACTGCCAGCCTAGATTAACCATGCCGATTGCCGCGACCATCAAGAATGTCGCTTCGCCGCATTGTTCGGATGAATGCGAGCCGAATTCGCAAAAAATGGAACGCGGCGGCGGCGACATAGGCAAGTCATGAAAGTTCATGCTAGATTTTGATGAATTTTGGGGTGCCGCGACATGACGCAGGAGACGGGGCTCGGCTCCAGGCAGGACAGGAAGGCGATCGCCCACGCAATCCAGCGCCATCTGGACGCCAACGGCCTGGCCCGCAAGGACCTGATCCGTGAACATCTGTCGAAATCATCGGTCGAAAAACTGTTTCAGGGCGACTTCACCGAGCGCACCCTGAACAAGGTCGAGGGCATTCTCAAAACCAGTTTTCAACGGCATGCCGACGGGCAACTCAAGGTCAGGGACGACACCGCCGCCAAATCGGTCGGCGGATATGTCTTCGATGCCGTTGAATATCTGCAGGGCGATTATCTCTGCGTCCGTCCGATGTTCGCCAACCCCGCCAACTTCAACGCCTACCTGATCTCGATCGCGTGGAGCGACGCGCAGAAATGCCTGGTGTTCGAGGAGAAGTCGCGCTTCGACGGCAAGTACCGGCAGGTCGGCACCGTCTATATTCCGTTCGGCACCGCGTTCATGAATCTCGTGAGTTCGAGCGCGGGTAACGTGCGAACCGTTCTGCTCTCGCTGCCCGATACCGAAGACATGATGCGCGGCATCATCTCGACGCTGAGCAACCCCAAGGGCTCGATCTATATTCCCGTCGCCGCCCCCATCGTGCTGCGCAAATTACGGCCGGGCGAAGAGCCGGAGTTCGGCGTGATCGCGCGCGATAGCCGCCGTTACGGCGAATATCAGTCCTGGCTGGCGACGGTGCTGACCGAGGAATTCGGGATTTTTGCGGTGCCGCAACCGCCGGCTCCAAGCAAGGCCGGGCGCGCCGGCAAATCCTGAAATCAACCCGTGACGACGAAAGGCCCCGGATCGCTCCAGGGCCTTTGCTTGTTCCAAATCCTCGCGGGCGTTTCGCGCCTGCGGTCTCAGTACCCGCAGGTGCTGCAGCGCGGCTGTGTCGCGACGTAGTATTCGCGGGCGGGCGCAACCATTTCGACGCGCTGGCGGGTGGCGTATTGCGGCGGGGTGCGCTCGTACTGCACGCCTTCCGGCGCCACCATCACGGTCTTCGGCACCATCACGGTGCGGTATTGCGCAGGCGTGCGATGGGCGATGACGCGGCCGGGCGCGACCATCACCGTTTCCTCGACGGTCCGGTACTGGGGCGGCACCACCTGGCGCTGGTAGCAGGTGACGCAAGGCTGCGGCGGCGGCATGTAGCAGCCTTGGCATTGCGCGGAGGCTGCCGTGGGTAGCGCCATGGCGGTAACGGCCGAAGCGATCAGTGCTGCATATACGCGAGACATCGTCATGGTGGTGCCTTCCCGGTGTCTTGAAAAATGGCGATCGGCAAAAATGCTTTGCGTTGCGCACCGTGGGCGAGAGAGGCAAATTTCCCTTTAAGGGAAATCATTAACAAAATCTTTCGGGCGTGATTTCCGGCTGCCGTTTGGCTACGATCGAAAAATGACTCCCACCTGTCCTCGCATTCGGCAAATCGCGGCGGCTGGACTTGTGCTGGTGTTCGGCCTTGCGGCTGCCGCCGCGCAGACCCCGCTCAAGACCCAGCCCAATCAAAAGGAAAAGCAGAAGCTCGCCGGACAGATCGCCTCGGATGGGCTCAACTGCCCCGTCGTCGGCCTGGTCGAGGATGCCGGCAAGGACGAGCGCGGCACCATGATCCGCATCCACTGCCGCTCCCTGAACGGTTCTGCCAGTTGGGAGGTCCGCGGCATCGCCGCCAGGGGCGCCGCCGAGCTTCGCTTCGAGACCTGGTGATGTTCCCCGATCGCGCAGGGCCCGTCCGAGCGAGGGGCGCGCGCGGCACTGCCCCAAACCTGCTATAGCTGTCGGGGGATGGCCGGATATGAAGAACGGGCTTTACTCGATACACATCCAGATGGGCGACGGCGTCAAGGGACGCGCCAGCGGGGTGATCATGCTTCGCGACGGCCGCCTCCACGGCGGCGACTCCTATTTCTGGTCGGTCGGCTCTTACACCGTCAAGGACGGCAGCTGGAAAGGCGACCTCGTCACCAACCAGCACACGCGCTATCACGACCCGACCGCGCGGCCGGTTTTTGCCGGCCGCGAAGTCACGACCGGCTTTACGGGAACCTGGCGGGACGACTGTTCCGAGGTTTTCGGCACCTCGCTGGTGGGCAGCCGCAGCGTCAGTTTTCGCGCGACATTGCGCCGGCTGGCCGATTAAACGATGGCGTCCCGGCCCGCGCGGCTGTAAACCGCTCCCCATCGCGCCGGGGGCGCTCATTGCCCTCGCGCCAGAGCCGATCACACATCACCCAAACGAAAGCGACAAGGCCGTTTCAATGAGTGGATTCAAGGAACCTAGCTTCGCGGACCGGCAGAAGGCGGCGCAGGAAGCAAGGAAGAACATCCTGGAGAAGTTTAAAGCCAAGCCGGGTCTCGATGATCCCGAGGTCGCCAAGCGCCGCGCCGAGCGCGAGGCGCAAGCCGCCGAGCGGGCCAAGGCCAAGCTGGCGCGCGAGACCGCCAAAGCCGAGCAGAAGGCGCGCGAAGAGCAGGCTGCGGCCGAAGCCGCCGCCCAGATCCTGCGCGAACAGGAAGCCGCCGCCGCCGCCGAATTCGCACTCGAGGCCGAGCGCAAGGCCGCGCGCGACGCGCGTTATGCCGCCCGCAAGGGCAAGGGCAAGAAGCGATAAGGCGGCCGGCGGGGCTGACGCCCCGGCCACGGCAGGCCCGCCTCCCCAAGGAGGCGAGCCCGCGCGACGCTGAAGCAGGCGGCAGACCTACTTCTTCATGCCGTCCTTGGACATCGAATCCTTCTTCATGCCGTCCTTGGACATCGAATCCTTCTTCATGCCGTCCTTCGACATGGTGTCCTTCTTCATGCCGTCCTTGGACATGGAGTCCTTTTTCATGCCGTCGTCCTTGCCCATCTTGTCCTGCGCGAAGGCGGCAGGCGCCAGCGCCAGGCTGAGCGAGAGGGCGGCGGCCGAAATTCCGAGTGCGATACGGGTGCTGATGGTCATGGGCTGTTTTCCCTTTGGAACCGATGCTTGAAAGCGACTGATGCCGCTATGGTTCAGGACGGACCCGCGAGGGCGTTTGTTACCTGCCGCCCGAAAATTTTTCGCCGACCGGGTTCCCTGCCAGCCGCGACATTGCACGCGATACCGCCTGGAAGGCCTACGGCGCCAAGGCGTCGACCTCGGCCAACCCGCAGAAACTGGGGAACGAAGTGCAAGTGGCGAATAGCGGGTAGCGAATGGCGCGTGGGGAACCTTCCCTTCGCCATTCGCTACGCTACTGCCCCATTCGCCCCTTCGCATTCAGCGCCGATGCCACCCGGCTGACCGGGGGACGGCCGAGCAGCCGGCTGATCGCGTTGGTGGCGGCCACCAGCTTCGACATGTCGACGCCGGTGGCGATGCCCATGCCTTCCAGCAGATAGACCACGTCCTCGGTGGCGACGTTGCCGGTGGCGCCCGGCGCATAGGGGCAGCCGCCGAGACCGCCCGCCGCGGAATCGATCACGCGGCAGCCCTCCTCCATCCCGGCATAGAGGTTGGCAAGGGCCTGGCCATAGGTGTCGTGGAAATGCATCGCCAGGCTCGCCATCGGCACGTGGCCGGCCACCACGCGCAGCAGATTTTTGGCCTTCAGCGGCGTGCCGACGCCGATGGTGTCGCCGAGCGAGACCTCGTAACAACCGAGTTCCGACAGCGTCCGCGCCACGTCGACCACGGCCTGCGGCCTGACCTCGCCGTCAAAGGGGCAGCCGAGCACACAGGAGATATAGCCGCGTACCTTGATGCCGTCGGCCCCGGCGCGAGCCAGCACCGGCCTGAAGCGCTCGATCGATTCCGCCACCGTGCAGTTGATGTTGGCACGGGAAAACCCTTCCGAGGCCGAGGCGAACACCGCGATCACCCTGGCGCCGGCCGCCCGCGCGGCCTCATAGCCCTTCTCGTTCGGCACCAGCACATGGAATTCGCTGTCCGGATGGTGATCGACCCCGCGCAGCACGGCATCGGAGTTCACCATTTGCGGGATCGCCTTCGGCGACACGAAGGCGCCGACCTCGACGGTGCGCAAGCCGGCGCCGAGCAACGCCTCGATGAAGGCGATGCGGTCCTCGACGCTGACAGGCGTCTTCTCGTTCTGCAGCCCGTCGCGGGGACCGACTTCGACGATGCGGACGGAATCGCTCATGCTGCTACTCTCGAATCGCAGGGTGGGCAAAGGCGCCTCTTGCGCCGTGCCCACCATTCAATATGTGTGGCGCGAAGATGGTGGGCACGGCGCGAAGAGCGCGTCTTTGCCCACCCTACACAACGGTGGGCTCGACCACGGCGAGTTCGACGCCCTCGCCGACGATGTCGCCGACCTTGCATTTGATCGCGCTCAAAACGCCCGCAAACGGCGCGCGCAGCGTCTGCTCCATCTTCATCACTTCCAGCGTGAGAATGGGCGCGCCCTTTTCCAGTTTGGCGCCGACTTCCGCCAGCAGTGCCACCACGGTGCCCGGCAGCGGCGCCACGATCTTGTCGTCGCCGGCCTGTTCTTCGGTCTCGCCGCCGAACGGATCGACCCAATGCAGGTCGAAGCGGCCGTTGCGGGTGCGCAGATAGAGTTCATGGCCTTCGATCACGGCGACCACGTGGGATTTGATGCCGTGTAGCCTGAGCTGGAAGCCGCCGGCAGCCTCCGGCGCGGTGGTGAAGGCCAGTTCGCGCTCGCCGATCGCCAGCGTCGCCGGACCATTGCCATAGATCAGGCTGACCTTGTGCTCGCCGCCCTGCCCGTCCCGGAACGTAAACACCCGCCGCCGCCGGCCGACCGGCATCCAGCCCGCGGTCCGCCACGGCGAATGCGCCTCCGCGCCGGCGCGCTTTGTTTCGTCGCCGAGGATAGCGACCACGGCGGCGCCCAATTCGAGATCGTGCGGAACGGCTGCCGCCGGCGTCAGGTTCTTCAATTCGCGTTCGATGAAGCCGGTATCGATGGTATTGGCGCGCACCTGCGGATGCGTCACCAGCGCCGACAGGAAGGGAATGTTGCTGACGATGCCGCGGACATCGGTCTCCTCGAGGCCGCGGTTGAGCCGATCGATGGCTTCGTCGCGGGTCGGCGCCCAGGCGATCACCTTGGCCAGCATGGCGTCGTAGTGCGGCGAGACCGCGTCGCCCGCGCGATAGCCGGCATCGACGCGCAGGCCGTTCACTTCGGCCGGCGTGTGCCATGTCCTGATGCGGCCGACCGACGGCATGAAGTTCTTGTGCGGATTTTCGGCATAGACCCGCGCCTCGATGGCATGGCCGTTGAGCGTGATCTGATCCTGCGTCAGCGGCAGCTTTTCGCCGAACGCCACCCGCAACTGCCATTCCACGAGATCGATGCCCGTGATCAATTCGGTGACGGGATGCTCGACCTGCAGCCGCGTGTTCATCTCGATGAAGAACACGTCCTTGCCGTCGGACACGAACTCGATGGTGCCGGCGCCGACATAATTGACTGCGCCCGCGGCCTTTCGCGCGGCGGCGCACACGGTCTCGCGCTGGGCCGCATTCAGCGTCGGCGACGGCGCTTCCTCGATCACCTTCTGATGCCGCCGCTGCAGCGTGCATTCGCGCTCGAACAGCGACAGCAGATTGCCGTGGCTGTCGCCGATGATCTGCACCTCGATATGACGAGGGTTCTGGACGAACTTTTCGATCAGCATGCGGTCGTCGCCGAACGCGGCCTTGGCCTCGCGCTTGGCGCTGACGAGAGCGGCGGCCAGTTCGCCGGCCGCGCGCACCACCCGCATGCCGCGGCCGCCGCCGCCGGCGGAAGCCTTGACCAGCACCGGGTAACCGGCCTTGTCGGCCGCCACGGCCAGGGTCGCGTCGTCCTGGGCCTCGCCGTGATAGCCGGGCACCAGCGGCACGCCGGCCTTTTCCATCAGCGCCTTGGAGCCGGATTTGGAGCCCATCGCCGTCATCATCGCGGCGGTGGGGCCGACGAATACCAGCCCCGCCTTGGCGCAGGCCTCGGCGAATTCCGCATTCTCCGACAGAAAGCCGTAGCCGGGATGCACGGCCTCGGCGCCGGTCTGCCGCGCCACTTCGATCACGCGCTCGATGTTCAGGTAGCTGTCGCGCGCCCGCGCCGGGCCGAGCAGGACGGCTTCGTCCGCCATCGCAACATGCATGGAATCAGCGTCGACCTCGGAATAGACCGCCACCGTGCGCAGGCCCATGGCTCTGGCAGTACGGATCACGCGGCAGGCGATCTCGCCGCGGTTGGCGATCAGGAGGGTGCGAAATCGCCGATACCCGGCTTGAACCTGGGGCTGGATCTGGCCTTTCATCATCACATCCTGAACAGGCCAAAGCGGGTCGGCTCGATCGGCGCATTGGCCGACGCCGCCAGCCCGAGACCGAGTACCAGCCTGGTATCGGCGGGATCGATCACGCCGTCATCCCAGAGCCTCGCGGTAGCGTAGTAGGGACTGCCCTGGCTCTCATACTGGGCGCGAATCGGCGCACGAAACTTGTCGTCCTCTTCGGCCGACCATGTCTCGCCCTTGGCCTCGATGCCATCGCGCCGGACCTGGGCCAGCACCATCGATGCCTGTTCGCCGCCCATCACGGAGATGCGGGCGTTCGGCCACATCCAGAGGAAACGCGGGCTGTAGGCGCGGCCGCACATGCCGTAATTGCCGGCGCCGTAGGAGCCGCCGATCACGACAGTGAATTTCGGCACGCCGGCGGTGGCCACCGCCGTCACCAGCTTGGCGCCGTCGCGGGCGATGCCGCCGGCCTCGTATTTCTTGCCCACCATGAAGCCGGTGATGTTCTGCAGGAACACCAGCGGGATATTGCGCTGGCAGCACAGCTCGATGAAATGCGCGCCCTTCAGCGAACTCTCGCTGAACAGGATGCCGTTGTTGGCGATGATGCCGACCGGATAGCCCCAGATATGGGCGAAGCCGCAAATCAGGGTCTGGCCGTACAGCTTCTTGAATTCGTCGAATTCCGAGCCGTCGACCAGCCGGGCGATGATGTCATGCACGTCGAACGGCTTGCGACCGTCGGCGGAGACCACGCCATAGATTTCCTGCGGTGCAAACAGCGGCTCGCGCGGCTCGCGCATGTTCAGGCTGGCCCGGCTGGGCTGTTTCAGCGTGGCGACGATGCGCCGGGCAATGCCGATCGCGTGGCTATCGTTCTGCGCATAATGATCGGTGACGCCGGATTGCCGCGAGTGCACGTCGGCGCCGCCGAGCTCTTCCGCGGTCACCACCTCGCCGGTCGCCGCCTTCACCAGCGGCGGCCCGCCGAGAAAGATCGTACCCTGGTTGCGCACGATGATGCTCTCGTCCGACATGGCCGGGACATAGGCGCCGCCGGCGGTGCAGGAACCCATCACGATGGCGATCTGCGGGATGCCCTGCGCCGACATCTGCGCCTGATTGTAGAAGATGCGGCCGAAATGCCGCTCGTCGGGAAAAATCTCGTCCTGCATCGGCAGGAAGGCGCCGCCGGAATCCACCATATAGACGCAGGGCAGATTGTTCTGCCGCGCGATGTCCTGGGCGCGCAGATGCTTTTTCACCGTCATCGGATAATAGGTGCCGCCCTTGATGGTGGCGTCGTTGGCGACGACGACGCATTCGCGCCCCGAGATCCGCCCTACCCCGGTGATGACGCTGGCCGAATGCACGTCGCCGCCGTAGAGGCCGTGGGCCGCCAGCGGCGACAATTCGAGAAAGGCCGTGCCGGGATCGATCAGGAGATCGACGCGCTCGCGGGCCAGCATCTTGCCGCGCGAGGTGTGCCGGGCGCGCGAGACCTTGCCGCCGCCGCCGGCCACCTGGTCGAGTTTCTCGCGCAGCTCGGCGACCAGCGCGCGCATCGCTTCGGCGTTGCGGGCGAAATCGGTGGATGTGGTGTCGATCGTGGAGTGAAGCGGCATGGGTTTCCGCGGTTAGGGTGCGCCGGCAACCGGCATCGGGCTTGCGTTAAGGTGTCATTGCGCCACCGTCCGACGCCACCTCGAGCTGACGACGAGACCTTGCCCGAGACGACGTTTAACGGCGACAGTAGCGCTATTAGGTCAAAATGCCCCTCTCAAATGTCTTGTTCCCGACATTCCCCGGGCAATTTCCCGTCGCTTCGTGCGACCCCGTCTCTAGTGGGTCCAGGGTTCGATGCGCCGGAAGGCGAAATTGTCGGCATAGGCGGCTTGCCGGCGGACGGGCTCCTTCGGCTCGATCACCTGGTAGGGAATACCCTCGCGCTCACAATAGGCGATGGCGTCCTCCTTGGTGTCGAAACGGATGGTGAGCTGCTGCTTCATGTCGCCGGACGAGGTCCAGCCCATCAAGGGCTCGATCGCCCGCGGCTGCTCCGGCTCATAATCCAGCTGCCAGTCCCTGGTCTTGGCGGTCCCCGATTGCATCGCGTTTTTGGCAGGCTTGAAGATGCGTGCGGTCATGGATGTCCGGGCCCTGTGAGATCTGCAGCATGGAAGTACGTGGTGGAAGCAGCCGGGATAGTATAGAAACACCTTTCGGAAAATCTGATCGATGATTCCCGGCCCTTACCTTTTCTGCCACCCGTATAATCATTATGCTGCGCTGTGACAATCTTGGCCGGCGGGGCGGCTGAGGCCCCCCGGTCCGAATTCATCGAAAGCATCACTTCGAAACGGCACCCATGAAAATCAACGCAGTATTGCCCGAAAAGGGACGCGATCTCCGGCTCGACCTGTTTCGCGGCGTCGCGAACTGGGCGATTTACCTGGATCACATCCCCAACAACGTCGTGAACTGGATCACCACCCGGAATTACGGCTTCAGCGATGCCGCGGATCTGTTCGTCTTTATTTCGGGATACACGGCGTCGTTCGTTTACGCCCGGATGATGCTGGAGCGCGGCTTTATCGTCGGCGCCACCCGCCTCACCAAGCGCGTCTGGCAACTCTACGTCGCCCACATCATCCTGTTCGTCATCTACATCGTCGCAATCGGGTATGTGGCGCAGCGCTTCAGCGATCCGGAGATCATCCACGAATTTAACCTCGCGGGTCTCGCCG
>JBDRNF010000191.1:0-6130 GCA_043811435.1 Pseudomonadota bacterium
ACAAACAAGTTCGGTCTCGCGGCGCATTGCGCCCGAGGTCTGCCATTTATTCTACGCCCTCTGCAATCAGAGGGCGCGGGGAGGCCGGGCGCCCGATGCGCCCGATAGCCGCGTGTGCAATGGGTAGTGGGTAGAAGGCACACGCGTTAGTCAGGTCACACCGGAATCACCCGGCACTCCCCGCGCGATGGTTTACGCTTATACGTGCTCTCCTCGGTGAGCCCTGCGCTTTTGCCACCGTCGCTCGCAGGCCTTAAGCTTGCGAACTTGACACCAGCCATTGGGGTGTCGGGACCACACGATTTCGCCGTCCGCTTCAGGCGCTCTGGTCAGGAGCGTCATCCGCGTCCACCGCATCCCCGTCCCGCACTGGTGACCTTGCGCAATGCCCCTCTGAGTGGGACGGGATGGCCATTGATATAGCCCGATTTTCATTTCTGATAAACAGAAATATTTTTGCAGGAAGGGCTTGACACAAATTCTGATAAACAGAAGTGATTTGCCCGTCGGGTCAGGAAATTCGCGTTTGCGCGCTATCGACGGCGCCACCTACGCCGTGACGGCGGGATGGAGCAATACCGTCCAGAACTCGACCTACAGCGACGATTTCTCGATGATGGAGGCGATTTGGACGGTGGGGATTTATTTCCCGCCGGCTCTGTTTGTCCATTGCAATGTTCCCGATATGGGAACATATTGTCCACCATGAGAATTATCGCATGGAGCGTGCTTGCTTCGTATGCCGAAAGGCATCCGGAGACGGCAGTGCCGCTTCATCGCTGGAGAACATTGGTCAAGCGCGCCAAATGGAGTTCGATGGAGGATGTCCGTCTCGCCGCTCCGAATGCAAAAATTCTGAACCGGGAGCGTGCGAGATTCGAAATCGCCGGAGGCAATTTTCGGATGATCGTTGCTCTCGATTTCACGCGAGGTATCGCATTCGTCAAGTTCATCGGAATGCATGCCGAGTACGATCGGGTCGACGCCCTGACCGTCTCACAGTTCTAGGGAATGCAGCATGGAAATTCACCCGATCAGAAACGACGAGGATCATGCCGCGGCAATTCGCGAGATCGATAGGCTCTGGGGCGCTGCGGAGGGAACCGAAGAGGGCGACAAGCTCGACATTCTCGCGACGCTTGTCGAGAAGTATGAAGACGGTCGCTGGCCGACGATCGACATCTCCGATCCGATCGACTTGCTGAATTACGCCATCGATGAACTCGGACATTCGCAAGCCGAACTCGCCGATCTGCTCGGCTCCCGATCACGTGCATCGGAATTGCTCAATCGCCGGCGCGCTCTGACCGTCGAGATGATTCACAGGATCAGCGAAGCCTGGAAGATTCCGGCCGAGCTTCTGGTGAAGCCGAGCCGGATCGCGGCCTGACCAGGCTGCTTTGGGCCCCGCCGGTTCCTGGTTGGCCGCTGATCTCGTGCCACACGGTTCGGCGGGGTTTTCTGCGGCCGGAAAGCGCCCGCCGCATGGCGCCATTCGGCACCGTCTTAACCTCCCGATAACTGATTTTCCTAACGGCCTCTTGGTACCGGTTCCCTTACAACTTCCGGTGTGGGGAGAAAGAAAATGTCGGGTGTCTCATCGGATAGCGCCAAATCGGGGAGCCAGGAGCCGTCACATCGCGGTCCGGGTCCGGGCGGAAGCGCCTTTCGCGGAAGAATGGGCGCGATTCAGTGGCTCATTCTGTGCGGCGCCGCGCTTGTCGTCGCGATTGCGCTGGGCACCGGCTATCTCGCCCTCCAGTTCCGGGAGCGCGCCCTCGAGGTCGCCGAGCGGGAGCTGACCAACAGCGCGCTGCTGCTGTCCCGTCATTTCGACCAGCAACTCGCCGATCTCCAGCACGTTCACAACGACGTCGTCGCGCACGTGCAGGCGGGCAGGATGGACTCCGCCGAAGGTTTCGAACGCCAGATGTCGACGCTGTCAGCCCATGAGATGCTGCGCACCAAGCTCGCGGCATTTCCGCATGTCGGTGGTTTGCATTTGTTCAACGTCAAGGGCCAGCTGATCAACGCGTCGGAGGGGTGGCCGGTGGAGGACGTGAGTATCGCGGACCGGCGCTATTTCCGCGAATTTACCTCGGGCAAGCCCACTCCCGATGTGATCGTCGAACCGGCCGTCAGCAAGGTGACGAAAAAATGGACGACGATCTTTGCGCGCAAGATCACCGGACGCAACGGCGAACTGATCGGCTTTGCGACCCGGGGCGTCGAACCCACGCATTTTCAGAATTTCGTCGCTTCCCTGGCACTGGACAGCGACACCACGATCTCGATGATTCACCGCGACGGCACTGTGATCGCCCGCTATCCGTACCACGACAGTCCGATCGGCAAGAACGTCGGCAAATCGCGGGCGTTCCAGCAGGCGCTGGCCATGAACGGCAATGCTTCCGGGCAGTTCAGGCACTCGGCCGGGAGCGAGCCAAGGCTTGGCTCCATCCGGGCCCTGGCGAATTTTCCGATCCTGATCGTCGCCTCGACCAACGTGTCGTCGGCGCTGGCCGATTGGCGAGGGCAGGCCAAGCTGCAGTTTTTTGCGGCCCTACTCGCTGTCATCGTCGTGATCGCCACGATCTATCTGATCGTTCGCCAGTTGAAGCGCCAGCACGCCGCCGCGCAGCGGCTGCTCGGCGAGAAAAGTCAGCATCTCGACACCGCCATCAACAACATGACCCAGGGACTGGTCCTGTTCGACGCCTCGGGCCGCCTCGTCATCTGCAACCAGCGCTACATCGACATGTTCGGCATGTCGCCGGAGGTCGCCAAACCCGGCTGCCATCTCCGCGACCTGATCCGTCATCGCCAGGAGCTGGGTTCGTTCGTCGGCGACGTCGATGCCTATTGCGCGAGGTTTCTCGACCCGAAGGACGACCTGATCAACGACACCGTCATTTCGGTCCCCGATGGCCGCATGATCCGGCTGATCTACAAGCGGTCGCCGGACGGCGGCTGGGCCACCACGATGGAAGACGTCACCGAGCGGCGGCGTGTCGCGGCCAAGATCGAGCATCTCGCCCATTATGACGCCTTGACCAACCTGCCGAACCGGACGCTGTTCCAGCGGCACGCGGAAGGGCTGCTGCTGCAGACCGCCGACGTGCAATTCGCCATCCTCTACATCGACATCGACGAGTTCAAGCGCATCAATGACTCGCTGGGCCATCTGATCGGCGACGAGTTCCTGAGGGGGGTATCGGGGCGACTGCTCGAAGCGGTCGGTCCGAGCGACTTCGTGGCGCGGCTCGGCGGCGACGAGTTCGCCATCCTGCAACGCGACGTCGTCTGCGACGACGATGTCGAGGCGCTGATCGCGAAGGTCTATCGGGCGCTGCGAACGCCGTTCGATTGCCTCGGCCACAGCCTCGGCGGTGACGCCAGCATCGGAGTCGCGATCGCGCCGCGTCACGGGTCCGACCTGTTCGGCCTGCTCAAGAGCGCCGATCTGGCGATGTATGCCGCCAAGGCGTCCGGGCGCCGGACCCACCGCTTCTTCGAGCCGGCGATGGAAGCGCAGGCCAACCTGCGCCGCGAACTCGAGCGGGATATGCGGATCGCGATCGCCGCAGGCGGCTTTGAGATCCATTACCAGCCGATCGTCGATCTCGGCAGCAACGGGATCACCGGATGCGAGGCGCTGCTGCGGTGGCGGCATCCGGTGCGCGGCATGGTCTCGCCGGCCGATTTCATTCCGGTGGCCGAGGAAACCGGCCTGATCGAGGAGATCGGGCAGTGGGTGCTGCGAACCGCATGCGCCGAAGCAGCGGCGTGGCCTGCCCATATCCGCGTTGCCGTCAACGTTTCTCCCATCCAGTTCAGGTCGCCGACGCTGTCCCTGAAGGTCGCCGCCGCGCTCGCCGATACCGGCCTCGACCCGCGCCGGCTGGAACTCGAGGTCACCGAGGCGGTGCTGATCGCCGACGACGACGCGGCGCTGGTGGCGCTCAACCAGCTTCGCGCGCTCGGGGTTCACATCGCGCTCGACGATTTCGGGACGGGCTATTCGTCGCTGAGCTACCTGCAGCGGTTTCCGTTCGACAAGATCAAGATCGACCGCAGCTTCGTCAAGGAGCTGACGCGCGGCACGGGTTCGGCTTCGATCATCAAGGCCGTGGTGAGCATCGCCGCCGACCGCGACATGATAACGACCGCGGAAGGGGTCGAGACCGAGCAGCAGCGCGAAACCGTGCAGTCGCTCGGATGCACGCAGATGCAGGGATACCTGTTCAGCGCCGCGCGCCCCGCGGCTGAAATTCGCGAGATGCTTGGTTGCGGCCGGGAGGCTGTCGCAGAGATGGCCTGAAGTTCAGATTCCGCCACGAGTTTGCGGTGGCCACTCCGGAGCATCGCCGATGACACCGGGTTCGGTCATATTGCCGCTGGTACCCGCGCTTGCATTCCGGGAACATTCCGATGACGCGGCCATTGTCTCCGATCAGGAAACGGAGACGAGGAGGCCGTTTGATGGAATCCGAAAGACCACGACCCGAACCCGAGCGGGAGCCGGACGTCCCCAATCTCGATCGTCCGCCGCCGCCGATCGAGCCGCCTTCTCCGGAACCGGAGCCGGTGAGGGAACCCGGTCGGCCCAAACCCAAGCGGGTTTGATCCAGTCGCAATCCATTATCGTGCGGGCACTGAAAATGCGCGTCTGCCACAGCCGTTCGACCCACATGCACGACGCAAAATCATCGGCGTCGAGGGGAAGCAGGAAGCCGGGCCAGAAACCGCAAAGGCCCGGTGAACGCGATCCAGTGCAGCGTCCCAAACCGAATCCAAGTCCGAAGCCTGAGGACAAGGAACGAGGGGCTTGCCGGGGGCCTTACACCCGGCCAGTTTTCGCGCGCGGTCATGGTCACCAATCAGGGGCGGGATCATGCTCTTCGATTCCTGGGCCGCCATCGTCCGGGTGATTGTTATCGGAACGCTGGCCTATGTTGTGCTGGTGGTGCTGCTGCGAGGTTTCGGGAAGCGATCGCTGTCGAAACTGAATGCGTTCGATCTCGTGGTCACGGTTGCCCTCGGCTCGACGCTGGCGACCGTCGTGCTCAGCAAGGATATCGCCCTCGCCGAAGGCGTGACGGCTTTCACGCTGCTCCTGTTGCTGCAGTATGCGATAGCCTGGTTGTCCGTCCGCTGGAATCGGTTCGAACATCTCGTCAAGGCAGAACCGACTGTGCTGGTCAGCCGCAGCGCGTTTCTCGACGGCGCAATGCGGCGCGAGCGAATTTCGAAAGAGGAGGTGCTCGCTGCGGTGCGGGGAGCGGGGGCCGCTGACTTGTCGCAAATCGACGCTGTCATTCTCGAGGCCGACGGTTCGATCAGTGTTTTAAGGCAGCCCACGAGAGTTGATGCCGGGCCTTCGTAGTGCCTGATCCCGGCCGCGATTCTCGATGGATCGTTTCTGGTGGATTCGCAGGTTGCCTTCGACGAGCGAATTCCAGGACACAAAGCGGAACGATTCCGCCGTTCGCCCATTTTCGCCCAGGAAGAGGGAGGAGAAGACATGAGAATAGCCTGCTGCGCCCTCGCATGGGCAATAGCCTTCTGCATCGTCGAGCCGGTCGAGGCCAAGCCGGCCAGACTGCTCGGCATGTACGCCATGCGCGCGTCTCCGGGCTGGAGCTATCCGGTCGTCGCCGTCGTGCCGCGTGGCGCGCTCGTGAATGCGCGCTACTGCATCAGCAACGGCTGGTGCCGGGTGAAATGGCGCGGAAAACTCGGCTGGATCGAGCGGAACTCCCTGCGCACTCAGGAAATCAGACGCAAGGTTGAGCGACCCGCGACGCCGTGGAGACGATGATGGTGGCAGTTGATTCTGCGAGCAAAAGAAGTCGCAAAAGGCCACCCGGGAAGCGCACTCAGATCAAGAAGAAGATCGGACAGAAGTCCGCCTGGACAAAACTTCCGGTTGCCGGTCCCGGGCGCAAGGCAAAGGGCAGGCGAGGTGAGAACGCGCCACGCAAGAAAGCCTGACGGCTGGACCTCGTCCCGGCTCGAGGAAGTGGCCCATGCGCATTTCGGCTCGATGCGCGCGGCCCGGGACTTTCCCGGATTGCGCTACGGGCTGCTCCCCTCCCTCCACGCGCCCTTGCGCGTGGCGGGGAGGGGT
>JBDRNF010000192.1:0-26235 GCA_043811435.1 Pseudomonadota bacterium
CCCCTCCCCACCACGCGGCGAAGAGCCGCGCGGGAGGGAGGGGAGACGCGCATCGCCAACGTCTCGAAAAACTCTCGAAGAATGGAAGCGTTGCGAACAGGCCTTCCTCTACCGCGCCGCCGGCGCTCCCGGCGGCGGCAAGGGCGAGGGCGCTACGCTCTTCCTGGCGGCGGCCGGCGCCCTGGTGCCAGGTGCCTTTGCGCCCGGCGCCGGCTTCATGGCCGCGGCCTGCGCCGGCAGGTATTTCGCGACCACGGCCGGATCGAGCTGGGCCATCGCCGTATCCGGCAACCGGGTCCAGGTCTCGTCCTTGCCGAACAGCGAGATCCCGAGATAGCCGCGCATGGTCAGCGTCTGGCCGTCGGGGCTGACGCTCATCTTGGCCTTGTAGATCTTGCCGTCGCGCGGATCGAGCACGTTGCCGTTTTCGTATTTCAATCCGTTGCGCTGCATGTCGCGGATGAAGGACAATCCGAGCAGCGGCGCGTTCTTGCGGTCATCGACGCATTTGGAGCAGATCGGGTCCGGGTCGTCGCCGGGCCGCGGAAACATCCTGGCGATCGCGCCCTCGAAGACGCCATCGCGCTCGACGACCAGGAACCAGCCCACCGGCTTGCCGTCCTCGGTCTTCTGCCACAGCCCCGCGGCGGTCGGCGCCGCGACCTGCGCCGCGGCCATCGTGGCCCACAAGCCGAAACCGATCGCCAACGCGAGCGCAAGTTGAATTCTGGATATCGCAGTCTGCATTTTTTACCACCTGGCCAATCCACAAAATAATGGCCCGAGACTAAGGCCATTTCGCGGACGGTTCCAGTGCCGCCGGCCGGCAGCGGCAGCGGCCGGCATGCCGCATTTATGGCATTGCCGGCGGAATCAGTTGACCCCGAGTTTCTTCTGCAGGCTGGAGGACGAGGTGGTGTACTGGAACACCAGCCGCTTGTCCGGATAGACGTAGCGGTGCGCCTTCTGCGCCATCAGCGATCCCTCGTGGAAGCCGCACAGGATCAGCTTCAGCTTGCCGGGATAGGTGTTGATGTCGCCGATCGCGAAGATGCCGGGTATGTTGGTCTCGAACGCCGAGGTCTCGACCGCGACCAGATTGTTTTCCAGCGCCACGCCCCAGTTGGCGACCGGGCCGAGTTTCATGGTCAGGCCGAAGAACGGCAGGATGGTGTCGCAGGCGATTTTCGTCAGCGCGTTGTCGTTGCCCTTGACGGTGGCGCCGGTGAGCTGACCGCCCTCGCCCTCAAGCTCGGTGACCTGGCCGATCTTCAATTCCATCTTGCCGGCAGCCACCAGCGCGCGCATCTGTTCGACGCTGTGCGGGGCGGCGCGGAAATCGTCGCGCCGGTGCAAGAGCGTGACGCGCTTGGCGATCGGGTGCAAATTGAGGGTCCAGTCCAGCGCGGAATCGCCGCCGCCGACGATCAGGATGTCCTTGTCGCGGAACTGCTCCATCTTGCGCACCGAATAGAACACCGAGGTGCCCTCATAGGCCTCGATGCCCGGCACCGGCGGCCGCTTCGGCTGGAACGAGCCACCGCCCGCCGAGATCACCACCACCTTGCATTCGAACACCTGGCCGGCGTCGGTGGTGACGCGAAAGCCGGGATCGCCGATCTTCTCGATCGTCTCCACCATCTCGTTGAGATGGAAGGTCGGATTGAACGGCTTGATCTGCTCCATCAGCGCGTCGGTCAGGCCCTGGCCGGTGACGAAGGGAATGCCGGGGATGTCGTAGATCGGCTTTTCCGGATAGAGCTCGGCGCACTGGCCGCCGATCTTGTCGAGGATGTCGACGAGATGCGCCTTCATGTCGAGCAGGCCCAGTTCGAAAACGGCGAACAGGCCGCAAGGGCCCGCGCCAATGATCAGCACATCGGTTTTGATCGCTTCACTCATGTCAGCTTCTTTTCGGTTGAAACCCCGCCGGCCGGCCGGGGCGCCTCCGGGCTGCGCCTGTCTAGCCAACGCAAGCGGGCGAGGAAAGCCATAAATGGCCGGCTGGCCTGCCCGGCAACCCCTTGCCCGGCTTGCCTAACTGGGATGTAACGGCTGGGATTATCAGGAGATTGCCCGTGAACGCCCCCGCCCGCCTCGATTCGACGCCGCGCCTGGAAGATTTCCCCTACCGGCTCACGGACAATGTGCGGTTCGCCGACCTCGATCCCAACCAGCACGTCAACAACGCGGTGTATGCGACCTATTTCGAAACCGGCCGCGTCACGCTGATGAAGGATCGCAGCTACGGCCTGATGCCCGACGGCGTCACCTGGATCATGGTCCGGCTCGACATGCATTTCCGCGCCGAACTGCGCTGGCCGGGCACCATCGAGATGGGGCTCGGCGTGGTGAAGTTCGGCCGCACCTCGGTGACATTCGACCAGGTGGTGTTTTCGCAAGGCATCTGCGTCGCCTCGGCGCGATCGGTATCGGTGCTGCTGGATGAAGCCACGCGCAAGCCGACGCCGCTGACGGAAGATATCCTGCGAAGCTTCCAGCCCTGGCTGCACCGCGGCTTCGACGGAAAATGAGGCGCCTTGCGCCGGCGGCATTGATGGCCCTGCTGGCGGCCTCGCCCGCCGCGGCGGCGGATCCATTCCACCGCGAGGAACTGCGAATCCCGATGGCGCAAGCCGGCCCCCGCGGGCTGGAGGCCATGCTGATCCGCCCCGCAGGCACCAGACGCTATCCGCTGGCCCTGCTCAGCCACGGGGCGCCGCGCGATGCCGCGGCAAGGGCGCGCATGACGCCCAACGGCCTCTACGCGCAGGCTACCGAATTCGCCCGCCGCGGCTTTGCCGCCGTCGTGGTGATGCGCCGCGGCTATGGCGATTCCGATGGCCGCTACGCCGAAAGCAACGGCCGCTGCGAGCGCCGCAACTATCTCGCCTCGGCGAGCGCTTCGGCCGCCGACCTGCGCGCCGCCGTCGATGCGCTGGGCCGTCGCACCGATATCACCACCCAAGACATGATCGCGGTCGGTATTTCCGCCGGCGGATATGCCAGCATCGCGCTGTCGGCCGATCCGCCGCCGGGCCTCGCCGCCGTGATCAATTTCGCCGGCGGCCGCGGCTCACGCGCCGACGACGATGTGTGCGACGAGGACGCGCTGGTTGGCGCCTTCGCGGCCCTCGGCAAGACATCGCGAACGCCGATGCTGTGGGTCTACGCCCGCAACGACAAGTATTTCGGCCCGGAGCTGGCGCGCCGGATGCATGCCGCCTTCACATCGGCCGGCGGCCGCGCGCGCTTCATCGACGCGCCCGCCTTCGGCCGCGACGGCCACGGGCTGTTTTCCGCGCGCGGAGTTGCGATCTGGACGCCGATGGTCGACGCCTTCCTGCGCGAGATGAATCTCGGCACCCGCGACCTGATCGCCCTGCCTGCGAGCACGGCGCTTCCGCCGCCGCGGCAGTTGAGAGAAAAGGGCCGTGCCGGCTTTGCCGCTTACCTCGCCGCCGGCCCGCACAAGGCCTTCGCGGTGTCGCCGAGGGGCCAATACGCCTTCCGCACCGGATTGCGAATGCCTGATCAGGCCGAGGCCGCGGCGCTTGCCCAATGCGCAAAACTTGCGCCGGACTGCGCGCTGTATGCGATCGGCGACGAACTTGCGGGTCAGGGCAACCGGTAATGCTGCGCGCGGCTAGCGCCCTGACGACATCGCCGCCGGCCCGTCCTGCCGCAACTGCCGCATCAGCGTCTCGCGCAGCCATTTGTGGCCGGGATCGTCGTTGTTATTCTCGTGCCAGATCATGTGGAAATGCTGTTCCGCGATCGGCATCGGCGGCTCATGCAAAGTGAGACCGAAGACCGGCGCCATCCGTTCCGCGAAGCGGCGCGGCACCACCGCCACGAGATCGGTGTCGGCCACCATCGCCGGCATCGACCACACCTTGTTGACGAGGTAGGCGATGCGCCGCTTGCCGCCGCGGGTGATGATGTCGCGATCGACCGTGGCGTGGTTGCGCAACTCCCCGATCAACGCGATATGGCCGAGCGACATGAAGGTTTTCAGGTCGAGATTCCTGCCGATGCCTGGATGGTCGTTGCGGGCAATGACGACATATTCGCAAGGGCAGATCGTCGTCATCACCAGGCCCGGCGCACTGACCGGAAAGGTATAGCAGGCCAGATCCAGCGTTCCCGCGATGATGTCGTCGGCGACATTGGCATTCCATGGCGGCCGCGACTCGATCGTGATCAGCGGCGCATGCGAAGTAATCTGCCGCAGCAGCGGCGGCATCAGGATCGGCTCGAGCGGATCGACGATCACGATCCGGAACACGCGCTTGTAGGAAGCGAGGTCAAGCGTGCCGCCGCCGTCGAACTGCTGCCGGATCAGCCGCAGCGCCTCGCGCACCGGCTCGATCATCTGCTGCGAACGGGTGGTCGGCTTGACGCCGCGGCCGGCGCGCACGAACAGCGGATCGTCGAAATGCTCGCGCAGCCGCGTCAGCGCGTTGGAGACGGCGGGCTGGCTCAGCGCCAATTGCCGGGCGGCGTGGCTGATGTTGCCGGTGGCGAACACGGCGTCGAACACGATCAGGAGGTTGAGATCGACGTTCCGCAGGTTGATGCTCGCCATTGCCGTCCGTACTCCAAATAATCATTCGCGCGGGTGATACATAGGTTGTCCTGTCGGCCGCTGTCCAAGACAAAAGCCGCACGCCGCCGAACAAATGCGGGGTGCCCATCCGTGCCGCGAAACATTCGCGGGCGTTATGGATGGCATTCAGAGACTCAATTTTTCACCGTCCCGCATCGCACCTATTGTCCCGGCCGGGGCTGGGATTGTGCGCGTGATGGCATCGCTTTTGACACGCACCCCTGAAAGCCAATGCGGATTTTCGAACCGGCCGGCGCGCCGTCGTGCGCCGGAACGGCCTTGCTGTGGGGATGTCATGATGATTGCAAAGCCGCCATTCGTTGGCGCGGTTGGCCGGCGCCTGGGGTCGCTCGGTCGCCGCCTGCTGGTATCCACCACGGTGCTGACGCCGGCCGCGCTGTTGCTGGCCGCGCCGGCACAGGCGGACGATTACGTCTGGGTCGGAGGCTCGGGCACGGGCTACGCCACGCCGGCCAACTGGAATTTGAACACCGCGTTCCCGGGCAATCTCGCCGCCGACACCGCGACATTCGGCAATACCGCGGCCGCATCGGAAACCGTCACTCTCGCAGGCCCCGCGACGCTGACAGGCTGGACCTTCAACACCACCGCGGCGACCTCTTATACCGTCGACGGCGGACAGACCGTGACGCTGTCGGGGGGCATTCTGAACACCTCGACGGGCGGTACCCATACCATCGCCAACGCCATTGCAGGCGCCGGCGGCATCGTCCAGAACGGCGCCGGCTCGACTCTGGTACTGTCCGGCGCCAACACCTATACCGGCGCAACCACGTTGTCCGCCGGCACGCTGGAAGTCAGCGCCAACAACGTGCTCAGCAGTTCCACCGCGCTGAGCATCTCGGCAGGCGCGACGTTCGATATCGGCACGACCCAGCAAACCGTCGCGTCGCTGAGCGGGGCGGGCACGCTGCATTCCGGTAGCAGTTCCGCGCGCCTGACGTTCGGCGCCGACAATTCCTCGACGGCCTTTTCGGGAAACGTCGCCAACACCTGGCTCAATTTCGAGAAATACGGCACCGGCACCTTCACCTTCAGCGGCACCACCTCGCCGGCCGGCGGCACGTTCGGAATCGAGGCCGGAACGGTCGCACTGACCGGCGCTGCCGACACGACCAATACGTTCTTCAACTTGCAGAACAATACCACGCTGGATATCGCGGGAACCGTCAACGGCGCATCGGTCGGCTTTCTGTTCGGTGGGACCGGAACGGCAGTGCATCTCGGCAACAGGACGCTGACGATCGAGCATGATTCCATTCGAATCAGCACCTACATGAACGGCGTCATCGACGGCAACGGCGGCTTGACGCTCGGTCAGAATTCCTTTCTGAGGTTGACGAACGATAACATCTATACCGGCGCCACCACGCTCACCGGCACCAACGCGGAGCTGGAACTTCGAAGCGCACAAGCGATCGCCGCATCCAGCGAACTGAATATCGCGGCCAGCGGCGCCATCGTAAGCGTTGCCTTCGCGGGATCGGACGTCTCGATCCGGTCGCTGCGGGGCGTCGCAGGCGGCATCCTCTACGTCGGAGACGAAAATCTGGTCATCACCCATGCGGCAGGGGATTTCGCGGGCGTGATCCAGCCGAATCTCGGCTGGTCGACCGGAGGACTCGTGCTGGCCGGCGGACACCAGACGTTGTCGGGTATCAACACCTATGTCGGCGCCACCACGATCAACGGCGGTCTCCTGACCGTGAACGGCTCGATCGCGACGTCATCGCTGACGACCGTAAATGCCGGCGGCACCCTCGGCGGCAACGGCACCGTCGGCAACACCGCGATATCAGGCGGCGCGCTGGCGCCGGGCAATTCAATCGGCACCTTGTCGGTGAACGGCAATCTCAGTTTCACCGCGGCCTCGTCCTACATGGTCGAGGTGTCGCCTTCCAACGCCGACCGCGTCAACGTCACCGGCAGCGCGACGCTGGGCGGCGCGACGGTCAATGCCAGCTTTGCGCCGGGCAGTTACGTGTCCAGGCAGTACACCATCCTCAATGCCACCGGCGGCCTCGGCGGCAGCACGTTCGGCGCGGTCGTCAACAACAACCTGCCTTCCAGCGTGACGTCGAGCCTGAGCTACGACACCAACAACGTCTATCTCAATCTCGCGCTCAACTTCGCTGTTCCCGGCGGCCTCAACGGCAACCAGGCCAGGGTCGGCAATGCGCTGACCAACTTCTTCGATACCACGGGCGGCATTCCGCTGGCGTTCGCCGCGCTGACGCCGGCAGGATTGAGCCAGGTCTCCGGTGAGACCGCTGTCGGCGCGCAGCAGACGACCGTCGATGCGATGACGCAGTTCATGGGCGTGATGACCGATCCGTTTCTCGGCGGGCGCGGGGACATACCGGCGGCACCGGGCGCATCGCAATTCACCGAGGCCGGCATCAGCCGTGGCCCGGGACGCGACGCCTATGCCATGATCACCAAGGCTGGCGCGGCGCCGGCCGCCTTCGCCCTGCGGTGGAGCGTGTGGGCGGCAGGCTATGGCGGATCGCAGACCACCGACGGCAACGCCGCGCTCGGCACCAACACCGCAACCAGCCGCATCTACGGCACCGCCGTCGGCGCCGACTATCGGTTCTCGCCGAATACGCTGGCGGGCTTTGCGCTGGCCGGCGGCGGCACCAATTTCAGCGTCGATGGTTTCGGCAGCGGCCGTTCCGACCTGTTCCAGGCCGGCGCGTTCCTTCGCCACACTGTCGGCCCCGCCTATCTTTCAGCCGCGCTGGCCTATGGCTGGCAGGACATCACCACCGATCGAACGGTCACCGTCGCCGGCGTCGACCGGCTCCGCGCCGAATTCAACGCCAACGCATTCTCCGGCCGCGCCGAGGCCGGTTACCGCTTCGCGACGGCGCTGGTCGGCCTCACGCCCTACGCCGCCGGACAGTTCACGACCTTCGAAGTGCCGGCCTATGCGGAAAGCGTGGTGTCCGGCGCCGACACCTTTGCACTGGCCTATGGGAGCAAGACCGTCACGGCGTCACGCAGCGAACTCGGCCTGCGCACCGACAAATCCTTCGCCATGCGGGACGCCGTCCTGACGCTGCGCGGCCGTGCCGCCTGGGCGCATGATTTCAACACCGACCGCAGCATCGCCGCGACGTTCCAGACGCTGCCCGGCGCGAGCTTCGTGGTGAACGGGGCGGCGCAGCCGCGCGACAAGGCGCTGACCACCGCTGCAGCCGAAGTCAAATGGATGTCGGGCTTCTCGCTCGCCGCCGGTTTCGAAGGCGAGTTTTCCGGAAGCGCCCGCAGTTACGCCGGCAAGGGCGTCGCCCGATACACCTGGTAGGGCCGCGTTGCGATGAAGAAGGCGCAACATGAAAGATCTGGCCGGCGGGAATTCAGCGGCTATCCGAAGCGCGCCACAGCTCACGAGATCAAAGGCAGGGCGATCTCGTCCGAAGCGCTGCTGGTCGCGGCGATCCTGCTGAGCGCCGCCCTTCTGCTGGTCACCTTCCTCGCACCAGCCGCCAAGCGTGTCTCGGTGCCGGACGAGGGCAACGGCAGCTTCTCGAAACATGCGGCGACCGCGGCATGGGGAGCGGACCGCCCTCCTGCCCTCGGGTCGTTCTATCGCGGTCCTGCTTAAGCCTGCCGCTCTGGCGTCGACACGATCAGGCCGTCGAGTTCGTCGCTGACCTTGATCTGGCACGACAGCCGCGAATTCGGCCGCACGTCGAAGCCGAAATCCAGCATGTCCTCTTCCATCGGGGTCGGCGCACCGACCTTCTCGCGCCAGGCTTCATCGACATAGACATGGCAGGTCGCGCAGGCGCAGGCCCCGCCGCACTCGGCCTCGATGCCCGGGATGGCGTTGCGGATCGCCGCTTCCATGACGGTCGCGCCGTTTTCGACGTCAATAATGCGGGTTTCGCCGGTGTGGTCGACAAAGTGAATCTTGGCCATGATTGCTCGTTACTGCGGGATGAAGAGAGGTCCGGGCAGTCCTATAACGGGTCGATCCGCTCTGCGCCAGCGGCCGGGGCGAAAACCTGCCGCGGCCCTCGAGGGCCCCGCGCCTTCAGGCGTATCAGGATCGGCGCAGGATCGCGTCGATGGCGGCGCGCGCCTCGGTCACGGCATCCTGCAGTCCGGCAAGCGGCGGTGCCGGATCGTCACCCTTCTGAATGGCGGCTTCCAGCCGTTCCGCGGCGCCGGCGACGGCAAAGGCGCCGATCGCGCGCGCCGACCCCTTCAGCGTATGCGCCAGTGCGCCGGCCACCGGAGGCAAGGTTGCGAGCATGCCGATCAGGCTGACGGTCTGGGCCGCGAACATCGCCAGCACCTCGCGCTCAAGGCCGGCATCGCCGAGCGTCATGCGGCGGAGATGGTCGAGATCGATCGGACCATCATCGGGAGCAAGCGGCGGCGACGGCATCCAATCGACCTGTTCCAGATGAAGCGGCATGACGATAACCCGGATCGCCCGGCAAAATGAGCCCCGGGCAGCGACATTCTCGCCAGCCAAACACGAAAATGGTTAATGGAACGTTTGGCGTACCTGCCGCAAGTTCGCCTTGTTTTCGGCGAACAGTCGCCCCAATCGATGGGCGCCACGGGGAATTTTGTGGACCCGTAAGGCGTTACGCGCCCCTGCTGTTAACGATGATTAAGATTGTATTAATCGCGGCCATTTCATTCGCGCGGCTCAGCCAATAGGATGTTTCCGGATGGTGGCGGAGAAGGCGAGCGACGGAAGCGCCTTGGCTCCGCACGGGGAACGACACCGGTTTCGGGCTTGCGAGCGACTTTCCAGCAAGCCTGATCCGGACGCGTAAAAGTAGAACGAGGGCTCAGACTGAACATGGCAAACAATCCCAAAAAGGTCAAAGACCCCACGGAAGTCGCGCTTTCTGCCATTCAGGAAGCCCTCAACATCACTGACTCGCCCGCGGCCGACAACACGCGCGGCTCGGTCCGCGGCGATGCGGCGTCCAATGCGCCGTCGGCGCCGTCCTTCGATGACAGTTTCGACACGCGGCCGAGCGCCGACCGGCAGATTTTCGAGCCCATCGAGGAAATGCACTCCAGCCGCCGCCCCGCCAATGACGACCGCGAAACCATCGGGCAGATCCTGCAGGCGATCCAGAAGGGCCGCCCCACCCGCAACGTCTATACCCTCGCCACGCTGTTTGCCGGCGTCTGGATCGTCGGCTGCGCGCTCTTGACGTTCAGCTTCCTGCCGGCGCTGCAGGCCTCGATCGGCCAGGGCCCCGGCGGCACGCTGGTGCTGGCCGGCCTCGCCGCCCTGTTCTTTGCGCCGGTGCTGCTGTTCTACTTCCTGGCGAGCCTCGCCTGGCGCGGCCAGGAATTGCGCATGATCGCGCAGTCGATGGCGCAGGTCGCGATCCGCTTTTCGGAGCCCGAAGGCGCCGCCTCCGACTCGATGGTCACCGTCGGCCAGGCGATCCGCCGCGAAGTCGCCGCCATGGGCGACGGTGTCGAGCGCGCGATCGCGCGCGCCGGCGAACTCGAAACCCTCGTCGCCAACGAAGTCTCGGCGCTGGAACGCGCCTACAGCGACAACGAAGTGCGCATCCGCGCGCTGCTGCAGGATATCGCCCACCAGCGCGACAATCTGGTCGGACAGGCCGAGCAGGTCCGCAGCGCCATCTCCGGCGTGCAGATCGACCTGCGCCACGACATCGCGCTGATTTCGGACGCCATCGCATCGCGCGTCGACGAAGTCGCCAAGAGCATCACCGGTGCGCTGGAAGAACGTGGCGCCCACATCACCGGCGCGCTCAGCCACGCCGGCGACAACATGATCCTCGCGCTCGGCGAGCGCGGCGGCGACCTGCTCGACCGCCTCGAGGAAGCCAGCGCCGAGACCACGCGCGCCGTGCTCGACGCCAGCGAGCGCCTCACCACCAGCCTCAACTTCAAGACCGGCCACGTGCACGACGAATTCGTCGATCTCGCCGACCGCGTCCACGAGATGCTGAACGAGCGGATCGACCGCATCACCAGCGAATTCGAACAGCGCTCTTCCACCATCGTCGACGGCATTTCCGACCGCACCGAGCAGGTTCACGACTCGCTGAAGAATTCCAGCGACTCCCTGCTGCTGGAACTCGAACTGCGCAGCGGCGATCTCGTCAGCAAGATCGACGAGGCCGGCAACCGGCTGGCGTCCCAGATCCTCACCTCCGGCGACAAGGCCAGCGACGCGCTCGACGTCACCGTGAACTCGCTGGTGGCCAAGGTCGTCAGCCAGACCGAAACCGCGCACGACACCCTCTCGCTGCAGATGAGCGCGTTCGACGAACTGGTGAAAAACCAGGGTGGCGAACTGGCGGAGAAATTCGCGCGCGACTCGGGAACGCTCGGCGCCCTGATCACCCGCCACATCTCGGAATTCGACCGCACCGTCAAAACCTTCGGCGGCGAAATCGTCGAGCGCATGGGCCAGCGCACCCAGGACATTTCCGATACCCTGAAGACTTATGTCGACACCTTCGACAACCGCCTTGCCACCAACGGCGGCGAGATCACCGCCTCGCTGGACCAGCGCCTGGTGCAGTTCGAGACCACGCTGGGCAGCCGCGTCGCCCATCTCGACACCTCGCTCGACGGCAAGATCGCAACTTTCGACAGTTCGCTCGAGGGCAGGATCAGGTCGTTCGACGAATCGATCGACGGCCGTCTCAAATCGCTCGAACAGAATTTCGATACGCGGGCGAAGTCGGTCACCGAGACCATCGACACGCGCCTGGGCACGCTGGCCTCGTCGCTGACCGACGGCGCCTCGCAGGCGGTCAACCTGCTCGACTCGCGGCTGACCCATCTCACGACCTCGCTGACCGACGGCACCGCGCAGGCGATCCATTCGATCGACTCGCGCCTGACCTATCTCACCACGTCCCTGACGACCGGCGCGGCCCAGGCGGTCGAAGCCGTCGAACAGCGCATCACCAATGCGACGCAGACCATCGATGGCCGCAGCGCCCATCTGACCGACACCATCACGGCCCGGTTCCAGGAAATCCATCAGGGCATCGAAACCCGGGTCGGCGCGGTTGCCTCCGACATCGACATGCGCGTCGCGCAGTTCGAGGACCTGCTGGGCTCGCGTATCGAAGCCGTGGCGGGCCGCATCGAGAGCAGCGGCCGGCAGGCCAGCGAGGGCCTGATGGCCCGCGCCGAGGAATTGTCGTTCGGGATCAGGTCCCACGTCGAGGACGCGGAGCGCTCGCTGACCAACCTCGTGGTCAATACCAGCGAAACCATCCAGACCGGCGCGCGCGCCGCGCAGCAATCGCTGCTGACGGTCTCAAGCGACGTCGGCGCGCAGCTCAAGCTGACCTCGGGAGAAGTCGAGCGCGCCCTCACCGCCGTCGGCACCGGCGCGGCAAACTCGATCCTGACCAGCGCCCGCGATGCGCAGTCCACGCTGGTTTCAGCCTCCACCGAGGCCGCCGGCCAGATCAAGTCGCTGTCCGCCGACGTCGAGCGCACGCTCGCCGCCGCGGGCTCCGCCACCGCCAGTTCGATCGTCGCCGGCGCCCGCGAGGCGCAGACCACGCTGGTCACCGCTTCCGCGGATGCGGCAAGCCAGGTCAAATCGCTTGCCGCCGACGTCGAACGCACGCTCTCGATGGCCGGAAATTCCACGGCCGAGGCGATCACATCCGGCGCGCGCGAAGCCCAGACCAGGCTGGTCACCGCCTCCGAGGATGCGGCAAACCAGGTCAAATCGCTCGCCGCCGACGTCGAGCGCACGCTCACCATGGCCGGGACTTCCACGGCCGAAGCGATCACATCAGGCGCGCGCGAAGCCCAGAGCACGCTGATAACCGCCTCAATGGATGCCACCAACCAGGTCAGGTCGCTGGCCGCCGATGTCGAGCGTTCGCTGTCGATCGCCGGCACCTCCACCGCCGAGGCGGTCACATCAGGGGCGCGCGAAGCCCAGACCACGCTGATCAACGCGTCCGCCGATGCGGCGAGCCAGGTCAAGTCGCTGGCGGCCGACATCCAGCGCTCGCTGTCGATGGCCGGCACCTCGACTGCCGAGACCCTGACGATGGCCGGTGCCTCGACTGCCGAGACGCTGACGAGGGCCGGTACCTCCACCGCCGAGGCGCTGACAAGCGCCTCCGCGGACGCCGCCAGCCAGGTCAGGTCGCTGGCAGCGGAGATCCAGCATTCGCTGTCGCTCGCCGGCTCCGCCACCTCCGAAGCGCTCACCTCGGGCGCCCGCGAGGCCCACACCACGCTGGTCGCCGCGTCCTCGGACGCCGCCAACCACGTCAAGTCGCTTGCGATCGACGTGGAACGCACCTTGACGGCGGTCGGCGCCGACACCGCCGCCTCGATCCTCGCCAGCGCCCGCGAGGCGCAAAGCTCGCTGGCCGCAACCTCCGTCGACGCAGCCAGCCAGATCAAGGCGATCGCAACCGACATGGAGCGTTCGCTCAGCGCGGTGACCGCCAACACCACCGACAATATCCAGACCAGCGCGCTCAACGCGCAGAACGCCCTGGTGGCCGCGTCGAACGAAGTCTCTTCCAAGGTCAAGTCGACCTCGGCTGAAGTCGAGCGCACGGTGCTCGCCGCCAGCGGCTCGTTCGGCTCCACCATGACCGGCAAGACCGACGAAATCGTCACCTACGTGCAGCAGCAGACCGACCGGCTGTCGCAGATGATCGACGGCAAGCGCGGAACGCTGGTCGAGGCGATCGGCTCGAAGACCGGCCAGCTCACGGTCGACATCGATCGGGTGACCTCCGATGCCCTGAAATCGATCGAGACCCGGGGCCAGGCGTTCTCGCAGACGATGATGACCAACGGCTCCGACGTCGCGCGGACCATTACCTCCGCCGGCGAACTCGCCACCGGCGCCGTGGCCAAGTCCCTGAAGGAGCTTGAGCAGTCCTCGCGCGCGGCGATCGACCAGTCGCGCCAGGTATCGATCGCGGCCGTCACCGAGATGCAGGAGACCAGCAAGATCCTGCGCACCGACACCGTCGCCCTGTTCGAGCGGCTGCGTGAAGGCAACATCCTGCTGCAGGAAGTGCTGACCGGCGCGCACGACAACCTCAACTCGCTGGAGCGCGCTCTGGTGACCCGCGTGGCCGACTTCGTGTCCGCCATGAACGACGTCACCTCGCGCAACGGCGTCGCCACCCAGACGCTGGAAGACCAGCTCGGCGTCTTCAATGCCAAGACCTCGAAGGCGCTGGAGGACCTCGGTTCGCTGTCCAGCCAGTTCGAGCACCACGGCCAGGCCCTGGTCGAGGCCGCGGCTGTGGTCGAGCAAAGCAACCGCTCCACCACCGCCTCCGTCGCCGAGCGCAAGACGGCGCTGGAATCGCTGGTCACCACCATCGACCTGCGCACCGCCGATCTCGATCAGCGGCTGTCGCGCTTCACCAGCCTGCTGGATGAATCGCTGGCGGCCGCCGAAGAGCGCGCCCGCGATATCGCGCGCGTGGTTGCCGAGACCGCAGGCGCGGGTTCGGCCGCCATCAGCCATCAGTTCGAGGCGGTCAGGGCCACGGCCGAGGAAGAGCGCAGGCTGACGGCGGAAGCCATGAGCGAGCTCTATCAGCAGGGCACGCAGGAAGCCGACGCGATGTTCAAGCAATCCGCCGACAAGTTCGCCCACATGGTGGCGAGCATGAAGCAGATGGCGTCGGAAATGCATCACGAGCTCGAAGCCACCCGCAACGAGCTGCGCCGCGGCGTGCTGGAAATGCCGCAGGAGGCCGCCGAAAGCACCGCGCAGATGCGCAAGGTGATCGTCGACCAGATCGAGGCATTGGCCGAACTGAACCGGATCGTGGCCCATCATGGTCGCGGCCTCGACGTGGTCTCCTCGGGCCGCGCCAGCGTGCAGCGCGAGCGCGAAGAAGAAACGATGCTGGTCGCCGCCGGCGGCCAATCCCGCTCGGCCCCGCGCGGCGGCAGCGCCGCATCGACCCTGCCACCGCCGGATCTCGGCGGGCCCGCCCCGCGGCGCACCGAAGCGCCGCCGGTCAGCCCGGCCAGTTCCGACCAGGGCCGCGACGGCTGGCTGTCCGACCTGTTGAACCGCACCGATGCCGCCGGCCCCGCCCAGACACCGCGCCGCCCTGCCCCGGCGCAGCCGGCAGCGAGCGACAACCCGCTGGCGTCGCTGTCGCTCGACATCGGCCGCCTGATGGATCGCAATCTCGCCGCCGAGATGTGGGACCGTTATCAGCGCGGCGAGAGCAAGGCCTTCACAAAACGGCTCTACACGCCGGCCGGCCAGAAGGCCTTCGACGAGGTCGCCCGCAAATACCGCGCCGACCGCGGCTTCAAGCAGACGGTGGACCGCTACATCACCGAGTTCGAGCGGCTGCTCGACGAGGTCGCCCGCGACGAACGCGGCCCGGCGATGCTGCGCAGCCACCTCACCTCGGAAACCGGGCTGGTCTACACTTTGCTCGCGCACGCGGCGGGACGGCTGGGGTAAGGCTGCGAATAGCGATAGCGAATAGAAATGGAGGCCTCGCGGCCTCCATTTTGTTTTGAGCGAAGCTTGCAGATGCGCAAGTCAAACTCGCGACTGAATGAAAATCCCGATATACCTCTTGCTATATTCGGAGACATCACCGCATGAGCGACACCGCCAAGAAGCGGGCACAACGCAATCATCGGAGACAACAGAGCAGCCGTGGCGCAGCGCCATCTGATGCCACCGGCGAACCGCCCAAGAAAGACAGCATCCTCGCTGCGTTGCGTCGCTCGCCTCTGGTCGGAGCCGATCTCGATCTCACTCGTTCGCGCGAAGCCGGGCGCAAGGTCGACTTGTGACGCGGTGGATCGCCATCCCCCTCGTTGGGCTAACTGCCGCAATTTTTGGTGGCGCTCTGTATGTTTGGTATGTCGCCAGCATTCTTGGCGAATGCAAGATCGATATTCGCCGCTCGATACCATCTCCAGACGGCAAGAAGTCGCTTGTTGTTTTTGGAAAGGAATGCGGGACCACTGTTGGATTCAATACACAGATAGGCATTGCTTCAGCTGGCGGAGCTTTTTCGCCTGAGAAGAGTCCCGCTTTCTTTGTAACTCCCGGCCTTCACGTCGTTACGGCCAATTGGCTTGGAGATAGCGTTGTCGAAATTGCGATCGTTCCCGGCGGCGATGAGAACTACAAGCGCGAACAGACCGTGGGCGACGTGAAGGTCTTGTATAAATAAACTGCGAGGCGCACTCCGCCCGCTACCGCGCCCTGCGAGGCCCGGGGGCCGGCCTCGGCGGCTCTGGCGGCGCGCTCGAATTGCCGGCGCCGAACAAAAGCCTCGTCGGATTGCGGTCGAGGTTGTTGACGGCCCGGCTGATGTCACCGAGCGTCCTGCGGCCGTCGGCCATCAAGAGGCCGGAGCGCTTGTCGAAGTCCTCGGCGAGGTCCTTGATCGCCTTCACCATCGCCGACAGTTCGCCGCCGGAATCGCCGCCCGCGATGGTGTTCAGGCCCAGCATCAGGCTGTCGGCCTTGCCCATCACGCCGTCGACCTTGAGCATGACGTTGTCGATCTTCTCGGAATTGCGCGCCAGCGCCGCCGTGAAGGTTTCCAGGTTGCGCAGCGAGTTTTTGACCGATTCCTGGTTGTCGGCGACGATCCGGTTGACGTTCTGCAGCGTGGCGCGGATCGCCTCGGTGACATCCTGCAACGCGCTCGGATCGGCGGTCAGGACCGGGATGCCGTCTTCATCGAGCGGAACCGGCGGTGCTGCCTCCTCGCCGCCCTTCAGCGAGATCGCCGCCACGCCGGTCAGGCCCTGGAATTCGAGGCCGACCAGGGTGTCCTTGCGGATCGGCGCCTTGTTCTCGACCATGGCGAGTGCGACGACTCGACGCGGGTTATCCAGTTTGACCGAGATGACTTCGCCTATCCGGATACCGTTGAAATTGACGCTGCCGCCATTGCGCAGGCCGGAGGCCGGACCCTCGAACACGATCCGGATCGGGCTGCGCGCCTTGGTGGTGTGGAGGCTCTGGAACCACAGCACAAAGCCGAACGCCGCGGCGATCACCGCCAGCGTGAAGGCTCCGATCAGGACGTAGTTCGCCCGCGTTTCCATTCAACCAACTCCGTACCAGGGCCCCGATCCAGCCTGGCTGCATCGGGGCCGTCGTTTGTCTTTATCTGCGCCTGATCCGTTCCGAAAACCGGTATCCACTTTTCGGGATCCTGCGCTAGCCCATGACGGCGCGGGCGCGCTTGCCGTGGAAATATTGCCTCAGCCAGGGATGTTGCGAGGCCTGCATGTCGGCAACCGATCCTGCCGCAATGATCTTACCGTTCCCTAACACCGCGATCCGGTCGCAAGCCGTATAAAGGCTGTCTAGGTCGTGGGTTACCATGAAAACGGTCAGGCCCAAAGTGCGCTGCAGGGTGCGGACCAGCTCGTCGAAGTCGCCGGCGCCGATCGGATCGAGGCCGGAGGTCGGCTCGTCCAGGAACACCAGCTCCGGATCGAGCGCCAGCGCGCGGGCCAGCGCCACCCGCTTGATCATGCCGCCCGACAGTTCCGAGGGAAACCGGTCGGCCACCTCGGGCTTCAGGCCCACCATGCCGAGCTTGGCGATGGTGATCTCGTCCATCAGCCGCTGCGACAGGCTGAGATATTCGCGCACCGGGAACTGGATGTTCTGCCGCACCGTCAGCGATGAGAACAGCGCGCCCTGCTGGAACAGGACGCCCCAGCGCCGCTCGACGCCGCGCCGCGCCTTGGCGTCGGCGGCGTCGAGATCGACGCCGAACACCTCGATGCTGCCGCTGACTTTCGGGACGAGCCCGATGATGGTGCGCGTCAGCACGCTCTTGCCGGCCCCCGAGGGACCGACGAAGCCCAGGATCTCGCCGCGCTTCACATCGAGATTGAGGCCGTCGAGGATGCGGTTCTTGCCGAACTGCACGGTGATGTCGCGCACCCGGATGATGTTGTCGGAAGGTTGCGTCGTCATCGTCACATTCCGATCGATGCGAAGAAGATCGCGAACACGCCGTCCATCACGATGACGAAGAAGATTCCCTTCACCACCGACGATGTCGTGTGCTGTCCGAGCGATTCGGCGCTGCCCTGCACCGCAAGCCCCTCGACGCAGGCGACGATGCCGATCACCGCCGCCATCACGGGCGCCTTGATGATGCCGACGATGAAATGATCGATCGAGATCGCGTCGCGCAGCCGCAGCAGGAAGGCTTCCGGCTCGACCCCGCCATAGAGCCACGCCACCAGCCCGCCGCCATACAGCGCGGCCATCGCGCCGAGAAAGGCCAGGATCGGCAGTGCCAGCACCAGCGCCAGCATGCGCGGCAGGATCAGGACCTCGATCGGATCGAACCCCATGGTGCGCAGCGCGTCGATCTCCTCGCGCATCTTCATCGAGCCGAGTTCGGCCGTGTAGGCGCTGCCGGAGCGGCCCGCCACCATGATCGCCACCAGCAGCACGCCGATTTCGCGCAGCACCAGCACGCCGAGCATGTCGACCACGAAGATGTCGGCGCCGAATTTGCGGAAATGGAAGATGCCCTGCTGCGAGATGATGCAGCCGATCAGGAAGGTGATGAGCACGACGATCGGCACCGCGCGCCAGCAGACCTGCTCGAGGTGATGCACGGTCGAGGTCAGGCGAAAGCCGCTGGGGCGGATCAGCACCCGGCCGCTGGCGGCGAGCACCGCGCCGAGCATGTCGATCAGGCTGACCAGGGTGGTGCCGACGCCGGCCACGCTGCGGCCGATCTGGTCCAGCATCCCGGTGACCGACACCGCACTGCCGTCGAGTTCGGGAGTGGCCTTCACCCGGCGCACTTCGTCGACCAGGCTGGAATAATTGGCCGAAAGCCCGGCGATCTTGGCCTCCACCCCGCCCTGGGTCAGGCTGCGGCGAAGCCGCTCGATCAGCCAGGCCCCGAAGGTGTCGAGCTTGGAGACCTGCGAGACATCGATGAAGATGTTGGGCCGGCTGCCGGCCAGCTTTTCGGCGTCGGCGACGATACGCTCGAGATCGGGCGCAAAGCGGGCGGTCCAGGGGCCGGCGGCGCACAGCGCCAGCCCATTGCCCCGTGCAATCCGCTCCAATGTCGGGTCGCCGCTCACGATGCCAACACCCCAGCCCAATCTCCGCTCATCACGGAGCAAAACATCCAACACGTCGCCGCCTTGTAGAACATGTCCCTTACCAGCCATACTTGGTTGCGCCGGGCAAGCCGGCGGTTCAGAAATTGCCAGATTTTAAAATGACTTCCAGCAAATCTATCGTCCTTGCCGCCCGAATCGAACGCTGGCCGATCGCGGGCTCCTTCACCATCAGCCGGGGCGCCAAGACCGAGGCGGTGACGGTCGTGGCCGAGGTCAGCCATGGTGGCCCTGGTGCCCTTGATACCCCTGGCGGCCATGCCGGGCGCGGCGAATGCGTGCCCTATCCGCGCTATGGCGAGACCCCGGAAGCGACGCTGGCCGCCCTGCAGGCGATGCAGGGGCCGCTCTCGCGCGGCCTCGACAGGCAGGCCCTGCAGGCCGCCATGCCGGCCGGCGCCGCCCGCAATGCGCTGGATTGCGCGCTGCTGGACCTCGAGGCCAAAACCAGCGGCCGGCGCGTCTGGGACCTGCTCGGCCGGCCGGCGCCTGCGGCCTGCACCACCGCCTACACCATCTCGCTGGGGACGCCTGAGGCGATGGCGGCGGCCACCGCCAAGGCGGCGCGCCGGCCGCTGCTCAAGATCAAGCTCGGCGGCGACGGCGACGGCTTGCGAATCGCGGCGGTGCGGAAGGCTGCGCCCGAATCCGAACTGATCGTCGATGCCAACGAGGCCTGGACGCCGCACAATCTGGAGCAAAATCTCGCCGCATGCGCCGCGGTCGGCGTCACGCTGGTGGAGCAGCCGCTGCCCGCCGGGCAGGATGACGCGCTGGCGCGGATCCGCAGGCCGGTCGCGGTCTGCGCCGACGAAAGCGTGCACGACCGCAAATCGCTCGACGGACTTCGCGACCGCTACGACGCCGTCAATATCAAACTCGACAAGACCGGCGGACTGACCGAGGCGCTGGCGATGGCGGACGCGGCGCAGGCGCTCGGATTCGAAATCATGGTCGGCTGCATGGTCGCGACCTCGCTGGCGATGGCGCCGGCGATGCTGCTGGCGCGCCAGGCCCGCTTCGTCGATCTCGATGGCCCCTTGTTGCTGGCGCGCGACCGCGACGGCGGACTGAGTTATGACGGCAGCCGCGTCTATCCGCCCGAGGCGGCGCTGTGGGGATGATGGGAAAGCCGGTGCCGCGAAAACCACATGATGGCGCCGCCTGACAGCGCCATCGCCGCCATCAGGTAGTACACGCCCTGCCCGTAGCGGGCGAAGATCATGCCGGACGAGATCGATGCGGTCGACGTGACGATGCCGGTGCAGGCCGCAAGATAGCCCTGCCCCCGCGCCATCACGTGGATCGGCACATGGCGCACCATCAGGCCCATGGTGCCGACCATGGTCAGCCCGAAAGTCAGGCCATGCGCCAGCTGCACGACGGCGAGCACGGCGATCGGCGGATCCTGCGCGGTGATCGACCAGCGCAGGACGGCGCACAGCGCGGCGATCACCACCAGCAGCGCGGGCTGCAGCTTGAACCGCGGCGACAACGCGAACACCACGATCTCGGCGAGCACGCCGAGCGACCACAGCCCGGCAATGGTCAGCCCGCCGAGCCCCGACTGCTGCCAGGCGATGGATGCGAAGACGTAATAGGCGGCGTGGCTGCCCTGGATCAGCGCTGACGTGACGATGATGGCGAGAAAGCCGGGATCGCGCAGCAGCGCGACGGTGCCATGCGTCGGCGCCGCCGTTGTTCTTGGGCTGTCCAGCGGTTGCAGCCCGAGGCTGGCGAGCGCGCCGAGCGCCGCCACCGAGGCGATCACCCAGATCAGCTGTTCGGCGGCGATCAGGTCGACCAAAAGCCCGCAGGCCAGCGCGCCGGCGACGAAGGCGGCCGAGCCCCACAGCCGCAGCGGCCCGTAGTTCAAACCGTAGCGCGCCACGCCGCGCAGCGCGTAGGCGTCGGTCAGCGGCGTCATCGACGTCCACAGGCAGGACATCGCGACGTAAATGAGAAATACCACGAGCGGCAAATGCTGGGTTCCCACCAGCGCCAGCCCGAGCGCGGTGGCAAAGGCCGCCACGATCAGGGTGCCGCGCAGCGCCTGGCGCCGTTCGGCAAGGCCGGTGATGAACGGCAGCACGGTGAACCGCGTCACCGAGGGGACGGCCGTAATAATACCGATCCACGACGCGTCGATCCCGACCGCCTTCAGCCACACCGGGAAGAACGGCAGATGGGTGCCGACGAGACCGAACAGCGTGCCGTAAAACAACGCCAGCCGCGTGGCGAATCGCCGCGACGCCGCTTGAGATGCGATGGGGATTTGTGATTCGCTCGGCATCAATTCAATTGCGATTCGTTCGATATCGTGGTGATCGTTAACGCAACGCGCTGATTTGCGCGATGAGTCTTGCATGGCCGACGAAGCATTTGCCCTGTCTCCGATCTCCGCTCGCGCTGCCCAGCCGAGCGAGGAAGACTATGACGCGATCAGCAAGGCGTTCATGGAGACGTCGCGCGGCCGCTGGTTCCTCGGCGAGTATGCCAAGCGCAACCGCAATGCCGACACCAGCATGGTGCTGGAAGCGGTGGCGCGGCTGGAGGAAAATCTCGCCGCACAGCGGCAACCCCAGCCGGCCCCCGACAACGGGCTGACGGAGGCGCTGGCCGCGATCCGCGGCGCAGTCGATGCGGCCCGGGTCACGGCACTCGACGGCCTTGCGCTGGAGGAAAAGCTCGGGCCGGTCCGCAAGGGCAGCCGGATCATAAGGGAGATCGCCTGGCGCTGGCGCGAAATCGGCGCCGACAGCCGGATCTGCGACCTGATCGATTCCCAGATCAACGCCATCGAAGGCGCCTGCGGCGAGATCGCATCGATCGATCCGCTGGTGGCGTTCGACGTGATCGATCGACAGCTCGCGGAACTCGGCGGCAGCGAGGCCGCCTCCGCATCGCCGCAGGCCACCGCGTCGGCCGCAGCTCCGCCGGCTCCGTCGGATGAAATGCTCTCCGCCCTGGTGCAGCCATCCGAGACCGCGATCTCGGCCCCAGCCGAAGACTCCGAAGCCACGGTGAGAGCCTCCTCGGTGCTCGCCGAACAAGCCATCGCAGCGGCGGAAGCCGCGGAAGCGATGGTCGAGACCTCGGACGAAACGGCGGAGGCCGCAGACGCGACGGTGGAGACCGGCGACGTCATGGCCGAGACCGCGGACGCCATGGCGGAGACCGCCGACGTCACCGCCGAGCCGGAGACTGGCGAAGCCGCCGATGCCCAGAATGACGCCCATGACGACGCCATCCTCGACATGATCGCGCTCGAAATGGCCGCGGACGATCCCTCCGATTTCGATAATGCCGCCGAACCGGAGCCGGCCGAAATCGCCGTCGCGGAGCTGGCGCCTGCCGAACCCGTCAGCGTCGCGCCGGAGCCCGAGCCAGAGCCCAAGATCGAGCCCGAGACCGAATTGATGGCGGTCGCGGCGGAGCCATCGGTCGTCGAGCCGTCGCTGCAACCCGCGCTTCAAGCAGCCGAAGCGCCCGTTCAAGCCGCCGAGGAGCCCTCGCTCGGCGCCTCGCTGATATCAAGGGGAATTCTGAACCGGCCCCAGGTGGCGGGCGCCGATCCGCGGGCGCCGATCCGGCGCATGAGCCAGGCCGAGAAGATCGCGTTCTTTTCGTAGCGAAAACTCACCAGGAACGATGTCACCGAACGAAGACACCGTAACCCTTTGGCGGCCGGTCGGCCCAACAGAGCTCGAATTGATCCGGGAGACCGGCATGCGGGCCTTTCCTCCGCGGCTGCCCGAGCAGCCGATCTTCTATCCGGTGCTTACTGAAGAATACGCGGTGAAAATTGCACGCGATTGGAACGTGCCGGCGAGTGGCTCCGGTTTCGTGACCCGTTTTCAGATCACCCGGAGCTTCATTGACCGCTACGAGGTGAGAGAAGCAGGCGGCCGATCTCATTTGGAGTATTGGATACCGGCCGACGATCTGAATGCTTTCAATGCCGCCATCGTCGGCCGGATCGAGGTTATCAGCAGTTTCCCTTGAGCAAGCTAGAGCATTTTCCGGCTAGCTTGAATCACTGCCGTCTCGCTCGTGGCCTCATGGTTTCGAGACGCGCTCTTCACCATGAAGGGTGTATTCTCCCCTCCCCCCGCGAAGCGGTGGGGAGGGGTCGGGGGTGGGGGGTCTATCGGCTTGAACCGCTGCATCGGTAAACGCCGCGCTACCCCCCACCCCCGACCCCTCCCCGCCACGCGCAAGGGCGCGTGGAGGGAGGGGAGAAGAAGAGCATCGTTAGACGATGGGTCTCGACGGATGAAGCATTGGAAGTGGAAATTGATCGAGAGGAATGCTGTGCCTTCGAATTCGCTCAGCCGATCAATCGCGCGAACAGATCCGCATCCACATTGCCGCCCGACAGCACGATGACGACGTTCTTGCCGGTGACGTCGATGCGGCCGGCCAGCAGTGCGGCGAGGCCGACGGCGCCGCCAGGCTCGACGACCAGTTTCAATTCGCGAAAGGCAAATCCGACCGCGGTGCCTACTTCGGCGTCCGACGCGGTGATGCCCTGCGCGAGCAGCTGGCTGTTGATGGAGAAGGTGATCTCGCCGGGCATCGCGGCCATCAGCGCATCGCAGATAGTGCGGCCTTTTGAGCCGTGCGCCTCGCGCCTGCCCGCCCGCAGCGAGCGCGCGTGGTCGTCGAACTCTTCGGGTTCGCCTGACATCACCATGGCCTGCGGATAACGCGCCTTGATCGCGGTGGCGACGCCGGCGATCAGGCCGCCGCCCGAGGCGGGCGCCACCACGATGTCGGGCGCGAGGCCGAGGGCCGCCATATCCTCTGCGATCTCGCGGCCCACCGTGCCCTGCCCCGCGATCACATAGGGATCGTCATAGGGCCGCACCAGCGTGGCGCCGCGCTTCTCCGCGATCTCGCGGGAGATCGCTTCGCGATCCTCGCGGTCGCGGTCATACAACACCACCTCGGCGCCATAGGCCCTGGTGCGCTCGCGCTTGGAGAGCGGTGCGTCGGCCGGCATCACGATGGTCGCCTGCATGCCGAGCAGCTGCGCCGCATGGGCGACGCCCTGGGCGTGGTTGCCGGACGAGAACGCCACCACGCCGCCGCCGCGCGCTTCCTGCGGGATCGACGACAGCTTGTTGAAGGCGCCGCGAAACTTGAACGATCCGGTCCGCTGCAGCATTTCCGGCTTCAGAAAGATCCTGGTCCCCATCCGCTCGTTGAGAACGGACGGCGACAACAGCGGGGTTCGCACCGCGTACGGCGCAATGACGCGCGCGGCGGCATCGATGTCGGCGGAAGTCACGGGCAAAATGGCAATGGTCATCAGGCGAAGTTACGCCTGCGCCGGCAGGCGGGCAAGGCGCCTGCTGCAGGATCAGCTGACGAAACGCGGCTGGTCCATCTCGAATGGAACCGGATCGCCTTCCGGATCGATGCGGATATTGGTGGCGCTATCGACAAAGGCGCGGGCCGACGCTTCCCAGCTGTGATTTGCGGCAAAGGCGCGGCAGGCCTGCGGCGAAATGCTCAGTGCGGCGAGGCACGCCGCCTGCAAATCGTCGTGCAACGAGCCGACCGGTGCGGCGCCGATCACATCGCGGGGACCGGTTACCGGGAAGGCGGCGACCGGCAAGCCGCTGGCCAGCGCTTCGAGCAGCACCAGGCCAAAGGTGTCGGTCCGGCTTGGAAACACGAAGACGTCGGCGCCCGCATAGGCCTCCGCCAGTTCCTCACCCTGCCTTGAGCCGAGAAACACCGCTTGCGGATATTTTCGCATCAGCGCCGCACGCGCGGGTCCGTCGCCGACGATCAGCTTGGTGCCGGGCAGATCGAGGTCGAGAAACGCTTCGAGGTTCTTCTCCACCGCGACGCGGCCGACACATAGAAAGATCGGGCGCGGCAAACCGAGGTCGACAGCGCGCGGATGAAAGAGGCTGGTGTCGACCCCGCGCGGCCACAGCACCACGTTGCGAAAGCCGCGCGAGCGCAATTCGCTCGCCAGCGCCGGGGTCGCCGCCATCACCGCCTGGCCGGCGTTGTGAAACCAGCGCAGCCCCGCCCAGATCCACGACTCCGGAAAAGGCAAGCGCGCCGAGATGTATTCCGGAAACCTGGTGTGGAAGCTGGTGGTGAACGGCAATCGATGCCGGCGGCAATAGCGCCGCACCAGCAACCCGATCGGCCCTTCGGTGGCGATATGAATGCTGTCGGGACGGGCCGCGGCGATCAGCCGGGCTATTTTGTCAGGCGACGGCAACGCCAGCCGCAGATCCGGATAGCTCGGCAGCGCGACGGTGCGGAACGATTGCGGGGTGACAAAAGCGATATCGACGCCGAGCGGCCTAGCCGCCTCCGCCAACATGGTCAGCGTCCGCACCACGCCGTTGACCTGGGGATGCCAGGCATCGGTCGCGACCAGGATGCGCATCAGGCGGCCCGTGCCGCGATGGCGGCCACCGGCGCGGTCCGCCGCAGCGGGTCGGTCCAGGGGATGATTTCGAACCGGCCGTCCTCGTGCTCGACCAGCGCGGTGCAGCTTTCCACCCAGTCGCCGCAGTTCATGTAGCGGATGCCGTGCTCGTCGCGGATGGTGGCGTAATGGATGTGGCCGCAGATCACCCCGTCGGCGCCGTGACGGCGCGCTTCGGCGGCCAGCGTCTGCTCGAACGCGCCGATGTAGTTCACGGCGTTCTTGACCTTGAGCTTGGCCCATTGCGACAGCGACCAATAGGGCACGCCGAACGCGCGCCGGAAGAAGTTGACCAGGCGGTTCATCCGGATCGCGAAATCATAGGCCTTGTCGCCGAGATGGGCGAGCCAGCGCGCGTTCTGCACCACGAGATCGAAGATATCGCCGTGGATCACCAGGTAGCGCTTGCCGTCGACGCCTTCGTGGATGGCGTCCTCGACGACGTCGATGCCGCCGAAATGGGTGCCGTAATAATTGCGCAGAAACTCGTCGTGATTGCCCGGTACGTAAATGATCTTGGCGCCCTTGCGCGCCTTGCGCAGCATTTTCTGCACGAAGTCGTTGTGCGATTGCGGCCAGTACCAGCCGGACCGCAGCGCCCAGCCATCCACGATATCGCCGACCAGATAGATAGTGTCCGCGTCATGGCAGCGCAGGAAATCCAGCAATTGGTCGGCTTGCGAGCCGCGCGCTCCGAGGTGGACGTCGGAGATAAACAAAGTGCGAAAGCGTCGCTCGGGACACCCTTCACTCATCACGTCACTTCCCATGCGCGAGCAGCTAGCAAGCTTTCATGACAACGCGATGACGGTTCGCGCTGCCGATAAACCCTGCCGAATCAATGCCTGATTCGAGGTTAGTGATAACAGCGCCGTGCGACAGCGGGGCGACACCGTCGCGGCACGTCGTCCCAGCGAACCCAGGGACCCATAACCCGTGCCGCCCGGGGTGGGGGTGCGATTTGCCGGCGTGGTGTACCCATAAGCCATAGAGTCAGACGCCCCGGGGG
>JBDRNF010000193.1:0-5753 GCA_043811435.1 Pseudomonadota bacterium
CTGCAGGCTTTGATCTGCGCGTTTTCTCCCACTCGTATGGAGGATACGGAATCGTTTTTCATACGGATCTGAGCCGAAGTATTGTAATCGCCCATTTGAAGAACGCTGCATATTCCGCTGTAAGTGGAGTGTTGATAGACCGCAACTTCGTCGGCGTTCGGAGCGCAGGCGGCGTTGGCCGAATTCGATGGCATGTTTACTGACATCGTCAAGAAAAAAATGATCATATATCTGTGAGAAATTACGTACATACTACCCTCCATTTCTATTGTTGAAATGCGATTTTCCTAAAAATCGTTAAATTGGTACTTTTAGTACAAGAATTACAATTTACTTTTTTCTATCTGTTCGATCACTGAAACCCCGCCAACGGTACTACCCGGCTGCCAAGCCAGCCTATCCCGCAAAATTGCGCTAAGATGCGGGCACCATTGTCGCCCCTACGCGCAGCGTTTCTACAACGAGCAGGTCGAGATCGTCGCGCCGGGTCCGGTGATTGTTGATTGCCACCCGCAGGCAATGTTGGCCTTGGACAGTCGTGTCCGAAAGGGCAGCGATACCATCCTCCTGCAGCCGCAGCATGATCTCGGTATTGAGCGTCTTCAGCGCCGCGGGCGCCATGGGCCTTGGACGGTAGCGGTAGCAGACAATGTTGATGCTTGTCGGTGCGACCAGTTCGAGAAGGGGTTCTTCCTCAATCAGTCCGGTAAGATAATGCGCTTGCGCGATGTTCTGATCGATCAGACGTCCGAATTTCTCAACCCCATGCTCCTTGAGCGCCATCCAGACTTTCAGCGCCCGAAAGCCACGCGTGGTTTGCAGACCATATTCGTGCAGCCAGGGGGCCGATGCGAGGCCGCGCGGCGTTGACTCGAGATACTCCTGCGTGACGGCGAAAGCGCCGCGATGCGCAGAGACGTCGCGGATCAAGGCGCAACCGACCTCGAAGGGCGCATGCAACCATTTGTGCGGGTCGAGTGCCACCGAATCCGCGCGCCCGATACCGGCGACGCGATGGCCGTTCTGCGGCGCGATGGCAATCAGCGCCCCGATGCAGCCATCCACATGGAGCCACAGATCCTCTTCTGCCGCTAATGTCGCCAGACCTTCCAGATCGTCAATGGCGCCGGTGTTTACTGTTCCGGCCGTCGCTATCACGCAGGCGGGGCGATATCCGGCCGCCCGGTCCTCCGCGATGGCTGTTCGTAGCACGACAAGGTCGATACGCAGTTCGGTATCCGTCGAAATTCGCCGCAGCGCCTTGTTGCCCAGCCCGAGTGCCTCAACCGCCTTGCGATGGCAGCTGTGCACCTGGTCCGAGGCATAGAAGCGCAGGGGCTTCTCCATGGCGGCGACGCCGTCTTCGCGCACATCGATGCCCGCCTTGACGTTGCGTGCAACGGTGAGCGCGATCAGATTGGCCATCGAGCCGCCGCTGACGAGCGTACCGCTGGCCGTCATCGGAAACCCGATCATCGCTTTGCACCAGTTCACCACCTGGGTATCAAGAAGGGCGGCCGCATGGCTTCCCCCGCCAAGGTTCGAGCCCTGGACCGCGGCCAGGAAATCGGCCAGCGCCCCGGTGAAATTGCTCGAACCCATATACCACGACCAGAAGCGCGGATGGATGTTGCCCATAGGATAGGGCATCACATTGTCTCTCACCTGCCGATAGACATCAGAGAGCGGTATCGGCAAGCGCGGGAGGGCATCCTCAAAGGCGGCCTTCACATCGGCGGGCATTTCCCGCCACACTGGTCGCTCGCGAACATCACGGAGATATCCGATCGAATCGTCGATGATTTGATGCGAAAGCGAAGTGACATCGCTCCAGGCGATCGGATCGAGCGTTTCTTCGGGAGTTGCGAGACCCGGTTTCAGCATCGCAGTCATCTCTTTCTCCCTTGCGGTCAATTCAAGCGGCAACCATCTGAAATCCGGGCGTCGACAGCGAAAGAGCGAGTTCCTCCTCGTCCATTTCAGCTTCAATGCCGTCGAAGAGTGGCGTCGTCATGTATCGCTCGCCGGTGTCGGGAAGCATGCAAAGGATCACGGACCCGGCGGGAGCACGTTCACCGATCTGGCGCGCCACCGCGAAAGTGGCGCCGCCAGAGATACCAGTGAATATCCCTTCCTTCTGAGCCAGTGCCTTCGCCCATTTAATCCCTTCGGGCCCGGCGATGGGAACGACCTCATCGTAGAGGCTCGAGTCGATCGCCTCCTGAAGAACGTAGGGAATGAAATCCGGAGTCCAGCCCTGAACCGGATGTGGTTCAAACGCGGGATGGCTCACGGCCGGCGCTCCATCGGATCCTCGCTCCTGCAGATGACCGCTGCCGATCAGTTGCGCGTTGGCCGGCTCTGCGAGCACAATCCGCGTCTCGGCGCGTTCTCGCCGCAGCACTCGACCGACCCCTGTGAGTGTGCCGCCGGTTCCGTAGCCTGTAACGAACCAGTCAAGTCGCGATCCGGCGAAATCGTTGATGATCTCGCGCGCGGTCGTCGCCTCGTGAATGGCGGCATTGGCCCTGGTTTCGAACTGACGCGCCAGGAACCAACCATTGGACTCGGCCAGTTCGACTGCCTTCTTGTACATGCCGAAACCCTTTTGGGCGCGCGGCGTCAGCACTACCTTGGCGCCAAACATACGCATCAGCTTGCGGCGCTCGATGGAAAAGCTGTCGGCCATTGTCACGACCAGAGGATAGCCCTTCTGGGCACAGACCATGGCGAGTCCGATCCCGGTATTGCCGCTGGTCGCCTCAACGACCGTCTGCCCCGGTTTGAGGGCACCGCTGCGCTCCGCCTCCTCTATGATGGCGAGCGCCAGACGGTCCTTGACTGACCCGGCTGGATTGAAGAACTCAGCCTTGACATAGATCTCCACCCCGGCCGGCGCCAGATTGTTGACCCGGATCGCCGGTGTGTTTCCGACGGTCTCCAGGATATTGGCGAAAAGCCTTCCACGCCCCTGCGTGGCCTGCATCGTTATCGCGGTCATTGCTTTTATCCTTCCGGTTTTCAAGGATCTGCAGCCTGTCCGCTTTGAAAATCCAGCGTGCCAGTAGCAGTGATTGCATGGGCCTAAAGTCGAGATAGTTGCGCTTTGCGGAAGGACCGGGTGGTTAACCGCAGGCGGTGTTTTCAGTGCTGGTGTTCGGGCGGCGCGAACAGGATCAGTTCGACCCTCTTGGCACCGTCGACATAGGCGTCGTGTCCTGGAGGAATCTCGAAGAAGTCGCCCGTACCAATGCGCGTCTCGACGCCGGTATCGATCATACGAACGACGAGGTTGCCGGAAATGCAGTAGCCGGTGTGCCGCATCGGACAAGCGTCCGGCGAGCCGAGAAGCGGCTTTTCATCAGCCTCCCAGGTCCAGCCCGGCTCAAAGATGGCATGCATTCCAGCGCTGCCATCGGCCATCTTCACGACCGAGATACCTCCGCGCTCCTTCATGTCGAGGAGTTGGTCCGGGGACTCGAAGCGTCTTATTTCTATCGCATGCTGGGTCACGGTCATGGCCTTTCTCGGTTTACTGGCAGCGATCTGCTGCGGCCAGTCCTTTGATACGGTCATATTAGTGATCCGCTGCGGAGCAAGCTTGATGGATTCCTGAAGAACTCTTGTAGAAAACCGCCTTTATGCTGTAGTCTTGGGCATGGCGTGGACCTTCGGAGACTTCCAGCTCGACGCGGAACGGTTTCAGCTCAGCCGCGGCGGTCATCCGGTGATGCTTGAGCCGCAGGTTCTTTCGTTGTTGATTCATCTCATCCAAAACCGCGACTCTATGGTGACCAAGGACCAGCTCGTCGCCGCGGTCTGGGGAGGAGATGCAGTGTCTGATGCGAGCATATCCAGCCGCATCCGCTCGGCTCGCCAGGCCGTGGGCGATGATGGGGCGCGACAGGGGGTAATCCGCACCGTACACGGTCGAGGCTTCCGCTTCGTCGCGGAAGTGACGGACAAACCCCCGGCGCAGCCCCTGTGCCAAGCAGTTCACGAGACTTCAGGTCATCCGACCGGGCGGCCCTCGCTTGCAGTGCTTCCCTTTCGACCGCTCGGCGTATCACCCGACCTTGCGATTCTGGGGGAAGCGCTTCCACACGAGATCATCCAGGCCCTATCACGGCTGCGCTGGCTGGCGGTGATCGCGAGAGGCTCATCCTTCCGCTTTCGCCAAGTCGCCGCCGATTTAGGTCGGGTTGCGACGGCATTGGCGACGCGTTACGTGCTGACCGGGATTGTCGAAAGCAGAGGGCCCTCAGTTGCGGTGACGCTCGAGCTCACCGATACCAACTCGTGGGAAGTTCTCTGGGCTGATCGGCTCGAAGCCCCGCTCGAAGGGATAGAAGATATGAGAGCGCTAATCGTAGCGCATCTGCTTGCGGCGCTTGAGATCCACATTCCCTTCAACGAGGCTCGCATCGCGCGACTGAGTGCTCCCGAAGGACTGGATGCATGGGCGAACTACCATGTTGGCCTCAGTCATCTCTATCGGTTCACGGCAACGGATACAGCTCTTGCGCACGCCTCTTTCCAACGTGCGGTCACGGCGGATCCGAATTTCGCCCGAGCCCATGCGGGCCTGTCCTTCACCAGTTTCCTGGATGCCTTTCTGCGCCTCGGTCCTGACCCTGTAGCCGCAGCACTTGCCGCGCGTCGCCACGCCGAGCGCAGCTTGGATCTCGACCCCCAGGATCCGTTTGCAAATTTTACCATGGGGCGCTCATTCTGGCTTAGCGATGAACCCGATGTCGCCGCCGAATGGCTGGCGCGAGCGACGGTGCTCAACCCGAATTATGCCCAAGCTTTCTATGCTACGGCTTTCACGTCAATGTTGACTGGCAAAGCGCACGCGACATTTACTGCTCTGGACACGTCGTTACATCTCAGCCCGCTCGACCCACTGCTCTACGGCGTTCACGGTGTCCGCGCACAGATGCTGATCCAGCAGGAGGACCACCAAGCTGCGGCCATCTGGGCCGACCGCGCGGCCACAACGCCCGGAGCTCATTACCTGATCGCAATGATCGCGCTTGCCGCGAACGGACTGGCCGGACGTCAGGGCCAGGCGGCTCGCTGGCGACGCGAGGTACGCCGGCTCAAGCCTGATGCTAATGCGACAGATTATTTCACGGCATTGCCGACGCGGGATACCCCGTCCCGCATACGTATAGAGGCCGAACTACGTCGGCATGGCTTCTGATCGAATTTCATCTGCATCTGCCTAGCAGGAGCGAGGGTTCTGGATGGTCTGTGCGGAACTGGGTTGGCTTCGGGCATGTGATCCAGTCCGGGAGTGGGAAAAGGTGGGGGTAAGAAATTTGGCGTAACCAGAACCCTTTTCAGAAGGGGTAATCGTGGATGGCGCAATTGAAGATGAATGTCGCGGTCGAGTTGGTCGGGGCTCATGGCGTTCGACAGCGTCGGGAAATCGCAGTTATCGAGCGCATGGTCGAAGGAGCGCGGTTCGATGACTTCGGCCTATCCCTGGAGGAAAGCAAGGCGATACAACGCCGCGTGCAAAAGGAGCTTACGCAGTTTCAGGTGGATCAAGCCAGCCAGCATGATCGGCAATGTCACGACTGCGACCGTCATCACGGGGTTCATGACTTTCGGTCCCGTACATGGTGAACCCGAATTTGATTGCCATAAGTGCACGGAATTGGCCCTGCTGGCAGGGCTCACCGCTGCACTGGGTGGGCTAAACAGGCTGACCCTCACCATCCGTTTCGAATCTCTCAGCACCCTAA
>JBDRNF010000194.1:0-110727 GCA_043811435.1 Pseudomonadota bacterium
ACCACGTGGTGCGCTTCTGCGACTTGGACGTCGGTCTGATCGACCACCGCGGCCTGTTCACCCGGTTCGCTCCGCTACGTGAGAGCTCCCGCGCCCCGGGTGAACAGCCCGCTAAACCCAAACTGTCGGGGATCATGCCGGGCTAAAATGTCGACAATCATTCCGGTTGAACACAGCAAATTCGCTGATAGTTGTATGCGCTGATACACCCCCCACCCCCGACCCCTCCCCACCGCTTCGCGGGGGGAGGGGAGAAGATATTCTTTGGATGCTATAGGCTTGCCAGAAACCCATCCCAAACAAACCGGAGGAATTCGTGAAGACAGCCATCACTGAAATGTTCGGCATCGCGCATCCCATCATACAGGGCGGCATGCATTATGTCGGTTTTGCGGAACTGGCGTCGGCGGTGTCGAACGCCGGCGGCCTCGGCATCATCACCGGCCTGACGCAGCGGACGCCGGAATTGCTGGCCAGGGAAATCGCGCGCTGTCACGACATGACGGACAAGCCGTTCGGCGTGAACCTGACGTTCCTGCCGGCCTTCACGACGCCGCCCTATCCGGAATACATCGCGGCTATCAGGGAAGGCGGCATCAAGATCGTCGAAACCGCCGGACGCAGCCCGGAGCAATACATGCCGGCGCTGAAAGCCGCCGGCATCAAGGTCATCCACAAATGCACCTCGGTCCGTCACTCGCTGAAGGCCGAGGCGATCGGCTGCGACGCGGTCAGCGTCGACGGCTTCGAATGCGGCGGACATCCCGGCGAAGACGACATGCCGAACATGATCCTGCTGCCGCGGGCCGCCGAGGAATTGAAGATTCCCTTCGTGGCTTCGGGCGGCATGGCCGATGCGCGCAGCCTGGTGGCCGCGCTGGCGATGGGCGCGGCCGGCATGAACATGGGCACGCGCTTCATGGCGACCAAGGAAGCGCCCATCCACGACAACGTCAAGAAGGCGCTGGTGGCCGCATCCGAACTCGACACCCGCCTCGTCATGCGCGCGCTCCGAAATACCGAACGGGTGCTGAAGAACAAGGCCGTCGACCGGCTGCTGGAGATCGAACGTGAAAAGGGCGCAAGCCTGAAGATCACCGATATCCATGACCAGGTCGCCGGCGCCTATCCCAAGGTCATGATCGACGGCGATCTGGATGCGGGGGCCTGGAGCTGCGGCATGGTGGCCGGCCTGATCAACGATGTGCCGACCGTGAAGGAATTGATCGATCGCATCATGGCGGACGCCGAGCGCATCATCCGTGAGCGGCTGGTCGGCTTCCTCGATGGCGACAGTCAGGCCAAACCGGCGAAAGTCGCCTGAGGCGGAACGCGCTCTCCGATTATGGCGATAACTCAACTCCCTCATGGTGAGGAGCGCGTCGACAGCGCCCTTGCGCTGCCGACGTGCGTCTCGAACCATCTGGCACTCCACGTAACGCCATCCTTCGAGACGCCGCGCAGAGAAGCGCGGCTCCTCAGGATGAGGACCAACGCCTGCGACAAAATAACCCGACGGGCAAAGTTTCGCTTAACACGTCGGGCAAATCACCTTTAGGGATTCGCCCGTCTCACCCGATGAGAGGGGCGGATCGCGATCGTCACGAACGCGCGGTGGGATGCGGTGGACGCGAGAGCTGCGACTGACGAGCGCAACTCCTGCGGATGGTGAAGACGTGTGGTCCCGACACCCCGGTGCTGGTGTCAAGTTCACGGGCAGCAAAACTTCCCGCGGGCGACGGTGGCAAGAGTGCTTGGCTCACCGAGGAGAGCGCGGAATAATCCATAAACCACTGCGCAGGGAAGGCCGGATGCCCCCGCTGAACCTGTATGCTCGTGTGCGCATTTTACTCGTGCATTTTGCACACGAGACCGCGGGTGCAGCGTGCACCCGGCCTTCCCTGCGCCCTCTTTCTTTCGAGGGCGGCGATCAATCGCAAACCTCGGGCGCGTCGCGTCGCGGGATGGTGGAGTTATGTTTGCCTCTTCGTCGTCCCTGCGAACGCAGGGACCCATACCGCGTTGTGCTCTCGTTCAAGCAAGTACGGATGACACGTTCTTCGCGAAATTGACGCCGGTGATTATGGGTCCCTGCGTTCGCAGGGACGACGCGGAGAGATCATCGCGGATCGGTAACGTTGCCCTCCTTCAACACCTCGAACACTGACGCGGTGTCCTGCTCGCCCAGCCCCATCGCCATCGCTTGCGCGTAGACCGGCTGCGTCAGCGTGAACAGCGGGGTGGCGCAGCCGACAGCGGCGGCGAACTCGGCGATGATGGCCATGTCCTTCTGCCACATCGAAACCTTCATGGTCGCGGGCTCGTAGACGCCTTCGACCATCATCGGGGCGCGCATCTGAAACATCCGGGAGCCACCGGCGCCGGGACCGACCATATCGACCACCATCTCCGGATCGAGCCCGGCGCGTTGCGCCAGCAGCATCGCCTCGGCGGTGGCGACGTTGTGAATGGCGACCAGATGGTTGGCGATGAATTTCATCCGGCTGCCATTGCCGTAGGCGCCGAGATCGGCGCTTTGCCTGGCGAAATCGGCAAACAGACCGGCGCAACGGGCAATGGCGGCGCGATCGCCGCTGGCGTAGACCACGAGATCGCGCTTCCTGGCCTGCGCGCCGGTTCCGCTCAGCGGACAATCCAGCGCGATGTGCCCGGCCTCCTTCAGGATGGCTTCGAAGCGAAGCTTGTCGGCGATGGCGAGCGTGGACAGTTCGACTACAATCCGCGGCGGCGCAGCGGAATGGGCGATGCGCTGCGCGACATCCTCAACTGCCGCGGGACTGGGCAGGCTGGTCATGATAACAGGCGCGCCTTGTGCGACGCGGCCGGCATCATCGGCGATGGTGACACCGGCCCGAGCCAACTCGGCGCACCGTGCGGCGTCGATGTCAGAGCCGATGACGCGCCACCCGCGCTCGATCAGATTGCGGGCAATCGCGCTTCCCATGATGCCAAGCCCGACAATGCCAACGGTCTTGTCCATCCGCGTTCGCTCCAATGCCGGCCGCGCCTTGAATAGTTGGTGATCAGACGATAAACAATCATCAGATAGCTTCGAACGGTCAAGCGGGTTTCGCAACCGATCGGCGGCGTCTCGGGACCGCGACGAACGGCGAGATAGCAGGGACTGCTGAAAATGGGAGGTGTTGGCGAAATGCCAAAGGCAGGTCCGTCCGCGGACATCAGCACCCATGCCGCCATGATTGACCGTGCAAGGGCGCTGGTTCCGCGCTTGCGCGATCGCGCCCCCAGGACAGAGGAACTGCGGCGTCTGCCGCCGGAGACTGAACGCGATCTGCATGATGCCGGGTTGTTCCGGATCGTGCAGCCGAAACGGGTCGGCGGCGCCGAACTGGACTATGTCGCGCTGGTCGATTGCGCCGATGTGCTGGCCCAAGGGGATGCGTCGGTGGCCTGGAATTTCGCCAATCTCGCGAGCCATCACTGGATGCTCGGCATGTTCGACAGGCACGCCCAGGATCTGGTCTGGAACAAGGACCCTGACGCACTGATTGCATCCTCCTTCATCTTTCCATCCGGCCGTGCCAGCAAAGTCGACGGCGGATATCGGCTGCGAGGTCACTGGCCGTTTTCTTCGGGCGTGAATTCGAGCGAATGGAATATGCTTGGCGGCGTGGTCTCGTCCGACGATGAAGCCGATGGCATCGAATACCGCATCTTCCTGCTCCACAGGAACGACTACAAGGTCACCGACACCTGGAATGCGAGCGGATTGCGGGGGACAGGATCGAACGATGTCGAAGTCGTCGACATCTTCGTCGCCGAGCCGATGACGGTCGCGGTGGGCGATCTCTCGGGCGGCCCGACGCCCGGAAGCCCCGACAATCCCAATGCGCTCTATGCGCTGCCGGTATTCTCGCTGTTTCCCTATGTGCTGTCAGGCGCTGCGCTGGGCAACGCGCAGGCCTGCCTCGACGATTACATCGACATCACGCGCCATCGCGCGTCGACCTACAACCGCGCCAAGCTCGGCGACTTTCAGAGCACCCAGATCAAGATTGCCGAGGCTTCCGCCAAGATCGATGCCGCCCGCCTGATCATGCGTTCGAGATGTATCGAGGCGATGGCTGATGCGCGCTCCGGCCGCATGGCGGATATTGCCGCCAAGACCAGGTTGCGGCGCGACGGGGCCTATTCCGTCAATCTCTGTACCGAGGCGGTGTCGCTGCTGTCATCCGCGAGCGGCGCGCGCGGCCTGTTCACGACAGGCGCGCTGCAGCGGCAGTTTCGCGATGCCCACGCCATCAATTCGCACCTGGCGTTCAATTTCGATGCGGCTGGCACCAACTATGGCCGCGTGGCGCTCGGCCTGCCATCCGAAAACCTGACGCTCTGAGGCCCGGGGGATGACCGACGCGCCCAAGCATCCGATCCATCCAGATCCGGCCAATGAGCTGGCCAGCGACAGTTCAGTGATCGACCCCAGGGATTTTCGCAACGCGCTCGGCACCTACGCCACCGGCGTCACCATCATCACGGCGGTCGCGGCCGACGGCAAGCCCTACGGCCTGACCTGCAATTCGTTCGCTTCGGTGTCGCTGAACCCGCCGCTGGTGCTCTGGAGCCTGGGGATGTTTTCGCAAGGATTGACCACGTTCCAGAACGCCAGCCATTTCACCGTCAACGTGCTCGGCGTATCGCAGCAGGCGCTCGCCAACAAGTTCGCGAAATCCTCGGAAGACAAGTTCGCAGGCGTCGAATGGACGCCCGGCCTTGGCAACGCGCCCGTCCTCGCGGACAGCGTCGCGAATTTCCAGTGCCGTGCGGCCAACCGGTATTATGGCGGCGACCACGTCATCTTCCTGGGTGCGGTCGAGGCCTATGCCTACAACCGGCAGGAGCCGCTGTTGTTTGCCCGCGGCAGTTACGGCCGGTTTCTCAAGCCTGACGACTCCTCATGAAGAAAGTTGTGCCAAAACGCGCCCGCGTGAAGCAGAAACGGCTTTCTCCCGACGACCGCCGCAGGGAGTTCATTGCCAAGGCCACGGAGTTTTTCTCGGAAGAAGGATTTGACGGCGGCACGCGCGATCTGGCCCGGCGGCTCGGCGTGACGCAGCCGTTGCTGTATCGCTACTTTCCGAGCAAGAACGATCTGATCAGCGAAGTCTATCGCACCGTCTATCTCGAGCCGTTCGATGCCGGCTGGGAGAAGTTGCTGACCGACCGCTCGCGACCGCTTCGCGAGCGGTTGCAGGAATTCTATCAGGCATACACCGATGTGATCTTCACCCGCAAATGGCTGCGGATCTATTTTTACGCCGGCTTGAAGGGTCTCGATATCAACCGGTGGTACATCGGCGTCGTGGAGGACAAGATTCTGTCGCGTATCGTCAGGGAGTGTCGCCACGAAGCGGGACTGCCGGAGCAAGGCAAGCCGACCGCGCCAGAGCTCGAGATGGCCTGGGTGCTTCAAAGCGGAATCTTCTATTATGGAGTTCGCAAATACATCTTCGAATCGCCGGTACTGGAAGACAAGCGCCAGGTGATCAGCAACGCGCTGGATGTATTCCTGACTGGATTCGAACGGATATTCGCGACCGCCGGTGGGCCCCAACGCGCAGCGGCGAAGGCAGCCGGAAAAGTGGCCCTGGCATGAGCTCGTGGATCCCGCATTCAGGGCTGGGATTTCGACATTTCCGCCCGGTACCAGTCGCCGATCTCGCTCGCGGTCATCAGGGCGACGCCTTCATGGCCGATGACATAGTCGAGCAAGGCTTCCAGATATTTGATGCGATGCGGGACACCGGTAATGTAGGGGTGAATCGAGATCGCCATCACTCGCGCATTGTCGGCGCCTTCGAGGTACAGCCGGTCGAACTGGTCGGTGCAGCGCTGCAGGAATTGCTCGGAAGTCAGGTGCTGCAGCGCGTGGATGACGATGTCGTTGGTCTCCACCGAGTAGGGAATGGTGGTGATGGTGCCGTGCGGCGTCGCGATGTCCTGCGGAAGGTCGTCGATCACCCAGTCCGCGACATATTCGATGCCGTTGAGACGCAGCAAATCGAGGGTTTCCTCGGTCTCCGTCAGTCCCGGACTTTCCCACGATCTCGGCGGCTTGCCGGTGAACTTGGCGATCGTGTCGACCGCCCGCTTGATTGTATCGGCCTGGTTGTCCAACCTGTGCATCGGTCCCTGAAGGAAGCCGTGGCCCATGAATTCGAAACCGGCTTCAAGCGCGGCCGATGCGACGCGAGGGTAGGAGTGGCAGACATTGGCGTTGAGTGCCAATGTTACCGGCATGTTGCGGTCGGTCAGCGCCTTGAACTGTCGCCAGAAGCCGGCGCGCATGCCGTATTCGTGCCACGACCAGTTCGGCACATCCGGCAACAGCGGCTGTCCCATCGGCGGGCTCAGCACGGTTCGCGGCATCGCGTTCTCGATCCGCCATTCCTCGACATTGAGAATAACCCATACCGCGAGCTTCTTGCCGTCCGGCAGCCGAAGTCTCGGCCGGTCGACCTGCGCTTGATAGGGAATGCGATCGGTCAGAGCCACAGCGTGCCCTTTCGAGGGATAGGCGGATTATTCCGCGGCGTTGGAGTGGTCCGAACTACCTGCGTTCACCCGCGGCATCACCTTCTCGGCCATCAGGATCATGGACTGGCGACCAAGCTCGCGGTCTTTCCAGTCCTTGCCCGCATACAGCAGCGTGCCGAAATGCCCGACCTCGCCCTGGAAAGCCAGCAACTGATCTGCGACGCTGTCAGGCGTCCCATGAATGATCAGCTTGTCGCAGATCATTTCCAGCGTCACTTCATCGTCCGGCTGGTCGCGGCGGGTTTTGAACAGTTCGATGCGGCCGTTCATCTTGAGCTTGGTGAACAGCGAACGGTAGTAATAGACGTAGGGCCCGTCCGGATCGGTGGCGTAGGCCTTCGCGGTCGCGGCGTCCTTGGCGACAAAGACGCTCTTGGCGACGCGCCAGTTCGCAGGGTCGGCCGCGCGGCCGCCGCGCTCGCAGCCTTCGACGTATTTCGGCCAGTGGCTCTTGACCCAGGCCGGCATCAGGAAATTGGCCGAGATCGGATCCCAGCCGCGCGCCGCCGCCTCGGTGACGCCTTTGGAGAACGGCGCCACGGCGGTGACCACGATGGGCGGATGAGGCCGCTGCAACGGGCGCGCAATGATGCCCTGGCCGATATTGCCGACCAGGGTCTTCTGCGTCGAGATGTTCCAGTATTTCCCCGCGAGATTGTACGGCGGCTCGCCGGCCCAGATCTCCAGCACCTGGTTGATTGCTTCGAGGAACATCGCGTTGCGATCGGCATCCAGATTGCCGAACAATTCCGCGTCCGACAGCAGGCCGCCGGGGCTTATTCCGAAGATCAGCCGGCCGTCGAGCATGTGGTCGAGCATCGCGAGGGAGGCCGCGACCGTCGCGGGATGGGTATTCGGCATGTTGATCGTGCCGGTGCCGAGCCTGATCTGTTTGGTGGCGGCCGCGACCCACGCGATAAAGGCGACGGAAGAGGTGATGTTCTCGGCCTGGTCGGTGACGTGTTCGCCGACATAGGCTTCGGTGAAGCCCAGTTCGTCGGCGAGCAGGAACGCTTCCCGGTCTTCCTGCAAGGACAGCCGCCAATCCTTGCCGAGAGGATGAATCGGCATCGTGAAGAATCCGAGATCCATTGCCGCTCCTTTCTGGCGCCGCGTGAGGACCGAACCGCCGGTTGTCGATACCAATACGACAAGTCGGGAAGGCCAGTCATCAGAAATAATCGTTCGATAAACAAACTTGACCTTTGGTGGTCACCGCCGTCTAATCCAAAGAAAAATGGGCCAACAGGACCCGGGGGAGGTCACGCCGAATGAAAGCCGCGGCTTTCGCTTACGCACGCGCCACCAGCATTGTGAATGCGCTGGAATTGCTGAGGGCGCATGGCGACAGAGCGAAGGTGCTGTCGGGCGGCCAGAGCCTGATGCCCGCGATGAATCTGCGCCTGATCTCGCCGGAACTCATCGTCGATATCGGCGAACTCGCCGAGCTGCGCGGGATTTCCGTGACCGGCAATGTCGTCAGGATCGGCGCGCTGACCCGTCATGTCGATCTCCTGAAATCACCTGATATTGCCGCGCACGCGCCGCTACTGACCGAAGCGATTGCCCATGTCGCGCATCCCGCGATCCGCAACCGCGGCACCATTGGCGGCAGCCTCGCCCATGCCGATCCGGCCTCCGAGCTGCCGGCCTGCATGGTCGCCCTGAATGCAACTATCATCGTGCGCGGTCAGGACGGCGAACGGCGAGTCGCGGCCGGGGACTTCTTCAAGGGGATTTATGAGACCGATCTGTCGGCGCAGGAATTGCTGGTATGGGTCGAACTGCCGACGGCGGGCAAGAATTCCGTACATTTCTTCCATGAATTCGCAAGGCGGCACGGCGACTACGCGATTGCCGGTCTGGCAGCGCAGGCCACCGTGGATGAGGATGTCTTCACCGATCTTCGGCTCGTCTTCTTTGCCGTCGGCGACCGGCCGGTGTTGGCCAGGGCCGCAACAAAACTGGTCAACGCTGCCATCACGCCCGCGGTGCTGGCAGCGGCTTCCACAGCCCTGGGCGAAGAACTCGACCCGCAGGACGACCAGCAGGCATCCGCCGCCATGCGCCGGCACTTGGCAAAGGTGCTGCTGGCGCGTGGCGCGTCGGCGCTGCTGGATCGACCTGATCTCAATGCCGGGGGGCCTACGTGACGGCTCCCATGCCGATCTCGCTCGAGGTGAACGGCGAGCGCGTCGATGCGCAGGTTCTGCCGCGCCTCAATCTGGCGGATTTCCTGCGGGAACAACTGCAGCTGACCGGAACGCATGTCGGTTGCGAGCACGGGGTCTGCGGCGCCTGCACGGTGCGGGTGAACGGGGAGATCGTTCGCTCCTGCCTGATGCTGGCGGTGCAGACGCACGGCGCGTCTGTTCAAACCATCGAGGGATTGTCCGACAGTGGCGAGGTCGCCGATCTGCAGGCCGCTTTTCGCGATCGCAATGCGCTGCAGTGCGGGTTCTGCACGCCGGGCATGCTGATGGCAGCGCAGGACCTGCTGACGCAGCAGGTTGAGCCCGACCGGGAGCAAATACGCGAGCATCTTTCCGGCAATTACTGCCGCTGCACCGGCTACCAGGCCATTATCGACGCGGTTGAAACCACGGCGCGGGCGCGGGGGAAACGCACGGCATGACCGTCACGTCATCGAATCCCGAAATCCTCTCCGAACTCGATCGTCCGAATTCCTATATCGGCAAAACGGTGCCGCGGCCGAATCTCGAGCGGTTGATGCAAGGACGCGGCCTCTATGTCAGCGATATGGAACTGCCGCGCATGGGACACGTGGTGTTCCTGCGCTCGCCCCATGCGCATGCGAAGATCGCCGGCATCGATGCTGCCGCGGCGAGGGGGGTGCCCGGGGTTATCGCCGTCGTGACGGGCAAAGAGCTTGCTGCCGTCATCACGCCGTGGATCGGGGTGCTTTCTCATCTGAAGGGTCTGAAGTCGGCCCCGCAGCACGCCATTGCGATCGATCGCGTCTGCTGGCAGGGCGAAGCCGTCGCTGCCATCGTAGCGTCCAGCCGCGCCGTGGCGGAGGACGCCGCGGAAGTCGTCAGAATTGACTATGAGGAACTGGAGGCGGTGACGGACATGCGCACCGCGCTCGATCCGGCAACCCCCGTAATTCATCCCGCGCTCGGCGACAACCTGGCTTTCGAGCGCAACCTCGATGCCGGCGAGGTCGATGCGGCATTCGCCGGCTCCGATGCCGTGGTGGAAGCCGATTTCATTTTCGGACGGCACACCGGCGTGACGCTGGAGCCACGCTCGGTCGTCGCCGACTGGAACGCCGCCGAGGCGAGGCTGACGATCTATCAGGGCACGCAGGCGCCGCACATGGTGCAGAACATCGCCGCACTCCATCTCGGGCTTGAAGAATCGCAGGTTCGCGTGGTCTGCAAGGATGTCGGCGGCTCCTTCGGCATCAAGGTCCACATCTACGCCGACGAAATGGCCACCTATGCGCTATCGAAAATGCTGCGTCGGCCGGTCAAATTCGTCGCCGACCGGGTCGAAAGCTTCAACACTGATATCCATGCTCGCGACCATCGCTGCCGGGGACGGATCGGCGTCCGGCGCGACGGGTCCATCACGGCGTTCGAGATCGACGATCTCACCGGCATCGGACCCTATTCCATGTATCCGCGTACCAGCGCGATCGAAGCCAACCAGGTCGTCAATCTGGTGGGCGGCCCCTATGTGACGAAGAACTATCGCGCGCGGGCTCGCGTTGTGTTCCAGAATAAAAATGTCATGTGCCAGTACCGCGCGGTCGGCCATCCGATCGCCTGCTCGGTGACGGAAGGCCTGGTTGATCTCGCGGCCGCCAGGATCGGCATGGATCCGGTGGAGATCCGTCGCCGCAATCTGATTGCCGACGATGCCTACCCCTGCGCGTCGCCCTCCGGCCTGCGGTTTGAGCTGCTGTCGCATCACGCGGCGATGAACAGGCTGATGGCGATGATGGATTACGACGCGTTGCGCGCGGAACAGGCGGCGTTGCGAAGCAAGGGCATTCACCGCGGCATCGGCATCGCGAGCTTTATCGAAGTTACCAATCCGAGTGCGGCGTTCTACGGGGTCGGCGGCGCCAGGATATCCTCGCAGGACGGCGTCGGAGTGCGGCTTGATGCCCAGGGATCCGTGATCTGCCAGACCAGCATCACGGAGCAGGGGCAAGGGTCGGAATCGCTCACCGCGCAGATCGTCGGCAGCGTGCTCGGCGTGTCGATGGAGCGCGTCCGCGTCATCCTCGGCGATACCGACAACACGCCCTATGGCGGCGGCACCTGGGCTTCGCGCGGCGCCGGTATCGGCGGCGAGGCCGCGCTCCAGGCAGCGAAGGTTCTGCGCAGGAATATACTCGACGTCGCCGCCGCCATCCTGCAATCGTCGCCGGACGAACTCGACATCGCCGGCAATGCGATCGTGAACGCAGGTGATGGCGCTTCGCGCATGGAGTTGCGCGAGCTCGCACGGATCGTGTATTTCCGGCCCGACACCTTGCCGCCGGGCATTCAGCCCGAGCTGATGGCGACGCGCCACTTCGTGCCGCGTGAATATCCGTTCGCCTTCACCAATGGCGTTCAGGCTTCGTGGCTGGAAGTCGACACGGAAACCGGATTTGTGAAACTGCTCCGGCATTGGGTGGTCGAGGACTGCGGCACCATCATCAATCCGCAACTGGTCGATGAGCAGATCCGCGGCGGCGTCGTGCAGGGTCTCGGTGCGGCGCTGTTCGAGAAGTGCGTCTACGATGAGCGCGGACAGCTGACCAACGCCAACATGGCCGATTATCTGGTGCCGATGTCCGGCGAAATGCCCGACATCGACGTCGGCCATGTGGTGTCGCCAACTTCCGAGACGGAGCTGGGCGCCAAGGGCGCGGGCGAGGCCGGTACGGCGGGGGCCGCGGCGGCGGTGGCGAACGCGGTGAACGATGCGCTGAAACCGTTCGGCGCAGTCATCACCGAGATTCCGCTGACGCCGCAGCTCATCCTGACGGCGCTGGGACGAATTTGAACAAAGGCGAGGTCAAGGCATGACCGGCTTGCGATAGACGTCCTTGGTCGCAAGCATGCCGTCCCTGAAGGTATAGCGTTCGATGCCGCGTTGCTCGCGCTGTTCGCCGCTGGCTCTTACGGTCTCGCTGACACGGAATGTCATGAAGGTCACCTCGCCGGCATGATGGTAGGCCACCTCGTGGAAACGCTGCTCTGAGAACAGCGCCTTCTGCCCGGCCAGATGCTCGCCAATCGCCGCGGGGCCGGCGAGGGCTTTGGTCGTGACGAGTCCGTCATGGAAGCTCCAAAGGAAGTCCGGTGTGACGATCCTGTAGAGCGCCTCCATGTCGTGCCTGAACAGGGCACGCGCGAAGGCTTTGAGCAGTTCGTCTCGTTCGGCCGGCGAAGGGATCATTCCGCCGCCACGCCCTTGAGCATTGACGCCTGACGCGTGGTCACCACCACCTTGATGGCGTCCTCGACCCGATCGCGTGCGTACCGAAGTGCGGTGGGCAGGTCGTCCAGCGCAAACGTATGAGTATGGATCTTTGCCGCGTCAAACCGCTTTTCCGCCATCAGCGCCATCGCGCGCCGCGTCGCGCTGCGGCCTTCGCCCCTGATGCCGTAGACGTAAATATTGTTCTTCACCAGATGCGCCAGATCGGTCGTGACAGGATCGTGCGGAAAAGCCGCCAGGCAGATCTTTCCGCCGCGATTGGCCATATGGATGGCCTGATTGACCGTGGCCTCGGTGCCGGCGCACTCGATCACATAGTCCGCGCCGATCCCGCCGGAGAGTTGCCTGACGACATCGACCGCGTTCTCATCGGCGATATTGATGACGCGATCTGCGCCCAGTTCTCTGCCGATCGCGAGGCGCTTGTTGCGTGTTCCCGTCAGGATCACGGGGCTTGCGCCGAGCGCCTTGGCAACGGCAACCGCGAGCAGTCCGATCGGACCTGGGCCAATGACCACGACGCTTTCGCCGGCCACGAGCCCGCCGAGTTCGGTGAGGCCGTACATTGACGTTCCGGCCGTGACGACAAGCGTGGCCTCGGCATCGCTCATGGTGTCGGGCACCCGCGCCAGCGTATTGATGTGGTTGACCGCGTATTCGGCGAAACCGCCGTCGGTGGTGAAGCCGTTGGCGCGGTGGCCTTTGTCGGGCTTCCCGTAGTTGAGGCACGAGGTGTACATACCCTGGCGGCAGCGCTTGCATTGCCCGCAGCCGGCATGGATTTCTACGCTGACGCGTTCTCCGATGGTAAACTCGTCGACGGCAGGCCCGAGGGCAGCGACCGTGCCCATATATTCATGACCCGGTGTAAAATTCTTGTTGAAAGGCAGGCCGCCCTGGATGCTGGCCGGCGACCCGCTGTGGATGATCTCGAGGTCGGTGGCGCAGATCGCGACAGCGTCGATACGGACCAGAACTTCCGACCGTCCAGGCGCCGGAGTTGGCTTGTCGCGGAGGAGAAGTTCGTCCGGGTTTCCCAGAACCCAGGCTTTCATCTGCGCGGGGATGGAAAATTCGGGCGATCTGGTAACGCCGGCAGGGTCGTACATTGGCGCGCTCCCATCTGTGACCGCGGACGTTACTAGGCCGACAAAATACTGGAAAGAGGTGGGAAAAATTAGACAGCAGACCTGCCCCTCCTTCCCTGGGAGACCGAAAAACCATCCATCCCCCTGCTATCGTCGCAGGACAGATTGGATTCACACCGAGGGTGGCTGCTTTTCGTCCTCAAACATCCGGCGCGCGAACACGCTAATGTCGTCGTTCCGGCTTGGTGATGGTCTGCCTGACTTCGGCGCCGCAGTCGGAGCATTCATAGATGAAGTCGATCTTCGCCATGCTCCAATGCGGCTCGACCTCCCTCACGAACATAGGGAGTAGACCTATACAGCCCGGGCAGATGACCGGCGCGGTCTCAGCTTCGTGGTGCTGGGTGTAGGCTGGCATTTCGGCTCTCCTTCACAGCGGAAGCGCGGTAGATTCAACCCCGAGTTAACCTACCGCGCGAGCCGAATACTCATCATCAACTCTTGCGAACGGACAAGGAACGGCCGCACAATCCTGGCGCATGTGGTTTTGTGGTAACATCCTGATCACCAGAGGAATGCCGTGGATGCCGGGCAGATTGCCGTGATGGTCCCCGGCCCTTGCTCGGATCAGACCACTTCGTGCTTCCTGAGATCTCGGGCGTGATCGAAACGGCTCGCCTGCGGATCGGTGTCAGGCGCCGGGGTCGCGGGAACGGCTGCCTCGGCGAGGATTTCCGCCGTGATGTCGTCGACCGAGGAGTCTGCGACTTCGTGGATGAAACTGATGTTGTTGTATTCGCCCGACGCCACGCGCGAGATGACTTCGCGGCGCGTGATTTCAGGGTCGACAATCGCCTCGCGCCCGCGCCGCCCATAGTCGATCATCACGACGAAATACTGCATGGCCCCCTCGCGTTCGTGTGGGCCGCAGACGGCCGGCGAGAAGTTCCAGTATTTATGAAAATCGGAATTTGGTCAAGGTATAAATTCTGATAATCGGAATATTCGGGGTTTGTTGCCGTTCGCCCCAGATCCCGGTCGAATCGCGTGCTGCGGCGCTACCCGATTCGACGGGTTCCCTTACTTCTCGTGTGCCCGCCCGCCATGGGCTTTTGCCGCCTTGCGAGCGCGGGCGGCGGCCTTGGCCCGGAGGCGTTCGATCTGGCCCCTTGGCAGGGTGACACAGATCTCTCCGATCCATTCCAGCCTCACGCCGTTGATCGGCTTGGCGTTGAAGCTGGTGAGATTGACCTGGGTGGGGGATTTGCCGCGCTCAATGGTTTTCAGGTAGCGCTCGCCCGTCTTCAGCCGCACTGCGGCCTCTTCGCCGTAGAAACTCGAGACCGGATGCTGCTGCTCCTTGAAAACGACGATGATGTCGCCGTTCTCGTATTTCGGCAGCATGGAATCGCCGGATACCTCGAAGGCGATGGTTTCCTCCGAAATGGGGAAGGGTAGTTCGATTTCGCCGAGGCCTTCCGGCGGGACCTGCTCGTGCTCGGGCTCGATCACGGCTCCGGCGCCGACCCGGCCCATGATCGGCACCGAATTCAGATCGAGGTAGTCGATGATAAGGGGGATTTCGGATGCCTTGATCAGGCGTATTCCGGACAGGATTTCCGAAACGGCCCCCGGACGAACACCCATCGCGGCCGCCAGACCGCCCTTGGTCTTACCCGTCTTCTCCAGTCCCCGCTCGATCAATCTGACATCCAGCATGACGTGTCCTTTATCCTGTACGGCACATTCTTTCCGAAATTCGGAAAAATGGCAATTCCGAATATCGGAAATAATTGTTGACTTCCTATTCGGAATATCGGAAACTAATCCCTGTCTTCCGGGGGCCCGGTTTGAAGGAGCGGTCCGGCGCCCCGCGTTCAAGGCATGGGAGAAACGACAGATGCAGATCAACTGGCCACCCGAACATTGCGACGCGTTGCAGGAATGCCTTGCCAAAGGCCTGTCCTTTGCTGAAGCCGCCGATGCAATCAATGCCAGGTTTCACACCGGCTATTCCCGCAATGCCACCCTCGGCCGCGCGAAACGGATGGGACTCGCAGCTCTCGACCGGCCGAAACGTTCGCCGAGGGTGCCGCAACAACCCCATCCATCGCAGCTTCGCAAGATTCGCGAGCCGGCGACCGGAACGAGGCCGCCGACGGTGGTTTCCGAACGGCCGGATCGTGTCCAACTCCGCTGTGTCCAGATCGTGCCGCGCCATTTGTCGCTGATTGACCTGGAACCGGGCGATTGCCGGTATCCCTACGGCGGCGACGAAGATGAAGCCATCACCTTCTGCGGTCATCCCCAGCGCGAGGGCTCCAGCTACTGCCTCGGGCATTTTCACCTGACGCGCGGTCCCGGTACCGTCTCGGAGCGGGCGGCTGTGTCGGTTCGCCTGCGGCTGGTGGCTTGAAATGACGGCGACGGCCCCATGAAGCGGACCGTGCAGGACAAACAATTCGCCTGGCGGGCTTGCTCCGATCACTTCGAGTCCCCGGCAAGCGACGTAACGGCTGACCAGATTCTACTAATGGAGAAGTGAAGTATGTCACGTGCCAAACGCAGAAGGCCGCACGATCCGGCAACGACGCATGACCGGCGATCTCGGGACCTGCCGCGCAACGCGGAAGTGGCCGCGATCGAAGTCGACGATCCCCTTGGCTTGGAACCGGGCGACAAGATCGTCACTCTGCGCTCAATCCGTAGCGATCCGCTGGGCCGCATGCACTCGCATCGCCATGTCGATGAAGCGCAATATCAGGGCGGACGGGCCTTTCAGGCCGATTGGGAAAAGGCGGAGCGCGGGCCACAAGCTGTCGATCCGACCAGGGAATATGTCGATGGCGGTCAGATGCGGGAGCCGATTACCGAAGGTCAGCGCAAGGCAGTGCTGCGGCTAAATCGGGCGCAGCGTGAACTCGGCGCCGACGGCTCGGCGCTGGTGCATGAAATTCTAATCCTGGGCATGACCATGGAGCAAGTCGGGCAGCGGCGTGGACTGCATGCCCAGCGCTGGAATGATTATTTCGCACGCAGGTTTCGAGAATGCCTCGACCGGCTGGCGCTGATGTACGGATTTGCGACGGAGCGGCGCTAGTGTGCACCGCAACTTCGCGAAATCTCCCGCCCTAAGAGTTCGGATCGGGTACGCCAGCGGCGGCATCCGCACCATCTTCGCCAACAAGCCGCTCAGGAACCTCGCCGATATCAAGGGCCTCAAGGTGCGCGTGCAGGGCGCGCCGATCTGGTCGAAGACGTTCGCGGCCGCCGGCATGTCTCCGACGGTCATTGCCTAGAATGAGGTCTACAACGCATCCAGAACGGTGTGATCGCGGCCGGCGAAAACGAGGCGGCCGGGGTCGAGGCGATGAAGTTCTACGAAGTTGCGCCGCATCTCAATCTGACCCAGCACGCGGTGTCGACCCGTCCTATCTGCTTCTCGGTGAAGACGCTCAAGACCTTGCCCAAGGAATTGCAGGACGCCATCATGAAGGCGGGCAGGGAGGCCGGCGATTTCGGCCGGCAGCTCGAGTCGAGCGAAGAAGTCATCAAGCTCGGTGCCCTGGAGAAAGCCGGCAAGCTCAAGCGGGTTCCGTTCGAGGAACGTGACGTCATGAAGAAGCTCACCGAACCCGTGATGGCGGGCTACGCCAAGGAAATCGGCGCCGAAGCCATCTTTGAAAAGATCAACGTCGCATGACCGGAAATCGTTGAACAAGATTTCGGGGCAAGCCTCGCGGCTTGCCCCGCTTGATGTCTGTATCTGCGCGGGGGCCGATGACCGAAACACTGATGCCATCAAAGCCGTCGCTGTGGCGGCGCGTGACGGCCGGCTATGCCAAATTGCTGGAAATCCTGCTGGGAGCCTGCGTCGGCATCCTGGTTATTCATGGGTTGCGGCGGAGCTGCGGGAGCGGGGCATCCATGCGCCAGGGTTGATTGCGCATCCATGCGCGCCCGGGTTATCAGTCGCAAGCTCCCCAAATCATCAGGACAAGCCGAATGACCGCCAGACCGCAATTACCGGATCGAACGCCGCGCGCGAGGGGCGTGCCGACCGCTCTTGACGGGCTGCTGGTGGTCGATTTCACCCGTGTCGTTGCCGGGCCGGCCTGCACGCAGACGCTTGCCGATTTCGGCGCCGAGGTCATCAAGATCGAGAATCCGGATGGCGGCGACGATACGCGCAGCTATGAACACGCCGATCTCGCCGGCGAAAGTGCCGCCTTTATCAGCTTGAATCGCAACAAGCGCGGCATCGTTCTTGATTTCACCAACCCGGCGGCGTGCGAGGTCGCGCGCGAATTGATCGCACGGGCCGACGTGGTGGTGGAAAATTTCTCCGCCAGCGTGATGAGGAAGTATGGCCTCGACTATGCGTCGGTGGCGCCGGCCAATCCCCGGCTGGTCTATTGCTCGATCTCGGCTTATGGCCGCCAGGGACCGTTCGCATCCCGCCCCGGCTTTGATCCGATCACGCAGGCCGAAAGCGGGTTCATGTCGCTGAACGGCTTTCCCGACGGACCGCCGGTGCGAACCGGGCCGCCGGCGATCGACATGGTGACGGGCATGTCGGCCTGCAATGCCATCCTGCTGGCGCTGCTGGCCCGCGATCGGCTCGGCCGTGGCCAGCAGGTCGAGGTGGCGTTGTTCGACGTGGCCCTGGGGATGACGGGATTTTACGGCATGGCCCATTTGATGACCGGCGAGAATTTCAGCCGCCAGGGCAATTCGCCGAACGGGTCGCCCTCGGTCGGACTCTACGATGCCGCCGACGCGCCGTTTTATATCGCCTGCGCCAATGACCGGCTGTATCGCCGCCTCGTCGTCGACGTGCTCGGCCGCCCCGATCTCGTCAGCGGTGAATTCGCCGACCGGCGTTCGCGAACGGCCAACAAGGACAAATTGCGCGCGATCCTCAGCGCGATTTTTGCCGGGGACAGCCGCGAAAGCTGGGTGACGAGGATGAAGTCGGCCAATATTCCGGTCGGCTATCTGCGCACCGTCGAGGAAGCCTTCAATTCGCCGGAAGTACGCGAGCGCCATCGCATCAGCCAGATCCCGCACCGGGCTGCGGGCACTGTCCCCCATATCGAGCAGCCGATCAGCCTCGGCCTGACGCCGGTCGCCGATCCCATCGCAGCACCGATGCTGGGCGAACACACCAGAGAGGTCCTGCGCAAGACGCTTGGCTATGACGATGCCCGCATCGCAGCGCTCGCCGAGAAGGGGGCTTTTGGAGCGATGCGAAACGTCGGCTGACAGGGATCGGCCAAGGCAGCCATCCGGTTCCGGGCACGCCGGAGCCAGATCTGGCTCGGTTTGGCCGATTGGGGCGCTTTTTGCCCTCAGTTTGGCTTGCCGCGCGGGTTGTTCCTTGGCATACTTTCAACTTCGTCGGGTTCGGCCCGGTCAATCTCCAGCCGAGCCATTCGAAGTATCAATGTCGCTGTAGTCAAGCCGAGACGCTCGGCCTCTTGCGCTGCCGTATCGACCTTTCGGGCCAAGCCTTCACGTTTGCCTGGATATGTCATTCCTGTTCCTCATCGAAGGTGCGAGATGAAAGATCCCACATTTGTTGCAGAGCTGCAGAAGACACTCGGAGCTCCATCGAGCGAAACTGTCGAAAGCCTGCGGCTGCTGAAGGCCTTTCTCAAACTGGCGCCCAGCCAACGCTTTGAAATCATCGAACTGGTCGAACGTCTCGCCGCCGAGCCTGCCGACAGCGATCCCTCATTGTCCTGAAGCGCCTCGTCTCCCTGCACATATCGCCTCAGTTGCTGGCCGGACCGATGGCGGGTGGAAGCATCGCGATCGCGTAGATCGCCTCACCCAGTGCCTCGGATTGGTGCCGTGTGCCGGCGGGCAGCAGGATGGTATCGCCAGGGCGGCAGATGCGCTCGCCGCCATCCCACTCAAATTTCAGCGCGCCTTTGATGATCATCAGGATCTCGTCCACCGGGTGGGTGTGGAAATGATGCACCTTGCCGGCGGCATCGCGCTGCAACTCGACGCAGCCCTGTTCGGGAAGCAACGCCAGGATAGCCGGGTCGATCGAGAATTCCGTCTTTGTGCCAGCGATGATCTGGGTCATGCCGCTTGCTCCCTGTCTTTGGCTGGAGAGGTCTTGTTCTGCGCGAGCTTGGCGAACGGACATCTGGACTCGGTGTGGTTGTCGTCGGCCAGGAAGTACTGTTGGTATTCGCGTCCGTCGGTGGCGCCGTAGCGTCCAAGCAGCGGCGAGGGGCTGGTTCCGTCGTAGGGAATGAGCCGCTTGCGCACTTCGGCAAACGCGGCGGCTGCGGCTTTCTCCGTTCCGAGGATCTTTTCAAACACCCAGCGCGGCTGAAACGTCAGCGTAAAAGCGCTGCAGCGGCGGCTTTGCCGCATCACATGTGCGGGCGTGCTGCACACCACGAAGATCGGTTCACCCGCGAACGAGAACTCCCACATCGGATGGTCGATCTGTTCAGGGATGGTGTCCGGCCACGGACTGCTGTCCAGCTGCGCCAGCTGATCGAGGGTATGCCACATCTTCCGGTGATAGGATTCCAGCGTTTGTACCGGCCGTGGCCGGGTGAACACGATCAGCGATGTATTTGGTCCGTGCGAGCGGGATTCAGCCACGAATAGCGCGAGCTGCGCGCCGAGAACTTCAACGTCGTAGGGATCGAGAAACAGATAGCGCAACTGGTCTTGCCGGTAACCGGCGACACCGAACACGCAGGGAAAGGGTCTCGATTCACTGGTCATTTGCGCTTCGAATTCGGAAAACATCACGCTTTGCCACGTACTCACCGCGTGGTTCGATGCGACCTCGCCCCTTCTCAGATACAATCGCGACATTCTGTCCCCTCTCCATCCAATGCGGTTAACGAGCAATCAATTGGCTCCTCATCAACAGCGGGCCGGCGATGCCCGGCAGCGACATGAGCAGCAGAATTCCAATCAACGTGCTGTAGCCGGCATCGCCGACCGAGCCGGCCCCGGACTCAACCCCGGTTCCTGCAAGCTGGCTGACGCCAATCATGGCGAACCCGATAATGGGCTGCGAAGCGCCTGCAAAAATGCCCGCCGCCGTTGTGTTGACCGATGCGCCGACGCCGATCAGATCGGCGGTGTAGAGCTTCTTGGTGCATTTCAGCACCAGCGGCACGGTCCCGCCGGCGACCAGTCCGAGTAACGAGAACACGACGGTGACATAGAGAAAGCCCAGCGCATGAGCGATCGGAGGCAGCAACATCGCGATCAGGAGCATCCGCAGCAGGCAAATGCGGATCAGCGCGGCATCCAGCGCCGCGGCCGCCCGGTCCGCCAGATGACCGAGGAAGATCGAGCCGATTGCGTTGCCGACCATGAAGGTGAGCAGGGGGGTGCTGGCGGCCGACGGGGAGATGTTGAAGAAATGCGCCACCATCGGAATTCCCCATACGCCCGACAGCGTCGTCACCACGGCAAAGTGGGACGCAAAGGTCATGGCGCATCCCCAGTTCGCCAATTGCGCAAGCGATTGCCGGCTGGCGGCGAGTACGCTCTTCAACGTCCTGGTGCTATGCGGCACCGGATCCGGCTTGAGCACGATGGAGGCAAAAGCGAGGTTCGCCACCCCGACGCAGGCGATGAAGACAAAGCACGCGCGCCACCCGAAGCCAGTCACCGCCGCCGCCAGCGGCGTCGTTGCGAGAACGCCGCCGACATAGCCGGACACCTGCGAGATGCCCGACATCATGCCGAACCGTTCGTCCTTGAAATTGAGTGCAACAAGCTTCAGGAGTGCCGTGAAAACCAGCGCATCGCCGCAGGCAATGATCAGTCTTGCGACGAAGACGTCGAGCAGGTTCGGCGCCAGCGCGAACGCCGCGCTTCCGAGCGAGGAGGCTGCCATGCTGCACAGCACCACGCGCTTGACGCCGAAGCGGTCAACCAGAATACCCGCCGGAGTCTGCATCAAGGTGTAGCCCCAGAAGTAGCTTGAGGCGAGCATCGCGACACCGGCGGCGTCGGTGGAGAAGTCGGTCATGAAATCCAGGCTGACCGACTGCGGCGACACCCGCTGCAGGAACGCAATTGCGTAGGCGGTGGCCACCGCCGCCCAGGCCAGATAAGCGCGATCCGTCGGGCGGACGGCGGGCGCGAGCACGGTGTGTTGTTCCGTCAGCGCCATTACGCTCTCACAAGACCGACCGAAAACAAGGCGTCCGCCGGGTCAGGGATGACGCGCTGCATCGCTTCGTCAACCAGTGACGCCGCGCCGTGATAGGCTTGACGGTGATGTTTGATATGGCCGTAGGCGCCGCGCATGATCATGCCGGGCATTTCGAGGGGCTTGCCGGGATAGAGCAAGGTACACATCTCGACGCAGGCCGCCTGCAGCGCAGCATCCTGGGCGCCGCCGAGCAGCGCTGGCGTAACTTTCTCGCAGATCCTGGCGTTTGCCGCCCACACAATGGGGTTGCGGGTGCGCCATCCGTAGAGGATGCCGACGTCACCGCTGTCAGCGGCGCTCGAAGACCTCAGGATCTCCGTGGTGAAAAACCCGTAGAGGCCACGGCCCTGATGGACCGGCAGCACCTCGGTGCCGCTGCGATAGATGGCCGGCTGCCCTGCAATCCGCAGCTTGCGGTAGACCGAAAACGCCACCAGTCCGGAAGCGCCGTAGACCAGAATGAGGCTGAATTTCCTGTCGAAGGGAGAGGAGGCGGGCGTCCAATGTGGCTCCGTCGCCTGCCAGTTGACGGCGATGATGTCGTTCATCGCATCCATCAATGGCCGCTGTTCGGCGGGACTGACCCGCGTCGCATCCGGGAAGCTGTAGACTGCGTAATCGGGCCAGGGTGACTTGATGGTTCCGTATTGGCGGCGCAACTCTCGCGACATGTCCGACACCTCAGCTATTCGAGCGAGCTATACAGCTGAGCCCCGAATGGCTTAAAGGACAATATGCCCTCTAAATCTGCCAAACCCCGGCGGCCGGAGCTGCGCGAAACAACCGCGACAAGGCGCGTGGCGATCGTCGCGTTTCCCGGCGTGACGCTGCTCGATATTTCGGGTCCGGCGCAGGTCTTCGCAGAATTGCAGGCGATCGAACTGCCCGGCCCCAGCTATTCGTTGTCCTATCTCTCGACATCAGGCGGATTGGTGCCGACCGACGTCGGGATGATGATCGATACCGCCCCGATCTCCAGCATTCGACCGAACCAGATCGATACCCTGGTGATCCCGGGCGGCCCCGGCATCTGGGCCCTCCGGCAGGACGCCGTCCTGATGGAATGGATTTCGGAGGTGCTGCCCAGGGCCCGGCGCGTAGCGTCTGTCTGCCTCGGAGCGTTCGCCCTGGCCTGGACCGGCGCGCTCGACGGCAAGCGGGCCGCGACGCATTGGCGCTATTGTCCAAGACTGGCGGACGGCTTCCCCAAAATCCGCGTCGAGCCGAATGCAATCTTTGTCAAGGACGGGCGGGTGTGGACCTCAGCCGGCGTCAGCGCTGGCATCGATCTGGCGCTCGCCATGATCGAAGAGGATTTCGGCCATACCACCGCGCTCGACGTCGCGCGCAGGCTGGTGGTGTTTCTCAAGCGTCCCGGGGGCCAAAGCCAGTTCTCAACCGTGCTGGCGGCGCAGGCTTCCGATGTCGAGGGACGCTTCAGCGCACTGCATGCCTGGATCATCGAAAATATCGCCGGCGATCTCAAGGTTGAAACGCTCGCCGAACAGGCCGGCATGAGCCCTCGAACCTTCGCGCGTGCCTATACCAGCCGTACCGGAATGACGCCGGCAAGCGGAGTCGAGGCGCTGCGTGTGGAGACCGCGCGGCTGCTGCTGGAAAGCAGCGAAATCCGCGGCGTGGTGGATGTGGCGCGGCGGGCAGGCTTCGGCGATGACGAACGGATGCGGCGGGCGTTCATTCGCCACCTAGGCATATCGCCTTCGGAATATCGAAGCCGATTTTCAGGCTGAGCGGACATTTGCCGCGGAAGCCACGATGTTTCCCCCGGTTGTTCCCGAAAATGCGCCAAGCTCTGACATTTTCCGCCACAATCGAAAACGACATTGCCGCCATGAAAACATTGGCTGTCATTTCGATTCTGGCGCTGCTCACGATCTCCGGGGCTGCCTATACGGATCAGATTCTGACCGGCGATCAGGCGATGCAAGGCGCGAATTGATGCCGGTGGTTGTAGCCGGCTTTCCTTCCGGGGAACGGCAACGATGCTTTCCGCGGATCAATTCTTGAGGTTTATCAGCGCACCGGCCGTCATCGCCGCATTTTTGATCGCATCACAGGTCTCCGGGGCGGGAATTTTCCACCCCTCGCCGGTGCAAATCGCCAGCCGGTGATGGGCCGGCCCTATCGTCTCGTCTTCGAATAAACCAGCGACTGATCGTCGACATCCTCGATCGGAGGTTTGTTGATGTCGGTGGTCACGTGCAATTCCTGCAACGACGTCATGGGCGCGCGGGGCAGGGTTCGCGTTCGGGCTCAAACCGCGCGGGCAAGCGGCTTTCCCAGTCTGCCCGCAGCGGCTATTGTGCCCAAAAAGGGGAGCGAAACACCATGAATGACGGGACGCCCATCCAGCCGATGGTCGCCGAACTCGGCGCGAGCGGCGAAGAATACCAGAACCTACACGAGTTCGTCCGCAGAGCACGGGCGAATCTCAATCAGAATGCCTGGGACTATATTGTCGGGGCCGCCGAGACCGAGACCACCATGCGTCGCAACCGCATGGCGCTCGACGAGATCGCATTTCGCCCGCGCGTGCTGCGCAATGTCACCAAGGTCGATGCCTCCGTCGAGGTGTTCGGCCGCAAGTTGCGATTGCCGGTCGTGCTGGCACCGGTCGGCGCACTCGAGATATTCGATCCAGGCGCCGGCGCGGCCGTGGCGCGTGGGGCCGGTACGTTCGGCGCCGCGCATATGCTGAGTTCGGTGTCAGAGCCTGGCCTCGAGGGGGTTGCTGAGGCCGCGCCCGATGCCTTGCGCATGTTTCAGCTCTACGTTCGCGGCGGTGACGCCTTCGTCGAAGACTGTGTCGGTCGCGCGATCGCGGGCGGATATACGGCGTTCTGCCTCACCGTCGATACCGCGCATTACAGCCGGCGTGAACGCGATATCGCCAAGCGCTACGTTCGTGCCAGCCGGGTTCGCGCCACCGGGGGTGATTTCCAGAAGGGACTGGAGTGGCGCACCGTGAAACTGATCAAGGACAAATTCAAGATTCCGCTGGTAATCAAAGGGATCGCGACCGCGGAAGACGCGGCCATCGCGATCGATCACGGGGTCGAGTGGATCTATGTGTCGAACCACGGTGGACGTCAGCTCGATCATGGCCGCGGTGCCATGCAGGTATTGCCGGAGATCGTCGCTTCGGTCGCCGGCCGGGCAAAAATCATGATTGACGGTTCGTTCTGTCGTGGCACCGACATCGTCAAGGCGATCGCGATGGGCGCCGATCTCGTCGGTATCGGCCGCCTGCAATGTTGGGCGCTCGCGGCTGCCGGCGAAGCCGGAGTTGTGCGCATGCTGGAGCTGCTCGAGGACGAGGTCATGCGGTGCCTTGGGCTGCTCGGCGTGACGAGTTTCGCTGAACTCGACAAGTCCTATGTGCACCCGGCGACGCCGACTAATTTGCCGCACGTGTTCAGCGCGTTCCCGCTGCTGGATATCGAGCCTTACCGTTATTGACTGCGACGGCAGATGTTTCAGCCACACGGAAACGCTCGATCATTGGCTGGCCTTTAATGCGGCGCCGGGCATTACCGATAGTAATCCCCAACCCAAACCCGCCTCGGGCGATTTTCGCAGAGGCGGTCTTTTTGCGCGCGTCATGGAACCCGGCCGCATCGAACCGCGTTGACCGGCGTGGGGTTTACTTCCGCCGAAAGAAAAAGGTCTGATTGCGATGCCCAAGGAAAATGATCTGGAAGGTGTGCAGGATCAGGGCGGCAAGCATGGTGGCCAGAAGGGTATGCCGAAGTCGAAACTGCCACCGGCCGACGAAAGGGATCAAGGGATCGTTCGCGACGAGCGGGGACAGGAGCAGCCGCGGGACAAGGAGCGAGCGCAGCAGGTCAGCCAGACGGAATCAGTCCGCCGATAGGTGTCAACCGGGCGATGCGGGCATCCGGCACTCATCCTGCAGGGTAGTCTCCCGGCACTATTCGTCCAACTCACTCCAGCGCCGCCAGGCCCGCCTGCGTTAAGACCGGGAAATCATCCCTCATCTCGACCAAACCCAACTCAATCAGCGTTTGCAGATCCTCGTCCCTCACCGGCATCAGTCCTAGCCGATTTCCATGAATGTCGCGAAGGGCCCAGCGAAGGCCGATGGCCCTTTCGAGGTTAAAATCTGCAAGAGGTCGTTCCATCCTGGTGGGGAAATGAATGACCCGCCGATCGGTTCCGCAGGAGACCGGTCGGTCGGATCGGGTAACTCGGCAAAGACGCCGCTGCGGAACTGTGATAATTCTTGGGTCAAACTGGAGGATGGCGGCATGATTGAACCGAAATTGGAAGTCCCGGCCGAATTGCGCGAACTGGCCGAAAAGACCATTGACCAAGCGGAAAAGGCCTTCGGGATGTTCTTTGATGCCGCGGGCAAGTCGATGGAATCCGTCCCCAGTCCGGGAACGGAGATGTCCAAGCAGGCGCTATCGTTCACCGAACAGAACATGAAGGCTGCGTTCGATCATGCGAGAAAACTGGTTCATGCGACCGATCTCCAGGAGGCGATGCGAATTCAATCGGAATTCCTGAGGAGCCAGTTCACCAATGCGGGCGAGCATATGAGGCAGATCACCGGCGGGGTGATGCCGGCTGCCAAGGACGCGTCGAAGGGCAAGTTCTGACCCCAATTCCTGCACGACCTCTCGCCGGCCAATCCGCCTGACGCACTCAGCCGAACCGAACCCGGATTTCATCAAGCGCAATTCCGGCTGGCACGGCGTTCCACACCTTGCCGACGGCAACCAGCATGGCCTTTGTCAGAGTGCCGGTGTGGCAATCCCGCCGCCGGCGAGCGGCGATCGTGCTGGCTGCGGTCGAACACGCAGCCCCAAGTCGGGGCACAGACGCCATACTGCGGCCAGACCGAACTTTGGCCCTATCACCTTGGCGCCGGTTGCCTTGTATAGTTGCCTAACCCGCGGTGTCGCGCGGTAGGCGTCATCGGCGCTCAGGCCGCCGGGCCTTGAGGCCGCTTCTGCAAAGCGGATATTCATGGCCGAGATCACCCGTTTCGTTGCTTTGGCTTTCGATCTCATCGATGGCGGGCTTGTTCCAGGAGAATCCGTTGACTGCGCAAGCCCCGCACTCGCGATCCAAACGGCGCAGGGGCAGTGGAAGCTGTTCGGTCACGCCGGGGCCGTAGCGTTCAGCCGCACCAGCGATTTCGAACAAGGCAAATTCAACCAAAGGCTCGTGCTGCGCCGCTTTGGGCAGGTACCCGATGAATACGCCCACGATGATGAGGACCGATGAATTCCTCATTGTCGCCGTGGCGCGTGCTCAGTCCAGCACAGCAGTGCAGGTGTGGGAAATCGGCTACGGCATGTGCGAGGTCACCGGTGGCGGGGCCGCCCCTCGCGATGAGCTAGCTCTGGCTGGGTTGTGTGCTTCACGCCAATGCGTGTTTGGCCGGGAACTCCGGGCTTATGGCGTTGACGTCCTGGCCGGGTCGGTGATCGCAGCGCGAATACCCGTCAATACGGAATTGAAATGCCGGTCGCGCTCTCGATCGAAACGCTGCTGATGGGCGCGAAAAGCGGTAACCCTGCCTTCAATCTCTTCGCGAAGGGCACTTCGGCCAACGGGTAGCTGGCGCGGCGATTCCGCGACGGCAACCGGCGATTCGAGCTGTTCCAATTCTACCGAGGGTGAAGAGGGGGAATCAACTTCCGCGTCCGCTTCCGGCTTCTTCCCGGTAACAGACTCCACAAACGCCATTGTTTGCGCGATTAACAGATCGCGCTCCATTACCCACTTCATTGTCCACCTTTAATTCGAGCATTTCAGCAAAAAGTGGACGATCAATCAAGCCGGTTTTTGTTCCTCACCCGCGGGGTGTCGCCCAGAGGCTGATTTCCTGCGACTTGACCGCCGTCAACGGACGCTGACAAATGCGCCCCACAGCGCTGCGAGAATGGCGCCCGCCAGCACATAAGCTGGACTGCGACAGAACGTGCTGCCGTATCGGCACATTTCCACGCCAAGCGTCCCAATCTCCTGATTGCCGGCGGCATAGAACAGGGCGGACAAGATCGCCAGTACAGCAGCAACAAAATACATGGGACTCCTCGGAGCTATTTCGTGGCCGAGTCTGCGGAATCGTTACGCGCAGGCGCCGCATATCCTGTAGCTCAAGGTTTAAATGGCCCTGACACCGAAGCGTAGAATTTTCAAGAAAAATTGGTTCAACAAAGCGATGAATTGTCTGGATCGGCTGGACTCCGGCCAAAATCGCTTCGCGAACGGTGGTCGGAGTCGGAGCGGATGCGCCGGTGTCCGGACGGTTTACAGGCAGCGCGCCTGCGCTCTTTCCGGACAGAGCCTGAAGGAGTTTGACAGGGAAAACAGCGCACGTGCACTGCGGGTCGTGTTGTCGGGCGCGCGATAACTCAAGGGCGCGGCCACCGCGATCTCCGCCCGTAGATCGTCGCCCAGAAAGAACCGCACGCCTACGCCGGCGGAGGTGAGCGCAAGGCCATCGGTGTAGCTGTATCCGTCATTCCAGGCCGTCCCGGCATCGACGAAGCCGTAGAGTTGGTAACCGGTCAGATATTTGAAGGTGTACTTCTGATCAAAACGCAATTCAACCGAACCGGCCATGCCGTTGTCGCCGCTGATCTCGGCGCTGCCATAACCGCGCCCGAAGGCCGCGCCACCCAAATAGAATTGCTGCGATGTGAACAATGGGCCGGAGGCGAACTGGCCAGCCCCTGAAAGCTTCACCGACCATGCGTCGGACAGCGTCTGATACCGCGTGAAGCCGAGATTCAGCACCGAGAACGTGCTGGATGCGCCGTTGCGGGACACAAAGACGTCGTCGCGGCGCGAGGCGCCGAAGACGTCGAGACCTTGCCGCCATGTCGCCGCCAGATAGTTAGTGCCGCCGAAATTATCCTGCAGCCGGTAGTCTGCAGTCAGGCGGGCGGTGCGAATGTGATCCATGTAGAAGGCGCCAAAGACATCCTTCTCGGTGACGTTGGTGAAGGCGAGCGCTCCGGTGAGCGTCAGGGTCGATTTCTGCGCTTGCAGCGGAACGATGCTGCTACGGATCTCGAATGACTCCGTCGTGGTGACGTCGTTGTCCAGGCGGCGGATGTCGCCGGGCCGCACTTCGCTGTACAGCATTGACGCGCCAAGCTGCGCACCGTCGGTGCCGACCGGAACGTCATAGGACAACCGGCCGAACGCCAGTTGGCGCGGATCGTTGGCGATGGTCGAGAGGTTGACTGCGAGCACGTCGCCGGGCGCAAGATAGGAATTGAATGCGCTCGCCGCATAGGTCTGCCAGGGACCGACCGACGACGAGCCGAGATTATCAATCCCCAACGAAGTGAAGATGCGCCAGGTTTTCAGATGAACGACGAGGCGGAAGCGACCGCTGCCGAGGCCGATTTCTTCGAGTTCGGTATCGGTTACGCGCACACCCGGCCGACCGTTGATCAGCAACAGCTGCCGCTCCAGGGTCGGCAGTCGCGAGGGCTGTTCGGCCAGCACCGGGCCGAGAAGTGACCGCACGCCGTATTGCTCGGCACCTTCGCCCTTGAACGTCACTTCCGTGATGCCGCCTTCGATCACTTGAAGACGGACATGGCCTCCCTGAATATCCTGGGGCGGCACGATGGCGCGGCTCAGGTGAAAGCCGGCCGCACGGTAGAGGTTGCTGACCGCAGAGGCGATCGCTGCGAGGTCAGCCTGGGAGACCTTTTTTCCCAGATAGGGTTGATAGGCTGTTGCGATGTCCTCGCGCGGGAGTGCACGGGCGCCGGTTAACGAAACCTTATGCAGAACGACCAGCGGTGTGGAATCCGCAGGAGACTCCGACCGGGATACCCGCGGTATAGGCACGCCGGATCGGGCGGCGGTAGCGGCCTGCTCCGACTGCAGCGCGTCGAAGCGCTTTTCCGTCTGGCGGGGATCGAAGCCGGGCTGACTGGCCTGCTGCGCCTTTGCCGGATCCGGGCCGATCACGGTCAACACCAGCATGGTGGCAGCAAACCAAAGGGGGCGGGGCCCATTGCGTCGGGTCGCCAACCTATATCCGTAGTTCCACGGATGATGGCGCCTGGTACCCTGTTGAGCCGCTACACGCATGATTTTTCATAGAATTTTATGGTCAACGAATCGTTAAAGGCCCTGCTCGATCCCAAGGTTTGCACTCACTCAATGTTGAAACATTTCGGATAGGTCTGAGGGATATTGCAGACGAATGGAGGCTTCCATGATTGCGGCTGGTGGGTTTTCGCGCATCCTGGCGACGGTGCTCGTTGTCGGGGCGGCTTCCAATGTCTTCGCCGCGGAAGAGGGGGCCTGGTCGGTCAGCAAATCATCAGGGCAGGTCTGGATGACGACGACCGGTGCCCAGCCGGTTTCGCTCGGCAAGGAAGATGTGCTGAAACCGGGCGACAGTATCCGGACTGGTCGCAACGGGCGGGTGCTGCTGGTGCGGGGCGAGGAGACAATCTTGCTCTCGCCGAACTCGGTGATCGGCCTGCCCGCGGAAAAGAAGGAAGGACTCTCGACTACGATCGTGCAACAGGCTGGTTCGATCCTGCTGGAAGTGGAAAAGCGCAACGTCAAACATTTCGAGGTCGAGACGCCGTACCTTGCTGCGGTCGTCAAGGGCACGCAGTTTCGTGTCTCCGTGAACGCCACTTCCACCAGCGTCGACGTCATCAAGGGACAGGTCCAGGTCGCCGACTTCAAGTCCGGCCAGATCGCGCAAGTGCTTGCGGGACAGCATGCGACCGCTTTTGCGCAGGGTAATTCAGGACTCTCGTTGAGCGGCTCGGGCACATTCAGTCCGATCGAACGCGGCCAACCGCGTGCACCGTCGATCGACCGGGTTCCGGTTCCGAAGTCGGGCCTCACCGCGCCGCGCCACGCCGCCAATGGACCGGCGATCCGTGCGATCGGACACACTAACCCCGCGACGAACGTCAAACCCGGCAGCGCACCTTTTCAGCCGCAACGCCATGCAACCGGCACTCCAACGAGACACTCGCCGACCCGGATTTCCACCTCGCTCGGCGAAGTTCGGTTGAATATCCACCGGGTCACCAATGGTCTCGCCCGCGGATCGACCCAATCCCACGGCGCGACGCGAAACGTTGCCAGGCGGGATACCATCTGGGGGCCGCGCAATGCCGCGGCCGCTGCTATTGCAAATGGCTCCAGCAATGCGAGTGGCGCTAGCAACGGCGACGCCAGCGGCGTGGCCGGTTCGGGCGCGGCTGCAACAGGGGGCGCGGCCGGTGCAATAGCCGCGGCAGCCACTCCAGTGGGTGGAAACGGCAACGGGAATAGCGGCAACGGCAACAATGGTAACAACGGCAGCGGTAACAACGGTAACAACGGTAACAACGGTAACAACGGCAACGGCAACGGCAACGGCAACGGTAACGGTAACGGTAACGGTAACGGTAACAACGGAAGCGGAAACGGAAACGGAAACGGAAACGGAGCCAATGGCGGTGGCAATGGCAGTAATGGCAACGGCCATGGACGCGGCCGTCGCTAACCGGCCGGAACTGGTCAAACGGCTGATTTGAACAGGGGGAGTTCGCCTCGCGGTTGAGAGGTGTACAGGGGGATGACTTGAAACACTACCGGCCGCATATCTTTGTGGTGGTTGCGCTGGCGATCGTGCTGTCGTCCAGCTGGCACGGCGCCTTTCGCAGCGCGCTGACCGATTGGCGGTTTGCCTGGCAGTCGCGTCAGGCCAGCGGCGACATCGTCGTTGTCGCGATCGATGCTCCGTCGATCGAGAAAATCGGTGTCTGGCCCTGGCCACGCCGTCTCCATGCCGAGCTGCTGCGGCGATTGGAAAGCGCCGACGTAAAAGACGTGGTCTTCGACGTCGATTTTTCAACGCCATCGGATGCGGCGTCAGATCAAGCATTCGTCGAGGCGCTTGAAGCCGCGGGCGGTTCCACGGTGTTGCCAGTCTTCAAGCAGCCGGCCGTCGACGCGGACAACGTAACAGGCGTGCACATCAATCGCCCGCTCGATCAGTTTGGTGAACATTCGTGGACAGCCATCGTCAATGTCACGGTCGAGCGTGACGGACTCGTTCGCCGCTACCCGTTCGGCGATACGCTCGACGGGAAGTTTCATCCCTCGATGGGCGCGGTACTGGCAGGGCAGCATTCCGCAAAGAGTGCCCCGTTCCTGATCGACTTCGGCATCAACGCCGCCTCTATTCCGCGGGTGTCCTACGTCGACGTGCTGCAGGGGGATGAGACCGCGCTGAACAAGCTGAAGGGCAAGAAGGTCGTCGTCGGCGCGACCGCGCTCGAACTCGGCGACCGTTTCAGCGTCCCCAACGGCGTTGTGGTTTCCGGACCCATCCTGCAAGCCCTCGCCGCCGAATCGATCCTGCAGACCCGAACGCTGCGCTGGACCTCGGACGTCCTGGCGCTGGCGGGGTTATGTATCATTTCGCTGATCATGATGTTCTCGTGGCGTCGCCTTTCCGCGGGGGGGCGGGTGATCGTTCTGGTCGGGATGGCCGCCGCCACTGAGGCTATCGCCATTCTGGTGCAGGCCAAGCTACCTCTTGTTCTCGATACCTCCCTGCTTCTGACCGCGATCGCCGTCTATATGGCTGCCATCGCACTCGACGAAATCGACTTCCGGGATCTGCTGGGTAGTATTGCCGAAAACCGCTTTCAGCGCATCGCGATGTCGCTGGGCGATGGCCTGGTGTGCACCGATTCCGACCATCGGATCACGGTGTGGAATCCCGGAGCGGTTGCAATCTTCGGCTACGAGCCTGCTGAAATGATTGGACGGCCGTTCGATTCGATTTGCGCCGCGCCCGCCAAAGCAGCGCCCGGTTCGACTCTGACCTTCGAAGCGGCCCGCGCCCGATCACAGCAGCCCGGTGGGGTCGTGATGGAGTTCGAGGGGCTGCGCAGCAATGGCGAGGTGTTTCCGGTCGAAGCATGTTTCTCCGGCTGGCAGGGGACAGACGGCTTTCAATACGGCGTTATCCTGCGCGACATCTCGGTGCGGAAACGCGAAGCCGAGCGCATCAAGTACCTGGCGGAATACGATTCGCTTACCGGGCTCGCCAACCGCGACACGTTTCACGACAACCTCTCGGCGATGATTTCCAACGCGGAAAGGCAGGCTGGCGAAGTGACGCTGCTGGTCGTCGGGCTCGACGGATTTCAGCACATCAACGACATGCTCGGACACGCCTGTGGCGACCACGTGCTGCGCGCGGTGTCTGAAAGGCTCAGAGCCGAGACTGCGGGTGCCGGAATCGTGGCGCGTCTGAGCGGCGATGAATTCGCCATCGCCATTCCCGGCGCCGCCATGACCGAAACGGCTGCACAGTTCTCCGAACGCATCGCGCTCACATTCGCTACGCCTCTCCTGGTCGGAACACGGCTGCACCGCCTCAAGGCCAGCATCGGAGCCGCCGTCTATCCCGACGATGGCCGTACGGCGGAGGAATTGCTGAGCAACAGCCACCTCGCATTTTGCCGCGCCAAGGCGACCAGACGCGGCGGACACGTGGTATTCGAGAGTGCCATCCGGCAGGAACTTGAATCACGCCTGACGCTGGAGGCGGAACTGGCGCACGCCGTCGAGGGGAATGAATTCGAACTGTTCTATCAGCCGCAGGTCCGTCTGGCGGATGGCGCCTTAATCGGCGCAGAGGCGCTCATTCGCTGGCGCCATCCCGTCCGCGGCATGGTCTCGCCGGCGGAATTCATGCCGGTCGTCAATACCTCCTCCATTTCGGAGCGAATTGCGGGCTGGGTTCTAGAAACCGCATGCCGGCAGGCGCGGATCTGGGAGCAGGCCGGCCACGGCATCCGCGTCGGCATCAATCTTTCGCCTTCGCAACTCCAGTCGGGCGACCTCGCAGCTTCGGTTGCCGGGATGCTCGATGTCACCGGCCTGACGCCTTCGCTGCTCGAACTGGAACTGACCGAGGATATTCTGCTACTGGACGAACAACGGGTGCTCGACACGTTCCTGAGAATTCAGGAACTCGGCGTACGCGTCGTGTTCGACGATTTCGGCACCGGCTATGCCAGCCTGAGTTATCTCAAGAAATTCCCGCTCGACGGACTCAAGATCGACCGCTCGTTCGTGCTTGAGCTGCGTGCCGATTCCGACGATGCGGCGATCGTCAGTTCGACGGTCGGGCTCAGCAAAAAATTGGGCCTGTCCGTGATCGCCGAAGGTATTGAGAACCGCGCCACCGCCGATCTGCTGATGAGCATGGGATGCGAGGAAGGACAGGGCTACTTCTTCGGCCGTCCGATGCCTGCTCAGGCGCTCGAGGAGCAGTTCCTGACGGTGCGTGCTCCCGCCGCCCGCGTGCTTGGCGAGGTTGCGTAAGCAACGGGCTTCTCGATCGGGGGACAAGGCCGTTTGAGGCGATTGTGTCCTTGAACGTGGACTGTCCCAAGGTATACCTTTCGAGCAGTTGGAGGACATTTGAATGGCAAGGGCCGCGCACATCCGGCAGGTCTGTCGCGTTGCGCTGGCCGGCTTGGTGCTGGTTTGCTTTTCCGGCCTCGCCTTGGGCAAGGACGCCGACGAAGGCGATGATGAATCCGTCAAGGCCGCTTCGACGCCAAACCTCTATCTGGACCTGAGGACGAACTACGGCAGGTTTCCCGCCGGCTCGCTCTCGGTCGGCTTCGGTGGCTTTGGATTGGCCGGCCATCCGGGGCTGTCGGCCCTCGCGAGATTTTCGAACCTCGGAACGCCCCCGGCCTTCTCGTCGCCGTCCAGCCAGAGCATCGGGCTCGACGTGCCCCTCACGATCGATCTCAACGATCGTGTTTCGGTGTATGGCGGCTTCAGTGCCAGTGCCTCGCGGACCGACCTGTCCGACTGGTCGGCGTTCACGATCTACAGCTGGAACGTCGGCTTCCAGGCCGATGTCTATCAGCAGAACGGCGGATCGATCCCGACAATTACGCTACAGTCGACGCTGACGCTGCCGGTGCCGCACGCCACGCTGCCCGCGACGTCGCTCAATACCATTCTCGAGTTGGACTACGCGCTTAACGCGGACGAAACCCGAGGCCTCCTGGCCGGCGTGCAACACACGGCGGCTGCGGTGGATTCCGGTTTCGTCACGATCAACCCCAATATCGTCGGTTATGTCGGCGGCTACTATCAGTGGGACAACAACTGGAAGTTCACCGGCCGCCTCGGCGTCCAATCGTTCGGCGGGGCGCTGCTTCTCAACCGGACGCCGTTCGAGCCATTTACCCAGCCGGTCGTCAGGCTCGACCTCGACCGAATGGATGATGACGACAATCGTCTGTTCGGGATAACGGCGGTGATTTCGTGGGTGCCGAAGCCATCCTACCAGTTGACGGTGCGAACGCCGCTTTACCTGGTGAAGAACTAGCGAGTTCTGCGCGCGCCAGAAAAGCTTTGACACGTCGGGCAAATCACCGGCATAAATTCATCATTGCAGGAATTCAAAAGCCCGCGCCGGAACCGGCCGCGGGCTTTTCATATCAGGAGCCTTGAATCGGACGGGTCGTTGCCGTCACATCTCCTTTCTGCCGCCGCAATTTCGCAGTCCCGTGGCCCCGCTGGGCTCAAGGACGTCGCGATGAAGAAGCTGCTTGTGGGCGCACTGATCGCAGGCTCATTTTTCTCGTTTGAGGCAAGGGCCCAGGAGCGTGCCGGAAGTGCCGCGCTGGGGGCGGTGTCGGGCGCCGTTGTGTTGGGACCGGTCGGCGCGGTGGCGGGCGCGTTCATCGGATACACCGTAGGGCCGTCGATCGCGCGCTCCTGGGGAATGCAGCGATCCTCCCAGCGATCCTCCCAGCGATCCCGTGCAAGACATGCAATACAATCCCGCCCCGCATCCCAGCGACAAGCGGCGGCGGCAAGTTCGCCGACCTCGGTCAGGACCGCGCCGCTTCCCGCCAGGAGAACCGCGCCGCCACCGGTTCAGGGGTTTGAATAGAAGCGCCGACGGGTGAAACGCGGTCGCGACAAGAAATTTGACACGTCGGGCAAATCACCTGCATGATTTTCATCATCGCAGAATTTGAAAGCCCGCGCCCTGGGAACCGGGCGTGGGCCTTTTCAGTTCTGGACGCGCGTCGGATGCTGCCTGCTCTGCCACTTCTCCTGCGCAAAATATCCATCGTGCAAACCGCGCATGAAGCCCCTAGGGAATCACTTCTACTCCCTGGCCGAGGAGTGTTGAACGTAAAGATCTGCAGCTCGAAGGACCGGGCCCGGCGGATCATCGATTTCAACTGCGCTTCTGCGCAAAATCTCCCGAAGTTTTCGGCGACATACCGCTGGAACGTGCACGAATAGCTATCACGGAGCAGAGAGAGTCGTTCTGCCGAGGAAAGTCATCTTCGTTCGAAATTAAAAGGCATTCCATGTCGACTGTGGGATCTTTTGTCGGTCCGAACAAGTTCGGCACTTTCGATAGAATATTGCTTGGCTTTGCCTCAGTATTCCTACTCTCGCATGCAGTAGTTTATTACGTTTCGATGCACACCGAAAGCGTATTGGAGACGATATTTATCAACCTCGTGCTGATTTTTGTGGGGCCCATTGCAGCGGTCGTTGTCGCTCTTCGTATCAGCGTTCTGACATTTCTCAGTGTTCTCCGGCAAAGATGGTTGATTTCTCCAGCATTGCTTATCTGTGCCGCGCTATTGGCGTCCTATCTCTGTATGGGGAGGGCAGCAGTTTTCTACGCCCTGGATCAATTGCGCTTCCACATAAATAAGGAAGTCTACGTCGCCAAGGTCGTAAGGAGCGATAGCTCGCCAAAATTTGTCGTCATTGACTGGGGCGGTAGCGAGTTCTTGGGATGGCGCACCAGGTATTTTCTCGTCTTCGATGAAAACAACAGTATAGCGAGAGGTCTCGCAAATCCGATGGATATGCCGTTACCTAATGAAAACACGAGATGTGACACTTCGATATACCCGCTGGGTGGAAGTTTCTATTCAGTTACCGTTTATTGCGAGCCAACATGACCCAGGAATTCCGAATCTTCACCCAACGGCTTACGGATAAACCGAACGAAACAACGAGAATTTTTAATGTAAAGGCCAAGACGATCGTTGACCGATTCGGCAATGACGTAGTCGACGCCAAAGGAAACAAGATATGGTTTCCCGAGAATTTTGAACCCGCTGCCGCCATCGCGTTTGGCAAGTCGCTGGCTTCAGATCCAACTCTGAAATCTGCGGTGTCTCTCTACCGCAATGTTCGGCAGGGTGGACCATGGGATCTCCAACGCAGCTACAATGGGCAGTCGAACGGCCTTTTCGCGAGCGTGTTCACAAATGCCGCATCGTATGTCTATGGGCTTATCGGAGCCGCAGCTGGTTTCTCGACGACAACCCTCATGGCTGCGGCAGGGGGGTATAATGCAGTTGTGAACCCCAAGACGGCTGGCCCGAACTTCGGCAACAATCCGAACAATCCGCCGTTCATCTCGAAGGGTATTCGAGATTTTTTCGCTTCTTCTTATGGGCCACCTGCCACCATTCCGGATACGTCGTTTCAGGGAAGCCGGACGGCCGATCGATTCCAAGATGGGTTCGGCCGTCGGTTGGAGGGAGTGTCGGACGACGTCAATCGGTTGGCTGCTTCAGCCGCCACTGGAAAGATAACGCCCTCCGCTGGCTTTGCAGATCCGACCAACGCCAATCGCTATGCAGGCTCCTTTCCACAGCCATTGGATAGCGTCACTTCTTTCGGGCGCGATGGCTGGTTGTCCTCGATGCATCGCAACAGTGAAGTGGAGCGGATAATGCGGGATAGGGCGGTTGCTCCGCCACCGGTCTCGGGCCTGCCAGATGACTCTGGAGCCTTCGGCGACCGTTTCGGAAGGTGGGGCTTCTCCCCGGCAGGTATTGAGGCGCCCCCCATTTCCGACGGTCCGGCTTCGTTCAATCACCGCTTCGGAGCCTGGAGCACGGTCCCGGCAGGCGGCTTGGGGGACTCCCGCTCGCCGGTCTTGCGTGAACTGGAAAAGTATCGCCGATCATTGGCTCCTGATGAGCCAGTGCCAAGTTCGGTACAAGGAGAGCTGACGCCTGCATTTCAACTTGACGCGATGTATCCACCTACTGGTGACTTCTTCGGAAATTTTCCGCGCGGTTCGGACGATGCGGAAACACCCTTGCCCACGGCTTTCAAGACGTCAGGGCCGGCTGTTGGCGATCAATCCATTGACAATTTCGGTGCAGTTGGGGATCGCTCCATGGGTGTCCTTGATGGCTTCATGGGAAATAGTTCGATGGATCCGGCCGCGCAGATGCGCGGCCTCGGCGCGGCAGATTTTTCGAGCGAGGGAACCGACCATATCGATCCATCGGAGAATGCGCCGGGCGGACGGAGGCCTGCCAGGTATCAACTGCGAAGGGTCAGTTCTGCGTTTCCCAACGTCACGCCGCGTGACCCTGGGCAGCCGGTGACGCCGTCGCAGTTCGGCCCGCTCCTGGGCATATTCAGCCGCGAGCCAATATTGCCGCTTCCGCATGCGGTATGGGGTTTACCGGATAGATCCAGCACGTCTCCTCGCGACGCCTTGTCCGGTATTCTGGCTGGTCTTAGTCGGAGAGATCCAGCAGAGCTTCCGCCGGATGACGACCTGCGCGGATTTCATCGCGACGAGCGTGGGCGCCCCCGGTTCCTCCAAAGCCAGCGCTAGATGCCAGATCGGCGGCTGCCTTCCAATTTGGCGCTACCAAAGTCAAAAATCTCATCGCCGACGTTTCAAGACATTTGACACGTCGGGCAAATCACCGGCATATTCCCACGATCGCAAGAATTCAAAAGCCCGCGCCGGGAGACCGGCTGCGGGCTTTTTCAATCCGCATTTCCTGAATCGGACGGCGGCCGCACGTCATGGCGCCACATCATCCCAAGCACCGTTGCATGAAGCGTCGCAAGCCGGCTGCCGTCCGATCCTGCAGCTGGTCCACTGCACAAAATATCCTGAACTTATCCGCAATGAGCAGCGTTGAGGTGCACGAAGTGTCCTGCTGAATGTGAAGAACTGAAGTGTCGGATGCTTTGACGAGCGGGGGGCGAATTGACCATCAGGACTGCAGTCAGGGCGATTGTCCTGCTGGCCGTTTATGGAACGGCTCTCGCCTTGGCGCTGCTCGCGTACAGGTCCTATCTTTACGGCAACGTCAGCACGGTCGCCGTCTCGGATTTATCGGACCTCGACGAGGCGTTCGTGGTTGGAAGTGCGAGCCTTCGGGTGAGGAACCGGGAGTTCACCAAGGTTTGTTTTGCTGGGGATTTTACCTATCCCCTGAAGGATGCGCTACAGTGGTTTGATCCGAAAGATACTCAATTCGCCGCAGCACTACGGGCGGCTGGCGGGCCGGCTGATGCATACAATGACGATAATCATTCATCGATCGTTCTGTTGTCGCATACGTCAGCTCTGATCCTGCAGCTGGACTTTCGTGAAGGGCTATCGGTCGTGAGTCTCGGATGCGCGGACGTCGGTGCCGGAGACATCGAAATAAGAAGTTACAAGACCAATTCCAGCCTGGAATTCCATCTTCCAAACGCGACGTTGAAATCGTCACAGAAGCCGCTCACCAATTCATGTGCAGAGCAGCTCGAAAGATTTGTCGCGTCGATTGACGAATTGTTTGTCGAAAAAGTCAAACGCCGCGTCCGGGCATGGGCCGCGATAAGAAAATACTTGCCGGCAACGGGCTGCAACGTCGACGAAGTCGTTTCGATTGTCAAAAAATCGAAGTTCTTCAGGGCGCCAACAGATGGTGCGGACTCCACGATACGCTTTGAAGACTCGGATATCAGAGTCCAACTCCGCATGGAAAAAAGCGCAGGCAGAGTTGGCGATCCATCCGTTATCTCACTCGGTGTACCATCGCTTTGAATGAAGCCAATTCACCAATACCGGGGAGCCGACATACATGGCAGATCGGATTTACGTCACCTACACACCGACGACGGTTCCGGGGTGTTATCACACGACAGTTCATTACGAACGTAGGGATTCTGCTGGCAATGTCGTCAAACATGTGACCATCGAAGCACAGCCTGAAAACCTGGAAGAGATGAGCGCTTCACACAAGGTGGATGGCGTTGCCAAAGAGGTGTTTCGAAAGGACGGTGGTCCGTCGCGATTTGGTAGAATTGACGCACACGTCCTGGACCGAAAACCAGGGCAAGTTCCAGATGCTCCGTATGAAGTAATTGCTGAGAGCGATGATCTCAGTGCAAACCTTGCGCGAATGCGGTTATTCGCAGAGGCCGTCAACAGAGCCGGGTTCGCCTATCGTGGCGACCGCCAGAACAGCAATAGCTTCGCAGGCGCCGCCTTGCAAGCCGGAGAACTTCCACGGGCGACCGACGTGGCGCATGACCCTGCGGGATCTCCCGGCGAGCTACTGGAATTCTTTGCCCCTGGCTTGAACGAGCCATTGAGAGCTCCAATTGGTCCACGCCGCGAGCCCGGCGAGATCGCGCGCCGTTCGTTCGACAACCACTTCGGAAAATGGGGCTCTGTTCCGGCAGGCGAGGCGCTGCCACCTGCAGCCGGAGATTCGGATTCGTTCAACGGCCGGTTCGGAAACTGGATGTCTGTACCGGTCCGTAAATTCGCCGATACCCGGTCTCCGGTCCTGCGGGCGCCGGAGTACAAGACGTCGGCCGCTCCAGACGGTCCGGTACCGACTTCGACACAAGGACTGCCTTCAGCGCCAGCGTTTCGTTCCGCTGGCACGGGCGGCGTGCTTGGCAGGTTCGTGGACGATGGCGAGATCACCCCTGCGGGCACAGTGTCATCGCGACGAGCGTGGGCGCCTCCGGTTCCTCCAAAGCCAGCGCTAGATGCCAGATCGGCGGCTGCCTTCCATTTGGCGCCACCAAAGTCAAAAATATCATCGCCGACGTTTCAAGACATTTGACACGTCGGGCAAATCACCGGCATATTTGCACCATCGCAAGAATTCAAAAGCCCGCGCCGGGAGACCGGCCGCGGGCTTTTTCAATCCGCACTTCCTGAATCGGACGGCGGCCGCACGTCATGGCGCCACATCATCCCATGCATCGCTGCCCAGAAACGTCGCAAGCGGGCCGCCGTCCGAGCCTGTTCCTGAATTCCGCCGGTACGCGCGAACGTGCCGGCACGCGGCGTGGCAGAAGTCCACGGCCGCCCGCGGCCTCCATTGCATGGAGATAAGGTTCGCGCCCGAAATGGTCGCTGAGGCGATTATGCCGCACATTTTTTCATACCGAGCAGGGTGGCCGTCATGACCGCATCTCTGATCGCGCTCGCCCTGGCAGGCCTCGTTGCCGTCGCCGTGTGGGAGGCGCTCGAGTGAGCACGAAAGATCGTCCAGTTCGTGCCGCACCCGCAACACACGCCGAACGGACTTTCGAAGCTCGCTTTCGTTCAACGGCAAAGCCCGACGAGTCGTCGCGGATCATGCCGACATTTGGCATCGCGAGTTTGTCGGGGCAGGTCTCAAAGGAATCCAGATCGAAGATGGCTAAGGCGGTTATTGACATTCGTTCGCTGGCACGCAGCCATACCCGGATGGCCCTCAAAGCCCTGGTCGGCGTCATGCGGTCGGAAGACGCTACACCGGCAGCGCGGGTGTCCGCGGCCAACGCCGTTCTGGATCGCGGTTGGGGCAAGGCGCCACAAGCAAACGAGAATGGCGACGAGGGCTTGCGGGAACTGATCCATAGAATTGAGCGCATCATTGTCCACCCTGAAAATCCTGACAGCCAAGATCTTTGAGCCGCTATTGGCACCATCGCGCTACAAGGGCGCGTATGGGGGGCGCGGTTCGGGAAAATCCCATTTCTTCGGCGAGTTACTGGTCGAGAGTTGCCAGGCTGAACGCGGCACGCTGGCGGTGTGCATTCGCGAGGCGCAAAGAACGCTGACGCAGTCGTCGAAGCGGCTGATCGAGAGCAAGATCGCGGGTCTCGGCCTCGGCCACCAGTTCAAGATCTTCAGCGACAAGATCGCGACGCCCGGCGACGGCGCCATCATTTTTCGCGGCCTTCAGGATCATACCGCGGAGTCGATCAAATCGCTGGAGGGATTTTCGATCGCCTGGATCGACGAAGCCCAAAACCTCAGTGTGCGCAGTCTGGCGCTGCTGCGTCCGACCATTCGCGCTGCCGGGTCGGAGTTGTGGGCCAGCTGGAATCCCCGGCGAAAATCCGACGCGATCGATGATTTCTTCCGGGTGAGGCAGCCGGCCGGCGCGATCCTCGTTAACGCCAACTGGCGCGACAATCCGTGGTTTCCTGCCGTGCTGGAGGATGAACGCCAGACGGACCTCTCGCGCTATCCCGATCGTTACGACCACATTTGGGAAGGTGACTATGTGAGGACGTTCGAGGGTGCCTATTTTGCGCAAATGCTTTCTGCGGCGCGAGGGCAGGGCCGGATCGGCAAGGTCGCGGCCGATCCGCTGCTGCCGCTGCGCGCCTTCATCGACATCGGCGGTTCTGGCGCCACCGCCGACGCCTTCACGATGTGGGTGGTGCAGTGGGTCGGGCAGGAAATCCGAGTCCTCGACTATTACGAGAGCGTCGGCCAGGTGCTGGCATTTCACGTCGACTGGCTGCGTTCACGCGGCTATGCCAATGCGATCCTCTATCTGCCGCACGACGGCATCAACCACAACAACATCACCGGCAAGCGCTACGAGGATCATTTGCGCGAAGCCGGCTTCAGCGTCGAACCGCCGGTGAAGAATCAGGGCAGGGGTGCTGCGATGATGCGGATCGAGGCGCTGCGAAGGCTGGGATCGCAGATCTGGTGGAACGAGGCGACAACTGAGCCGGGCCGTGACGCCATCGGCTTCTATCACGAGCGCAAGGACGACGTTCGCAACGTCGGGCTCGGCCCGGAGCATGACTGGTCCAGCCACGCGGCGGATGCGCTTGGGCTGATGGCGATCTGTTACCAGGAGCCAGGACGGGCGGGGAGTTTCAACCGGGCGATCCGGTATCCGGAGCAGGGGTGGGTGTGAGCTTACGAAGCCCCGGCTTGGCCAGGCCTCCTCGCCCTGGCGCTTCACCAGAATTGACGATGTTCTCATTTTGTTCTATTATTCGCCAGGCCGGACATGGTAGTCACGGCTGACTAGCTCGCGTCATGCGGGGTGGCCGGCGACAACACCTGAACAAAAGAGCGACCGACGTTTCCGAATCCAAAAAATCCGAAGAAATTGGGCTCATGTACAAATTGCTACGAAGGGCGTTGATTGTGTTCTCGCTTCTTGCGGGATGTTTCGCAGCCTTCGGATTATATAGTCGATATTTTGACGAGCCCGGTGGCGCGTTTTGTCCTGTACAGCACGAGGCCGTACGCCTTCACAATGTGAAGATCTGCCATTGGTCAGGCGTGAGCATGAAGGTAATGCAGCTGCTCCGTACGGACGTGCGCCATACGGGTGATCCAAACATGACCCTCATCAAATACAGTAGCGGTATTGTTTATCAATGCTTTTGGTTTGACGAGCGAGAGTTCGATTATTGGATTGACGGCCTAAAGCCACCCATGGACACCGGCTGCCTGGACAATCGACGCGATCTCATCATGACGCGGAAAATCAAGCAAAATTGACTACGTCGGACCTATCCGGGTTGGTTGACAACAACACTGAACATTAAGCGCGAACAACGTTCCTGAGAAAGGTTTGCCTTGATCCATGTACAAGCTACTGCGAAGGGCGTTGATCGTCTTCTCGCTTGTTACGGCAGGTCTCGCAGGCCGCTGCAATATCGCTTTTTTGACGATCCCCGGAGGCGTGTTTTGTAGCGTGCGGCACGAGGCCGTCCAGCTTCGAAACATAAAGATCTGCCGCATGGGATGGTTTTGGACGTATTCGATCCGCACCATGTATTGATGATTTGAAGGGTGCTTTCGTTGAAAGCTGTTCAAGCAAGCGACGTAATCTGATTATGACAAAGAGACTCAGGCATGACTGACTACTACGGGCTTGTCCGAGGCCGACGGGCAACGACAGACGCGAGATTGGGCCAAGTTCTCTCGTGGTTGCGGGATGTTCGACCTGAAGCGCCGAGTCTAACAGGGCGTGGCGACTATTTCGATGCCTGGAGACATGGTGGTACCGCTGCCCTGCTTGCATATCATCATGGCTACGACAACGTTAGGCGTTGGGGGGACGCGCTCGAGGATTATCGGCCGGATAACGAACAGGAATACAGGCAAGACATCCGAAACAACGAAGTCGGAGCAAAGATCGGCGCTCTCGCGCGATTGACCGGAATGACGGTTTCCGAATTGGGGGATGCGGTAAAAGCAGCATTCAAGGCCGGTGCATTCCAAACCGATGCGTATGCTCCCTTTTCAGGTAGTCCGACCTTTCGAGTTGGAGATATGACAGCATCGGTCGGTTCCGGAATAGTTACTTTACCTGACGGCGCGCGTTTCGATCTCACGAAATCGGCCGTCATCTCGGACGGCGGCCTCGAATATCCTTTGCTCTCCGTCATAAGAAAGGACGGTAGCGTTCAAGAAAATTGGACGAATATGGAGGATAGTCGCACGCTGTTTCGGGGCGGAACAGGAAAGTGGGAACCGCCGCAAAGCAGCGACACCCCCGCGGCTTCCTTTAACGATCGTTTTGCCACAGTGCCTCCTCGGACGTCCGTCGCAGCCGGCCCGCTACAACAAGATCGCTGGCTGTCTCGCAGCCTTGCAGGACCCTTGACGGCACCCTCGCTGACGAGTTCGATGTTCTCTCCCAGACCCATCGCGAACTCTTTTCCGGCATTCGGCGGCGCGGCCGACACAGGCAACATCACCCAGCTGAACCAGACTGCTTCGGCGCCCTGGTATTCTTCGCCAGCGGTCACGGGCAATTACACTCCAACTGAAAATTTCAGCTGGAACACCGTTCCGGGCGGCCTCGGCGGCGCTCCTTCTCCGGTACCACGTGGGCCGCAGCAAGACAGAAGATCGGCGGCTCCCGATAGATCGGCGCCGACGTCGGCGCAAGGAGCGCTTCCTGCAACACCCGCGTCTGATGAGGGCGTTGCCGGCACTGGCGGCGTGCTCGGCAAGTTCATTTGGGATGGCCTGATTGCTCCCGCGGAAGCAGCATCGCCATCGGCGCAAGAAGTGCCTCCGCGGGCGCCGTATTCTCCAAGCCCAGAGTCTACTTTCGTCGATCGATGGGGGAACGCGCCGAGCCCTGACGGTTATCCGAAGCTGGGGGTAAGCTCGGTTTTTCCCAGCATCACGCCGCCTGATCTGGAACAGCAACCACCGGAACACTCCCGGCTGCCCGGCATAGTGAGCGGCAAGCCGATGCCGCTCTTGAGCACGCCGCTGCCGCTCGGGGAGCTGCTGAACAGTTCCACCCCGTCCGACGAGGACTGGCTCAAGGGTCTGGCCGGCCTTGCCTTGCGGAATTCGACGCAGTCCGAGCCGCCACAACAGACTGCCGGCAGCGTGCCGGAGCGAAGCCTCGGCCGGAAGACTTATGGGGTATCGCGAGCATCCGTATTTGATGCCGGCGCTCCCGCAGTGCCGTTCGTTTCGTCAAATGATACAGACTACTCGGGCGGCCAGCTTGGCAGATTCGCCGCGCTGACGGGCCTCGATCCGCAGAACCCGGACCAGCCAGCTTCGCTGCCGCTGGATGACGACGAGGAGCAGCCCGACCTGCGAGCGCTCGAAGCCGCGTTCTCGGGTTCGGGAAATATCAGGGATGCGATGGCGCTGCACAAGGCCAGAAGATCCAGCCGGAGCTGACGTGTTCGAGAACGTGAGCTTGGGCTGATGGCGGTCCGTTACCAGGAGCCGGGAAGGCACGCGAATTTCAACTGCGCGATCCGGTATCGAGAGCAGGGGTGGGTGCGAGGGGCACGCGAACGATCACTCCGTCAGCGCCTTGGCAATCCGGTTGAGCCGATCATCGATGGCCGCGATCTGGTGCTTCAGCGCTTCGATCTGAGCACTGGTGGTCGGGTCGAGCGCACCGACGGCGTTCCGCATAGCGGGCACTTGATCATCGTGAGCTTCTTGTTCTGGCCCAGAGGCGTGAATGGCGCGAGTTCGAAACCTTGCCATCGCATTTGATGCATGTAGAGATGGCTATCGGAGACCCCGCGGAAAGGTTTTTGGGTATCCACTTCTTACAGGCATTTACTTCTTTCGGAGATTTTGCCGAGAATACGCGCGCTGAACTTTCTCGCCGCAGTAGGAAAATTGCTCGCCGTCACCTTTGAATCGTCCGTTCTTATCTCTCCACAGGAGAATCGATTTGTCGCCCATCTTCTTCAGCATTATCTTTTCCTCATTTGGCTGCCGAATGGTCGCGTGACGGCCGTCCTTGCTCACGACGAAGTCGGGACCCGGTTTTTCATTGCAGGTCACGGTCATTCTGACGACATCCGGTGGATCATCGTAGCGACGTTGAATAGTGCATTTGTCCGCGCCATAGGAAAAGCGGTCGTTGGCGAGATCCACTGCGGCATCGCCAGATTTTGAGCATCGCTCTTCGAAGCTGGCGTCCGGTTTTGCATAGACGCCGTCGTGGGGGTAGTCGGTTTTGTAGAATCGTTCTTCTTCGGCCTTGCGTACGGCTTCTGCCCGAATTCTTTCCTTGTCTTCGATGCTAAGTTGCGATTTTTCCGGGCAATAATCGGCTTGCCAGCTGGGATCTTTGAACTTTCCGTTCAGCGTCCTGCGAATCGACAACGTTTTCTCGTTGATCCGCTTGAGTAACATGAACTCCTTGAATGTCCGTTCCTCGGCCTTCGCGTCACGTGGATTGAGGGATAGTGCGAGATTGTAGTCGTGGCATGTCAGGTCGAGTCCAATGGCTCCCGGCGCCGTGTCCGTGATTTTATTGATTTTGCAGTTCCACTCGTTTCCACCAATCGATTTGTCGGCGAGGTCGATATCAACATCGCCAACGTCCTCGCATTGGCTCTCGAAATCCTTGCCGGGACTCGCGTATTTGCCGTCTTCGGGGCGCCATTTCCCGGTCTCCGGTTTACTGCCGTTCTGCGCGAAGGTTGAAGCAGCCCCGCTCAAAATGCACGCGAGTACCAAGGCCACACGCATGCCGCGGTGACACTTTTGCTGGCGGTTCAAACGACGTTCTTTCATGACCTGCTTATTCGTAACCCGCCGGCAGGCGGTGATGTCGTGCCGGAACAGAATCTACCGGATCATCCTCAGGTCGGGCAATGGTCTCGATAGAGATTTGAGGACCAGGCTCCGGAATTCCATCAGTTCAATCGGCGCGGTATTGGTGCTCGACAATAACTCCCATGCTTGCCGCGCATAGGCATTCGAAGGCGAAGCACAACATACAGTGGAGGCGGGACATGTCATGGCAAGATATCATGCGGCGGGTACTGCCTCCGGTTGGCCGCACCGCACCCGACGTCACCAGTCGGTATGGTGAAGTGGAGGGGAGGCCGGCTGGCTCAACGATGCCGCACCGAGGAGTCGACTTCAACTACAAAGGCCTCGGACAAACGGGGATAAACCTCGCGCACCCGGCGTTGCGTTCGCCAGTGACAGGCGTTGTGACGCGGGCCGGTAAAGGCAAATATGGGACAATAGCCATTCGGGATACGAACGGCTTTTCTCACGAGATCCTCCATAGTCATTCTCGGCACATTGCGGTAGGCGATCCAGTCGTCGCGGGGCAACTGATTGGCACGATGGGCAATACCGGTGTGAGCAAAGACCCCAAGAAGGGCAATCATGTCCACTATCAATTGAAGGATCCTGCGGGCGTCGTCATCGATCCAAGCGCCTTCTCGGACCAACAAGGGCCGGTCAATCCCAATCCGGCACCCCCGGGGTTTCTCGGAGAGTATCAACAATATCTGCGCGGTCTCGGCACCAATGCGGGTGATGTGGCTCCGAGGCGCTCCAGCGGTCCCAACTCTTTCGGTACCGGCGGACAATTCGTGCCTGGCTCGGCTTCGTCGTCGTCACGGCCGCTCTATGAAACCCGATCCTTTGTTGCTCCATCGGATGAATCGGCCCCTCCGGAAAACCGAACGAATGTTCGTCATTTAAGCCGGCGTACTGCCGGCCAACCGGAAGTCATCCTGCCCGATACAGCGATGCCAGCGCTGCCGGCCAATGAAATCCCTGCCGACCCTTCGACTTCGTTCGATGATCGTTTTGGAGACTGGGCTTCTTCGGCTGGGGCCAGTGCACCGCGTGGCCCATATCAGCCGGGACCGCCGGGGCTGGCGGTCAGGCCACTCGGGATTGCCAGCGGCGAGCCGATGCCCGACTGGCCCTTTCCGCCGCCGATCTGGGGTTTTCCCGATCGGCCGCCGACGCGCGATGAGGAAGACTGGGCCGCGTGGCGGCTCAGGCCTGCCGAATGGAACAAGAAGGTGCGCTAATGCATAGCCCGGATACTTTGCGGCAAAGTCAGCCATCGCTGCATGGCCCGATCCCTTTGGGCGGCATGTTGCGCCAGCCCGCTGATCGCGGCTGCCGGCCCGCGCATCGATCCCACACCTGCACAAGAGGTCCTGAAATTATCCGCGGTAAGCGATCAGGAGGTGCATGAAGCCGTCCGACGGACCGTGGAGAACTGACGTGCGGAGTTCTTCAACCGGCGGACGGGGACGACTGGATGCGTCGAATTGCAGGGAGGAGGTTTGTTGCTCGGGAATCTCGGTCGTGCCCGTCCCGCGATCGGCGACATCCAGATCAAACGATAAAACCAATCCCAGCATCAAATTCTATCTTCCAAATGCAACACCGAAGTCACCCACGCGGTCCGGGGCTGCCACGCGCGACCTTTCGGGGAAACAGATCGCGCGCATCCCTGTTCGACCCGCGTGTGCCGGCAGCGCCGTCGGTTCCCGCCATTAACTCAAACGCCCTGGGCGGGCTTGCCCGGTGGATCGCCGAGCTGGCCGGTATCGATCCTGATCATCCGGACCAGCCTGTGTCGCCCCTCGGTGGATTGCTCGGGGTCTATCTCGGCGGCTGGCGTTAGGCGCCGCTCAAGCGTTCCTTCATTCCAGAAATCGAGACTTTTCTCATGTCAAGAATGTCCGTATCCGATCTCAAATCCATGCTCGCCTCCGAGAAGGCCGACGCGCTAGCCGGAATTTCGGCGGCACGCCTGGCGGAGGAGCGCGCCGATGCGATGGACTATTACCTCGGCGATATGCGCAAAGACATGCCGGCGCAGGATGGCCGTTCTCGCGCGGTCTCGACCGATGTCGCCGACATCATCGAAGGCCTGATGCCGTCGCTGATGGATATCTTCGCGGGATCCGACGAAGTCGTTCGGTTCGAGCCGGTGGGGCCCGAGGATGAAGCGGCGGCGCAGCAGGAAACCGATTATGTCAATCACGTCTTCATGCAGCAGAATCCCGGGTTCATGGTCCTGTATTCCTTCATCAAGGACGCCCTGCTTTCCAAGGTCGGAATTGTAAAAGTGTGGTGGGAAGAGCGCGAAGAAGAGAGCCGCGAGACCTATTATGATCTCACCGATGATCAGTTCGGATTGTTGGCTCAGGCAGTGATGGAATCCGGCGGCGCGATGAAGATCGTGGCGCATACGGTACACGGCACGGGCGATATGTTGGGAAAGGCAGCGACGCTGAGCTGATAAATGCGCGGGGATTGACACGGTGGAGCGGTCGGCGAGAACAGCCAGCCGCCGGTGAGGCTCTTGAACCCGCGCCACCCGCAGTGGCCTGCAGCGCCGGCACCCCCGCAGCAGCCAACGCTCGAACCGGGTGGGCTGCCCGGGCTCATGAACGAATATCTGCGTACCTATGGCGATTATTGAGATGTAACCGCTCGCGCCTCCAGGGCTGGCGACAAGATCGGCTTGGTCAGGGCCTCCTGCCGGCATGAACCGAGCCGGGTACCCGCTAACTCCCCAGATCGCGCGTGATCATCAAGGAAGATTGCATGGCTCCTACCCCTTTGCTTGCTCTGTCGTCTCCGGCAGCGCCCGCTTCTCCAATCACTCACGACGTCACCATCGTCTCGACTCGAAAGCTCGCCCAGGCCAGAGTGCTCGGCGTGCCACCGGAAGAATTCGGCATCGAGCGTGGCGCGCGCAGCATTCGCGACTGCAATTACTGCTTCCACGAGGTCGTCACCAAGACCGAGGGGCAATTGATCGCCGAAGGCTTCGATGGGGAACAGATCAAGTCGCTCGGCGACGCCGCAGGCAATACCAGCGTCGAGAGCCTTTCCCGCGACACTGTCGGCGAGACCTTGAGCAGCGGCGCCAGTGGTGTGAATTCGGCGGCGCGGCTGGTGCGGATCACCGAGCATTACGTGCGGATGGATTACGAAGGTAGCGGCCGGCCTGGCCTTTACCAGGTCATTACCGGCGGCGACCAAAGCGAGATCCTGCGCAAGGATGGCCGCGAATGCGTCACGCCGTTCGACGCCATTCCGTTTGCGACGACGACGCCGGTGCCGATGACGCACCGGTTCTTCGGCCGCTCGATCGCCGACCTCGTGATGCCGCTGCAACGGGAGAAAACCGCCCTGAAGCGTGGCGCGCTGGATAATCTCTATCTGCACAATAATCCTCGCGTTGAGGTCGCCGAATCCAACGCCGGGCCGAATACGCTCGATGATCTCCTGGTGTCGCGCCCGGGCGGGGTAGTCCGAACCAAGACCGCGGGCGGGCTGAACTGGCAAGTGGTGCCTGACATCACCACGTCGATCTACCCGATGTTGCAGTATATCGATGCCGAGCTAGAGACCCGCAGCGGGCTGGCCCGGCAAAGCCAGGGCATCGACGCCAATGCGCTGCAAAACCAGTCCGCCACCGCGGTGGCGCAGGTGTTCTCGGCCTCGCAAATGCGCATCAAGCTGATCGCGCGGATCATGGCTGAAGGCGTGCGCGATATCTTCGCACTGCTGCACGGCGCGATCCGCAAGCACGGTCAGATGCAAGAGACGGTGCGGCTGCGCAATGCCTGGGTCAATGTCGATCCGCGCGGCTGGAAAACCCGCGAAGACATGACCATCAATGTCGGCCTAGGCGCTGGCGGAAAAGCGCAGCAATTCGCGCAAGTGATGGCGCTTGCCAACATTCAGAAGCAGCTGGTGGCTGGAGGCAAAGCGCATCTGGTCGGTGACCGCGAGCTTTATAATACCGCGGCGGAACTGACGAAGATCATGGGGCACAAGAATCCCGACCGTTTCTTTTGCGACCCCACCGCCACTAATCCGCAGACCGGCCAATTGTTGAATCCGCCCCTGCCGCCGCCGGCACCGCCGCCTGATCCAAAACTGCTGGCGCTGCAGGCGAAGGCTCAGGCCGACCAGGCTGCCGCCGCCCTCAAGTCGCAGTTCGAACAGCAGAGGGCGCAAAACGATGCCATCCACCAGCAGGTGAAAACGCAGGCCGAAATCGAACTGGCAAAGATCAAGGCCGAGATCGAAACCAAGATGAAACTGCTGGATGCGAATCTGCAGGTAGCGGCGGAGCAGCAGAAGACGCGGCGTTCCCATCCGCCAGGCTCGCGAAAAGCCAAGGACGGCCACCATTATTGTCCGGACCCAGGGCGGCCCGGAAAATTCATGATGGTGGTGCATCATGACTGACTTTTCATTGGTACCAGTGGACCATCACCCCGATTTCGATGACCTTTCGCTTGTTCCTGTTGACCACGATCCGTTCAGCGCCGACGACATGATTCAACAGGCGCGGACGCAGCTGGAAAGTCAGCCGCAGCGTCTCAAGCCCGGCGCCGGTCTACCCGGTGTCGGTGTGCCAGCCAACAATCCGCTGGCAGCACCGTTCGATGCTTCCAAAAATCCGGGTTCCGTGAGCGGCGGCGTCCTGGGCAAGGCCGCCGCATACGATCCATCGGTAACGTCGATGCTCTCTCCCGACAAGTCGACGGTTGATTGGTCGCGTTATCATCAACCGTTCGGTGAGTTGAAGGCGGCGACCTATACGCCCACGCAGAAAATCGGCAACTTCGCCGCCGATGCGCTGATGGGCATCGGCGTGCAGCCGCACATTGCGAACGATCTGACTTCACGTCTTGGTAACGTGCTGGGCTTGAGCCCGTTTGGCATTGCCGGGTCAGCGCTTGATCTCATTGATGCAAAGCGCCGCGACGATCTCCCCAGAGCCGTGGTGGCGGCGACCGGGATAATACCTGGCGCGAAGGGCGTCGCGCGCGGCATCGCCGAGGAGGCGGGCGCAGCGCTCAGGCGTGCTGCTCCGAAGGACGTCGCTTTTGCCACGCATGAGGCCATTCCGGGCGCCGACACAGGGCATCTGCCGGGGTCCATCAATGCTTCGCCGGAGGCGCGGGCGGCCTATTCGGCTGACCCGCGCAGCACCTGGGCGTTCGCACCCGGCGGTCGCGATGCGATCTATGCGGGTGGCGGGGGCAAGGGCGTGCAGACACAGCCGACCATCGAAATGCAGGGCTTGTATCTGCGCCCCAACGGGATCGTCGAGACCAATCCTGGCTGGACCGCGCTGCCGCGGGTGTCGTCCGACTCGGTTAAGGCGACCACCGTGCTGCCGGCCGATCGCAACATCCTCAATGCTTCGGAGGCGGTGCGCGGCTATGTCGATGCGCAAAACGCCTCCGCCTGGCACAAGCTCTGGCGTGAGCCCGGAAACTCATTGTTCGTTCCGATGCCAAGGAAAGCCACTCCTGAGCAGCTACTCGCGTTGAAACGGCGTGGCGAGTCGGCGGGCTTGCCCGACGTGGTCGACAGCGGCATGGGCGCGACCATGACGCGGTTTTACCCGCCCCCTGACAATATTGGCCCGGTGCTTCGCGAAAGCAAACTTGCGACGGACATCGGGTCAGTTGCCGGTGTCAAGCCACAGCGCAGAACAGTCGATCACGGCTTCATCGACTATGTGCCGGCGTGGCAGCAAGGCGAGGGATCCGGCGCAGCCACGCGCGAGATGCTGTCCCACCTCAATGTGGCGCCGGAACTGCGCGCCGCCATGAACGACAATGCCGACATCCCGCAAGCGGCGTTGGCCCGGCTGGAACGGGATCAGGAATATTCACGCCAATAGGGCGCCACCCGTGAAGACATCCAGAACGCCCGCAAGATCATCGGCGATGGCAAGGGATGGGTTGACCGGCTCGAATCCGCGATGAAGGCTGGTGCTATTTTGCCGGCACTTGGGTTGGCGATTCTGGGGGATCGCTCGAGGGATCGTCCTTAGGCGGCCGTGGCGGCTGAGGAACGATCGATCGGCTCCCATGCATGACTGCAACCACACCATGCGAGATGCGCCAGTAGAATTCCTCGTCCTCAGCCTCGGTATAGGGTCCATCCTCATATTCGCCGCCGTCTTTCGCCACGCGGGTCACCATGCTGCAACCTCCAAGCTTCACACGCCTTAGAATAGTGCATCTGGCGATTTTTTGGAAGGGCCAGAACATACAGCGCTGTAACTGGTCCCGCTGAACGAAGTCTGCGCGACGGCGAATTTACCTAACCTCGTTCGGCACAACGCGCGGATTCTTCCTTCTGCATCGCACCGATCGTCCGACTTCGTTGACCCGGGTGATCGCGGAAGAGATCCGCGCCTACATGGCCGATCTCAATTATCTCAAGACGGTCGCACCCAGGACCGCAGTCACTATCGGGAAGTTCGTCAACTATGATCCGTGCCTGAACAAAATAATTCAGTTCAACAGCGTTGCGGTACCGGTTGGCATTGCCATGATGAACGGAGATTTCAAGGATGATCGATTAAATCGAGTGGACGTTCGAGTAGGGGTTTTCGACGGCGATGCGCTTTGAATATGCGCATGAAAGCCGCTGGAATGAAGTTAATGCGTCGCGCGCAGGCGCAACATTGGGGAGACGTCGCGGAGATGACATTCAGCATGATGTGACGCGCAATCATAAACCCAAACCGCAGAGCGAGAAGGACGTTTCCGATGTCTGATGAGAACAGACTCGACCAGGCGGCGGCAAAGGCCGTCCGGGCCCAGCAATTGCTCGATAACGATCTGTTGAGCGAAGCATTCGCCGAGCTCGAGCAAAATTACACTGCAGCTTGGCGGGCCACCACGATTGATGATGTCGGCGGGAGAGAGAAATTATTTCTTGCTATCAACGTCGTCGGCAAGGTTCGCGATCATCTAGGCGCCATCGTCGCCAACGGTAAACTGGCGCAAGCTGAATTGAGGGAACTGGCGCAAGTGGCGGAGCGGAGGAAGCGGTTCGGGATTGTGTGATGTCAGACGTCCAGAGCGGCATGACGCTGAACCCAAAAAATGCTAAAATGACATTGTTCGAGCCGAAAGCAGGAGGCGAAATGTCAGCCGACGCCATGGAAAACTGATCACGAATGCCAGCCATACGGCGATTATCAATTTTCCGGGGGAGACTGCGGTTCGCAAATTTCGATTATGAGGCGATGCCGCCCGAGCGAAGCTCATAAATGGCCAAGGCAATTCCTATGGAGTGGACGGCGAGCTGATTCAGATCGCAAGAAGGGGCAGCAAAGCCAAAGGTCGCGGCATGCGATTTCTCGAATTGTGCATCGGACCTGATTTCAGGATTTGACACGTCGGGCAAATCACCTGCATAAATCCACCATCGCAAGAATAGAGCCTGTGCCCGGAAAACCGATCACGGGCTTTTTTGTATCGAACGGCGGTCACGTCACAGCGGCTGCCATCGGTGCCTTCGAACACCAATATACCGAATTGGCGACTAGCCAATGCCGACCCTGCCGCTGGGGCAGGCGCCCGGCCAAGACCTTACGACAGCCGAACCGGAAGCGGAGCTTCCGCGCCATCGCGCGCCCGAGGTCTTCAGACTAACTCGAAACAGGAATTCAACGGACCGGCGCAGTCAGATGCCCCGCCAGGGCCTCTGCACGGTACAGCGATGTCTGTCCGGCGCTGGGCATCATTCTGAGGAAATAGCGACCATGGCTTTACCGACTTCCACCTTTGCCACCTACCAGGCGGTTGGCAACCGCGAAGACCTCTCGGATATGATCTATCGGATCGATCCGACCGATACGCCTTTCATGAGCGGCGTCGAAAAGGAGAAAGCGTCCGCAGTCAACCACGAATGGCAGACTCAGGCGCTCGCGGCGGCTTCCGCAGCAAATGCGCAGCTCGAAGGCGACGATCCGACCACCACCGCCACCACGCCAACGGTGCGGCTCGGCAATCTCTGCCAGATCTCCTACAAGGTGGCGCGCGTGTCGGGTACCCAGCAGGCCGTCGATCATGCCGGTCGCGACAACGAGCTCGCCTATCAGGAAATGCTGAAAGGCCTCGAGCTGAAGCGCGATATCGAAACCATCCTGGTCGGCACCAACCAGGCCAAGGTTGCCGGCGACACCACCACTCCGCGCAAGACCGCCTCGATCCTGTCGTGGATCGGGAGCAATACCTCGAAGGGCATCGCCGGCTCGCCCGCCGATCCGTCCGCTACCGACGGTACCGATACCCGTGACGATGGCACGCCGATCGCGTTTACCGAAGCGCGGTTGAAGTCCGTTCTGTCCTCGATCTGGATCAACGGCGGCAAGCCCGGAACCATCATGACCGGCGCCTTCAACAAACAGGTGTTCTCGACGTTCACCGGTCGCGCTACTGCGGTCGAGGAAGCCAAGTCGAAAAAGATCGTGGCCTCGGTCGACGCCTATGAGTCCGATTTCGGCAAGCTCAAGGTGGTGGCGAACCGCTTCCAGCGTCCGCGGGACGTGCTGGTGCTGGAGATGGACAAGTGGGCGGTGGCCTACCTCAACGGGCGCAATATGATCTCGATCCCACTGGCGAAAACCGGCGATTCCGATCGGTGCCAGATACTGGCGGAATATGCGCTGGTCGCCCGCAACGAGAAAGCCTCCGGCGGCGTATTTGACAACACTGCGTCCTGAGGCTTCGGGACGACCATTTCCCCATGGGGCGGCCCAGCAGGCAGGTTTACGCAATCTGCGTAGACCTGGCTGCGGTCGTCCCTTTTCTGGAGACCGACAATGCCGCTTCCCGATCATCACACGCTTAACACGACAGATCTCACGGCCTACACTCCCTCCTGCGGCGCGACACCTGTCGCCGCCTATATCCGCATCCCCTTCCGCTGCCGATTGTTGAAGGCGAGCGGCATTCTCGGCGGCGCCATTAGCGCATCCGATGGTACCGTCACGGTCTCGGCGAACGCAACGAATCTAGCGAGCTTCACGGTCACGCAGGTGGGCTCGATCGCGGGCCAGCTGTTCTCGGTCACACCGCCCTCGCCAGCCTATTTGAACGAAGACGACGTCATTGTGCTGACGCCGTCGGGCGCCTCCGGCGCATCGATCCCGATGCACTTCTCCGTCGCTGTGAGGGCCGCATAAGATGTCGTTCTTTCCCAAGCAACCGTCTTCCCGCGCCGGGGTCACGCAGATCATCGCGTTCGACGCCAGCGCCCCGATCACCAATGCGTTCGGTCCCGAGACTTGGCAGCTTCGTCTCGTAGCGGACTCCGCCTGTTGCTACCGGGTCGGCGACGGCGCGCAGACCGCGACCGCAGCCGACATGTTTCTTCCTGCCAACACCATCGAGTATGTCATCGTCAGTCCGGGCCAGCGTATCGCCGTGATCAAGGCCGCCACCAACGGCCTCGTCACGGCGACGGCAGGAACGCTGTGGATTACGGAGATGTCGTGATGGACGGCGTCATCATCCGCCCGCATCTCGACCGCAACGGCAGGGACATAGCGATCGAGCATGTCCAGGATGTCGAGCCAATCCTGGAGTGGAACAGGCAATCGCGCCGCGAGCAACAGCACTGCGACTGGGGACGCCATATCGCCCGCATCCCCAATATCATCTATGTGCGGTGGTTGAACGAGGAGCATGCCAGGGGCAACGTTTCCCTGCGGATGTTCACGCCGGAATTCGATCTCATCGTGCAGCAGAAACTCGGCGATCCCGAATGGGCATATTTACGGACCGATAGGCCGAAACTACAGGCCGGCTGGCCAGCGGGGGTATCGTGACGCAAATCGTGGACTACACAACGCTGCAGGCGGCGGTGATCGAATATCTTGCCAGGAACCAGGACACCGCGTTGATCGAGCGGATTCCGACCTTCATCCAGCTTGCGGAAGCGAAGTTCAACCGGCAACTGTTCGTCCGCCAGATGGAGCAGCGCTCGACTGCGGTGGTCGACACGGCCTCGAGCGAGCCGGAATTCATTTCGCTGCCAGGCAACTTTCAATCGATGCGCCGGGTTCGTCTAACCAGCGCGACCGGAAAACCCTGTCTGGAGTTCAAATCCGGAGCGCAGATCGACGAATACCGGTTCGGGGTCTCCGATGCCACGGGACAGCCGCGCTATTTCACGGTGTTCGGCGATGAGATCGAAATCGCGCCGACGCCAGACGCGACCTACACCATCGAGATGGTGTACCGTAAGAACATTCCACCTCTTGCGGTCAATGATACGAACTGGCTGCTCGTGCTGGCGCCCGATCTCTATTTGTACGGCGCGCTGCTGGAGTCCGCGCCATACATCAAGGAAGACGGCCGCATTCAGGTATGGGGCGCGGGGCTACAGAGTGCGCTGGGTGACCTCAATAATCTTGGTCTGACCTCAACTTTCAATGCCGGGCCAATGACGGTCCGCGTTTCGCAGCAGGTAGTCTGATGGCCACATTTAACAAGTTCAACTGCTTTGTCCTGGACTTAGCGAACGCGCTGCATGACATGAAAACCGGAACGGTGCAGGTTTACAGGGTCTACCTGACCAATACGGCTCCGGTTGCGACAAATACGATTTACAATACGCCCGCCGATCTTTCGACGGCGAACGGCTACACTGCCGGAGGCGCAACGATCGGCACTATCACGGGCTCGCAGACTTCCGGCACGTTCAAGTTCGTGGGCGGAACCGATCCGTCATGGACCGCTTCCGGGGGATCTATCGGGCCATTTCGATACGCTGTGCTTTACAACGATACGTCGGCGACGAGCCCGCTTATCGGCTGGTGGGATTATGGAACGGCGATCACGTTGACGAACGGCAATACATTCACGGTCGATATTGACCAGACCAACGGCGTGTTGACGGTTACCTAAATGGCAAAGCTCTATAACCTCGCCCGCATGACCACCGCGACGGTGGGGACTGGAACGATCACGCTTGGCTCGGCCGTCTCGGGTTACCTTACGTTTGCGCTGGCCGGCGTTGCCAACGGCGATGTTGTCGATTACGCGATCAAGGATGGATCCAACAGCGAGATCGGTACGGGCACCTATACGACGGCTGGGACGACGCTAACGCGCACAGTCACCAAATCCACCAATGTCAACGCTGCGATCAACCTGTCCGGGACAGCGGAAGTATTCATCAGCCCGCGCGCCGAAACGCTAATCGAGAATGTCATAACCGCGGCCGGGCCGATCGGCGGGGCCGCGGCGGTTGCACAAGTGACGTATGACGCGAGGGGGCGCCTGACGAATGTTGCAAGCGTGCCAATTGCGATTGCGGCGCCGGCGGTTTCTGGATTGGCGATGGGCCAGTGCTGCCTTGAGAAGTCCGGTTCCAATCTTATCCTTTTGCCGTATCACGGCAATCTGCTGACAATTAACGGGGTGCATTGCACCGTCCCGGACGCGGGCGTTTCGCTCGCACCAACCTCTCTCTCGGTGGGCACCACATATTTCATCTACGCTCTTGCGACGGCAGGCGCGGTCTCTTCTCTTGAAGCCTCGACTACCGCGCACGCCACCTCAACGACTGCCGGAAATAAGGGCGTCGAAATCAAGTCTGCTGACAACACAAGGACGTTGGTCGGCATGGCGCGGATTATCGCCGGCCCCGCATGGGCGGACACCGTTACGCAACGGTTTGTGCGCTCCTGGTTCAACGCGCCACCGCTATCTCTCGCCAATGCCTTTACCGCGAACCGCTCTACAACGAGCACGTCTTATGTTGAGCTCAGCACGGAGATTAGAGCGGAGTTCCTTGTTTGGCCGGATGAACTCGTTGACATAAACGTGAACATTACGGCGTCGCACGGCACTTTAGGTGAAAACACATTTGCAGCTGTTGGATTTGATGGCGCCACCGTCGAGGAGGGCGCGTTGTGGTTTTCCACCCCCGCGGCAGGATACCAAATCCACATGGCGGCGCGGGCGTCAAAGATCGGTCTGTCAGAGGGCTACCACTATGCCACGCTGCTGGGCATGACTTCGGCCGGCACCGCCACGTATCGGGGTGGGTCACTCGGCGCCAGGACTTCCCTAACAGGCTCAATCATGCCGCGGAGGTAGGGCATTGCTCAGTTTTGACGCGCTCGGAAGGCTCGCGCTCGGGCAGAGAGCGGACGCGGGTGCGTCCACTATCGTTCTTGTTGCAAGCGCGGGCTTCCATACTCTGACGGGCAAAGCCGCCCTGTTCAGGGCAACCCTTAGCCCCCAATCAGTCGTCTATGCGCTGACCGGAAGCGCGGCGACGTTCACGATATCCGAGCCCGCCGTAACGCGATCCGGCGCCGTTAACGCAAATGCGGCCACGTTCCGGTTCGAGTTTGCCTCGAGTGTCAGAACTTATGGCGTTACTGGCGACGCCGTTACATTCAGAGTGTTGGTGCCGGCTGCCGCTGACGCGTTTGCATTGACCGCCAACACGGCTTTCTTTCTGCCATCTATGGGAGCCGCCCAAGGCTCCTACGTCGTAACGGACAAGGCTGCGGAATTTTCGCGCGACTTTGAAGATTGGTTCCCGCGCCACTTCGATACCGATACATGGACAGCAAAAACGATTGAACGCGAAGTATGGACGCCAAAGGCCAAACAAGCCGAACCGTGGTCCGAAACATCAACGCCGGCCGAAACGTGGACGCCGGTCATCATCCAACCCGATCCCTGGACATCAGAATAATGCCGCTCCTTGCTCCCGGCGATTATCGCCCTGACGTCAGTGACTATGAAGGCAAGGCTACCCGCAACCTCCTCAACGTGATTCCGCGCGGCGATGGTTACGGGCCGTTTCCTTCATTCTCAGCTTACAGTTCGGTACTCCCCGCTGCCTGCAGGGGGGCGTTCTACGCGCTGAAATCGGACGGTACGGTTATCACCTTCGCCGGAACGTCGTCGCCGACCGACTCAAGACTCTATATGCTCAACAATACCGACTTCACATGGAAGCCGGTTTCCAAGCCGGCGACCGTCACCATCTCCAGCGGGAGCCCTGGCGTCTTTACGCTTGCTGCTCACGGCTTTGCTGCAAACGAGCCGTTCATTCCCTATAACTCAGGCGGAGCTCTGCCGGTCGCCTTCACGGCGGGAACCACCTATTACGTCAAGACGGTATTGAGCGCGGACACCTTCACGGCTTCGGCTGCTCCCGGCGGGGCGGCAATAAATACGGTTTCGATCGGGACTGGAACGCATTCGATCACGTCGACCTATTCGGCACTGACTTCAAGCGCGCAATGGCAGTTCGCCCAAACCGGCAATCTGGTTTTTGCGACACAGGCCAACGCCGTACTGCAGGTGTTCGATCTTTCATCCGCGATGGCCTTTTCCGATGCGCTGGGAATGCCGCCTCAGGCGGCCTATATCAGCGTGGTCGGACGCTTCCTGGTTCTTTCCGGTTTGCTTTCCACGCCATACCGAATTCATTGGTCGGGCCTGAACAGCTTTAATGCACCCACGAGTTGGGACAGCGGCGTGAATTCGTCGGATTTTCAGGATTTCCCTGATGGCGGCATCGTGCGCGGCGTCGCAGGAGGCGAAGCCGGGATTGTCTTTCAGGATCAGGCCATCCGCCGCATGTCGTATGTGCCGGGGTCGCCGATCATCTTCCAGATCGATCGCATCACGCAAGACAAGGGATTGTACGCGCCGTACTCGATCATTCGGGCGGGCGAACGAATTTTCTTTTATGCAGGTCAGGGCTTTCACAAGATCGAGCCGGGCGGCGTGCCTGAGCAGATTGGCCGCGAGAAGGTCGATCGGACTTTTCTTGCCGATCTCGACAAGGGAAATCTGCAGCTGTTCATGGGGGCGGCGGATCCGCGCAGCACACGGGTCTACTGGGCCTACAAATCGGTTTCCGGCACCGTTGCGACTTACGACAGGCTGCTGGGCTACGACTTCCTGCTCGACCGGTTTTTCCCGGTGTCGGTTGCCGGCGAATACCTGCTCGGCATTTCGCAGACCGGCCTGACCCTGGAAAATCTCGACAGCATATCGTCCTCGCTGGATGCCCTGACATTGAGCCTCGATGCCTATGCAACGGCGGTGCAGCCGGAAATCGCGCAGTTTTCCGGAGCGCATGTGCTCGGATTTTTCAGGGGAAGCAATCTCGAGGCGACGATCGAGAGCGCCGAGCAGGGTACGGACGAGAACCGCATCACCATCCGGGGCTTTCGTCCGGTGACGGACGCCGCCACGCTGTACGGATCGGTCTCTTATCGCGATACGCCATCGGCAATGGCGACGTCGGGCCCGGAAGTGATAGTCAATGCAAGGACTGGTCGTTGCGACATGATGCGCGACACCCGCTATTCCCGATTCAAGGTTCGGATTCCGGCTGCGACACCTTGGACGTTCTGTGCGGGCGTTGTACCTGATGTCGCGACCGGAGGCACGTTATGACGGCTTACGTTCCTGGAATTACCGAGACCGATCTGAAGAAGATCGTGCTCGCGATTCAACAGCTGGCGGCCGGACGCTCGAACGCCGTTGGAACGGTGACGCTGGCGACAGGAGCGGCGACAACTGCGGTCATGGACAAGAATTGCGCAGTCGGATCGACGCCGCTGTTGACGCCAACGACTGCGAATGCTGCGGCGGAAGCTGGCAACGGCACCATGTACGTCTCGACCGTCACCAACGGCTCGTTCACCATCACCCACGCCAGCTCCGGCACACCAGGACGCACGTTTCTCTATGCGCTGCACGGCTGAGCTGACTTGCGTTGACCCGAAGCGGGTTCGCGAGAGCTTGCCAAATCTCGGGCTGTTGCCGACCAGGGGTTTTGATTGGCAAGTGTCTTAACGAGACCTCGCCTTGCGGTCGCTCTCGCCGCAGCCTTTTGCACACTGGTGGCTCGCAGTCCAACCTACGGCGGCGACAATTCTGATCAAGCACTGACATCGGCAAGGCTGCACGTGCTGCGGCATGCCGAACACCGCGACGTGAGCGCCGCCTCTCGCTGATCAAACAAGCCGAAGCTTGCATAACACCGGGGTTGCGCTGGGGACGGTCGCATCTGCGGCCGCAACCAGTGGCGGATTGTGCCCGAGATATGGCGATAAGAACATCATTACGGACAAGGAACCAAATTGATGGCCCGTTTGAATTTTTCGTCCCGCGATGAATTTGGTTTCAGAGATTATGGCCAGCCGACGTCGGTTAACCTCCTTGAGATGCTGCAGCAGGCGACGCAGGTGCCCGGCCTGCTGCGGCAACGGCCTGGCTACATGCCACGGCCAGACGCTTCGCCAGCGGACGACTCCGGTACTCCGCCAGGCGGCCTGCTCGGCAGGTGGCTTGAGTTGCAAGCGGTCCTGCAACAGCCACAGTTGCCTAACCAAGACCGCGGGGAAATGCAGTCCGCGCCTGCTGATCCGGAAATCAGACGCCTCGTGCGGGTCTCGCCACTTGGTTCGCCGCGAGGCGGAGCCGCTGCTTCCGATCGCTCTTTATACTCTGACCTTGAGAGCGGCATTCCGCCAGTCACATTCGCCATGGCCGAGGCAGAAGCCAGGATACGTTCGAAGGCATCGCGCCAGGCAGCGCAACGATCCTTAATCACAACAAGATTCCCGCTCCCGGCAGACCAGCGAGCGCACCCACCGATAAAACCGGTGGCGGAACCGGCGTTGTCCCTCGGACAGATCAGGCAAGCGAGAGCGGTGTCCTAGTCAAAGGAGGCGATAATCAAAATCCATGTATCGAGCGATGGCTGGGCGAGCATGCCAGTTGCGAAAGATTCCGGCGACCTCGTACCAGGCGTTTCCAGGACGCATGTGAAGCCAGAGCGGCCGATCGATTGAGACTGTGCAACAGAAACAAGGGAACGCCACACCCAGAGGAACCTGGAGAATACTCTTGGAAGGATATAGCTCGCGACCGCTTTAAGCGATAACCTCCAATTCAAATTGGAGATTTCAATGCATTACGACGTAATAGTCTCACTTGTTTTTGCCACGGGACGTCCTGACGAGGACAGATACGACCTGTGGGAGGTCCAAACTGCGCTTGATGCGGATGGGCCAAAGGCAGCCCTGCTTGATGCGATAGTTCTTGCGAGGAGATTTGAGGACTGGAAAGAACTGGGTTACCGCCAAGAGCCGATTTTATACGCGGTTAAGTCGGTTCACTCGCGTAAAGGTATGGTCTCCGGAGCGGCACTCGATCATTGCAGATTTTGCGTTTTGGTTGGTACCATTACTGAACAACAGGTTCTATCGCTCAAATCCTTCGACAAGATCAGTCTGCCGTATAAAGTTATGCACATCGATTGATCGTGTTCGTCAGAATGCCAAGCGGCGGCGACAAGTGATTCTTGGATTACGATCCGTGCTCGTCCGTTATTCAGGCAGCCACCTCGTCGGAAGTCAGCATGACGCTATGTTCGTAAGCACAGTCGCCAAAAAACCCGCATTTACCATGATGCAATTCATGCAACCGCAAGGTAACCGTGTCTCTATGATTTCCACGGCTGAACTGGTTTGCGTCGAGCCGAAGCGGGTTCGCGAGCTATGGCCGCATGTCAGCGCTTTGCTGAAAGCGGCTTGCTACCGGACCAAACTGAATGCATTTGAGGATATCGAAGCCGACATTCTTGCCGGCCGCAGCCTGTTGTGGGTGGCCTGGAACGGACGCGCGGTCGAGGCCGCAGTTGCAACCATCCTGATCAATTCCGAGATCGGCAAGATCTGCATCATCACCGTGTGCGGCGGTAGCGACATGAAGCGATGGCTTCCGCTGATCAAACAGATCGAAGCGTATGCGAAACGTGAAGGCTGCAAGCGGGTGCGCATCTACGGCCGCAAGGGCTGGCTGCACGTGCTCGACGGATTTGAGGAAAAGCACGTCATCATGGACAAGGATCTGAACTGATGGGCGGCGCGCGTTTCTGAAAACCAAACCCCATCCAATCATGTAGAAGGACACGCACCAATGGGCGGACAATCGTCATCGACGCAAACGCAGCAGTCGCAAACCGCGCCGTGGGAGGCCGCACAGCCGATGCTGCAGGGCATCCTCGGGCAAATCGGCGCCGGCTTGAACAATACCGGACTAACGTCAGCGGAGACCACCGCGCTCAATACCCTGGAGAGCAATGCGGCGCGGGGAAATCCCTATGCGCCGCAGATCGGGAATTATGCCAATGAGCTTCTCGGTGGGGGCGGCGCGACCAATCAGGCGGGTGCGGTCAACCAGAACTATCTGGACTATCGAAGCGCGTTGAACCCTTATGCCAGCGGCTCCATGATCGGAAATAATCCGGCATTGGCGGCGCAGCTCGCGCAGATTCAATCCGACGTCACCAATCAGGTGAATGGGCAGTTCGCCGCGGCGGGCAGGGACTTTTCCGGCGCAAATGCCAACACGCTGGGCCGCGGCATCGCCGCAGGCACGGCGCCGGTCATCGCCGCGCAGTTCAATCAGGATGTCGCCAACCAGCGCGCTGCGCAGGATGCGGTGTACGCGGCCGGCAATACCAACGCCGGCATCCTGAGTGGACTGCAGCAGCAGGACCTCGCCAACAAGGGCCAGGGTGTCACCGTGGCCGGCAGCGCCCTCGACGCCAACAACTACAGCGCCAATGCAATATTGGCAGCGGAAGCGCAACGCCGGGGCATTCCGGTTCAGGCGCTCGGCCTGCTTGCGCAGATTGGCGTTCCCATTGCGGGGCTTGGGCAGCAGAAGTCAGGCACCGAGACCGCCACCCGGGAAATGTCCGGCGTGGATCAATTCAGCAAGATCGCAGGTGGGATCGGTAGTCTCTTGTCGGGTTATGGTTCGCTCACAAAAACCTGACATGCGCCTCAAGGAGGAGGTCGAACCGGTCGGCACGTTGTTCGATGGCACTCCGGTCTATGGCTATCGCTATAAGGGCGCGCCGGCCTATCACATCGGCCTGATGGCGCAGACGTCGAGAAAATCGCGCCTGGGGGCGGTGATTGTAGCCTCCCGAAGAATTCATGAGGCCGGCTGATGGGCTTGCTCGACGGCTATTTCGATCCGGAGGAATTTCAAGCCAGCGGCTTGCTCGGCCGGTTGCTCTCGCTGCCACAAATGCTGGGTTTGTATCAGTCAGGCATGGATTTTGATTTCCGGATTTCAGCTTACAATGGACAAACAGTCGGAGCTCAGATGTCGGCGGCGATGCCGCGGACGATACTGCGGTCCAATGAACCGGTGGTAAGCCCGCAAACGTCGCTCTATCGATCGGCACAAGACATTCCCCTCGACAACTACCGGAAGCCTCAGTTCGGTAGAACGGATGTCTCGCCAGTGATGCAGCACTTTCTCGACGATAGGAGTCCCTTGAATGCATGCGACGAACCGATGGGCAGGATAGTGAAGCGACGCATCCCGCGTAAAGTGCGTCCAGAGCGAAGGACAGATTGACATGGTTCCTGTTTTGTTCTAATGTGACGGTGGTCTATTGGGCAGAAGAGATGTCGCGTCGTAAGGTGGGGCATGGCGAAGGTGAAGAAAGCGGGCCCGCTTGTCGGCGTTGCGTGCGTCCGCGCAAGAAGCACAAAGCTTCATTCAGCTTTCGCTCTTTCGTTCTCCGCGTCGCAATTCTCCCAGGTCTCTGCCTCGCTTTGGCTTGTTGCGGAGCAGAAATTTCGCGCGCCGAGGTGTCTGATGCCGAGAAGGCAAGTTACGCCGATGCATTGACCTATTGCAGGGGAGACGTTGCTCGTCCAATGGCGTTGAGGAGCGACAAACGCGTCTTGTGCCTCGACGGCGGGATTGTTGCCGTGAACGAAATCTTGCTAGCCGGTAGTCTCCATCAAGGCGGACTTTTCGTGGTTCGAAGCCGTGATGAGGATGGAAGTATTCCCGTAGTATTCGCACTTGCTGATATACTTTTGCTCAAACAAGCAACCGTTGTTATCAACGATTATTGTCTTGCCATCTGTGCCAACTATCTCTTCATCGCGACGGCAAAAACGTTTGTCCCAAAGGACGTTCTTGTTGCCTGGATCAACCCGGGGACCGGACCAGATAACTGCATTGAATTTTCGAGAACGCCCGATGATCCAGCAGCACCACGCTTGCGCCTCGCTCCATGTGCTCGTCCCTTCCTTGATAGTCGTCAAAACGAGGCCCTTCAGCTCAAGAAGAAATTCTATGAAGGCAGGGTTCTTTCGCCTCCATTCCTGGAGCCTCCGCAAAGCGTTGCTGTCCGAAGAGTACTGAAGCGCAAGTTTGACCTGACGGGCAAATATCCGGGTGACGTATATTGGACCTGGAATCCGCGGCACTACGCCGGCGCGATCAGAACGAAGGTCCTTTACGAAGCATATCCGCAAAGCCAGGGCGAAGTCGACGCCCTCGTGGCCAGAATTGGCCTGCGAAGCTCCGTCATCTACGATCCATAGAACGGCTTCAACCAAAGCTGGTCTCGCTCGCTAGGCAGATCTGTCCGGAGGACAGCATGTCGGCGTGAAAGAAAATGCGGCATTCCTCAAGGAAGGCCGACGCGAAACGTTGTCTGGAATCCAGCTAGTGGCAGCAAACATATGACCGCACCGTACACAGATTATTTCTATCAACGCCCGTGGTGGAAGGAGATCGAGGACTGGACGCCCCCGACACCGCCCGTGCTTCCGGACCCAGGTCTTCGGCGCACGCCTTGGTGGGTCGACCCTTCAGTTTCCCAGTCCGTCCCAGACCCAGCCTTCGGGCAAAGGCCAACAATGCCGGGATACCCTTGGTGGGTCGATCCTCCGGCTCTCCGAATATTCCCAACTCCGGCTCCTCAAGACCCGAGATCCTCTATCGATCCGTCAGAAGGCGCGCCAGAAAACGGCCTGCTATCTTACCTCGATAAAAATGAAGGTGATCGGCACCGCTCGATCCGGTCCGCTCTGGCAGGCGTCGGCGCGGCGAGTGGCGTAGACGAACAGGTCCGAAAGGGTTTCGATCAGAAAGACACGTCACGACATGCGCCGCCGGAGCGGCGACTGGGCAGACACAGCTATCGCATGTAAAGCCGTCCGGCGCCGAAGGTGGACCACACGAAGGCCAACCTCGCCTCGATTATAAATCCAAATTCCGTCTACAAGGTTGGGAAAATCGTCATGGACGACTTCGTCTCAATGCGGCTGATCGCGGAAGGCTGTCCGGCTACGGGATCAATCCTGCCATGGATGAAGAGGCTCAATCCGAAGCATGCGTGCGCCTGAGTGCAGCCCGGCCCCGAGTCTCTCTGCGGCTTATTGCAATCGTTCTGCGGGCACGCTGCGCAAATCAAAATGAATCTCACTGGAGCACCAAATATGGCCGATGAACCTGATTCTGCGTTGAGCGGCGCCGCTTACGAACTCGCCAAGGCTGGCTTCAGACCGATGCCGGACGCGGAGATAAAGGACGACGAAGAGGTGATCGGCAGCGATAGTGCATCCTTGCGCGCTGCTGCGGAGCAACGCTCCGGCCCTCCCGAAGAAATAGTCGCCAGGGTATATCTTGATGACAAAGGCAAGCCGGCTCCGGCCGATGAGGCGATCACGCTCGACCGCGCGGCCCGGGACTATGCCAGCGTCACCGCTGCGGATAAATTCGTGGTGGAAAATGAATCAAGCAAAGCGCTGGCCGCGCGGGTCGACGCCATGCGTGCCCAAGCCATGGCCGCTGATCCCTATGCCGCCGAATTTTATGGATTTGAGCCGCCGCAGGACGACGTCAACAGCGATCGACCCGGAAAGGCGCAATCCGATCCGGTGGAGGCCGGAAATGGCGACGTTGACGGCCTTGCTTCTGAAATCGAGATGGCTCTGCAGCATCCGCAGGTGCGCCAAGCCATCGAGGAAAAGATTGGTGAGGCCGAGAAGACGAGGCAAGACTATCGCAATGGGCTAGCGGCGGCGACGCAGATCGCACAGGTGAGTCTTGTCAGCCAGTTTCCCGAACTGGCGAGCATTGCACCGGAAAATCTGCCTGGCGCGCTTGAGCTGATGTCGCGGCAGGATCCGGTAAAATTCGCCCGCGTCGAGGCATTGATCGCGACCACCGAACACATGTTCGCGCAGCAGGCGCAGGAGAGCCGCCACCAGACCGAACTGGCGCGGCAGAGATTTCACGGCTATGCGATATCGGAGGATGCGCGCTTCGAAACCATGCTGAAGGGCGAATCGAAGGAAGCCCGGCAGGCCGTCACCGCCGAGATTTTTGCCTCAGCCAGGGCCAGCGGCGTCGAGCCCGCCGAGTTGACGATGTTGTTCAACAGCGAACCGCTGATGCGCAACGCGGTGTTCCAGCGCATGATGTATGACGCCGGAAAATATCGCCTGATGCTGAAAGCCAAGGAAGCAGCCGCCGCCAGGCCGGTACCGCCGGTGCAGCGGCCAGGCATGGCGCGGACGGCCGCCGAGCGCGAAGACGCCGATCTGCGGACACTCAATGCAAGGCTCTCGAGCTCGGGCGATATCAAAGACGCGGTGGCGCTGTATCATGCACGGAGGTCAGGCAAGCGCTAGGGCGATCTCCCGGCCCCGGTCGACCCGATGAATCCTACGCAGCCAGCGCCCCCAGCGGACGCGCAAGCGGCGCGGCATTGTCAGCGACGGACCGATGCCGGATTGGTCATTTCCGCTGCCGATCTTCAATAACGGATCTACGATCCCTTTACGGCTGCTCAATTGAACGCTGCGCTTCGCAAGCCCGGCAGGGGGCACTCCGGATTGCTGTCGAGCATTACGGGGAAGCCGCCGTTGCCTTATGCCAGCGAGCATCTTCAATATTTGGATCAAACGGGCCCTGCCAGTCCGCAAGCGGTCAGTCTGGCCGCGGGCGCATCTGCTGCATCTTTCGTTTCGCCGGCTGGTCGAAACGCCCCCGATGACGGTATCGCCAACTGGGTGGCTGCCATGGCCGGGATCGACCCGGCGAACCCTACGCAGCCGACGCCGCAACAAGCGGACAAGCTTCGAGGTCTCGTCAGCAACGTGCCTATGCCGGATTGGCCGTTTCCGCCGTCGTTATACAATCGACGCTGAGAGAGGCCGCTATCTCGTGGGCGAAATCTGGTCGATTGCGCCAGTGTTTCGGCGTTTCACAAACACCTGGAGAAGAAATTTCCGATGTCAGACGATAATCGCGACTTTATCGAACGCAGCGAGTCCTTGACCGAAAAGCTGTACGGAAGGTCGGCGACGATCAGCCAAATCGCGGACAACTTTGCGCTCTATGGCGTGAAAAAGCGTGCCGATGCACTGGAAGACATCGACGGCGAATTGCGGGACGATGTCGGTTCCGGTTCGCATAGCCTGCGGCGGCGGGTACGATTGATGGAACTGCGCAGGAAGATGGGCGGCGTCCATGCTGCGCTTCGCAAGGCCAAGCGGTAGGCGGAGCCGTGAGGAGCCCGGTACTGGCCGCACTGGCGCAAGCGCGCATGCGCGCGGCGCCGATGTTTGCCAAATGGTGCGCGCTGAACGGCGCTGCCTGGTGCCCAGCGGCGCCCGCCGATGTCGCGAGATTTGTCGCCGATTGCGCCTCGCTCGGTATCGAGCGGTTGTGGCCGGCAGTGCAGGAAATCTCGAAAGCGCATAGCTCGCTCGGGCTCGCTGACCCGACGCTGGGCGGTGTCGCGGCCGCCGCTCTCAATGAGATCGGCGGCATTTCGCCGCCACGCTCGTGGCCGGATGATCGCAAGAAAAGCTTCGCTCTGCTGCCCTACGATTTGCAGGTCTATGTCGCGGCTCACGAGGTGCTGCGCGAAAAGGCGCTGCGGCGCGCCCAGAACGAGGCGGCCACGGCGAGGCAGAAACTCGCCGTGCTGCAGGTGCAGCAGGCGGCCAGAACTAACCAAATTGCAGCAGAAGGAGCAGCAGCAGATGATCGCAAAGGACGTGAAGTCGACCCGCACGCCGCCGCTTGATGAGCGTATCAGGCAGATCCGCGCCGAAATCGACGCCATCATCGACGCCCGGGCAGAGGCGGTGGCGAAGCAAAGTCCGGGCGTGCCGCTGGGCGTGATCCGCAGCCTGCTGACTGCGCGCGCGCCGGCCTGCCCCTGCGCGCAATACCTTGAGACCGGCAGCGACGGTCAAGGAATCGCCGGATGGTCACCCGCAAGCCGCTAGCAAGTCGCCGTTCCTCCACCGACCCTCCTTGACCCCCGCCAGGCATCTACCGCGGGTGAGTTTCGGTCACGAATCTGAAGGCACTACGCCAGCAACGAACGGCGATCCCGCGGTCGCCGCTTTTCATTTCAAGGAATACAGGTATGACCCTCTACAAATGGTCGCAGATCGCTTCTGCGGACGCAAATGCAGATAGCACGATCAACTGGGCGGAAGGACAGTCGCCTTCCAGCGTCAACGATTCCGCCCGCGGCATGATGGCCGCGACGGCGAAATACCGCGACGATATTGCCGGCGCCATCGTAACCGGCGGGACGTCGACCGCATACACGGTTTCGTCCTACGAAGTGTTCGACACACTGGCCCGCCTCAACGGGCAGATGATCGCGTTCACGCCGCACGCCACGAACGGCGCAACGGTGACGCTGAATGTGGACTCGCTCGGCGCCAGGCCCCTGCGATCCGCGCCCGGCGTTGAATTGCCGGCAGGCACGATCATCCAGGGCACGCCCTATGTCGCAGTCTACGATCATGCAAGCGCCGCCTTCTACTTGCGTGGATATTTTGGCAATCCGTATAATATTCCATTAGGCAGCGGTTTGCCGTTCTTCGGCCCGACCGCGCCAAACAGTTCCTTTGTTTTTCCGTATGGGCAAGCGATATCGCGAACGACCTATTCGGCACTGTTCGCATTGTTCGGCGCGACTTACGGAAGCGGCGACGGATCAACCACGTTCAATGTGCCTGATCTTCGCGGGCGCGTTGTTGCAGGCAAGGATGACATGGGCGGCACGTCGGCGAACCGCCTGACCGACGCCGACGACGGGTTGAACGGCGATACGCTAGGCGATACCGGCGGCGGCGAAACGCAGACCCTCGCAACGGCGAACCTCCCTGCATACACTCCAACTGGCACCGTTGTGAACGGCTCCATAAGTCACAACGCGCCTGCCAGCCTTACTTTTGCAAGCTCAGGGAACGACGGTCCATACAGCTTCCCACAAGGGAACTCTGCCGCGTCGATTACACAAGGCGCATCGACATTCGCTGGAATTGCACAGGGCGGCACAAGCACGGCATTCGGCGTGGTCCAGCCGACGATTATCGGAAACTACATCCTCCGCATTATCTGATCCCATCACCAGGCCCAACCAAACCGCAATCGTCTTTCGACGAGGAGAACCCATGGAACCAGCATCAATCCGTTACAAGAACCCCGGCGCCATGTGGGGCAACAAGCTCGCCGCCAAATGGGGTGCCGCCAAGAAAGCCGTATCGTTAAATGACGGCACCGGGCAGGGCAACAATATAGCAGTTTTCCCGACCTACGTTCAGGGCATCTGCGCTCAGCTCGACCTGTGGCGCACCTCGAAGAACTACCGGAACAAGCGGTTCTCGGATGCTATCCGGATTTGGTCCGGAGGCAACCACGTTGAAAGCTACATCGCGTTCGTTCTCAAGCGCGTGCCCGGCATGACCCGCAACACCATCATGGACGACGTTTTCTGGCGCGGCCCGATGGGAATCGAGTTCCTGAAGGCGCAGGCATGGCATGAGGCCAGCAAGCGATACCCGGCTCCGGATGCGGACTGGATCGAAGCTCAGCGGCGAGTGTTCGCCGGGAAGTTGCCGACAGCCGGGCCAAAGACGAAAGCCACCGTGGCAGCTGGCGCCGGGACGGGCGCAGCCGCCGGCGCGGTAGAGGGCGGTCTCCCGCTCTGGGTCGCCATCATGGTTGGCGTCGGTATCGCTATCGCAATCTTCGTGATCTGGAAAATCAAGTCCGCGCCCGCTGCCGCCACGTCGGTAATTCCGGCTGACCTGCCGGCAGTCGACATCGAGCCCCCTCCCGCTGTCGAGGTCGCGCCATGATCTCGCTTGCTCTCATCATCCCAGGCGCCATCGTCGCCTATGCTCTTTTCGTGCGGCCGATCCTCCGGGCGCTGCCGCAGCTGAAAGCGTTCTATGCGCGTGCGGACGGGTTCTGGGGGACCATGTGGGCGCTGTGCGGAAACTCACTTACCATCGCATGGATGTATATCGTTCAGCTGGTTGGTCAGGTCTTTCAGTGGATCGACCCGATTGCCAGCATGATGGGGGATCCTGATTTCCGCGCTCAGATCACGGAAGCCCTTGGCGCGAATCCGAAGGCTCTCGGCCATGTGCTGATGGTGATCTCGGCGGTCACCATCGTCGCTCGGCTGCGCTCGTTCGCGACGAAGGGGGGTGATTGATATGTGGATGACACTCCTTTCCTTCATCGGAGGCCCCGTCGTTAGCGGGCTCATCAAGGCGTATCAAGCCAAACTCACGGCCGGCAACACATCCGAGAAGATTGCCGCCGATCTTGCCTCCTCCGAGGTAGCCACACAGCACGCGGAGATTGAAGCGCAGATACGGTTGCGGATGGCAGAAATCGGGCATTTTTGGGAGCCTGAAAAGCTGTTCGCCTACGTCACGCTGTTCTTTTACGCGAAGGTCTTGATCTACGACAAATGCCTGGGGCTTGGAACAACCGACGCGGTCAGCGGCGAGGTCGCCACCTGGGCGGGGCTTGTGATGTCGTTCTATTTCGCCAAGCGGGGCTTTGAGAACGTTGCGCGGATCATCAGGCGATGACGGCAAGGATTATCAAGCGATAGGAGACCTGCGATGAACGAAATGCGCTGCGAGGAAATCCGGGCCATCGTGATCGAGACACTGGCCGAACAGAGACTTCATCCCAGCGAGGTCGACGCCGTGGTTCTCCGGACCATCGCGACCATCCTGACCTCGTTCGGGATCGAGGAGCAGGATCGCCGGGAAATGCGGGCGGACTTTCAACATCTGCGGCGTTGGCGCAAGAGCGTCGAGCAGGCGCAAAGCTATACTTTCAAGGCCATGATCACGGTGATCGTTACCGGATTCGTGGGAGCGGTGTGGCTAGGTATGAAAGTCATGCTCGGAAAGTAATTCGAGCCATTGTCAACGATTTCGTTGCGAATGGGCAAATGCCGCTTGGCGACTGATTTTCCAGAGGGCTGGCCGATGTACAGGATCCGCGCAGTCGACGCGCATGACGATGAAGTCGCGGATACGCTGACGGACCTTCACCGCCTGACATTTTTCGATGAGGCTCCGATTCCGAAATTCGACCAAGGATACTGGTGGCTCGCCTTTAACGAAGCCCTCCCGGTCGCCTTTTCCGGTTTGGTTCCATCGACGCGCGCCCACAATGCGGGATACTTCTGCCGGGTAGGCGTATTGAAGAGGCATCGCGGCCATGCGCTTCAATTGCGTCTGATGCGCGCGTTGGAATCGCGTGCGCGGCAGGTTGGATGGAGTTCGGTGGTCTCGGATACCACCGCCAACCTCGCCTCTGCCAACAATTTTATTCGCGCAGGTTACCGGTTGTACCAACCGCTATCTCCATGGAGTTATCCGAACACACTATACTGGCGCAAATCCATCAAATAGGAGCGGGAGCTTTCTGCTCTTCCGTGACTCCGATACTCGCCCGGTGGCCTGACAGCCACCGGGCTTTTTTGCGTTTGGGGATATGGGAAATATCCAGCATTTGGCTTTGTTTTGCCGCAGGCTGGATCGCCTTCTGGTCTTTTGCAGGCCCGCCGTCGACGCAAAAACGTGCCGTGGGGGCAGGCACGTCAGGCGATGCCCATAGCCCGTCCGCTCCCTGACCTGGCCGTACAGCGAAACGGGACCGTCGCAAATAGTTCATGCGTGACCTATATTTGGTCGCCCCGTCAGTTTTGAAATCATTCCTGAAATAACTCTCCATGAAACCGGAGCTATTGGCATGAAGATCGCCCGTTTTGCCTTGACATTGCTCGTGCTGCCGCTGGTGGCGCCGTTGCAATCTGCCAAGGCGGCTGACGTCATCTGCTACAATTGCCCACCGGAATGGGCGGACTGGGCCTCGATGCTCAAGGCTATCAAGACCGATCTCACCTACGATATCCCGCATGACAACAAGAATTCCGGCCAGGCGCTGGCGCAGATTCTCGCCGAGAAGAGCAATCCGGTCGGCGATATCGGCTATTTCGGTGTCACGTTCGGCATGAAAGCAAAGACGCAGGATGCGTTGGAGCCTTACAAGCCGGCAAAGTGGGAGCAGGTTGCCCCCGGTTTGAAGGATGCGGACGGCTACTGGACCACGATTCACTCCGGCACGCTTGGCCTGTTTGTCAACAAGGACGCGCTCGGCGGTAAACCGGTGCCCGCTTGCTGGAAGGACCTCCTGAAGCCGGAGTACAAGGGTATGGTGGGCTATCTCGATCCGACGTCCGCCGCTGTCGGATATGTCGGCGCCGTCGCGATCAACATGGCGCTCGGCGGTACCGCGGCCAATTTCGATCCCGCCATCAGCTTCTTCAAGGCGTTGAGGAAGAACGATCCAATCGTACCCAAGCAGACATCCTATGCCCGCGTGGTTTCCGGCGAAGTACCGATCCTGCTGGACTATGATTTCAACGCCTATCGCGCCAAATACTCCGAAAAGGGCAATTTTGAATTCGTGATCCCGTGCGAGGGGTCCGTGGTATTTCCCTACGTCGCCGGCCTGGTCAAGAACGCGCCGAACAAGGACAAGGCCAAAAAGGTGCTGGACTATCTCCTGTCCGACAAGGGGCAGGCGATCTGGACCAACGCCTATCTGCGCCCGGCGCGTTCGATCGAATTGCCCGAGGCCGTCAAAAAGAAGTTTCTTCCGGATAGCGATTACGCGCGTGCGACGAGTGTTGACTGGGGCCAGATGGAATCCGTGCAAAAAGGTTTCGTAGACCGCTATCTCGCCGAGGTCCGCTGATGCACTATGGGGCCCTGCATTAGAGGCGCCCTTTGTCCATGCTGCATAGATACTTCGTCTGGGTGTGTCTGTTGCCGCTCGCCGTGCTGACGGTGGCGTTCTTTCTGCTGCCGATGGCAAGGCTGGTCGTGACCGGAGCCGAAGGCCCGCAAGGGTTGGCCGGATATCTGGCCATCCTGGTCGAACCTCGCTATCGCGCCACCCTGATCAACACGGTTCTGCTGGCGGCGGCCACCACGGTCGTGACGCTCGTCGTTGCGACGGTGGCGGGAATGTTCCTGCAACGCCATCGTTTTCCCGGCCGCGCCGTGCTGATCGCGATGCTGACCTTTCCGCTGGCGTTTCCCGGCGTCGTCGTTGGATTTCTGATTATCCTGCTCGCGGGAAGGCAGGGCCTGATCGGCGATCTCTCGAATCGCATGTTCGGCGAGAAGCTGGTCTTTGCCTATTCGATCTTCGGGCTTTTCCTCGGCTACCTCTATTTCTCGATCCCGCGCGTCATTCTCACCATCATGGCCGCGGTCCAGAAACTCGATGTCGGCCTGGAGGAGGCCGCGCGTTCGCTCGGCGCGGGTCCCTGGGCCGTGCAGCGTGATGTGGTGCTGCCAGCGCTGGGGCCTGCGTTCGTGGCCTCGGGTGCGATCGCCTTTGCAACCGCAATGGGCGCATTCGGTACTGCGTTCACGCTTGCGACCAATATCGACGTTCTGCCGATGCTGATCTACACCGAATTCACACTAGCCGCGAATTTCTCAACGTCGGCGGCCCTGTCGGTCGGGCTTGGAATCATCGCCTGGGCCATCCTGGCGCTTGCGCGCTCGTTCAGCGGCAGCACCGTCGCGGCGGCCGGATAAGTCCATGCGTGATCGCCTGATCTTCACCGGCCAGCTCCTGTTTACTCTGCTCGTTGCCGCATTCCTTGTGGTGCCCGCGATCCTGTCGATTTCCGCCGGGGTCACGGTGAATTACTTTCGCGGGATATCCTCGGGCGTGACGTTGCAGTGGGTATTTCAGGTTTGGGAGCTCTATGCCGGCACCATCCTGCTGTCGTTCGTGATCGCATTCACAACCCTCGCGTTGACGCTGGTCGCCGGCGTTCCCGCAGCCTATGCGTTGCACGTGCGGGGAGGGCGTCTTTCGCGCATCATCGAGGAAGTCATCACGCTGCCGCTGGCGATCCCCGGACTCGCGATCGCGCTGGCGCTGCTGTTCACCTATCAGGGGTTCGGCGATTTTCGCCGCTCGTGGTTGTTCATCCTCACCGGCCACGTCATCTACACGATGCCGTTCATGGTGCGGTCCGTGATGGCGGTGTTCGCGACGATTGATATCAAGACCCTCGACGAGGGGGCGGCATCGCTGGGCGCCCCGCCTTGGCGGCGCTTTCGCGATGTGATCGTTCCCAATGCGGTACCGGGAATACTTGCCGGTTCCTTGATGGTCGTTACGCTCTCGCTCGGCGAATTCAATCTGACGTGGATGCTGCACACGCCTCTTACCAAGACGTTGCCTATTGGCCTTGCCGACAGCTATGCGTCGATGCGGCTGGAAGTGGCATCGGCGTATACGCTGATTTTCTTTGTCATGATCATTCCGCTTCTTATGGCGATGCAGATGTTTGCCGATCAGGAGCAGAAAAGATGAGCGTGCCGGCCGGACATGGCGCATCGGTGCGCATCGAAACCTGCGGCAAGACGTTTGCCGACGGTACGCGTGCGCTCGAGCCCGCCACACTCGACATCGCGCGCGGCGAAACGCTGGTGCTTCTCGGCCCTTCCGGCTGCGGTAAAACCACTATGCTGCGCATCATCGCCGGGCTGGAATTGCCGGACGCCGGGGGGCGGGTGTTGTTCGACGACAACGACATGACGTCGGTACCGATCGAACGGCGCAACGTCGGCATGGTATTCCAGTCGTACGCGCTCTTTCCCAACATGAGCGTGGCTGACAATATAGGTTATGGTCTCAGAATCAGAGGTATGGCGAGGCAGGAGCGCGCGGCCCGGGTCGCCGAGCTGGTGGCGCTGACCAACATATCGGGGCTTGAGAACCGCAGGGTCGATCAGCTCTCTGGCGGCCAGCGCCAGCGGGTCGCGCTGGCGCGCGCGGTGGCGATCCGGCCGGGTATCCTGCTGCTCGACGAACCTCTGACCGCGCTCGACGCCGCGCTTCGCGATCGGCTGCGTGGCGAACTTAACCGCTTGCTGCGCTCACTCGGCATCACCACGATCTATGTCACGCACGATCAGTCCGAAGCCATGGAGCTGGGGGACCGTATAGTGGTCATGCAGAAGGGGACGATTGCCCAGATCGGTACGCCGCGCGAGATCTATTTCAAGCCGAAGAATCGCTTTGTGGCGGAATTCATTGGTGCCGCGAACATCATCGAGGCGCCGGTCGAGAACGGTGACCTTGTGTTACCCGGCGGACGGCAGCCTATCGGCGGCGAGGTTAGCCAGGCGGCCGCGGTGGCCATGATTCGTCCCGAGACGATCCGGATCGTCGAGGAAGGAGCTGCGCCGCTCTCGGGGACCATTGACAGCGTGAGTTTCGTCGGCGACCGGCAGCGTATGTTGGTCAGCGGTGCGTCCGATAAGGTTCTCACCGTCGATGCCCCGAACACCGTCAAGGCCCAGAGCGGCGAACGGATCGGACTTTTGATCGCTGCGGAGGTCGTCCGTCTGTTGCTGCCGGAAAACTGAGGATGAGCCGATGACCCGGACACCGGTTCTCATCGCGCAGATTTCCGATCTGCACATCAAATCCCCGGGCCAGTTGGCCTACGGACGCGTCGATACTGCAGCGGCGCTTGAGCGTTGTGTGGCTGCCCTGAATGAATTCAGGCCGAGGCCAGACCTCGTGGTAATCTCCGGAGATCTGGCCGATACACCGACGGTTGAGGAATATGAACGCCTCAAACGTCTGCTGGCGCGGCTCGAGCTGCCCTTCGTCAGTATTCCCGGCAATCACGATTCGCGCGAGATGATGCGCGCGGTGTTTCCGCAGGCCCGTGCCTTGCGAGCCGGGCCGCTCAATCAAAAAATTGAAATCCAGGAGCTCGATCTTGTGCTGCTGGATTCCAGCGTGCACGGCAAGCCGCATGGCGAACTCGATGCGCCGACCTTGCAATGGCTCGAGGAGGCTCTGGCTGTCTCGCCGGACCGGGCGGCACTGCTGTTCCTGCACCATCCGCCGTTCAAGGCGGGGATATGGCACATGGACCGGCAGAACCTCGTCAATGCCGGAGAACTGGCGCTGCTCGTCAAGCGCCATCCACGCGTGCAGCTGATCGCCACAGGGCACGTTCATCGCGCAGCCTTGACCATGTTTGCCGGGATCCCAACCACGATCTGTCCTGCGCCCAATCACGCGGTCGATCTTGATCTGGCGCAACTGCGGCAGCCGTCGTTCAAGGTCGAGCCGCCGGCGTTTCATCTCCACAGCTGGTTCGCCGGAGAGGGCTTCGGCAACGTGGTGACGCATCAGGTTCCGATCGGCCAATACGACGGGCCGCATCCGTTTTTCGGACCGGACGGGAAGCTGCTTTAGAGCAGGCGACCGAGCTGTCGTCCTGTAAAGGCGGTATGAGTTGACTTTGAAACTCGGCCGGCTGCAAATGCCGGCAACGAGTTTACGGAAGGAAACATCATGGCTGACGCCTGGATCATCGACGCATGCAGGACCCCGCGGGGCATCGGCAAGGCCGGTAAGGGCGCGTTGGCGGGCATTCACCCGCAGCAGCTCGGAGCGGCGGTGTTGCGGGCGCTGGCCGACCGCACCGGGATCGATACCGCCGATGTGGAGGACATCGTCTGGGGCACCAGTTCCCAGCGCGGTCCGCAGAGCGGCGATCTCGGCCGGATGTCGGCGCTTGACGCAGGCTATGACGTCCGCACCAGCGGCGTCACGCTCGATCGCTTCTGCGGATCCGGCATTACCAGCGTTAACATGGCGGCCGCCTCCATCATGTCGGGCTCCGAGGACCTGGTGATCGCGGGTGGTACCGAGATGATGTCGATGGAAGGCCGCCGTGGCGAAGGGCCATTGATGATGGACGCCGGCAATCTTCGCCTGCGCGCCAGGCATCCGCAATCGCATCAAGGCGTCTGCGCCGACGCTGTTGCGACGCTCGAAGGCATTACACGGCAGGACGTCGACAGGCTTGGGTTCGAGAGCCAGCAGAAGGCCGCCGCCGCTATTAAGGCAGGCTATTTCAACAAGAGCCTGGTTCCGGTTCATCGCGAGGACGGCAGCCTCGCGCTCGACCGGGAGGAATATCCGCGTCCGCAGACCACCCTCGAAGGGTTGGCCGCTTTGAAACCAGCCTTCACGGCGGTGGCGGACTACCCGCTCGATGACAAGGGCACCACCTACCGCAACCTGATCCTGCAGAAATATCCCGACCTCGAAATCGATTTCATGCATCACGCCGGCAATTCATCCGGCGTGGTAGACGGTTCGGCGGCTATTCTGCTCGCGTCACCGAGCTATGCCAAGGCTCACGGCCTGAAGCCGCGCGCGCGTGTCGTTGCAATGGCGAATATGGGCGACTCACCCACGCTGATGCTCAATGCCCCGGTCCCCGCGGCGCGCAAGGTGCTGGCCAAGGCCGGACTCACGATGGATGATATCGATCTGTTCGAGATCAACGAGGCCTTTGCGGTCGTGACCGAAAAATTCATCAGGGATCTCGAACTCGACCGCGCCAAGGTAAATGTCAATGGCGGGTCGATTGCACTCGGTCATCCTATCGGTGCGACCGGTTCGATTTTGATCGGCACCATTCTCGACGAACTGGAGCGACGCGACCTCAGGCGCGGCCTGGTGACGATGTGCGCCGCAGGCGGCATGGCGCCGGCGATCATCATCGAACGCGTATAGCTGGCAAGGGCGCGACGCGGCTGGCGCGAACGCCTGCCGTGATGTGCTTGGCTTCGATGCGTGACACTGATTCTTTGGTTAGCCCGCGCTCACTGCAGCGCGGCCAGCTTCCGGTAGGCCGCAGCCGTTTCCCGTATCAGTCGCTTTTCGCGCTTGTGGCTGAGAAATTGCAGGGGCACCCGCGCGCCCTCGCGCTCCAGAACGACCGCGAGCGAATGGCCTCTCGCATCGTCGTTCAATTGCCCGAGGGATTTTTGTGCTTTGCGCAGATATTTTACCGCCGCCTGCTGCCGCAAAAAAGTCTTGTCCGGAAGCAGACCTTCGAAAGATCCGATCGCATAGGACAGCTTCTTGTTCAGTAGGCGCAGTCGATGCCGTTTCTCCGTGTCCATTTTCTTAAGCTTGCGGCTCTTCTTTAGAAGTTTTTCCTGCCATCGCGCCAGTTTGCGTCGGCTGTAGGCCGCGACCGGAGAAGCGCGATTCAGCGCGGCCTGTTTGCCTCCCCTGAGCGACCAGCGTCCGCGCTCGATCCAATCGGATGTGCTCTTGACCAGACGCTGAAACCTGACTGATCGGAGCGCGCGCAGCAGGTTTCGGTGGATTTCCGCGCGCTTCGCGGTCCAGACCCGATAATGGGGCACTGCTCTCGGCCGTCGTTTGTCGATTGCCTTGAGCCGTTCTATCGCGACGTCCAGGTCTCGCATCATGCCTAATTGGCTATTCAGCCACTTTAATTCGGCCCTTACTCGCGTCCGCACGGCGTCCGCAACCATCGGCGAGAAGAATAAAATGGCCGTGCGCAAGTGCGTCAATGCGATGCGCATCCGGTGCAGGGCAACTGGGTCGCCTCTGCAGGTCGCATCATGGTTTGCCGTCAAATCCGCCAGATGACGGTGCGCTATTACTCGAAATGCGGCGTCGCACGCCGTCGCTGCATTCAGTCGCGGGGCTGAATCGCGGGGTTGTTGCGCCGGTCCGGTGCGGGCCGTGGCTCGATTGGCCGATTTTGGGGATGGCGGCATGCTGCTTCTTGCTATCGGCCTTAAGCGGCCTCACCAGTAGCGATCCGAATTCGCCAGTGTTCCAGAGTTTGCTTCCGTATTCCAGATGCATATGGGCGGAAAATCGGCAAGCGCCCCCGCATCTGTGACGTTTCCGATACCTGCACCGCAAACGCATACGGCTGCGCGGGCGTCCTGCCTTGACCTCAATCAAATGCATGGAGAAAGGATCGTCTATCAGTTTGCCAAAGCTCTTGGAATCTTGACAAAAAAATGAATAACGGGCTCGTGCGATCGCCTATCGTTCGAGGCCTGCGCGACCCAAACAGTCATTGTGCGGCCACCCTGCCGAGGCATGATGCTGCGTCGGGCGGCCCGGTCACACGCTGGAACGGGTTGTATTCATAGCCTCCATGCCAGCGTCAGCGAGCGATCGAAGCCGATGTCAACTTATCGTTTGGAAAATGTGCTTTCGCCTCGTTCGGTCGCCCTGGTCGGGGCCAGTCCGCGACGGGCATCAGTCGGGCGGGCCATTCTTGGAAACATTCGCAAAGCGAAGTTCCAGGGTGACTTCGGGCTCGTGAATCCGCGCCATGCGGAGATCGATGGTTTTCGCACGGTCGACAGCCTGGAGAAATTGCCGTTTGTACCTGAACTCGTGGTGATCACGGCGCCGGCAACCGCGGTCGTCGGGATCATCGATGAGGCCGGAAGGATAGGGGCGGCGGGCGCCTTGATCGTCACTGCCGGGCTTGGCCGTGGCGCGGGATCAATGGCCGACGCCGCTCAACGCGCCGCGCACAAGCACGGAATGAGGCTGATAGGGCCCAATTGTCTTGGCATCATGATGCCGGGCGGAAATCTCGACGCCAGTTTTGCCGCGCACATGCCCCGTCCGGGAAATCTAGCGCTGATTTCTCAATCGGGCGCCATTGCCACGGGGATGGTGGATTGGGCCGCGCAACGCGCGGTGGGCTTTTCCGGAATCGTGTCTGTCGGCGACCAGCTCGATGTCGATATCGCCGATCTGCTGGATTATTTTGCGATGGACGGCAAGACGCGCGCTATCCTGCTCTATATCGAAGCGATCAAGGATGCCAGCAAGTTCATGTCGGCAGCGCGCGCCGCCGCCAGGATCAAGCCGGTCGTGGTCGTCAAGTCCGGCCGCATGGCGCAAGGCGCGAAGGCGGCTGCGACCCACACTGGCGCGCTGGCTGGATCGGACGCGGTCTACGATGCCGCGTTCCGCCGCGCCGGCATCCTGCGGGTATCCGATCTTCGGGAATTGTTCGATTGTGCGGAGACGCTGGGCCGCCTCGAATCGCCACCGGGCAAGCGGTTGGCGATTCTGACCAACGGCGGCGGCATCGGTGTTCTCGCGGTCGATCGGCTGGTCGATCTGGGGGGAATTCCGGCGGCAATCGACCCGGAGATCAAACAGAAGCTCGACGCGGTATTGCCGCCGACATGGTCCGGATCAAATCCCGTCGACATCGTTGGCGACGCCGGCCCCGCGCGCTACGCGGCAGCGCTCGAGCTGCTGCTGGCCGATGCGAGCAATGACGCTGTCCTGGTCATGAACGTCCAGACCGCGATTGCTTCGGCTGACGAGATCGCCACCACCGTAACCGCCGTGGTCGGCAAGTACCGTGAGAAATATCGTCGTTCCGCCAAGCCGGTGCTTGCAGTCTGGGTCGGGGCACAGCAGAACATCGGCGACCTCCTGAGCGGCGCCGGGATTCCCAATTACCCTACCGAGGATGACGCGGTGCGCGGCTTCATGCACCTTGTGAAACATCGCGAGGTCGTGACTGAGCTGGCGCAGGTTCCGCCTGCCATGCCAAGCGAGTTCTCGCCCGATAGCGAGCTTGCTCGGGGAATCGTGGCAAGCGCACTGGCCGATGGCCGTCAGTGGCTCGACCCGGTCGAAGTCAGGCGGCTGCTCGAGGCTTATGACATTCCGATGGTCCCTACGTTTGCAGCCGCCGATGCCGATCAGGCAGTGGCTTACGCGTCGGAGATTTTCGCGCAGGGCGCGACCGTGGTGCTCAAGATCATGTCGCGGGACATTGTTCATAAATCCGACGTCGGTGGCGTCGTTCTCAATCTCACCAGCCAGGAGGCGGTGCGCGATGCGACCGCCGGTATTCTGTCGCGGGCCAGGGGGCTTCGCCCGGAGGCACGAATATCCGGTGTCATCGTGCAGGCGATGGTGGTTCGGCTGAAGTCGCGCGAGCTTATTCTTGGCTTCGCCGACGATCCAACCTTTGGCACCGTGATCGTGTTCGGCCGAGGTGGTACTGCGGTCGAGATCATCAACGATAAGGCGTTGGCACTGCCTCCGCTCGATCTGCAACTGGCCCGTGACCTGATCGGGCGCACCCGCGTCTCGCGGCTGTTAGCCGCCTACCGGGATGTGCCTGCGGTCAAGCCGGACGCCGTCGCGATGGTTTTGGTCAAGCTGGCTCAGATGGCCGCGGATATCCCGGAGATCCGGGAACTGGACATCAATCCCTTGCTGGCTGACGAAGCCGGTGTACTCGCGGTCGATGCGCGCATCGCTGTGGGGGCGGCGGAGCGAAAATTCAAGGGCTCCGGCCCCGGCAATTTTGCCGTGCGAGCGTATCCGTCGCAATGGCAGCGCCACCTCGAGGTCAAGGACGGCTGGCGGGTCTTCGTGCGCCCGATCCGCCCCGAGGATGAGCCGTCGATCCATGAACTCCTGCGGCACGTCACCAGCCATGACCTGCGGTTGCGATTCTTTGCTCCGATGAAAGAGTTTACCCACGAGTTCATCGCCCGGCTGACCCAACTCGACTATGCCCGCGCGATGGCCTTCGTCGCGGTGGACGAGATCACCGATGAGGTGCTTGGCGTCGTTCGAATTCATTCGGATTCGATTTATGAGAGCGGCGAATACGCCATCCTGCTGCGGTCCGATCTCAAGGGCAGGGGGCTCGGCTGGGCATTGATGCAGCTAATGATTGAATATGCCAAGTCTGAGGGCCTCAAGGTGATCGCGGGCGACGTTCTTCAGGAAAACATCGTGATGCTGGGAATGTGCCGGGACCTCGGATTTGAAGTGAAGGCCGATCCTCACGAGCACGGCATTTGCAACGTCAAGCTCAGGCTCTGAAGCGGCGAAAACGCCGGCAACGGCCGTTAAGCTGCGACAGCGCTATTCCAGCGTCTTCAGAAACGACAGCAGATCATTAATCTGGTCTGGCTCGAGCTGGAACTCCGGCATGCTCGGGTGGCCGGTGACGATGCCCTCGGCAAGCGCCTCGGCGAGGGACTCTATCGGATAACGTTTGTGCAATGTGCGGAATGGTGGCGCGATCGTGAGCGGACTTGGAGTTACCCGATCGATCGAGTGGCACCGCGCGCAATTGGTCAGCGCGAACGTCTTGCCGCGCTGCTCGGCGGGCGAGGTCGCCAGGGCCGGTGCTGTCAGCATCAACGTTACGAGGGTTTGACGCAGGGCAAATCGCAGCATGGCGAGCCGATCTCTTCTATGGTGGACAAGCCTTGATAGAGCCCCAAGAGCGGCGGTTCTTGATCTGTATCAACCGGCAGATGGAGGATCCGTTAAGATAGAGTCGGCGGCCCATGTGGTGGCCGCCGGTTCCGTCTTGGAGTGACGCATGAGGATTTCCCTGGTTGCAGGCGACCTGAATGGGCATCCCTGTGCCGATTGCGCGATATGTCGCTTCAGCATCTGCGCCGCGCTCGACAAGGCCGAACTGCGGGAATTGGAGCATCTTGGTCGGCATATCCATTTCGCATCCTGCGAGACCGTCTTCGGGCAGGAGGAAATGACGACGTCAGTCTACAATCTTCTCGAGGGCGTCATGCGCCTCTACAAGCTGCTGCCCGATGGCCGCCGGCAGATCGTCGGTTTTGCCTTGCCCGGCGATCTGCTGGGGATGGCGGCATCAGCGCGCCATAGCTTCTCGGCGGACGCGATCGGCGCTGTCGCTGTTTGCCGGTTTTCCAAGAGTTCGTTTGCACGCTTCATCGAGGACAAACCGCATCTCCTGCGCCGCATCAACGAGTTGACAATTCGCGAACTGAGCCAGGCACAGGACCACATGGTGCTGCTCGGCCGGCGTTCGGCGGAAGAGAAGGTCGCGACTTTCCTGCTTGGCTGGCGCGATCGGTTGGTTCAGCTGAGGGGGCCGTCCAATACGGTGCCGTTGCCAATGAGCCGCCAGGACATTGCGGATTTTCTCGGCCTGACCATTGAAACGGTCAGCCGGACCTTCACCAAGCTGGAACGCGACCGTGTGATCGGAATCCAGCCGGGAAGCGTGTGCTTGCTGGATCCGGCGCGCGCGGAGGCGATGACCGCAGCCTGACGGAGCCGCCGGCGCGCTCCCTGTACCGCTTGTGAATTTGATCCGCATCAACGCCCGATCGCCCCGATTGACGATAATAGGCTTGTTTTCTAGCGGAGGCCGTCATGTCAATGCTGGTGGTCGCGGCCGTACTGTCGGTATTCGCGGTGTTCGCCATTGTGCTGATCTGGGGTGATTTTCAAACCCGGCCGGCGCAGCGAAAGCCCCAGTGGATTCCTCAACGACGTCGAAGTTCTTGAGCTGGGCTGCCGGTTCAGCAGGGGCAGCTGCTGACACACCGCGGCTTGTGCGCTGAGCGCGTGATCGTGCCTTGGCGGAAGCCAGTGATTAAGATTAAAGGGATGGGAATCAGCAAGGAGTAGGGCTGCAACAATGCACTCTGTGGGTGTGCGATTTAATCGTTGCTACCACAGGCGATGCCCGCTCCGCCAAAACTGTCACCCAATCACTCCCATCCCAAAATCCCATCCGGCGCTTTGCTTGCCCGCATCCTCGTCATTCGCATAGGGCGGCTGTAAACGCTTGTTCCGCCGTGATCTTTCGCTAATCTAAATTGGGGGATGGAGGAGCCGCGGGTGCGTTGTCAGGTTTGTCAGTCGACCCTGAAAGCCGGCGACGCGTATTGCTCGTCTTGCGGCGCGGTCGTCCCCGAACATGCTCCAGTAGCCCCCGTGGCGCGCAGCCGCATTGCCGGCGAGCGGAAATATCTCACGGTCCTCTGTGCCGATCTGCAGCGCTCGACCGATTTGATCTCGGAGCTGGACCCCGAGGCGGCGATTTCCCGGCTCGAGCCGGCGCTGATTGCGATGCGCACCGCCGTCCGCCGTAACCGCGGGATCGTCAGCAAGGAGGGCGGTGACGGGCTGATCGCACTTTTTGGCGCCCCGCATGCCGATGACAATCACGCCGTCATGGCCTGTCACGCCGCCGTCGAATTGGTTCGCCGTGTCAAGCTCTTGAACGACCCGGCGCTCCAGGTGCGGGTCGGGGTTCATTCCGGCTATGTCGTCGCCCACGTGATCGAGGCCGACTTCTCCTCTATCTATGAAGCGGGCGGCCCTGCTGTCCATCTGGTCAAGCGGCTCGAAAATGCCGCGCAAGCCGGACAAATCCTGGTGTCGGAATCCTGCCAAGGCCTGGCCGCGGGCATGGTGACTTTCAACGCGCTGGCCCCGCGGCGGCTGGAAGGGTTTTCCGCGCTCGTTCCCTGCTACGAACTCGCCGAGATCAGCGGGCTTACCCGCTGGCGCGCCCGCTCGACCAAGGGACTTTCGTCGTTTGTCGGACGCGCCGAAGAGATTTCCCTGCTCGAGCGGGCGGCGCGCGAGGCCGGATCGTCCGGACAGATCGTTGCGCTGGTCGGGACGGCCGGCATCGGAAAATCCCGAATCGCCCACGAATTTGTCGGTACGTTGCGGGAGAACAACTGGCAGGTGCTGGAGGCGGAAGGCAACCCGCTGGAGCAGGCGGTGCCGTATGCATTGCTGAAGAAGCTGCTCCAGAGTGCGCTGCAGATCGGCAATGTCGGGCCAGCGGATCAACTCGATTTGCCCGAAGCGCCCGCGCCCGCGCATTCCGATCTTTGGCCGGCCGCGCTTTGCTCGGTTCTGGACCAGCCGGTTACTGACAGCCGCTGGAGCGATCTCGAACCCCTGTTGCGGCGTCGCGCGATCATCGATGCCGCCCGCCATGCGATCGGCAGGGTGATCGCGACGCGGCCGACTATCCTGCTTCTTGAGGACCTTCACTGGATCGATGGCCAAAGCGAAACCGCGATCGAGGCCCTGATGTCGCTGACGGCAGGCCACCCGCTGCTGGTGCTGCTGACCTGGCGGACGGAAGATACGCCGGGATGGCTGGCCCGCCTGGACGTGCGCCGGATCTGGCTGCGGTCGCTCGATATCTCCTCGGCGAATGCCCTGCTTGACGATCTGCTCGGCGCCGGGCCGGATCTCGGCGCGCTTAAGGCTCAGATCCTTCGCCACACCGGCCAGGTTCCGTTGTTCATCGAGGAGGTTGCGCGGCAACTCCTCAACCGTGGCGTCCTCGACGCCGACGCCGGCCGGTTTGCCGCCAGAACCTCATGGGAAGCGCTGGATATTCCGCCCACCGTACAGGGGGTCATTGCGTCCCGCATCGATCGCTTGCCGAAGCAGGACAAGGCGCTTCTCCAGCTCGCGTCCGTCGTCGGACCGCGCATCCCGCCGCCCTTGCTGACGGCCGTGACCGCCATGCCGGCAGCCGAACTGCAAAGCCGCCTTTGGTCGCTGGAAATTCTGGATTTTCTGGTCGAGTCGCGGTGGCTTGCTGCCCCGGAATACGAATTCGCGCACGATCTCATTCGCGAAGTTGCCTACGATTCGATCCTTCGCCCACAACGGGAGGAGCTGCACCGGCGGATATTGGCGGCGCTGGAGGCGAATGCCCTAGGTCACCAGGAGGAGGCCGCCGAGGCATTGTGCCACCACGCGGTCAAAGCGCAGGACTGGGCGAAAGTAGACCAATACGGATACATGGCGGCGAAAAAGGCCTTGGCCAGATCCGCATTCCGCGATGCAACAGAATACTTCCAGCTAGCGATGGACGCGGTGGACAAGCAATTGGCTTCGACGGCGCGGGAGCAACGGGCGATTGACTTGCGCCTCGAAGCCCGGCTTGCATTTGCGCCGCTTGGAAGCATGGAGCAATGGTTCGCTCTTTGCCGCGATGCCGAAGCGCGTTCCGAGAAAATCGGGGATGAACAGCGGCGACTAGCGTCGATTGTTGCCAAGGCAGTGGCACTGAATTTCTATGGAGCGCCCGTTGAAGCAATCGCCGCGTCGGAACAGGCTTTTGCACTGGCTAACAGCTTGGCGGCCACCGCTTGGCTCGGCTATGCCGAATATGTACTCGGCCAGGCATATTTCATCTCCGGTCGATATCGGGACGCAGAGCTACTTCTAAACCGGGCGAGTACGCGGCTGGCCAGCGCACCGGAAGACGTTCCGCCGGGAACGACGGGATCGAGCCTTCTCGTGCTCTGTCACATGATGAAGGCTCTCGTCTATGTGTCGACTGGCGAGTACGACAATTCCGAGCAAAGCTCCCGGCAGGCGAGCGAGCTCGCCAGGAGCAACGACCGACCCTATGACATTATTGCCGCCCTTTATGGGCGCGGCCTTGTTCAACTTGGCCACGGCAATCTTGAGGAGGCGGAGAGAGCGTTAGATGAAGCTGCGTTCCTCTCGCGCGAGAACGAGGTCCGATTGTTTTTGCCCCTGGTGCTGTGCGCGCTCGGGAATCTCCATTTGCAGAAAGGACACGCCGCCGAAGCCAAAGACATCTTGTTGAAAGCTAAGGAGGAGGCCGAGGCGCTCGGCCACGCGAGCAGCACGATGCTGGCACCGGTCTATCTTGCTTCGGCATACGCACAACTAGGCGAGATCTCTCGCGGACTGGAAATCGCGCGGGCCTGCCAGGCGGGAGCAAAGCAAAAGGGTTATCACGGGATCGAAGCCTTGGCTGCTTTTGCCCAAGCTCTCATCTCCGCTCTTCAAGGCGCTCCCGCCGCGGCGGAAACCATGGCCCAACTTGAGCGAGCGATCGAACTGGCAACCCGGCTCGAAAGCAGACCCTTGCTGGGGATGGCCAAGGGTACACTGGCCCGCTTGCTGGTGGCTTCGGGCAGGAAGTCCGAGGCGCAAAACGAACTCGCCCAGGCTGTCGAGCTGTTCGACAAGTCGAAAATGACTATACAGCTGGAACGTGCTAAGGTAGCCCTCAGCAAGTTATCGGACTCATGACATACTGCAGCCACGGCAGATTCAGCCGCATTAACATGGGAGTGGGTGATGGCCTTTGCGCCTTATAGCGGAACATTTGAACAAATCATCAACCAGATGCTTGGGCCAGAGAACATAGCCTTGGCGGCCAGCAAGTTTGCAGAGCTGGAAAAAGAGCACGGCCCCTATAGTTTTGGAAAGTTCATCAAATACTTTCTGCCAAAGCCGGACGACTTTAAGGATTGGGAGAAGGATTCCGGCAAAATCTCAGAACCGGTGCGCCGCCGTCTCACCGAAATCGTTTCGGCCAACCTCAAATCCGCTTCCCCAATGCCGATGTTGTTGAAGGTCGGCGACAATGTTGATGCGACCCACGACCTGATCGTGAAGGTCTTTGCCCACAATGGGGTCGTCTACATCGGCCTTCACATGCTCTGCCCAAATCCTGCTCTGAAGTGAACGCCGGGACCGGCACCGAGAGCCGGGTTTGATGTTCCTCCGGCGCCCGCATCCAGCCCTTCCGCCTATCTAAAATTGTCCGCTTAATTGTCGCATCCTTGGCGAGTAACTCCTTGAACGGCCTCGGTATAATCGGGGCCTTTCTTGCCGTGCGCGGTCCGCCGGAGTATAAATTGCGGCGCGGCGGATGATTTCAGCACGACCCGCCGTTGATGGGCAAAGTAGCAGATGGTCGTGACCGGCGTGCCCCAGGACAAGACGGGCGAAGCTCGCGAGGTTCCGAGCGGCAAATTATCGGTACTGCGCAAGCACCCGATCTTCTGCGATCTTGAACCCGAGGCGTTTGATCAGCTCTGCCGCTATGCCAAACATACCACCCTGAAGCGGGGCGCCACGATTTTTTCCAAGGGCGATGCCGGCACGAGTATGTTTGCGGTGATCAGCGGCACCGTAAAGATCAGCATCTCTTCCGTCGATGGCCGCAGCGCGATCCTGAATTTGATCGGCGCCGGTGAAATCTTCGGGGAAATGACCGTGCTCGACGGGCAGGTCAGGTCCGCCGACGCCACGGCGAATACCAGTTGCGAGCTCTTTATCATCGACCGCCGCGAATTCATTCCGTTTCTGAAGAGCCAGCCGGCGCTGGCGATGAAGTTCATTGAACTGTTATGCACGCGCCTGCGCTGGACCAGTGAACAGGTCGAGCAGATCATCCTGCAGAACCTGCCGGGCCGGCTGGCCAGCGCGCTGCTTCGTCTGACCGAAAAACACAAGCTTGCGCCCGGCGGCCGGACCATCGCGGTGACCCAGCAGGAAATCAGCGAAATGGTCGGCATGACCCGGGAAAGCATCAACAAGCAGTTGCGGGTCTGGGCCGATCGCAAATGGGTGCGCCTCGAGCACGGGGCCATCGTCGTATTGGATGCCGAGCCGCTGCAGGCGCTGGCCGAAGCGGGATCAGGCGACAACGGCGATTAGCGCGCCGTTGCGATGCCGCATCGAGCGCGGCAATGCCCTGAAGCCTTTGCCGCGGCTTATCGGTTACCGATACGCTGCGACGTTACCCATCGATGATGGCGACTGCCCGCGTCCAGCCTGCCGAGGCACGCTCGATCTTGACCGGAAAACACGACACGGTGAAACCGGTCGACGGCAACTGCTCGAGATTGTGCAGCTTCTCGATATGGCAGTAACCGATGTGTCGTCCGGCCTTGTGGCCTTCCCAGATCAGGCTGGCGTCCCTGGTCTCCGCGTATTTCTTCGCGGTATGGACGAACGGTGCATCCCAACTCCAGCCGTCGATGCCGGTCAGCCGTACGCCGTGCTCCAGCAGATACATCGTCGCTTCATACCCCATGCCGCAACCTGACGTGACGTAATCCTGCTGGCCGTATTTGGTCCCGGCGCTGGTGTTGACCACGACGATTTCCAGCGGCGAAAGCGTGTGGCCGATGCGCTTCAGCTCGCCTTCGACATCCTTTGCCGTTGCGACATAGCCGTCCGGAAAATGTCGGAAGTCCAGCTTCACGCCGGGTTGCAGGCACCATTCCAGCGGCACTTCGTCGATGGTCCACGAGCGCTCGCCGCGGTTCATGGTGGGGTGAAAGTGCCAGGGCGCATCGAGGTGGGTGCCGTTGTGGGTGGAGAGTTGGACCTGCTCGACCGCCCAGCCTTGTCCGTCCGGCAGATCCTCGGCCTTCAGTCCGTCGAAAAACTGCAGCATGCGCGGCAGGCCCTGCTGGTGATCGATGTACTGGATGGTGGGATGCCCACCGGGCGGATCGGCCGGCACGTCGTTCTGCAGCGGCACGGAAATGTCGATCAGTCGTCTGGCCATATGCGTTTCCTCGAAGAGTTTTGCTGTTTTTTTGGTGTTGCTGCTTCAGGCGTCCTGCCGCTCGACCTTGTTTTTCAGGATTCCGATCTTTTCGACCTCGAGCTCGATGCTGTCGCCATGTTCGAGATACCAGCCGAGTTCGAGCCCGCAGCCGTTGCCGACCGTGCCTGACCCGATGAATTCGCCGGGCATCAGGGTTTCGTCCCTGGAGACGTGGGCAATGATCTCCTCGAACGAAAACAGCATTCCCTCGGTAACGCCCTGCGAGCGCATCTTGCCGTTGACGCGGGCTTCCATCTTCAATTTGTAGGGATCGCCGATTTCGTCCGGCGTCACGATCCAGGGACCCATGACGTTGCCGCCATCAAAGCTCTTGCCCTTGGCGGGGCCGAGCCGTCCCTCCATCTCGATGCGTTGGGCATCCCGCGCCGAAAAATCGTTGAAGATGGTATAGCCGAAGATGTGGTCCGCGGCCTTCGAAGCCGGGATATTGGCGCCCTTGTTCCTGGTAACGATGCCGAATTCGAGTTCGTAATCCATCACCTTGCTGTAGCGCGGCCATTTGACGGTCGTGTTGGTGCCGCGCACGCTGAAGCGGTTGGTGAAGTAGTAGATCGGCTGCTTGCGGTAGACCTCGGGCAACTCGCCCAGCGGCTCGGCGTCGATCCGCGCCAACTCCGCCATGTCGTTTTTGGCGCGCGCTGCGAGCTTGAGCTGGCCGCGCGGCGCTTGCAGGATGTGCAGCGGAAACGACATGCCGTCGCGCATTTGCCGCGGTTCCGGGATCGGTGCCAGGATTTCGACGGCGGCGACATTCTCGGACAAGCTCTCATCCTTGCCGCTCTTGTCGAACAAACTCCGAGCCTGGTCCAGAGCCGGGGAGCCTGCGTCGATCAGCGACAGCATCGACGCGAAAGCCGGATTGTATTTGCCCTCCCGGTCCGCGGCCGCCGCCAGATCGAACAGCCGCGAGTCGTCATGGTGGACAAGACCGATCTTTTCCCGGCCGCCGGATCGAAATGTCGCAAGTTTCACCGCTGTCTCCCCTTGTGGTTTCGTAAAATATATGATCATTAAAAATATCGATAAACAAGAGGCGATGAAAAATATCGCAATCGGGAGGCGATCGATGACCAGATTCCTGGCGGCAGTGAGTTTTGCGGCGCTTCTTGCCGCCGGCCCCGTTCAAGCACAGACCAAAATTCAGATCGGCTGCACCGCGACTTCCGACTGCGCTTCCGCCATGGTCGCGATCGACGAAGGCATCTTCAAGAAACACGGGCTCGATGCCGAAATGGTGCTGATCGGCATCAATTCGAACATTCCGGCCGCGATCCTCTCCAACTCGATCCACATCGGCGGGCCGACCTCCACCGTGTTCCTGCAGGCGGCTGACGGCGGCCTCGACCTAGTCGCGGTCGCAGGCGCGACTGTGATGAGTCCGGTCTCGAACGGCAATATCACCGCATTCGTCCGCAATGGCATTGTCATCAACGAGCCGAAGGATTTCATTGGCAAGAAAGTTGGCGCACCCGGCCTCGGTGCGTTCCTGCATGTCCTGTTCGTGAAATGGCTGGTCGAGAAGGGCGTTGATCCCAGGAAGGTCAATTTTGTCGAAGTGACGTTTCCGACGATGATGGATATCGTGAAGTCGGGCAGTGTGGATGCAGTCCTGACAGCGGAGCCATTTGTGACCCGGATGAAAAATGCCGGGCTGGGCTCGGTCGGCGCCCGCTACGCCGTCGACCTCGCGCGGACCGAACCGATCATTTTCTACGCCGCCTCGCGTGAATGGGCGGAGAAGAATCCCGACACCATCAGGAAGTTCCGTGCGGCGATTGCGGAAGCTGCTCCCATCGTCAACAACGACCGCGAAAAAGCCTCCGCCTCGATTCAGAAATTCACCAAGCAGCCCATCGAACTGGTCAAGGCCACGCCGCCGAACCGGTCGGAACCGATCCTCAAAGCTGAGCAGTTGGCGTGGTGGATCGACATCATGGCGTCGCAGAAGATGTTGCAGAGCAAGCTCGATCTCAACAAGCTGATCCTGAAATAGACAGAGCATGGCATCAGCGGTGCAGGGCGGTTCAGGAGAGGTGTCGGGTTCGGACACTTTGAGCGAGCGCGCGGCCAGCCTGGTGGAGCGCGATATCATCGCCGGCGATCTCGCGCCGGGCGCGCGTCTCGGCATCGTCGATCTGGTCCAGCGCTATGATATCGGCGCCACGCCGCTGCGCGAAGGCCTGTCCCGGCTCATTTCCAGGGGACTGATCGTCGGGATCGGCCAGCGCGGTTTCCGCGTGGCCGACGTCAGCCGCGAGGATCTGAAGGATATTACGCAGATGCGCACGGTGGTCGAGATCGAGGCGCTGCGGCTCGCGATGGCGCACGGCGACGATGTCTGGGAAGCGGGAATTGTAAGTGCACTGCATCAAATGCGCCGGCACATTCAGCGAACCGGCGACAAGTTTCGCGAGGGCGCGCCGGAGTTCGATGCCTTGCACAAGGGGTTTCACACCGCGCTGCTGGCGGCTTGCGGATCAAGACGGCTGCTGGCGGCGCATTCGGACCTCTACGACCAGGCTTACCGGTATCGCCGTGTCATGATGCGCGGCCTGGGCAGTGGCGAAGATTTCGTCGCGGCACACCAGAACCTTGCGGATCTGGTGCTCGCGCGCGATTGCGACGGTGCGCAAACCAGGCTCAAGTCCCACCTGGGTTCGACGCTCAATTACGTCTATCCGCCCGCCAAGGAGGGTAGTTCGTGAGCATGATTGCCGCAGTGAACCAAAGTGCGAACGGCCCTCGTCCCGGGCGTGCTCAAATCGCATTCTCCGGTGTCACACTCAATCTCGGTGGCAAGGCAATTCTGGAAGATATCAGCCTTGACGTGAAGCCGGGCGAATTCCTCTGCATCATCGGCGCGTCGGGCTGTGGCAAGACCACCGCCTTGCGGCTCGCAGCCGGATTGTATCAGCCGACCCGCGGTACCGTGGTCTTCGATGGCAAACCGATGCTGGCGCCGCGGCGCGATATCGCCATCGTCTTTCAGGACTACGGCAAGGCATTGCTGCCATGGCGAACTGCCGCCGGTAACGTCTCGCTGGCGCTGGAGGCATCGGGAACTCCTGCTTCGCAGCGCGCCGCCCGCATCGACGAATTGCTGAAAAAGGTCGGACTACCCAACCACGCTAAAAAATACCCGGCGGAAATGTCCGGCGGCATGCAGCAGCGCCTGCAGATCGCGCGCTGTCTCGCGCAAGAGCCCAAGGCGCTGTTGATGGACGAGCCGTTCGGCGCGCTCGATGCGATGACGCGTCAGGGGCTGCAGGACGAAGTCCTGTCACTGGTGCGCGCCAGCGAAGCGACGGTCGTGTTCGTCACCCACGATCTGGAAGAGGCGATCTATCTGGGCGACCGCGTCATAGGCCTGTTGCCGCATCCCGGTCGCATCGGCATCGAACTCGGGATCGATCTGCCTCGGCCCCGCGATCAGCTCGCGACACGCGAGAACCCAGAGTTCCTGCGGCTGCGCCGCGAATTGTTCGACTTCATCAAGGTGTCGGAAGCATGATCCCGGAGCGCATCAAGGCGTTCCTGCTTCCCGTCACGATCCTGGCCATATTGGAGATCTGGGCCCGCGCGGCTCATCTGCAAAGCGACTCGCTCGCGCCGCCGAGCGCCATTGCCGCGGCACTTGTCGAGGCATTCCAGGACGGCTCCTTGCTGATTGCGACCCGTGATACGCTGATCTCGGCGTTCGCCGGGCTCTCGATCGGCGGGGCCATCGGACTTGCCGGCGGCATTGCGCTTGGAATTTTCCATATCTTCGACAGGCTGATGGAAGTGACCATCGAGGCGATCCGTCCGATCCCGTCCATCGCGCTATTGCCGATCGCATTGATCGCGCTGGGTTTCGGCTACCGCATGGAAATCGTGATCGTCGCATTCGCGTGCGTCTGGCCGATCCTGATCCTGACCCGCGCGGCTGTCGGTGGCATCGAACCGCGTTTGATCGAAGTCTCGCGCGCGTTGCGTCTGTCACCGGCGGACCGGGTCCGCAAGATCATCATTCCGGCGGCGCTGCCGCGGATTTTCCTGGCGTTCCGCCTGGCCGCCGGCATAGCGCTGATCGTCGCCGTCACGGTCGAGATCGCCATCAATCCGATCGGCCTGGGTGCTGCGATCATGACGGCGCAGCAGGCGCTGCGGCCGGACCTGATGCTGGCCTATCTATTCTGGATCGGCCTGATCGGCTACCTGCTGAACACCGGCCTCATGGTTGCGCAACGCCATCTGTTCGGGCGTGCGGCTCTCGTTGGAGATTCAGCATGAACCGCTCGGCGCTGTACTGGCGTGCTGCCAGCTTCGCGGTCGCCGCAGGCTTTGTTGCGTTGTGGCAGCTGATTGCCGATCAGCGGCTGGTATCACCGGTGTTCCTGCCCGGGCCGGATCGCGCCTGGGCTTCGCTGGTGCGGGGATTTACCAGCGGCGACCTGCTGGACAAGTTATTGGGAACCCTGGAGCACATGGCCTATGGCTGGTTCGTCGCCTCTATCGCGGGCATCGCGCTCGGAGCTCTGATCGGTTCGTCGCGCACGATGCGAAGTTACGTGGCGCCGTCGCTGGAGTTTCTCCGGCCGCTCCCGGTATCCGCCGTCATTCCGGTCGCGATTGCGATGTTCGGGTTGACCCAGAGCATGGCGCTGTTCGTGATCGCGTTCGGCGCAATCTGGCCGATGCTGCTGGCAACAATTCACGGTTTTGCGGCCGTCGAGCCGAGACTTTACGAGGTGGCGCGCTCGCTGCACATGTCGCGGCTGGCGGTCATCTTCAAGATCGCGTTGCCGTCGGCAAGCCCCGACATCCTGGCGGGCATGCGATTGAGCGTGACCGTGGCGCTGATCTTGTCCGTCGTCTGCGAAATTCTCGCCGGCCTCGACGGCCTCGGACACTGGGTGCTGCTGTCCGCGCGGGCGTTCCGTTCAGCGGACCTGTTCGCCGGCGTGATCCTGCTTGGTGTCATCGGCTATCTGACCGCGCTCGCGATGTCGATGGTCGAGAAGCGGTTGTTGAAATGGCGATCGAGCGGTCGTTAACCATCGTCTGCCAATCGCCAGCGCCAGTGCAAACCGTGAGCCTGTCATTTCAACCTCCCAAAGAGGCGGGCCCGTCCGTGCCATTGACGGGGTTTTGCCGGCGCAAAAAGCATGGCCCGGGCGCATTTTTTAACGGCGAGTGGCCGTAAAATGCGCTCGGCTGTCCCCGTTTTTGATGGTAGCAATCGGGGCATGAACCAGCAGCCCAGAATCGACATCCGGCACTCCACCTGTCCGCACGATTGCCCGTCGGCCTGCGCGCTCGATGTCGAGGTAATCGAGGGCTCCTCGATCGGCCGGGTGCGCGGTTCCAGGCTGCAGACCTATACCGCCGGCGTCGTCTGCGCCAAGGTCGCACGCTATGCCGAACGCATTCACCATCCCGACCGGCTGATCCATCCGATGCGCCGGACCGGTCCGAAAGGCTCCGGCCAGTTCGCACGGATTTCGTGGGACGAAGCGCTGGACGAGATCGCCGCGCGCTTCGACGCGGCCGAGCGCGAATTCGGCGCCCAATCGGTCTGGCCCTATTACTATGCCGGCACCATGGGCCTCGTGATGCGCGATGGCATCAACCGTCTTGCGCATGTGAAGAAGTATTCCCGCTTCTACCAGACGATCTGCGCGAATGTCGCCCGGGTCGGATTTGCCATCGGCACTGGCAAGATTGCCGGCGTCGATCCGCGCGAGATGGGCGTCTCCGACCTCGTCGTGATCTGGGGCACCAATCCCGTGAATACCCAGGTCAATGTGATGACGCATGCGATGCGCGCCCGCAAGGAACGCGGCGCCAAAATCGCGGCGGTCGATATCTACAACAACGACACCATGAAGCAGGCCGACGTCAAGATCATCCTGCGGCCTGGCACCGACGGCGCCTTCGCCTGCGGCGTCATGCATGTGCTGTTCCGCGAGGGTTATGCGGATCGCGCCTATATGGAGCGCTACACCGATTGTCCCGGCGAACTCGAAGCGCATCTTGCGACCCGCACGCCGGAATGGGCTTCTTCAATCTGCGGCGTCCCGGTGGCGGAGATCGAGGCGTTCGCGCGGCTGGTCGGCCAGACCCAACGATCGTTCTTCCGCCTCGGTTATGGTTTCACCCGCAGCCGCAACGGGGCGGCGCAGATGCATGCGGCGCTGTGCATTCCCGCCGTGACCGGCGCCTGGCAGTATGAGGGCGGCGGCGCGTTCTTCAACAATTACGCGATCTGGCGGTTCGATGAATCGATCATCGAGGGCCACGACGCCATCGATCCCGCCACGCGGGCGCTCGACCAGTCGAGGATCGGGCGCATCCTGACCGGCGATGCCGAAGCGCTGCACAACGGGCCGCCGGTCAAGGCGATGCTGATCCAGAACACCAATCCGGTGACGGTGGCGCCCGAGCAGACGCTGGTACGCCAAGGCTTCGCGCGCGAGGACCTGTTCGTGGCCGTGCATGAGCAGTTCATGACCGAGACCGCGCAAATGGCCGACATTGTGCTGCCGGCGACGATGTTCATGGAGCACGACGACCTCTACTACGGTGGCGGCCATCAGCATATCTCGATCGGCGCCAAGCTGATCGAACCGCCCGGCGAATGCCGCTCCAACCACGAGGTGCTGCAGGGCCTCGGTCGCCGGCTCAACGCCGTGCATCCCGCCTTCGACATGACGCCCCGCGAGTTGATCGACGCCACGCTGAAGAAAAGCGGCCATGGCGACATCGAGACGCTGGAGGCCGATCTGTGGCGCGACCTGCAGCCGGATTTCCGCACCTCGCACTACCTCGACGGCTTCGCGCATGCGGACAAAAAATTCCATTTCAAGGCGGACTGGGCGCACCCTCCGTTCGGCAATGCGGGCATGGGGCCGTGGGAGCAGATGCCGTCGCTGCCGGATCACTGGACCATCATCGAAGAAGCGGATGAGACGCATCCGTTCCGGCTCGCCACCAGCCCGTCGCGCAGCTTCCTCAATACCAGTTTCAATGAAACGCCGTCGTCGGTCGCGCGCGAGGGCGTGCCCTCGGTGATGATCCACCCGTCGGACGCGGCGTCGCTCGGAATCGCCGATGGCGACGCCGTGGTGCTGGGCAACACGCGCGGCGAGACGACGCTGACCGCCAAACTGTTCGACGGTCTGCGCCGCGGTGTGCTGATTGCGGAATCGATCCAGCCGAACAAGGCCCATATCGGCGGCCGCGGCATCAACACCCTGACGGGCGCCGAGGCCGTCGCGCCGATCGGCGGCGCGGCGTTCCACGACAACAAGGTATGGATGAGAAAGGCGTGAGGTTTCGGCCCATGGCCTTCCAGAGTTTGTGGCAAAATCTCCGGACTCTTGCAGAGTTCCGTCGAGATCCGCTTTTGATGATCGGCGTAGTTCTGGTCTGCCTTCCGATCGTTGCGAACGTGTTCTGGATTCTGCCGACTCCAAATGTGGATCCACCTATCCCAGGTTATTCCTATGCAACCGAGCCCCGCATAAGCTCGCTACGAGACCGGCGACTGGCGCGGCGCAGCGATGAAACCTTGCTTGAGTTTTCTGGACGCGTGACGGACGTGGTCCATTACGCAACATACCAATGCTTGCCAGATCAAATAGGGCAGAGCTGGTGGACTTACACGGTCCACCTGTTGGGCTTGCTCCAGGAGGAGCAAGGATTGCTGTCTCTGTGGTCATTTCGTTGCGGCTTTTGCCACGCGCGCGCATTTATTCTCGCCGCGGCCCTTCGCGGTGGCGGGATTGGCGATGCCACACCTCTTGGAATCCATGGTCATGTCGTGACCACCTTCCACATCGAGGGTGAGCAATACGTCGTTGATCCGGATTTTGGAGTCCATCCGTTCATCCTGCCCAAGGGCGATTCGGTGGCCGTTCGAGACGCCGTCGAAAAGAACTATACTTCTATCGTCAAGTACCACGGCGACCGCATCATTGGGGTGTTAAGCGATCTCTACGCGTCAGCCGAGGACAACCGGCTTTACTCGTTTGAATATCTGGCCGGTATCCGCGATGGCCAGGACAAGATCCTGGAATGGCAAAGACCGATCGAGATTTCAGTTTTCCTGGTCGGATTCACCATGATTACGTCTCACTTTCTGCTGAGAGCGTTCCGATCACGGCGCGGCAAGCGGATCGCCGTCCCGACCGAAGCTCGGGCAAATCGTGAAATGACATGATGCGGCGAAGATGCGGCCACGAAGCGCGATATAAATCGACCTTGCAGTCGATGGCGATCCTGCTGCTAATGTCTGCCGACGGCGGATGGCTTCTCGGCCATCGCGCCATTCCATCTTCCGCAATCAAGCGAGCAAGGCAATGACCGACAATAACAGCGTGATACGTGAAAAGCGCGGGGCCGCATTCTGGATCACCATCAACCGGCCGGACAAGCGTAATGCCCTCAACGGCGACGTGATCGCCGGTATTGCCAGAGGCTATCGCGACGCGCATGACGACAATGACGTGCGCGTCATCGTGCTAACCGGGGCGGGCGACAAGGCGTTTTGCGCCGGCGCCGACCTGCAGAACAGCGGGGCTGCGTTCGCGATGGATTTCGCGAGACCCAACGTAGATTACGCCGATCTTTTGCGACTGTCGCAGAACGCCACAAAGCCGGCGATCGCGCGGGTCGGCGGCGTCTGCATGGCCGGCGGCATGGGGCTGTTGTGCATGACCGACATGGCGGTCGCGGCCGACAACGTGATTTTCGGATTGCCCGAGGTGAAGGTCGGCGTGTTCCCGATGCAGGTGATGGCGCTGTTGCAGGGAATCGCACCGCGGCGCCTGATCAACGAGTGGGCGCTGACCGGCGAACCCTTCGACGCACCTGCGGCGCAGGCCGCCGGGCTGCTGAACTACGTGGTGCCGGCAAGCGAGCTCGACGCCAAAATCGACTGGCTGGTCGGCCGCATCGCCGACAAGTCGCCGACCGCGATCCGGCGCGGCAAATACGCCATGCGCGCCATTGCCGCGATGTCGTTCGACGAAAGCATCGCCTATACCGAAAGCCAGATCGCCTTGCTGGCGATGACCGAGGACGCCAAGGAAGGCCTCAAGGCCTTTGGCGAAAAGCGCAAGCCAACGTGGCCGGGAAAGTGATCGATCGATTCGCTTCCGCGGGCGACGACGGCTGAGGTATGGCGTCATCTCTGAAACGTCATTGCGAGCGGAGCGAAGCAATCCATCTTTCTTGAAACGCAATGATAGAAAGAAAGCTGGATTGCTTCGTCGCAAGCGCTTCTCGCAATGACGCTTTGAAGTTCCGGCCAAATTCGACTGCAGTATACGCGCGGCATGCCCAACTCTGAAAATATGCCGGTGATTTGCCCGACGTGTCAAAATGTTTCTCGCGGGTAGGGCTTCGATGCCGGCGACCCCTTGTTACTGTACATGGGGTTGTTTTCGATATTTTACTTGGGAGCGAGATGATACCGCCTTGCGGCGGGGCGCGGGAAGTGCCCGGCATAGCCTTCCAATCCCCGGGCCAGTCTGGTGTAATGGCCCAAATCATCTGCCGGGGAGGGGAACATGGATCGCCGAGGTTTTGTGGCCGGATGCGCCAGTCTTTTGTTGTCAGCCAAAGCGGGCGACGCGATCGCCCAGTCCGGGCCGCTGACGAGGATCATCTTTCCCTTCGCCGCGGGCGGCAGCGGCGATGCGCTATGCCGCCTGCTGGCCCAGCACATTGCTCAGCCGCTCGACCGCAATGTGATCGTCGAGAGCCGCACCGGCGGTTACGGGCTGATCGGGATCAAGGCGGTGAAGGAGGCAACCGCGGACAGCACGACGATCCTGGTGACGACCGGCCCGACCATGTACCTGTTGCCGATGGTGGAGAATCAACCGAGCTTCGATGCGGCGAAGGATTTCGTCCCGGTGTCGCAACTCGTCCGGTTCGAATTTGCGGTCGTGGCGAGCCCTGCGATCGGCGCCAACGACTTCAAGGAGCTGGTAGCCTGGCTGAAGGCCAACCCCGCAAAAGCAAGCTACGGAACCCCCGGCAGCGGCAACATCCCGCATTTCCTGGGGTGGAGGCTTGAACAACTGCTCGGTCTGTCCATGACCAGGGTACCCTATCGCGGTTCCGCGTTGATCGTAACCGATCTGATCGGTGGGCACGTGCCGTTCGGCATCACCACGGTTGCGGACGCGATCGCGCAGCACCGGGCCGGCGCGGTGAAAATGCTTGCCGTCAGCAGCACGGAGCGGTCGCAATTCGCGGCTGATGTGCCGACCCTGAAGGAAAACGGTATCGATCTGATCGCTGACGCCTGGTACGGGATGTGGTTGCCTGCCGGCAGCTCGCAGGAATTTGTGGGAAAGCTGAGTAATGCCGTAACAGCCGCGCTCGCGAAGCCCGAGGTCAAGGAGAAGCTGTTGGCAATCGGACTGATTCCGGTCGGCTCAACGCCGGAGGAACTGACGAAAGAACTCGCCGCCAACACTGCGTTCTGGCAGCCGCTCGTCAAGGCGACCGGCTACAAGATCACCAAGTGAGCGCCTTCAGGCTTGCTGGATGCCGATCTTCCTCTGGATCGCCGACAACTCAACCTCGTCCCAGATCCCGATCAGGACGCCGTTCCTGACCTGGAGCTGCTTCTCCGCATAGGCGGCGATCTTTTCCGTGCTGGTGGTGATGTGCCCCTTGGGATGCAGCGCCCAGTCGAACAGGGCCGACTGCAGCCGGGCCATGACATCGGCGCAGGAGGCGTCTTCGCCGCGGTCGGTCAATTCCCTGGGATCTTCGAGCAGGTCATACAGCATCGGCCGAAAACCGGAGGCGTGGATGTATTTCCAGCGGCCGTCGAACACCATGAACAGCCGGCATTGCTCGATCGGCTGGTTGAGCTTCAGCCGGACATCCTGCATGCAGTAATCGTATTCGGAGAACACGACCCTGCGCCAGTCCGGAGGCGGCCCGCCGCGCAGCAGCGGCATCAGCGAGCGCCCTTCCAGAATGTGATCCGGCGGCTTGCCGCCGAAATAGTCAATGAAGGTCGGCGCCAGATCGATCGCCTCGACCAGCGCGTCGCAGACCGTTCCCCGCGTGGCGTCGGCTTCGGCCGACGGATCGATCACGATCAGCGGGATTTTCGCGGAGGCATCGTGGAACAGGTCCTTCTCGCCCATCCAGTGATCGCCGAGATAATCGCCGTGATCGGACGTGAACACGATCATGGTGGACTCGAGCAGGCCGCGCGCCTCGAGAAAACCCATCAGCACGCCCATCTGGTCGTCGATCTGCTTGATCAGCCCCATATAGGTCGGAATGACTTTCTCCCGCGCCTCGTCGCGCGACATGTTGCGCGAGTAGCGCATGTCCATGTAGGCGGCGAACACGGGATGCGCGGACTGCTTCTCCTGCTCCGAACGCACCGCCGGCAGCACGTCTGCCGGGCCGTACATGCTGGCGTAGGGCTCGGGCGCGATGTAGGGCCAGTGCGGCTTGATGTAGGACAGGTGCATGCACCAGGGGCGGCCGTCGGCTTCGGCCTCGGTGATGAAATCCATCGCGCGCCGCGTCATGTAGGGCGTCTCGGAATCCTCTTCCGCGACGCGGGCGGCCTTGTCGGCATGCACCAGCAGCCAGCCATTCTGCAGTGAACCGTCGTCGGCGGCGCCGGAATTGGCCCAATGCTCCCAGGGATTGGCCGCCTCATAGCCGCGTTCGCGCAGATAGGCGTCGTATTTCGGGCGGGGCTTGCCGGTCGGATGCAGGCCGTCGTCGCGCTCATAGGGCTCGAAGCCGCATTCCGCCACATGCACGCCGATGATCGAATCCGGCGCGATTCCCAGCATCTTCAGGCCTTCGAGATCGGGTGTCATATGGGTCTTGCCGACCAGCACATTGCGCACACCGATCCGCTTCAAGTGATCGCCGAGCGTCGGCTCGCCGACGCGCAGCGGCCAGCCGTTCCAGTGCGAGCCGTGCGAGCGCATGTAGCGGCCCGTGTAGAACGACATCCGCGAGGGTCCGCAGATCGGCGATTGCACATAGGCGTTGGAGAACCGCACGCCGCGTTTGGCCATCGCGTCAATATTCGGCGTCTTCAGCGTCGGGTGTCCGGTGCAACCCAGATAATCGTAGCGAAGCTGGTCGCACATGATCCACAGGACGTTTTTGGATGGTGACATGGTCAGGCTTCGCTCCGGTTGTAGGAATCGGCGTAATTAAAGCTGATGGAAAACAACGGCAACCCGAGGCGGCGGCCGGGCTGGTCATTGACGGATGGCTCGGCCAGTTCCCGCACGATCACGACGACGTCGGTTTCGCATGGCGGCACCGACGGGGCCTTGATGTTGAACGTCAGGTTTCCGCCGTCGATCGCAATATCGGTCGATGATAGCATTCGCCCTCCGGCGACCACAGCCATATCCGATGCGACAAGTCCGGGACGCAGGTTTCGCGTCTCCAGCGTCAACGTCCCCTGGCCGGCAACAAGCGCGAGGCGCAGCAGGAAAACCGGCTGGGTCCAACGAAAACTCCCTTCGTCCAGATGTTCCATGGAGTACAGGCCGACAACGGTCTGCCGGCCGGTTGCGGCAATCGGCCACTTTCGTTTCCCTATCCGGGTTTGCAGGGATTGCAGCGGATTGTGCGCCATCCAAACCATCTGCCCAGTTCGAACGACCCGGCTGTGGGCTTTGCGGAATCGCCTCCACAGCGTTGCTTCCGACACCGGCAGGTGCATCACCAGGAATTCGTCCGCAGCGGTCCTTGCCGCGAGCATTCTCGCCCGGTCCCGCAGGCTGAGCAGTGCTGCCGACCAGAAGGGCATGGTTTGCGCCAAAAGATCCCTGGCCTTGCGGGGCCGGTGCAGCGCCGTCACCACCAGCGCCCCGACCATGCTGCGCGCATGCCGCGCCGCCAGAATCATATTGGGGTCCTGACCTGGCGGAGGTCCAAAATACTTCTCGAAGAAGACGGGATCGTTGGCGATCCGCGCATTCATCTCGCCCTGTGCGTAGTCTGCGGTATCGTCGTGGTGATGCGATATCTCTCGGGAATCGTCGTGCATGACGACGGAAGTCGGCAGCGCCGAGATGGCATGGCCGCATTGGTTCATGCGAGCTGACAGCAGCGGCGGGGCGAACTGGCCGTACTCCGCCTCGAAGGGTCCGACTTCCTCGAAGACGTCGCTCCGGATTGCAAACGCCGTACGATGAAAGCGGGGCCATGTCGAACGCGCGGACCAGCCGGCCTGGATCTCCGCAAACCATCGCTTCATGAGTGCCGCGACGTGGTGGCCACCGACATTATCGATGCGAAAATTGCACGCCTTGCCGGCCGGGTTTGCCGCAATCCACGCGGCGAGGGTGGAGAGATTGTCCCGCGCGGCCACGCCATGAGCCTCAACGAACAGCAGCCATGGCGTGCCGGCCTGCTGCGCGCCTTCGTTCCAGTAATCGGATTCACGCCCGTCAGCCGCGACGCGCAGGATAGCATCCTGACTTCGTAAGACACCCCGCAGTCTGGCTTCGTCAAGTTCCGTCCCAGCCCCTGCCACCACGATGACGCGATATGAATGGCTGTCGAGATCCTGTTGTTCGGTCCAGAGCCGGACCCGCGCGTCGACATCCCCACGCGCGTCAAAGACGGGATAAATCACGGTCAACAGGGGAGAGGGTTCCGACTGGGCCGCAAGGTCGGCCCCTGCCACGGCACTCTCGGTTGCGGGGGCTTGATTCACCGGCGCTGCATCGTCGAGCAGCCAGGTGCCGGTGCCAGTCAGCAGCTTGCGCTTGTTTTCAATTCCGACCGTCCAGTTCGCATGGAAAACGAACGGCATCAGTTCGCCTTCGATCCGGCATGGACTGGCATCGGAATTCAGCAAATTCCGGTACCCAAGTCCGTTTGGAAACAGCATTTCGGGCAACGGGTAAATGTCGCGTAACCAAGTGATGTCGTTTTCAATGAGATGCTGCGCAGCGACCTGATCGTCGTCGACGTCGTCGCTGCCAAGCTGGGCGGAATGGAATTCGATCAAAGCATCGAGGAAGGCAGTCGTCCGTTTCGATTGCGTGAATGACGCAAATCCCCAGCACAGTGCGGGCGGGAATCGCGGCAACCCCTCGGTCTGGATGGCGATGGGATAGACAAGCGCCACCTGAATGAGATAGGGGAGCGGATTCCTGATCCAGGAGACGTCGATATCCGCATAGATCACATGCGGATGAACCTCGATCAATTGCCGGATGAAGAATACCTTCTTCCACGAGATCTCGGTAAAGGAACGCGATCCGAAGCTGGAATACGAGGTCATCTCGCTGGCGCTCTCGGAAAACCTCGGGTTGGAAACAACATGGATGTCCGCGGAATACGATCGCGTGACGCTCTTCACCGACCGCTGCGCATTGAGGGGGCAACCTACATAGATTTGACGGGCCTCGACGCCGGTCTGCAGAATTCCCTTGATGGCGTTTGAGAGGAATGCCTCCATCCCGCCGGTGCAGAACAGGGCGACGACAGGCGAAAAACCCGCATGGTCGTTAGTGCCCGTCATGTCGTCTTTTCCCACCCCTCCGGCCGCCGCTGGTCGCGATTTTCCAAACATATTGAAACGTAATCGACGTAGATGCGCCCGAGATCTTGCGTAGGTAAACTGAACCAGGACGGATGATAGGATGGCGTTGCCGTCTAAGCTACCCGGCGAAGAGGGCCGGAACTGGTTTCGACCAGCTATCAAGCCTCTGTCGGCTAGGTGCCCAGGCAACTAGAACCTGCGTTCGCGCCAACTGTCGGCGTCACGCCTGCCAAACCGGCAATTTACTTGCACCTTCGCAATCGTTTGATGCCGGTGTATGGGGCTGGGCTCGGTCTATCCCGCGTTGGCCTTCAATCCGGCCGCCTCGATGCCGGCGACGGCGCAGATTTCATCATTGTCAGACGTGTCGCCGCTGACGCCGACCGCGCCGAGCAGGACGCCTCCGTCCTGGATCAGCACGCCGCCGGGCACCGGAATCAGCCGGCCCTGCGCCATCGTGTTCACCGCGCTGATGAAATAGGCCTGTTCCTGGGCACGCTGGAACAGCGCCCGCGATCCGGTACCCATTGCCAATGCGCCATAGGCCTTGCCATGGGCAATCTCGCTGCGCATCAGGCTGGTGCCGTCCTGTGCCGCCGAAATTTTGACGCAGCCGCGCGCATCGAGAACGGTGACGACAAGCGGCTTGAGCTTCTTCTCGACGCCCTTGGCGAGCGCGACATCGAGAATCTTGCGGGCGACGTCGAGGGTGAGTTCAGCCATGAATTGGTTCCTTTGCGATCGGGGAGGGATAAGCGGTGGAGCGTGCGCTGTCGAGGCTCATCGCCAGCACGCGCGCGACGTGAAGGGCGCCACGGCCGGCGCCGTCCTTGATCTGGTGCCGACAGGAAGTGCCGTCGGCGACGACGAGCGTGGCGTCGTCCGCGCGCCTGACGGCAGGCAGCAGCGACAGTTCGGCCATCTCCATCGAGGTCTTGTAGGTATCGGCGCCGTAGCCGAAGGCGCCGGCCATGCCGCAGCAACTGGATTCGATGGTCTCGACATTCAAACCCGGGACCAGCCGAAGCACCTGCTCGACCGGCTTGAAGGCGCCGAACGATTTCTGGTGGCAGTGGCCATGCACCATCGCTTTCGCGGCAACAGGTCCGAGCGGCAGCGAAAGGCGGCCGGCCTCGGCCTCCCGCACCAGAAACTCCTCGAACAGCAGCGCATGCGCGCTGACGCTCCTGGCGGCCACGTCCGATCGCAGCGACAGCAATTCGTCGCGCAGCGTCAGCAGGCAGCTTGGCTCCAGCCCAATGATCGGTACGCCGCGCGCGGCGAACGGCGCATAGGTCTCGACCAGCCGGTCGAGTTCGGCCCGTGCATTGTCGACCAGCCCGGCGGAGAGAAAGGTTCGGCCGCAGCACAATGGCCGGCCTCGATCTGCGGGCTTCGGCATATGGACGCGGTATCCGGCTTCGACCAGCACGCGCAGCGCGGCATCCAGGTTTTCCCGCTCATAGGCGCGATTGAAAGTGTCGGCGAACAGCACGACTTCGCGGCCGTCGGCCGGGCCGGTCGTTTCCACATCCGACGTGAATACGTCGCGCCGCCATTCCGGCAGCACGCGCTGGGCGCTGATACCTGCGAATTTCTCGAACAGCTTTCGCAGCAAAGGGCTGTTGTTGCGAAGGTTGGCGAGCGGAGCGAGGCGCGCGGCCAACGCTGCGTAGCGCGGCAGATAGCCCACCAGCCGGTCCCTGAGCGAAAGTCCGTGTTTGGCCGCCCGCGCCGCCAGCACCTCGATCTTCATCCTGGCCATGTCGACGCCGGTGGGGCATTCGTGGCGGCACGCCTTGCAGGACACGCAGAGTTTTAGCGTGTCCATCATCTCGTCGGAGGCCAGCGCATCCGGCCCCAACTGCCCTGAGATTGCCAGCCGCAGGGTATTGGCCCGGCCTCGCGTGACGTCCTTCTCGTTGCGGGTGGCGCGATAGGACGGGCACATCACGCCGCCTTCGAGCTTGCGGCAGGCGCCGTTGTTGTTGCACATCTCGACCGCGCCCTGAAAACCACTACCGGCGCCGGGGTAGGCAGACCAGTCCAGCGCGGTCTTCAGTTCAGGGACGCGGTAGTCCGGCGGGTAGCGGAACAGCGAACGGTCATCCATGCGGGGTGCATCGACGATCTTGCCGGGGTTGAGCACATTACCCGGATCGAAGCGCTGCTTGACCTCGCGGAAGTCGGCGATGATGCGCGGGCCGAACATCGCCTCGTGAAATTCCGAGCGCACCAGGCCGTCGCCATGCTCGCCGGAATGCGAGCCCTTGTATTCGCGCACCATCGCAAAGGTTTCTTCGGCGATGGCGCGCATCGCCTTGACGTCCTTCTCCAGCTTCAAATTGAGCACCGGGCGCACATGCAGGCAGCCCTCCGAGGCATGCGCATACATGGTGCCGCGGGTGCCGTGCCTGGCGAAAATCTCGTTGAGCCGGGCGGTATAGTCGGCGAGATGCGGCAGCGGCACGGCGCAGTCCTCGACGAAGGAGACCGGCTTGCCCGCCTGCTTCATCGACATCATGACATTGAGGCCGGCGGCGCGAAACTCGGCGATGCCGGTTTGCAAGCTTGGCTCGGTAATCTCGACCACGCCGCCCCATTTGCGTTGCGGCTGGTCCCAGCCAAAACCGAGATCGGCCATCAACTCGCCGAGTTGTTTCAAACGCCGGAGGTTTTCGGACTGATCCTCCTCGGCGAATTCGACGATCAGCACGGCATCGGGATCGCCGCGCACCGCGGTGCCGATGATCGGCTGGAACATCGCGATCTCGCGCCCCAGCGCCAGCATGGTGCGGTCGACCAGTTCGACCGCGATGGGCCGCAGCTTCACCAGATGCTGGGCGGCATCCATCGCCTCGTAAAAGCTGCCGAAGTGGCAGACGCCCAACACCTTGTTGCGGATCACCGGCCAAAGCTTCAGTTCGACCTTTGTGGTGAAAGCCAGCGTGCCTTCGGAGCCGACCAGCAGATGCGCCAGATTGTTCGGCGCATTGCGCGGCACCAGCGCATCGAGATTGTAGCCGCCGACCCGGCGTTGCACTTTTGGGAATTTTTCGGCTATTTCGGCCGCCTCGCGGGTGCCGAGATCCAGCATGTCGCGGAACAGGGCAGGGCCGCCGTCACCGGCATTCACCTCGCCGAAATGCAGCACGCTGCCATCGGCCAAAGCCGCGTCTATCGACAGCGTGTTGTCGCGCATGGTGCCGTAGCGCAGCGAGCGGCCGCCGCAGGAATTATTGCCGGCCATGCCGCCGATGGTGGCGCGCGAGGCGGTGGAGACATCGACTGGAAACCACAACCCGTGCTTTTTGAGCTGCCGGTTGAGGTCGTCGAGCACGATGCCGGGCTCGACCACGCAGGAGCGGTTATCGAGGTCGAGCGAGACGATGCGGTTGAGGTGTTTGGAGAAATCGACCACGATGCCTTGGTTGACGGTCTGGCCGCATTGCGAGGTGCCGCCGCCCCGCGGCGTGACGATCCGGCCGTCGTCCCGGGCGGTCGCAAGCGCCCGCAGCGCCTCGTCCATGGTCCGGGGGATCACCACCCCGGCGGGCATCACCTGGTAGAACGAGGCGTCGGTGGCGTAGCGACCGCGGTTGAACGGGTCGAAAAGGACGTCCCCCGTGATCTCCCGGGCCAGACGTGCGGCAAGGGCGCTGTTTTCAGCCGAATCCTTGGACTTTTCGGTCCGGGTCGCCGCCATCGGTTCAATCTCGTATGATGCCCTTCATCTCTTGCATCCCGGCTCTTGCCTTGGCAAGGCAGAGGTCCGCCTTGTTATGCATTGGCAGGGCTCGCCGGGCAGGGGGACAAGCCCGCCGAATGGTGATATTCGAGCGGCTCGTGAAGCCAGAATACCCCGGGAAGGACGCCACATGACCCTGCACACTGGTAGGCATTTTCTCCAGATTCCAGGCCCGACCAACGTGCCCGACCGGGTGTTGCGGGCGATGGACATGCCCACCCTGGATCATCGCGGTCCCGAATTCGCCGAACTCGGCCATGCCGTGCTGGCGGGCTGCCAGCGCGTGTTCCGGACCAAGCAGCCGGTCATCATCTATCCGGCGTCGGGAACCGGCGCCTGGGAAGCGGCGATCGTCAATACGCTGTCGCCCGGCGACAAGGTGCTGATGGCCGAGACCGGCCAGTTCGCGGTGCTGTGGCGCGGCATTGCCGAGAAGTTCAAGCTCGAGGTCGAATTCCTGCCCACGGACTGGCGGCACGGCGCCGACGTCGAGCAGATCGAGGCCAGGCTTGCCGCCGACCGTGAGCACAAGATCAAGGCCGTGTGCGTGGTGCACAACGAGACCTCGACCAGCTGCGTCACCCATCCGCTCGAAGTTCGCAAGGCGCTCAATCGCACCAATCATCCGGCGCTGCTGATGGTCGATACCATCTCGGGTCTGGCCTCGCTCGAATACGAACACGACGGCTGGGGCATCGATATCTCCGTTGCCGGATCGCAGAAGGGCATGATGCTGCCGCCGGGCCTCAGCTTCAATGCGGTCTCGGAAAAGGCGCTGGCCGCCTCGAAGGCCAACAATTCGCTGCGGTCCTATTGGGACTGGCACGAGATGATCGCCATCAACAAGCTCGGCACGTTCCCCTATACCCCGGCGACCAACCTCCTGTTCGCACTGAAGGAGGCGATCGCGATGCTGGAGGAGGAGGGGCTCGACAATGTATGGGGCCGCCACATGCGTCATGGCGCGGCCACCCGCGCCGCGGTCAAGGCGTGGGGGCTGGACCTCGTCTGCCTCGACCCGCACAGCTATTCGCCGGCGCTGACCGCCGTGATGGTGCCGGACGGCCACGATGCCGACGCCTTCCGCAAGGTGGTGCTGGAAAACTTCGACATGTCGCTGGGCACAGGTCTCGGCAAGCTCAAGGGCAAGGCGTTCCGGATCGGCCATCTCGGCCATTTCAACGACCTGATGCTGATGGGCACGCTGGCCGGCGTCGAGATGGGTCTCGACCTCGCCAAGGTGCCGCACCGCAACGGCGGCGTGCTCGCCGCGATGGAAGTCCTGAAGGGACGCGACGTGGTGTCGATGCCGAAATCCGCGGTCGCCTGAAGAAACCGTCATTGCGAGCGAAGCGAAGCAATCCATGTCGCCCCGCAAAGAAAAATGGATTGCTTCGTCGCTTGCGCTCCTCGCAAAGACGTAAACAACAGAAAGAGCGTGCGATGAACGCCCCGGTAGCAGCCACCGAAGACCTGATCTACACGATCGACAACGGCATTGCCCACCTGACCTTCAATCGCCCGCAGGCGCGCAACGCGCTGACCTTTGCGATGTACGAGCAGATGGCGAAGATCTGCGAGACCGTGAACGCCGACCGCTCGATCAAGGCGATGATCCTGACCGGGACAGGCGACAAG
>JBDRNF010000195.1:0-8258 GCA_043811435.1 Pseudomonadota bacterium
CTCACCGAGGAGAGCGCGTTATAAGCCGTAAACCATTGCGCGGGGAGTGCCGGGTGATTCCGGTGTGACCTGACTAACGCGTGTGTGCTTTCGCCACTCTACCATTGCACACGCGGCTATCGGGCGCATCGGGCGCCCGGCCTCCCCGCGCCCTCTGATTGGAGGGCAAGGAAAATTGATAGCAAACCTCGGGCGAAACGCGCCGCGAGAATGCGGAATTGCGGCTACCATCATGCGGCTGCTTGAATCGACCCGAAGCTCTCACAGCGTCATTGCGAGGCGCATCTGCCGAAGCCCGCTTTCGGACGAAGGCGGATGCGACGAAGCAATCCATCGATCAACCATCTACCGCTGCGACATGGATTGCTTCGTCGCAAGGGCTCCTCGCAATGACGCTGATGGATTGGAGCCCAGCTGCTGACACACCCAAAATTGTCGTCACCCGCGAAAGCGGGTGATCCAGCATTCCAGAGGCGTCAGCAATGGGATCGATGGGCCGCGGCGTACTGGATCCCCCGCTTTCGCGGAGGATGACGCGTTGTGGTGAGGTGACCGCCGATGCCAGCAGAAGCTGTCGCAACCGGCGCTCGCCGCTTACATCCCGATGTCGAACACGTTCGGCAGTTGCACCAGCGGCAGCGTCGCGGCGCCGACGATGGTGGCGACCATCCTCATCAGGGTCCGGTTGCTGCGGCGCCTGCCGCGCATCTGGCTGGCGAGCCATTGCAGCACGGCGATGTCGACGCCGATCGCCTGGGTCGGCGCCCAGCTTTCGATCGCGGTGTCCGGCGACAGCGCGACGGTGCGCGGCGGTACCGGCAGGCCGGACGCGGCCGCCGCGTGGTGCACGACCGCCTTGGCCAGCAAATCGTCGAACACGCCATCGTCGCTGCGTTCGGCGGCGGCATCGTTGATCTCGAACAGCGCTTCGGCTTCGGCGCGGCTGACCGGCTCATGCTCGACGGCGGTCGCGGTCAGGATGCGCGCGCACCAGGCGGCGTCATCGGCATCCAGCGCGCGGGAAAAATGGACACGGCCCCGGGTGGTGGGGCCCTCGCCGGTGATCACGCCATCGCGCACGACCGTGAGGGCAACGGCGGCGCTATCGCGGCAGGAAATCCTGGACGGCTCGAAGGGGGCGGCAGGGTCGGCAAGCATTCCGGCAGAGGCAGACATTGGTACACTTCTCATTTTCTTGTTCTGGGTCAGCATTTTCACGCTGGCGTAAACGAGCGGTTAACGAATCAGAACCTGGGTTCCGAGTTTTTTAGATAGTTGCCGATTAGTCGCTATGGCCTCCGTCATGGTTCGCAGAATTGTCGCCCGACCCCAGACGTGTTGGGCGCGATAAGCGGCAATATCGGGGCGGTCCGGAGAGAAGCAGCCCTGATGGTCCTTTTTCGCGGCACGGGATCGCAACAAGATGCTACGAGTTCCGGCCTGCGGAGAAGGATCTACCCTTTTGCCGCATGACGGTTCACTTAAGGCCCGCCGCCCGCTATGGTGACTGGGACGAATTCACCTGTAACTTGAATGACATGAGGTCGAAAAATGGCTCTCCAGATTGGCGCTGTCGCCCCGGACTTCGAGGCTGAAACCACCGAGGGAAAAATCAAATTCCATGACTGGATCGGCTCTGGCTGGGCGCTCCTGTTCTCTCACCCGAAGGATTTCACCCCGGTCTGCACCACCGAGCTTGGCGCCCTGGCGAAGCTGAAGCCGGAATTCGACAAGCGCGGCGTCAAGCTGATGGGGCTCAGCGTCGATCCCGTCGACAACCACGCGAAATGGTCCGAGGACATAAGGGAAACCCAGGGCGCCGCGCCGAATTATCCGATGATCGGCGACACCGACTTCAACGTTTCGAAACTCTACGACATGTTGCCGGCCGCGACGTCGGGCGATCCCGCGACGCGCACCGCGGCCGACAACCAGACGGTCCGCAACGTCTTCGTGATCGGGCCGGACAAGAAGATAAAGCTGGTGCTGGTCTATCCGATGACGACCGGGCGCAATTTCCAGGAGATCCTGCGCGTGATCGATTCGCTGCAGATGACCGCGAAGCATCGCGTTGCGACGCCGGCCGACTGGAAACAGGGCGACGACGTGATCATCGCGGGTTCCGTCACCGACGACGAAGCCAGGACGATCTACCCGCAAGGCTGGAAATCGCCAAAGCCCTATCTCCGGATCGTGCCGCAGCCGAAATAGCCGGCGACGGACCCGCCGGACAAAAGGGGATGCATGGTGCGTCCCCTTTTGTTTTGGTGGGGCGCTGAAGAACGGAAATCGCCTCCATGGAAAACAAGAATCCCCCTGCCACGCGCTCATCGGTGCTGACCGGATTTCTGATCGCCCTGCTGCTGGCCGCGTTGCCGGTCGCGGTGTGGTTCGATCTGACAAACCTCGCCGAGGTCGCGCTGCGGCGGCAGGCGACCGACCTCAACTCCGTCGTCAGCAGCGTGCGTTCCTATTACGCATCCAACGTGGTGGGACGCGTCCTGGCCCATCCCGGTGCGACCCAGGTGATCCACAATTACGAGACCGTCCCCGGCGCCATCCCTATCCCTGCGACGTTGTCGCTGGAACTGGGCAAGGTCATCAGCGAGCAACAGCAGAATATCAGCTACCGTTTCGTATCAGACTTTCCGTTCAGGAACCGCGCCCCGCATCCGCTCGACGACTTCGAGAAGGCTTCCCTGCAAAGCCTGCGTGAAAACCCGGACCAGAGGCTGGTCGATGCCACCCGTTCGATGTTCAGCGACCGGGTGCGGCTGATCGCGCCGGTCGTCATGGCGCCCGCCTGCGTCAGCTGTCACAACGTCCACCCGGAAAGCCCGAAGCGCGACTGGAAAGTCGGTGACGTCCGCGGCATTCAGGAAGTTTCGATTACCCAGCCGATCGCCGCGAACATCTTCTCGTTCAAGTATCTGCTGGCCTATTTCGCCCTGGCGGCAATCAGCGGCGTATCGTTTCTCGGGATGCAACGCCGCCAGGCCAATCAGATCCGGGGCATGAACCGGGAGCTGGAAGCGAACAACGACTTTCTCGCCGCGCTGTCGCTGAAGATCTCACGTTATATTCCGCCGCAAATCTACAAGAGCATTTTCAGCGGCGAAAAGGACGTCACCATCCACACCGAGCGAAAGAAACTGACGATCTTTTTCTCGGATATCCAGAATTTCACCGCCACCACCGAGCGGCTGCAACCGGAACAGATCACGCAGCTGCTCAACGAGTATTTCACCGAGATGTCCGCGATCGCCCACGAACATGGCGGCACCATCGACAAGTTCATCGGCGATGCGATGCTGATCTTCTTCGGCGACCCCGAAACCAGGGGCGACAGGGCCGATGCCCAGGCATGCCTGCGGATGGCCTGGAGCATGCAGCGCCGCCTGCTCGAACTCAACGCCAAATGGCGCGCCGCGGGGATCGAGCATCCGTTCAAGTCGCGGATGGGCATCAATTCCGGCTATTGCAACGTCGGCAATTTCGGCAGCTCGGACCGGATGGACTATACGATCATCGGCGCCGAAGCCAATCTGGCGGCCCGGCTGCAGTCGATCGCCGAGCCGGGCGGCATCGTCGTCAGCTACGAAACCTTCGCCCTCGCCAGCGACGTCATCAAGGCACATCCGCTGGAGCCGATCACGATGAAGGGCATCAGCCGCGAAGTCGTTCCCTATTCGGTCGATAGCGTACTCGATGCCGAGACCAGGGGCGAAGTCGTGGTAGAGCGGATGCCGGGGCTGGAATTTTACCTCGATCCTTCGATGGTCGATGCCCAGGGTGCCGATCGCATTCGCTCGGTTCTGGGCGATGCCCTAGCCAGGCTCGACCGGCGGCAGCCGAAACCGGCGCAATAGGTGGACTCGCAAATGGACCTTACCGGCGACATCCGCGTTTGACCCTACCAATGCCCAGCACGCCCGCTTCCCCCCGCATCGTCTGGTTTCGCGACGACCTGCGCCTCTCCGACCACCCTGCCCTGCATGCCGCATCCAGCACCGGCGCGCCGGTGATTTGCCTCTATGTCCTCGACGAAACCGGCAACCCGCAACTGCGCCCGCTTGGCGGCGCGGCACGCTGGTGGCTGGCGCAGTCGCTCCGGGCCTTGCACGCAAGCCTGGCCTCGCTCGGCTCGAGACTGGTGCTGCGGCAGGGCCCCGCTCCAGAGGTGATTGCGGCCCTGGCGCGGGAGACCGGTGCCGCGGCGGTGTTCTGGAATGAGATCGCGCAGGCGCCGCACCGGGCCGTCGCCGACCAGGTCGCAGCAAGCCTGCAGGCGATCGGCGTTGCCGGCCACGGCTTTCCCGGCGACCTGCTGGCAGCCCCGCTTTCGATCCGCAACAAGGACGGGCGGGGATTGCGGGTGTTCACACCGTTCTGGCGGCGGGTGCAGTCGTTGGGCGATCCGCCGAAGCCGTTGCCGGCCCCGACGAAGCTTGCTCCGGCACCTGATATCGCGAGCGACAGGCTCGAGACATGGCGCCTCGAACCCTCCGATCCCGACTGGGCCGGCGGCCTGCGCGAGAGCTGGAAACCGGGCGAGCGTTCGGCGCAGGCCCGGCTCAACGCGTTTCTGGAAACCGGCGTGGCCGGCTACTGCCTCCAGCGCGACCGGCCCGACCGCGACGGCACGTCGGGGCTGTCGCCGCATTTGCGTTTTGGCGAGATCAGCCCGCGGCAGGTGTGGCATGCCGCGCGCTTTGCCGCGGCGGCGCGGCCTGCTTTGGCCGGCGACATCGACAAGTTCCTGAGCGAGGTGGGCTGGCGTGAATTCTGCCGGCATCTGCTGTTCGACGTACCGGACCTTGCCGAGCGCAACCTGCAGCCCTCCTTCGATGCATTTGCCTGGAGGCGCGACGACGGTGCGCTGCGCGCGTGGCAGCGCGGCCAGACCGGCTATCCCATCGTCGATGCCGGGATGCGCCAGCTCTGGCATAGCGGCACCATGCACAACCGGGTGCGGATGGTGGCGGCATCGTTCCTGGTCAAGCATCTCCTGATCGACTGGCGCTGTGGCGAGAAGTGGTTCTGGGACACGCTGGTCGATGCCGACGCCGGCAGCAATCCCGCCAACTGGCAATGGGTGGCCGGCTCCGGCGCCGATGCCGCGCCCTATTTCCGCGTGTTCAATCCGATCCTGCAGGGCGAAAAATTCGATCCCGAGGGCGCTTATGTCCGGCGCTGGGTGCCCGAGCTTAGGCAACTGCCGGCGGGCCTGATCCACCAGCCGTGGCGCGCCACACCGCTCGAACTCAAGGGCGCCGGCGTGGAACTCGGCACGACCTATCCGCAGCCCATCGTCGATCACAAACGAGGACGCGAACGCGCGCTCGAGGCCTATGCGAAAACCCGTCCTGGTTGAGCAGTCGCGTGGTCCGCTTTACACCTTTGCGAATCCGGCTAACGTTACGGCTTCGACAACACTGGGGGACGATATGGACGACGATAAACCGATTCTCGATCAAGTGACGGATGCGGCGAGCAGCGCCGCGACGGCTACCGCGGAAGCCGCCAGGACGGTGGTCAGGAAGGTCAAGAAGGCCGCCAGGAAGGCCAAAAAAGCCGCCAAGAAAGCGGTGAGCAAGGCGCCGAAGAAGAAAGCCAAGAAAGCCAAGAAGGCGGGCAAGAAGGCGGCGAAGAAATCCTCCGCGAAAAAATCGGCCAAGAAGACCGTCAAGAAGACCGCAAAGAAAGCCGCCAAGAAAGCCGCGAAGAAGAAAAAGAAGGCCAGGAAGTCGAAGCGCTGATCGCCTCCGGCATCGCGCTTAAAGCCCCCGAGGTGAAAGCCCGGGGGCTTTGTTTTGAGGCCCCTCCCCGTCAGGCAGGCTCACGCCCGCCGGTTGACCACGAACACCGCGGCGGCGCAGGCCACCATGCCTGTCATGGCGATGGTATCGAGCCGTTCGTCGAACAGAACATAGGCCATGACGGCCGTTACCGCCGGCACCAGATAGAACAGGCTCGCCACCGAGGTCGCCGCCTGGCGCCGGATCAGCCAGTACAACAGCCCGATCGACCCGATCGACAGCACCACCGCGAGCCAGATCAGCGACAGCACGAACTCCCGGGTCCAGTGCACCACATTGCTCTCGAACAGCCACGCGGCCGCGCCGAACAGCACCGTGACCGCGACGTACTGCACGAGATTGCCGGAACGCCAGTCGATGCGGTTGCAATAGCGCCGCTGGTACAGGGTGCCCAGGGTAATGCTGACCAGCGACACGCCCGAGGCCAGCCAACCCCAGCCCGCCTGCCCGCCCACCGGACGGTCGTGCAGGATCAGCACCACGCCGGCGAGCCCGAGCAGCAACCCGGCCCATTGCAGCGGCGTGACGCGCTCGCCAAGCCAGCGGTTCGCCAGGGTCGATGTCAGGATCGGCTGCAGCCCCGGAATCAGCGCCGAAAGCCCGGCGGGAATGGAAAGCGAAATCGCGACTGCGGTACCGCCGAGATAGATCCCGTGCACCAGGATGCCGGCGACGATGCTGTGGCCGATCTCGGCGCGGTTGGGCCACACCGGGCGGGCAATCGCGACAATGATCGCCATCAGCGCGACCACCAGCGCCATCCGGATCGCAAGATAGGTCAGCGGTTCGGAATGATTCAGGCCGTATTTGGTGGCGATAAAGCCGGTGCTCCAGAGCAGGACAAAAATCGCCGGCGCCGCGCGCGCGGCCATATTTTCGAAGTCCCTGTTCATTTGCAGGCCTGATTGCCCGAACATATGCTATCCGGCAATCGTAAATCCCGCGGGCCCGCTCGCCGGAAAACGCAGATCGAAGAGATAGGGAATAATACCATGGATGTTCGCGCCGCCGTCGCTGTCGCTGCCGGCAAGCCGCTGGAAGTCACCACCGTGCAGCTCGAAGGCCCGCGCGAGGGCGAGGTGCTGGTCGAGATCAAGGCCACCGGGGTGTGCCATACCGACGAATTCACGCTGTCGGGCGCCGATCCGGAAGGCCTGTTCCCGGCGATCCTCGGCCATGAGGGCGCCGGCATCGTGGTCGACATCGGCCGCGGCGTCACCAGCGTGAAGAAAGGCGATCACGTCATTCCGCTGTATACGCCGGAATGCCGGCAATGCCCGTCCTGCCTGTCGCGCAAGACCAATCTCTGCACCGCGATCCGCGCCACCCAGGGCCAGGGCCTGATGCCCGACGGCACCTCGCGATTTTCCATGGGCGGCAAGCCGATCCACCACTACATGGGCACATCGACCTTCGCCAATTACACGGTATTGCCGGAAATCGCGGTGGCCAAAATCCGCGAGGACGCACCGTTCGACAAGGTCTGCTACATCGGCTGCGGCGTCACCACCGGGATCGGCGCGGTCATCAACACCGCCAAGGTCGAACAAGGCGCCAAGGCGATCGTGTTCGGGCTCGGCGGCATCGGGCTCAATGTGTTGCAGGGCCTGCGGCTGGCCGGCGCCGACATGATCATCGGGGTCGATATCAACAACGACCGCAAGGCCTGGGGCGAACGTTTTGGCATGACGCATTTCGTCAATCCGAAGGAACTCGGCAAGGACCTCGTCCCTCATCTCGTCGACATGACCAAATCGGGCGCGGACCAGATCGGCGGCGCCGATTACACGTTCGATTGCACCGGCAACGTCACGGTGATGCGACAGGCACTGGAAGCCTGCCATCGCGGCTGGGGCCAGTCGATCGTGATCGGCGTGGCGCCCTCGGGAGCGGAGATTTCGACCCGCCCGTTCCAGCTGGTGACCGGCCGGGTCTGGAAAGGCACCGCGTTTGGCGGCGCGCGCGGCCGCACCGACGTGCCGAAGATCGTCGACTGGTACATGCAGGGCAAGATCCTGATCGACCCGATGATCACCCACACCATGCCGCTTACCGACATCAACAAGGGTTTCGACATGATGCACAAGGGTGAGAGCATTCGCGGCGTGGTGGTCTATTGAGCATGCCGATGGAACTCGTGTCGCAAAACAGGTGTTTCGGCGGAACGCAATCGGTCTATCGGCACCGTTCCGAGGTTTGCGATGGCGAGATGACCTTTGGTCTCTTCATGCCACCGCAGGCAGCAGGCGGGGCCGTGCCATTGCTGTGGTACCTGTCCGGCCTGACCTGTACCCACGAGAACGCCATGACCAAGGCAGGGTTGCAGCGACATGCGGCGGAACACGGCCTGGCGGTCGTGTTTCCCGATACGTCGCCGCGCGGCGAGGGCGTTGCCGACGATCAGGCCTATGATCTTGGCCAGGGAGCCGGTTTCTATGT
>JBDRNF010000196.1:0-58344 GCA_043811435.1 Pseudomonadota bacterium
GCCTCGAACGGATCGCCACGGCGCAGATTGCCGGTCACCTTCTCGTGGAACTGCTGCGCCAGCCCCTGCGGGTCGGCGAGTTTTATCGGCTGCGACGGCGGCGCCACCTTGCCTGACGCAATGTCCTTGAGTTCGGCGATGCGGGTGGTGCCGGTGCCTCCCACCTCGCCACCGGGAAGGTTGGCGCGCTGGCCGCTGCGCAGGTCGGCGATCTGGTCGGAGTAGTCCCGCCCCGCCTCGCGGAAGGTGCGGTCGGTCGGGGTGTGGCGGTGCTGCTCGGCCCACCACGCCTTCTGCTGCGCCGGATCCATGCCATCAGGACATTTTGCCTTGTCGAAGAAGGTCAGCTCCGCAAAGGCGTCGTTGGAGTGCTGCTCCCATTTCGTCTTGGGCACCTCGACCCACTTGCCCTTGCTGTCCTGCATCAGCACCCGGAAGTCGCGGTCGGTGTTGATGGGATTGGCGGTCTTGCCCGGGGTGCGGAAGTCATGGACGACAAGCTTCTTGTCGGCCAGTTCCGGGCTTGATTGCCGCAGCTTCTCCAGCAGCATCTGGTCATGCGGCTTGTAGACCTCGTTGCGTAGCGTGTGATTGAAGGCCTCCTGGGTCGACAGCGATCCGCTTTGCTTGAGCGCCCGCACCTGGTGCGGGTTCTTCTGCACCTCCAGCACATCGGTCAGCGAGGCGCGTAGCCGCCCCGAGCCGTCGACATGGACGCCCTGGTCCAGCGTCGTCAGGTTCTTGCGCATCTTCTCGACCAGGTCGGTGGCGACCTGCGAGCGCCGGCCGGCTTGCGCCAGAAGATCGGCACCGCTCTCGGCAGCACCCGCGATAGCCTTCTTGCCCGCGCGCCAAGCCTCGCCGGCATAGCCGGCGCCGTAATGGATTGCCTTGCCGAACAGCACGTCGGTCACCGCCGCCTTGACCCCCGCGGTCGCGATGTCGAGAACGCCGCCACCGGCACGGGCCGCGTCGCGCATCGCAAGACTGCTGCCGACCGCCGAACTGGCCCAGCCCTTGGTCAGGATCGCATCGAGCGCCGCCGCCCCGCTCTGCAGCAGGGTGTCCTGCGCGGCGTCCCTGTAGGTATAGGTCGGGGTGTAGCCCGGGCGCATCTGGTTGCCGATCACATCAGCCAGCGGCAGCAGGCCCTCGAGACCCTTGCGGTAGTCGTTGTCGGGGGGCGTCGTCAGCAGGCGGTCGCTGAGCTCGTCGAACAGCCCGGAGCGGGACTTGTCGAGCAACGCATCGACGCCCTCGCGGCCGCGCTGCTCGCCGAGTGCGCCCAATAACTCATCGCGCGCCTTGAAGTAGGTGCGCATCTCCGCACCCTTCTGGCGGGTGGCGTCGATCCTGCGCTGCAGCTCGGCGACGTCCTCATCCGGGCGCTGCATGTCGGCGAGGTCGCTGCGATCCTTCTCGGCGAGTGTCGCCCGGCTCGCCATGTCCTGGTCGTAGGTCTTGCGCTCGACATAGCCACCGGAGAACGAACTCCACACCTCGCCGCGCGCGTTGACGTCGCCGTCGTGCGGCAGCGGCGGCGGGGCAGGCGGCGTCTCGCTCACCGGCCGTACAAAACCGCCGCGCTCGGCCAAATAGATCTCGCCGCCCTCATTGCGCGCGCCGTCGACCGGATCAAAGGTCGCCACCCCATTCTTCTCGCTGTACTTCCAGCCCAGCGCCTCGTACTTCCGCTTCCATGCCTCGAATGGATCTTCCGGCACGTGGCCGCGCAGCAGATCGCGGATCGCCGCGATCGCCTCCTCGCGTCGCACGCCGGTGGCACCGAGCATCAGCAGCGAGCCGAGTAACGCCGCGCCGCCGGCGAGACCGGCAGCTGTTGCTAGCTCGGCAGGCGTGAGGTCAGAGACCGCAGATTCGGTCTCCGCCTCAGGCGACGACTGTCCTGATTCGTTACCCACGTCGCTGGGCAGCGGTGTCTTCCGGTCGAAATCCGGTTTGGTTCGCGATGTTTCGAGGTTGGTCCAGCGGCGATCGGCGATATACCGGCCAAACGCAGCATGAAACTGTCGATAGGTCTGCAGAACCTCGTCTTCGCTGGGACGGGCAAATTTGCGGTTGCCCCTCTTTGGTGTCGCTTCGCTTGCGTCCACATAGAGGCCCATCACGCAGGCACCGATCTTGAAGACAAATGTGCTCTGAAGCGAGCTGTCGGACTGATAGCCCTGGTTCCAATATCCCTGGATGCCGTCGCCGATGCTGCGCGGAGTGAACGTGACATTCACTCCGTAACCCACCGGCGAAGTTTGCTCGCCCGGTTTGGCGGAGAGGTTGTAGTTCGCACAGTGGGCATGCGGCCCAATAAAATAGCGCCGGCAATGCGCCTCGTTGCAACCGGGATCTACGGTCTTGAAGATGAAGTGGCGTCCGTCTGGGTCGTAATAGAATCCATTGGGCAGGTAAGAGTCAGGAAGGTAAAACGAAAAAATCCACTTCCCCGCGGGCCAAGCATCCGACAGCTTTTCTCTGTCGGCCAAGGCCGGCCCGAACAGCGCAAGTCCTGCCAAAGTTATGAGGAGCCGAGTGAAGATACTTCGCCGGCCCATCACGTTCACTCCGCGAAGCCGATGGTCTCGAGCACATGGGTAAAGACGTTGCTGCTGGCGGCGTAGCGTGCTTGCGGCGCGCCGAAGGTGACGATGTAGAACACCTGGCCGGCGTCGATGATGGCGACATCCTCCCGCAGAAGATCGGGGGAATCCGAACCGGAAAACTGCATCGAGAACACGATGGCCGGCCGCAAGGCAATCTGCGTCGTGCGCTCGCTGAGCAGACGATAGTTGTCGGCGCCTTCCGACAGCCGGGTCTTGATGATCTTCGCCTCGCTCGCCACCGTTGCCTTGGCGCCGCGGCGTTCGGCACGGAATGTGACATGGAGGACATCGTCGCCGGCCGCTTCGAGCCCCTGGAACTCGATTACGTTCGGTTCGGGCATGTCGGATCTCGTCCAGTTCGCCGGAACCTCCGCCGATACGCCGGCCTTGCCGCTGTAGCCGGGAATCCGCATGCCTAGCGCGATGGAATCGAAGCGCTGCCACGCTGGCTTGCTTGTCTCCGGCCGCTTGCTCTCGGGCTGTTTCGCCTCCGGCAGCGTCGTTGCGGACTTCCCGGTTTGAGCCGGAACCGGCGAGCCGGCGGCATTGGCGGCCTTTTCGGGAATAGAGGGATCGACGCGGAAACTCTTCACCATTCGCGCGACGATCGGCTCGAACGCCGCGGCAGAAGTTTTCGGATAGGCGACTTCGAGGCGATGGACCGTTGCCCCGCCCTCGCTCAGCACCACCCGGCGCACGATGGTCTCGGCCTCCTTGCTGGCCACGACCTGATACCAGTCGGTGCCGCTGGTTTTCACGGCCGCCGCATCGCCGATGTCGAGCACGTCCTCGGCCTGCAGTTCCTCGGCCGAGAAATTCATGGCGTTGGCATGGCTATGGATATGAAAGCGTGCACCGGCCTTTTCAGCCGCAAAGTTCCGCCCGGCATTGTCGGGCGGCGGCGGCTGGATCGCGAACAGGTCGGCGGGATAGTCGATCATCACGCCATAGCGGGTGTTGGTATAGCCTTCCCACCGGCTCGCCTTGATCGCCGTCGTGGCGGAGCCCGCCGGCGGCGCGGCCACGGTGGCGGGCGGGGCCGCGGGCGGCACGGCCTTAGGCGGCGCAGCGGCGGTCGATGACTTCGGCGGCGATGGCGGGGACTCGGGACCGATCATGACCAGCGCCGCGGCGAGAGCCGCGCCGGCAACCACGAGCGCCGCGACAACGATGGCACGCGACTTGCCGAAGCCCGAAACCGGCGGCGTGGTTGGCGCTGCCGGAGCAGCTTGCTTCGTCTGCGCGGCGGCTGCCGGCGGGTTCGAATCGACGGCTGTGCCGCACCTGGTGCAGAATTTCTGGTTGGCCGGGATCGGCGCGCCGCATTGCGTGCAGAAGGCACTCATCGTCTCTCTCCGGTGACAGAAATTGCGGCGCGGGCGCGGACATATCGTGCCAGCAGTCCCAGGCTGTTACCGACGGCAAGCCCCATGCCGAGAAACGACACCAGCGCCACGGCATAGGGTGTTTGTCCGCCCGCCAGCGTCGCGGCCTGCGTCATCAACAGCGACAGCGCCCACACCGCCAGGAACCAGATGTTGCCGCGCGCCCGAATCGTTTCGCCGTCGATGAACAGCAGGTTGGTCAGCGACCAGCCGACCCCGACCATCGCGCCGGCAGCGACGGCGAGCCCGATTGCCGCGGCCGAAAGCGGAGCGCCGGCCAGCGCGAAGAAGATCCAGGTGCAGAGCACGCTGACGATCGCACCGATCGCAAGCGACCAGGGCGACAGTTTTCGCGCCTTGCGGAAGGTGAGCAGCATCATCACCACCGACAGCGCGAACAGCGCCATGCCGACGATCCCCACGACGCGAAACAGCAGCGCGGCGGATGGATCGATGACCAGAAGTACCAATGCCGCAGCCAGTACTGCCACGGCCATGAGCAGCCAGCGCAACCAACGTGAAGAAACTGACAATGACACGCCGCGATCCTCCGACCCTGAAATGACAGGATCGAAACTAGCTCGCGGCCAATTCACCGCCTTGCCCTAGGTCAAGGTATTGGGTCCGCGTCGGCCAGCGAACCAGGCAAGTTCCCCGGACCACCCGCTCGTTCACGGCTTCCACAATTCGAAATACTGGGGATCGTCGACCGGCATGAAGTCGGTGCCCGGCCATTCCCGGAGATCGACGAGTTGCGGCGGCGCGCCGATCAGATAGCCGAGTTCGGCGATGGAGTCGCTGGCGCAGAAGCCATTGCCCCAGCCCACCCGCCAGCCGTCGCCGCGTCGGCGCATCCAGAATTGCGCGACGGCGGTGGTCCGATTCTGTTCGCAGGGGCCGACGGCTTTCTCCCATTCTGCCTTGCCGATCGGCACCCCGTTCGGGCGCTGCGGATGGACCACCACCCAGGCAAAGCCGGCGGCGGCGCGCAGGCTCTCGACCTTGAACTCGACCGGCTTGCCGAATGCCTTCTCGAAGATCGGACGCAGGCCATCAAGGATCGCCTTGCGTTCCGGCGAGCCGGATGGCGGGGTTACGACGTCCTTTTGCGCGATCTTCGGCGGCGCCGGCAGCGGCGGAGGATTGACGATCAACTCGAGTTGCTCGCTGGTCCACAATTCGTCGTTCGAGCACGGCTCGAACCCGGGATCGCCCCGGTTCGCGAGCGCGGTCCACAATTTGTTGTCCGGGCTCCACTGGAAATAGATCTGCATCTCGATCGGTCGGTTGCGGCCGGGACAGCGTTTTGCCGCCAGAGCCATCGCGTCGCCATCGACCGGCAACACCCGAAACTGCAGCAGCGCCCGGCCGAACTCGGCCCACACCACGCGGCGGTTCCTGATCTCATAGCGCTCAAGATCGAAACGCTTGTCCTTGTTCCATCCATAACCGCCGAGCCAGGTTTCGATCAGTGCCTGCGACGACGGATCGCGGTCGCCCGACCGCTCCGGCGGCTTGTTTTGAAGCTGGATGATTTCGTTTGCGGGGCCTGCCAGCGTCAATTGCATCAGGCCCGTTTGCACCTGGGAGCGATGCGGCTCGCCGGGAGTACGATCGGTTTGCGCCTCCGCTTGCCAAGCCAGCGCCGGCAGGACGACCGCGGTCGCCAGTCCAACCAGAACCGACGATCGATTCCGGAAGCGGATCGTTTTGCGTTGCTGGTGTCGGTCGTTCTGCATTTGAACAACCCTAGAAAAGAAATGGAGACTGGCGATTGATTCTGATCAACATGCCGAGGCCAGCGATTGCTGACTATGCGCGGCAATCCACGGAGGCCAATCACATGCCGGAAATTCTTGCCAAGCGTGATCTGCTCGCCGATATCGCGAAGAGAGCCAAAGCCTTTGGCCTTGGCGTCCATGATGACGCGCAGGAGGGCTGCAGCGGAGAGGTCGAATCGATTCGGGCGAAGTGGTGGTTCGGCGGCCGCAAGGTTGCCTATCGCATGTCGTGCCGATTGACGGAAACGGACCACACGGTGCACTTTCGCGAGGCCGCCGTCGAGCGCAGCTGGGGCATTCCCCCGCCAACACTGACGGTCGAGACCACGAGCGTCAGCGGCTGGAAGCTCGACGACAAGCGCACCGATGTTTCGGTCGGCGGTGGCGGATCGCTCGACTACGGAGAAGTGCGCCGCGCCGTGGAGCAGGCCGCCGCCGTTGCAGGCTGGCGTTTCCATCTTGAAGGCGGCCAGATGCCGTAACGGCAAAGACCGATCAGGGCATCGCGCAGCGGCCATGCGGCGCCGGCCTCATTCGAGTTGCTTCCAATTGTCTGCGATGAAGCCGCGGGCGTCGACCTCGGTGATCTGTCCGATGATGCGTGCCTTCTTGCCCACGCACTTCCAATCGTAGACCGTGGCATGACCCGTCGCGCTCATCGGCACGCCAATCGAGTTCGGGTTTTGCTTGCAGAACCGTTCCGCTCCCGGCGAGTCGCGGCTGACGTCGGCCTTCTCGCACACCAGGTTTGCCCCATAGTTGCAAAGCCAGACTGTACCCTTCATGCAGCGAGCGGAAGTGGTCGCCTGAACGTAAGAGTCCTCCGCCTCCGTGGGCATTTCGAACATGCGACGGGCATTCGGCAACAAGCCGTTAGGCACCGGTTGCACGCGGTCATCGTCGCCGACCTTTGCGCAATAGGCGCGCAGGTCCTGCGCGGAGGCGGAACTGCACGATCCCGCCGCAGCCGCAATAAGGAAACCGGCAACAACCGATCGAATTGTCCCTGCCTTACTCATTCCGACCTCTCTCAATATGCATCGGTTTGCAATAGGACTGATCGGTCGAGCGATGACTTGATCAAGCTCAATGACCGATAGCGGATCGAGGCCCATCGTATCTTTAAACGCCCTCCATGGCGGGCTTCGCTGTCGCGATCTTCAGCCTCGCGGCCTTGCTGAGACCTCCGCCATGGCGGCGTCGCCCGGGCGCCCGGCGCGGTGATCGACGAGGTCGCGCAATACACGGGTCTGACCAACGATGCGGTCAGCCTTGCGTTGAAGAACAAGACCGCCGCGCTCGGCCGCCTCACCGATGCGGTGCAGATCGCCTAGCAGTTTCTCGGCGCGCGAGACGGGTCCCGGAACAACGCTAGCGATTTCATTGGCTGGAACTGTCAATGGTAACACGTTGGATGTCGAAAACTTCACGGTGTTCGAGGCAAAGAGCGGCTGCACCAGTCGGGCCGAGTATCGCGGTCGCGACAGGATCGTTCTCGAAAGGGGAGGGCGAGCCTCCATCAGCGGGTCTCTCACCGTAACGCAAACGCTGCGAGGCGGCCCAAAGCAAGGGGCAGGCTTCGTCCGCGATGCGGCGACGTTCAGCTTTCGCGTCAACGGATCATTTCGCTCCGATCGATGCTCAGGCGTGCTCTCCCGTGCCACCGCTCCTTCCCTTCGATCCAGTACCGGAAGGCCCAATTTTTTGCTGTCGCACTGGCGACAATCAGGTAGAGCCCGCCGCCGTCGGCATACTTGCCCGGCTTCGTCTCACGCTCGATATCGAACGGTCGCAAGCTACGGTTTCAGCGCTGATTAGGGAGAACACCGGCGAATGAAGATGTACAGCTCTCCGGCGTAACGCGCTGATTTTGCTGTGCGTTCCGAACGATAGCGAACAAGGGAGAACAGTATACTGGCGGAAGGGGTGGGATTCGAACCCACGGTACCCTTGCAGGCACGCCGGTTTTCAAGACCGGTGCCTTAAACCACTCGGCCACCCTTCCAAACCCATGATTTCAATCGCTTAGCGCAGGGCGATGCCGAGTGCAACGCGAACTTGGGCCCAACACGGACCCAACCTGTCGCGCGACAATTAAATGCCCTTCACCAACGACGGACAAGGCTGTTGATCGCACGGTGGGAGGTTCTGATACGCGCGTTTAAATGCGGCCGAAGCGCTGTCGCCCGGGATAAAGCGAAATCCCTGGAGCGAGCGCTTGAACGGCTGGAAGATACCTGGCGACAGATCGTGAGGCGGCTGGCAATCGATGGCCGCCTGCGAGTCTCCGTCTCATCATGTGCGGTCTCTCGATGCGTTGCTGGAACGCCTCTAAATGATTGGTCTTGCGGGTATTTTCCTCTTACCGTAACAGAAGTGGAAGCTAACGCCCTTACCATATCGGAGGCGGGGCAGGGTTGGTTGCGTGGTGTGGTGCAATGTCTGCGTTGTTGAACAATCTGTTCATGCTTCACCGGCAATCCTTGATGGGGACTGCATTTCGCATTGTCCGGGACCGGCAGACTGCCGAGGATGTGGCGCAGGAAGCCTATCTTCGCACCCGCAGAGCTATCGAACGCGCTCCCATCGAACATATCGAAGCGTTCCTGCATCAAACGGCGCGTAATCTCGCGCTCGATCACGAGCGGCGTCGCAAAACGCGCGCCCGCTATGAAGAGCCTCCCGGCAACGAACTGGACGTTGAAAACGTCCCCGACGACGTCCCCACCACGGAAGCCGTGCTCATCGAGCGCGAGCGAATATGCCGATTCGAGGAAATCCTCCTCCAACTCCCCGAACGTGCGCGCCGGGCCTGGGCACTGTCGCAGGTCGAAGGTTGGTCCTATGCCCGGATCGCCGAGCATCTCGGCGTATCGCGCAATACCGTCTTCAACGACGTAAAACGCGCCATGGGCCACTGCCATGACGCTCTCCTGCGCACCGAGCGCGATTAATTATCCTTTTCCTTGCGACGCAACACCGCCTGTGTGATTTTCCGAACAATTCCAAAGGTCCATGCGCGGGCGAATATCAGCGGCACCGCATTTTTCTCTGTGATGGCCAGCCCCTTGAAACGTCTCCCCTGTATGAGCGTCCGTAATCTTCAATCCCGGATGGCATGAGTGGGACAGGGAAATAACAACGGACCAAGGCCGGACGAGCGCTACAGCCATCCCGACCCGGCGACGGATGAAGCCCTTGACTGGTTCTTGCGTTTTCAGGACGTGGGTCGTGATCCCGCAACCCAGGCCGAATTCGAGCGCTGGATCGCGGGCGATCCGCGGCGGCGGGAAGCGTTTGAGCGGCTGCAACGCATGCACGCCATGCCGTCCCTGCGCAAGGCGACGGAACGTGATGCCGCGCGACTCGACCCGATCGCTGGTCCGCGAACGACGACGGCAATGCGTTCACGCATAAGGTCCTGGCCCGGGGCCTGGGGTATTGCGGCGGCCGCCGCGGTTCTGCTGGCCATCGTTATGACGCAAGTGCCGTCGCTCATTCTGCGCTGGCAGGCCGATTATCTCACCGCGAGCGGCGAGATTCGCCGGGTCCGTCTGCCCGACGGTTCAGAAATGACACTGAATACGGCGTCGGCGGTTGCGCTGGATTTCAAGCAAGGGCGGCGGCAGGTCAGATTGCTCGCGGGCGAAGTCTTCCTCGACGTGAAGACCGTTGCCGGCCAGCCGTTTATCGTGGCGGCTCCCGTCAGCGAGGTCGAGGTCAAAGGGACCGGTTTCGCCGTTCGTACCGATGACGAACGGGATACGGTGGTGCTCGAACGCGGTCTTGTTGACGTCCGCCGGTCGGGGGATCGTTTCGACAGGGTCGCGCTCAAACCCGGCGAAATGGTAACGGCCAGCGCAATCAGGATTTCCAGGGTCACGGCAGTGGACGTCAACGCCTCGCTTGCATGGCTGGGGGGGCGGATCGTCTTTCGCGATCAACCCTTCGACAATGCGCTCGACGAACTTCGCCGCTACTATGATGGTACCGTGATTGTTGCAACCGGCCGTTTCTCGGCTACGATGGTCAGCGGCAACTACCGTGTCGGCGATCCGCAGGCTGCGATCCGCACGCTTGCCGAATCCGTCGATGCCTCCATGACGAGCCTTCCAGGCGGAATCATCATTCTGCGTTAGGCGACCGTCCAGAAAAACCGGAAGCGGATTTTTCTCTGCAATCGCATCCATAGCCATGGACGCGAACCAGTTCTGAACAATCTCCGAAAGTATTCCCGGTCGTTTTTTGTGACGTCGCCACCCCCTCCGCGTCAAGTCAGTGAGGGTTGCTGTCTGCGCCGTGCAGGTCGGATCCCTCGCTGCCACGCGGGGGGATGCATGCAGGAGCAGGGGCTTACGGTCGACGAGACGGTGTTTTCCGTCAGAAGGACCGCGCGAGGCGTGCGCCTTTCTTCCTGGCTCCTGGGCTCGGCGATTCTGGTCTGCGTTCCCGTTATCGAGCCGCCGTTCGCAATTTTCTCGGCCGTCGCTCAGCCTGCATCCGTTGCCGTTCACTTCTCGATTCCGGCGCAACCGCTCGCCCCGGCGATCGACGCCTTCAGCCGGGCCAGCGGGTGGCAGGTCGGCTATTCCTCACAGATCTCGCGTTCGATTACGACGCGTGCAGTGTCCGCTACCATGTCGCCGCGTCAGGCATTGCAGGCGATGCTTGCCGGCACGGGCATCAGCATACGCACGACCGGGCCGACCAGCGCCGCGCTGGTTGATCCCGCAAGCGAAGGCCAGCCGCGCTCAGCCGACGGCTCGATTGTTCTCGACACGATCGAAGTGCAGGGCACCAGCGTGTCGGGCTCCGGTTATCTTGGTACGCCAGACCGGGTCTATCAGACTCCCGGAAGTGTCAGCGTGATCTCACGCGAAGCGATCCAGCAGAGCGGCGCGCGCAACACGCGCGATCTTCTGAACTTGTCGGCCGGCGTCTATTCCGGCGAGGGGCAGGGCAGTTTCCCCACGGTGTCGCCCAACATCCGCGGCGTACAGGATTCCGGACGCGTGGTCGTCTCCATCGACGGCGCGCGGCAGAATGCGCAAGACGGCGGTCGATACGGCGGCAGCGGCCTGGCCAATTTCGGCGGCGCCTTCGTGGACACCGCGTTCATCCGCGAAATCGACATCAACAAGAACCCGACGGCCGCGGCCGGCAATGCCGGTGCGCTGGGCGGCACCGTGAACTTCCGCACGGTCGGAGCAAAGGACATCATCAAGGCGGGCAAGACGTGGGGCATCGAGCTGGACGCCACCCGGGGCACCAACGAACATAACTTTCAAGGGGCGTTGCTGACGGCGATCCGGCTCAACGAGCACCTGGCCCTGACCACGGGCGTGAGCCGTCTCAACCTCGGCAAGTACAAGCCCGGCACGAAAGGCACGGGCGGCGGGACCTTTGGCCTGACCAACCGGGACGCCTTATCGACGCTTGTCAAGCTCGAGGGTGACTTCGGCGACTTCAGGACATCAGTGTCCTGGATGCGCCAGTACAACGACTTTGCCTACACACCGACCGGCGCTGACGACGGCTGGAAGAACGGTTTCAAGGCGCGCAATGACAGCGCGGTTGCCGATCTCTCCTGGGATCCGGCCACTCCGCTGATCAGCCTCAAGACCAAGTTCTGGCTCAACAATTCGAGCGTCGACGAAACACGCGACGCGCGCATCGCCGGCGGAATCACGTTCTCGCCGGAGACCCACATTGACAAGCGGCTGACGAGCTTCGGCGGCAGCCTTGAAAACACCAGCGCACTGGATACCGGCCTGGGTCCGCTGACCTTGAACTACGGTGCGGAGGCCTTCCGCGATCAGGGTGACAAGTCCGCCAGCAGCGACGCCATCGCCCAGAACCCGCTCTACGCCAGCAGCTACGGCGCGTTCAGTCCCGCCGGAAACCGCGACGTGGGGAGCCTGTTTCTCAACGGCAAGTGGGAGCCGGCGAGCTGGGTGAACGTCTCGGCGGGCGTACGGTACGATTGGACGCGCCTGCATGGAACGGCCAGGTATTACAGCCAGAAGACCACGACGATCGGAAGCAACAGGATCATCCAGGGCATCGACAAATATCTGGATTATATGATCCAGTATCAATCCGCTACATATGTCAGATTGGACACAATCTGCACCACCGGCATCAATCCGAGCAATGGTCTGCCGGTTACACCCGCGCAACAGGCACGTTCCTGCGATTCATTGACCACTGCGCAGACCAGACTCGGCGAAGTCATTGGCGGCACATTTTACGACGCGGGCGTAACCTATTACGGCTCCACGACTACAACCGCCTATCCCGAACACGCAGTCGACATTGACCGCAGCTATGGTGCGTTGCTGCCATCTGTGACCGTCGAGTTCAGGCCGACGGACTGGTTCAAGCCCTATGTGAGCTACGCCCACAGCTTCCGGCCACCGACCATCACCGAAGCCTTCATCGGAGGCGGGCTGGCGCCGAGCGACGCCATCGGCATGAACCTCGCGCCGAATGCCAACCTGCGGCCGGAGACCGCGCGCACCGTTGAGCTGGGCTTCAACGTCCTCCACAACGGATTGCTCACGGACAGCGACCGCCTGCGGATCAAGGCCACCGCTTTCCATCGCGAGATCGACGACTTCATCGTGATGGGCTACATCCAGACCGCCGAGGTGGCCGGATGGGAGTACAACAGCTTCGTCAACGCCGCCGACAAGACCACCATGCGCGGCATCGAGCTGGAGGGCAATTACGACGCCGGCATGGTCTGGCTCGGCGGATCGGCGACCTGGCTCCAGACCCAGTGGCCGCAGAAGACCGAACTGTTCAACAACGGCAGCGCCGTGATCGAGCGGTGCATGGAATATGGCTGCGGCACGACGACGAGCGGCGCCATCTTTGCGGTCGCCGGCAACGTGCCGCCGCGATTCAAGGCCACTATCGACGGCGGCCTGCGCTTTTTCGACCAGAAGCTGTCCGTGGGCGCGCGCCTCAATCATGTGAAGCCGACCCTGACCCGCGTGCTCGATGACCAGGGTAATCTCACCGAGATCACCGGACCCTACACCACGCTGGATTTCTACACGTCGCTCAGACTGGACGATAAAGCCACGCTACGGCTGGCGGTCAACAACGTTACCGATGTGAATTACGTGCCTGCCTCCGCCAACTATCTCGCCCCCGGCCGTACCTTCCTGATGGGGCTCAATCTGAAGCTCCCGTAATCGAGCCTGCGACCAATCGCCCTCTCGGACGTCGCTGCGCTCGGAGCTTCGATCGCCTGTCCTGCGAATATCCCTCCGCCGGCCTCAAGCGAACGCGAAGGCCAGCAGGCTCGAGCACAGCAGCACGAAACCGCCTGCCGTCAATGCGAGGAAACCGTCGGATACCAGATCATGATGACGCATGTTGCACCTGCCACTCTCGAAGCTCGTCCGAATTCATTAAAACTTTCGGAATCAGCTCGTTTGAAAGAGGTGGTCCTCCTCGAGGTCAGGCCCTCGAGCGAAAACCCTCAAATGCGTGGGCAAGAAAAATACCGGCGCTAAACAGACCCATAAACGCTGTAACTGTCTCAATCATCGCAAAATCCTTCGCGCTCCGCGCACGAACACAACGCCACCGGACCGCGCACAGTCAAAAGGATTCCGGCCACGGAGCGAAGATCCGGCCGGAGTGATGCTTTGGCACAACAGTTTTGCCGGGGAGGGGAACCGGTCGCCGTTGCCGGACTTGCAATACGGGCGCCGGACGCGCCGCGCCCGGGTATTTTCGCCGAAATCTGCCTTGCCCGCGCCAAAATTAAACGCAGAATTAACCGCAACAAGGCATTGCGGTATCAGGCTTTGGGGTGTGTGCCGTGACATACAGAATCGACGATGAAGCGATCGACGATGAACCTGGCGACACGTTTGACCAGGAATCCGGACGCGGACCGCTGTTTCATATCATCGTCGGGGTGATGCTGGCTTGCTTCGGCTCCGGGAGTGCGTTGGCTGCGCGCGCCTACGGGATGGGCTTTCCGACGCTACCGTCCTTTACCTCCGTTGCGAGTTCACCCGCGCCGGCCGCGGCCAAGCCGGTCGCACTGAGCGACCTCCAGGCTCTCCAACGGCAGTTCGCGGGGTCGATGCAATCGACCGAACGGCTTCTGGCGGCACAGCAGGCCGAGATCAAGCGGCTGTCGGATCAGGTTGTCGCATTGTCCGGAAAACTGGATCTTCTGCAGCGTCCGCTCGCATCGGCGCAGGCGGCTCTCCCGGCTGCAGCTCCGCCACCCGCGCCGAAACCGAGGCCGGTGGCGGCTGCCAGGCCGAAGAAGCCGGCCGCCGTCCGGTCGACCGACGCCATCCCGACGGGCGCTATCTCGACGGGCGGGGCGCCGCTTCGGTTGACGCGGTAGCCATTCGTCCTGGCGCGACGGGCCGGCCGTGACGGCCTGCTTCCGCAACCAATGATTCACCACGCCGATGCTCTCCCCATTTCCGCCGTGTTCCGGATGCGGTATCTTCACGACTTGGTGCGGAGGTGGGCCGCATCAGGACGTAGACCGACGCAGGCGCCATGTAGGCGCGCGGCCGGCGAAATGGTAATTGGGGCGGATGGGGATTCGACAGTCAAATCAGGCGGCCGGAGTGGCACGAGGCGCGCTCGCGGTGGCTGTGTGCCTCGTGCTCGCCAACTGCGCCTCGTCGGGCAAGTTCGCCAGTCGGGTCGATCCGAAATATGGCGTTTCCTCCAGTCCCCGGGTGGTCGCGATGGGCGACCCCGTGCCGAAGGGCGGCGGCACCTACCGTGTCGGCAAGCCCTATACCGTCGCCGGCCGGATGTATGTGCCAGCAGATGATCCCAACTACCGTGCCGAGGGCTTGGCGTCCTGGTACGGCGATGCTTTCCACGGCCGGCTGACCGCCAATGGCGAGGTGTTCGACATGGCCTCGCTGACCGCCGCGCATCCGACACTGCCGATTCCCAGCTACGCGCGGGTAACCAACCTCTCCAACGGCAAATCGCTGATCGTGCGCGTCAACGACCGCGGGCCCTACCACGGCAACCGGGTGATAGATGTCTCGAACAGAGCGTCCGAACTGCTTGAATTCAAAAGCAAAGGTATCGCTCGCGTAAGAGTCGAATATGTCGGCCGGGCGCCGCTCGAGGGATCCGACGATCGTCAGCTGGTAGCGACCTTGCGAACCGGCGTGCCGGCGCCATCGCCTTCGCTGGTTCGGGTCGCCTCGGCCCGCCCGTTCGTTCCCCAAGTCTCGCCCCAAGTCTCGGGCAGGGCGATCCGCGGCGATGTTCCGATGCCGGAAGGCCGGCCCTATAGTCTCGGCAACACCTCCCAGGACTTGGCCTCCATCAACGCCACATCCGAGATGTCCGCTTCCAGCCGTACCCGTCCGGCCGGACGCGCAATCGAGAATGCCCGCGCCGTGTCCTATGAAAGCGATGCGCGCTATGCCCCCGCCATCAGGCCGGTGAGCGCCTATGCGCCGGTCGACCCGCGCGGCCCCAGTGAATTGCTGAGCGGACGCGGGCTCTATTGAGCCTGCCGGCTAAGACGCATTGGCCTTGAGAAAAGCGATCAGGGCGGCATTGACCTCGCCGGCGCATTCCTGCTGGATCCAATGGCCGGCGCCGTCGATGATGAGCTTCTGACGTAGCCCCGGCAGTACCCGTTCCATGTCGGCCACCCGCTTGGCGCCGATCAGGCCGGTGATGACGGAATCTTTCGATCCCGCAATGAACAGCGACGGCTGATGGATCTGTGCACCCTGCCAGGGCGCGGTCAGCTCCCAGTTGCGGTCGATGTTGCGATACCAGTTCAGCCCGCCGCGGAAGCCGGATTGGCGGTAGGCCTCGCTGAAATAAGCGAGGTCGGCTTCCGTCAGCCAGTCCGGCAGAGGGAGGTGGGCGCGGGGATTCCCCAGAAATCCCTTGCCGTCCTCGACGAACAGCGACGCCGAGGGATCGGAAAATCCGCGTCCCAGCAGGGTTCGCATCGACAGCGCGACGTCGCGCTCGAATTCGGCCTCGGCGACGCCGGGGGTCTGGAAGTACTGCCAGTAGAAATTGGTGATGCCGCTGTCGCGCAAGGTATCGAGCGGTCGGCCGCGGCCCCGGAACGGCGGAGGTACGCTGAGGCCCGCGACGGCAGTGAAGATGTCGGGCCGGAACAGCGCCGCGTGCCAGGCGACCGGGGCGCCCCAATCATGGCCGATGATGACCGCCTGCTTTTCGCCGAGCGCGTCCACCAGCGCGACCATGTCGCCGACGAGGTCGAAAATGCTGTAGGCGTCGACATCGGGGGGCGCGCTGGTTTTGCCGAAACCGCGCATGTCGGGGGCCACGACCCGGAAACCCGCGGCCGCGATCGCCGGGATCTGGTGCCGCCAAGAATAGGATAATTCCGGCCAGCCATGGCACAGCACGACGAGGGGACCTTCGCCCTGTTCACGCAGAAAGATATCGATCCCGTTGGCGGAAATCGTACGTGTGGATGGCATCGCTTTTCCGCCTTGTTTCGGAGATTTGGTTGAGGAAACCGCAAGCCGACACGATAAGGTTGTTTGATCGGCGCCGCAATCGGACCCGCGCCGCGGTGTCGGGAAAAACCCGTGTTGTTTGCGGTACTTCCAACTGGTAGAAGGCCGGCTTCAAGGCATCCCTATGGCAGTCGAAACATCATCCTCCCGCAAGTCCGGGTCCGCGACGGGACGCCGGTGGGGCAGCCTGCTGGCGGCGCTTGTCGCGATCGCGGTCGGGTGGGGCGGGATGGTCAACGCCGCCAACAACAGCGTGCAGGGCGCCAAAAAAGAGGTCGAGGGCGGCTTCGACGGCGACGCGCCGACCGCGATCCTGATCGAGGCCTCCAGCGGCAGCGTGTTGTTCGAGAAGAACGCCGACGAGTTGCGCGCGCCCTCCAGCATGATGAAACTGATGACCGCCGAGGTGGTCTTCAACGCCATCACGAAAGGCGAGGTCAAGCTCACCGACGAATATCGCGTCAGCGAAAATGCCTGGCGCAAGGGCGGCGCGCCCTCGGGCGGCTCGACGATGTTTGCCGCGATTCACAGCAAGGTTCCGGTGGAGGATTTGCTGCGCGGCGCCATCATCCAGAGCGGCAACGATTCCTGCATGATCCTGGCCGAGGCCATGGCCGGCAATGAGCGCACCTTCGCCACCGAAATGATGACCAAACGCGCGCGCGAGATTGGCCTGACCAGGTCGACCTTCGGCAATTCGAACGGATTGCCCGATCCCGCGAACAAGATGACGGTGCGCGAACTCGCCAAACTCGCCCGTCACATCATCCTGACCTACCCCGAATTCTACAAAATGTTCGGCGAACGCGAATTCACCTGGAACAAGATCCGGCAGCAGAACCGCAATCCGCTGTTGAACTCGCTGGAAGGCGCCGATGGCCTGAAGACCGGCCATACCAAGGACGGCGGCTACGGCCTGGTCGGCTCGGCCGTGCAGGACGGCTTGCGGCTGATCGTCGTCGTCAACGGCCTCGAGGATGCCGGCGATCGCGCCTCCGAAGCCAAGAAGATGCTGGAATGGGGATTTCGCAATTTCGAGGCCCGCACCCTGTTCGCGCCCCAGCAGACGGTCGGCTGGGCCAAGGTGTTCGGCGGCGACAGCCGCTCGGTCAAGCTCGCCAGTTCCGAGCCGATCAAGGTGATGGTGCAGAAGAACGGCACCGATAAACTGATCGCGCGCGTCGTCTATACCGGGCCGGTACGGGCGCCGATCGAGGCCGGCCAGCGGGTGGGGGTGGTCAAGGTCTGGCGCGGTCCCAACCTCGCGATGGAAGCGCCGGTCTTTGCGGCCGAGCCGGTTGCCCGGGGATCGACGATGCGGCGGGCGATCGACGGGGTGAGCGAACTCGTGATCGGGGTGTTTCGCGCTGGCGTCGAGAAGCTCTGACCATGGCCGATTCATCCGTCAGACGAGTTCCCGGGCACGGGCGCGGACGATTCATCACCTTTGAGGGCGGCGAGGGATCGGGCAAATCCACCCAGATCAAGGCGCTGGCGGAACGCCTTAATGCGGCCAGGCTGCGCACCATGGTCACCCGCGAGCCCGGCGGGTCGCCGGGCGCCGAGATCATCCGGCATTTGGTGCTGTCGGGCATGGGCAAGCTGCTCGGCCCCGAGGCGGAAACGCTGTTGTTCGCAGCCGCGCGCGACGACCATGTCCGCACGGTGATCGAGCCGGCACTGACCAAGGGCACCTGGGTGCTGTGCGACCGGTTTTCGGATTCGACGCGCGCCTATCAGGGCATGCTGGGGCAGGTCGCCCCGGCCTTTCTCGACGCGATGCAGCGGGTCACCATCGGCGACCTCAAGCCCGATCTGACGCTGATCCTCGATGTTCCCGTGGAGGTCGGCATGAAGCGTGCGGCGATCCGGCGCGGCGCCGGCGCGCCCGACCGGTTCGAATCGGAAGACCTCAAATTTCACCAGAACCTGCGCGAGGCGTACCGGCAGATTGCGGCTGACGATCCGCAGCGCTGCGTGCTGATCGATGCCAATGCCGATCCTGCGACCGTCGCGGCCGAGGTGTGGGCGGCATTGCGCGAGCGTTTCTTCAAAGCCGATGTCGGCAGCGTGGCTAGTCTCGCATGAGCGCCAAGAAGGTCGAGCAGGACGTCGCGGCGCATCATCCGCGTGAAACCACCGCCTGGTTCGGCCATCGCGATGCCGAGATGGCGCTGCTGGATGCCTATCGCAGCGGGCGCATCCCGCATGCCTGGCTGATCGGCGGCGCGCAGGGCATCGGCAAGGCGACGCTGGCCTATCGGATGGCGAAGTTCGTGCTCGCCCATCGCAATCCGCTGGCGCCGGCGGTGCAGGACGCCAGGACCCTGCACGTGGAGCCCACCGATCCCGCGGCGCGGCTTGTCGCGGCCGGCGCCCATGGCGGCCTGCTGACGCTGGAACGCACGCCGAACGAAAAGGGCGTGATGCGAACGTTCATCGTCGTCGATCAGACCAGGGAGACCATTCCCTTTTTCGGTTCGACCGCGGCGGTGGAGGGCTGGCGGGTCTGCATCGTCGATACCGTCGACGAACTCAATCCCCAGGCCGCCAATGCGCTGTTGAAGATTCTCGAGGAGCCGCCGCGGCAATCATTGTTCCTGCTGATCAGCCATGCGCCGGCCCGCTTGCTGCCGACGATCCTGTCCCGCTGCCGCAAACTGCCGTTGCGGCCGCTCTCGACCTCCGACGTGATCGCCGCCACTGCCGCGGCCACCAATATCGCGATCGACGATCCCGCGCTCGGCGAGGCGGCGGAAGCGGCGGAGGGCAGCGTTTCGCGGGCACTGACCCTGCTCGGCGGCGACGCCCTGAAACTGCATCAACGCACCGCGGCGCTGCTGGCGACCCTGCCGCGGGTCGATCCGCGCGAACTGCATGCACTCGGCGACGCGCTCGGCGGCAGCGACCGGGTGGCGCTGGCGGCGTTCATCGACAGCGTCGAGCGCTGGGTCAGCGCACGGCTGCGGGCCGACGACGCCAATGCCAACGCCAACCTTCCCCGCCTTGCACGGCTGGCGGAGGTGTGGGAAAAGATCAACCGCGCCGCACGCGACACCGAATCATACAATCTTGAGCGAAAACCACTGGTTTTCTCGGTGTTCGGGATGCTAGCGGAAGCAACGCGATAAGCGTCCCGTGCGCGATCACCTCCCGGCAATCCGGTTTGAGCGATAAAGGAAATTGTGGTGGCGACACCTGGCAAAAAGACCGTCAAGAAGCGCAAGGCGAAGACAGCCGGCAAATCAGCTCGCGCCAAGGCTGTGAAGGCTTTGGCAGCCAGGAAACGCGCCAGGACGAGCAAGCGCGGGGCGAAGACGGCTGCAAAGAAGACAGCAAGGAAACCGGCCAGGAAAGCCGCGAAGAAGACGGCGAAGAAGACCACAAAGAAGACGAAGAAGGCCGCCCGAAAGCAGGTCGCCAGGAAAGTCGCTGGCAAGAAAGTGGCTGGCAAGAAAATCGCCAGGAAGCCGGCGAAAAAATCCACCAGCAAGGCGATATCGGGCAAGGCCAGATCGAACAAAACGGTTTCAGCGCCGAAGCCCGCGCGCGTTGCCAGGCCCGCCGGCAAGCCGGCGAAACAGGCCGCTGTTGTCGCGACCGCGCCGGCCTCCGTCGATACCAACAAGTTCTACATCACGACCGCGATCGCATACCCGAATGGCGTGCCGCATATCGGCCACGCCTATGAGGCGATCGCCACCGATGCGCTGGCGCGGTTTGCTCGGCTCGACGGCAAGGACGTGTTCTTCCTCACCGGAACCGATGAGCACGGCCAGAAGATGGTCCAGACCGCGGAAGCCGAGGGCCTGCCGACGATGGACGTCGCGACCCGCAACGCCCAGCGGTTCAGGGACATGGACGAGCGTCTCAACGTTTCGTTCGACCGCTTCATCCGCACCACCGAACAACAGCATCATCGATCCGTCCAGGAAATCTGGAAACGGATGGCCGCCAATGGCGACATCTATCTCGACAGCTATGCCGGCTGGTATTCGGTGCGCGACGAGGCCTATTACGCCGAGGACGAAACCACCGTCGGTGAGGACAATGTGCGGCGCGGACCGCAGGGTACGGCGGTCGAGTGGGTCGAGGAGAAGAGCTATTTCTTCAGATTGTCCGCCTATCAGGACAAGTTGCTGGAGTTGTACGAGACCAAACCGGATTTCATCGGGCCGGACTCGCGCAGGAACGAAGTGGTCAGCTTCGTCAAGGGCGGCTTGCGCGACCTGTCGATTTCGCGAACCACCTTCGACTGGGGCGTCAAGGTTCCCGGCGATTCCGAGCATGTGATGTATGTCTGGGTCGATGCGCTCACCAACTACATCACCGGCGTCGGCTTTCCCGACGAGGACGACGCCAACTGGCACTACTGGCCGGCGGACCTCCATGTCATCGGCAAGGACATTATCCGTTTCCACGCGGTGTACTGGCCGGCATTCCTGATGTCGGCGGGTATTCCGGTGCAGAAGCGCGTCTATGCCCACGGCTTCCTGTTCAGCCGCGGCGAGAAAATGTCGAAGTCGCTCGGCAACGTCGTCGACCCCTTCAATCTCGCCGATCAGTACGGCGTCGATCAGGTGCGCTACTTCTTCCTGCGCGAGGTGCCGTTCGGTCAGGACGGCAACTACAATCACGAGGCGATCGTCGCCCGCATCAACGCCGACCTTGCCAACGATCTCGGCAATCTGGCGCAGCGCTCGCTGTCGATGATTGCCAAGCAGCTCGAGGGCGTGCTGCCGGAGCCCGGCGAATTCAGCGACAACGACAAGGCGATGCTGGCGCAGGCCGACGGCATGCTCGAGCTGTCGCGCACCGCGATGGCGACCCAGCAGATTCACCAGGCGCTCAACGCGGTCTGGGCCGTGGTGGCGGAAGCCAACCGCTATTTCGCCGGCGAGGCGCCATGGGCGCTGGCGAAAACCGATCCGGCGCGTCAGCGTACCGTGCTGTACGTCACCGCCGAAGTCGTGCGTCAGGTCGCCATTCTGGCGCAACCTGTGATGCCCGACTCGTCGGCGAAGATGCTTGATAGCCTCGGCGTATCGGCGGATGCACGCGACTTTGCGGCGCTTGCCACGCGCATCAAGGCCGGCACCAGACTGCCGGCGCCGTCAGGAATCTTTCCGCGCTACGTCGAACCGACCGCCGGCTGAACGGTTGGATTGCAATGCTCGTCGACAGCCACTGCCATCTCGATTTCCCTGATTTCGCCGACGATCTCGAAGGCATCGTCGCGCGGGCGGAGGTGGCGGGGATCGGCCGCATCGTCACCATTTCGACGCGCGTGCGACGTCTTGGCGGATTGCTCGAAATCGCGGAACGGTTTCCCAACGTCTATTGCTCGGTCGGCACCCATCCGCATCATGCCGACGAGGAAGACGGCATTGCGGCGGACGAACTGATCGAATTGACCGGCCATCCCAAGGTGGTGGCGCTGGGCGAGGCGGGGCTGGATAATTTCTACGACAATGGCTCGCCGGAAGCGCAGGAGCGCGGCTTTCGCGCCCACATCGCCGCCGCCCGCTTAACCGGCCTGCCGCTGGTGATCCATACCCGCGACGCCGACGAGGCCTGTGGCCGCATCCTCGAGGATGAAATGGCCAAGGGAGCCTTTCGGGCGGTGCTGCATTGCTACACCGGCGGACGGGATCTCGCGATCAAGGCGATCGGCCTCGGGCTGTCGATTTCATTCACGGGCATTCTGACCTTCAAGAAGTCGCAGGCCTTGCGCGATCTCGCGGCCGAGCTTCCGGCCGATCGCATCATGGTGGAAACCGACGCGCCGTATCTGGCGCCCGGCAAATTCCGCGGCAAGCGCAATGAACCTTCCTACGTGGTCGAGGTCGCAAAAGTGCTGGCGGAGACCCGGGGCGTTTCGCTGGAGCAGATCTCGCGCCAGACCACGGAGAATTTCTTCCGGCTGTTCAGCAAGGTGCCGGCTCCGAAGGCCGCGGCATGACGCTGACGCTGACAGTTCTCGGCTGCGGATCCTCGGCCGGCGTTCCGCGTCCGGCGCTTGGCTGGGGCGCCTGCGATCCCAATAACCCCAGGAATCGTCGCCGCCGCTGCTCGCTGCTCGCCGAGCGCGCCGGGGAGGGCGGCATCACCCGGATCGTGATCGATACCTCGCCCGACCTGCGGGAGCAATTGATCGACGCCGATGTCGATCATATCGACGCGGTGTTCCTGACCCATGAGCACGCCGACCAGACCCACGGGATCGACGATCTCCGTTCGGTCGTGATGCACCAGCGCCGGCGGATTCCGGTCTATCTGAACCGGTCGACCGCGGATCATATGCTTCTGCGGTTTTCCTATTGCTTCGTATCGCCGCCCGGCAGCGACTATCCGCCGATCCTCGACCATCATTCGATCGAGACGGGCGAAAGCCGGACCATCGAAGGCAAGGGTGGGGCGGTGACGCTTTCAGCCTTTATCATGCAGCACGGCAACATTCAGGCGCTGGGCTATCGCATCGGCGATGCCGCCTACACGCCTGATGTCAGCGACATTCCGGCCGACAGCTGGCCGTTCCTGAAAAATCTCGATCTCTGGATCATCGACGGGCTGCGCTATGCCGCACACCCCAGCCATTTCAGCGTCAACGACGCGCTGGCCTGGATCGACCGCTTCAAGCCGCGCCGCGCTGTCATCACCAACATGCATTCCGATCTGGATTACGAAGTGCTGCGAAAGAGCCTGCCGCAGGGCGTGATCCCGGCCTATGACGGCATGTGGCTGACGCTGGAGCGGGCGGAATAGACTGGGGTGCCCTCGCGCGGTCGATCGCGATAATCCGGCCCTGATTACCGTTCGAGGGCCATGGCGGCACAGGTCTTGCTTTTGATAATCGACAGGTTGGTCTAACGTCAGTTCCCGGACGGGGTTACGGCGAGAGATTGGGGGACTGATTGACAGAGCGCGCGGACGATCTGCCGGCTGCCGGGTTGCTCCGGCGTGCTCTCGACGGTCTCTATCTTGGCGCCGGATACCTCGCCGCCGTTTTCCTGCTCCTGATCTTCGCGATCATGATGGTGATGTCGGTCGGGCGGCAGTTCGCGCTCAATATTCCCGCGGGCGACGATTTCGCATCCTGGTGCATGGCCGCAATGGCGTTTCTCGGCCTCGCCCATACCTTCAAGCGCGGGGAAATGATCCGCGTCGGCATGGTGCTGGAGCGGCTGCGCGGGCGAACCAAGCAGATCGCGGAAATCGTTGCGCTGATCGTCGCGACCGGATTCGTGCTCTATTATACCCGCCACGCGGCGCAAATGACCTACGACTCCTGGCGTTTCAACGACATGGCGCAGGGCGTCGTCGCGCTGCCCTTGTGGATACCGCAACTCGGCTTTTCCGGCGGTCTCGCCATCCTGTCGATCGCGCTGATCGACGAACTGGTCAGCGTTATCCGCGGCCGCCGGCCGAGCTATGAAAAGGGCTCGCCGGACGAAACTCCCGACGAATTTCTCGAACGCATCGCGCAAGGCGGCGGAGGTTGATGATGCTCAACCTCGGAATGGTGGAACTGGCATTCATTCTGCTCGGCGTCATGGTCGTGCTGCTGGCGAGCGGCGTCTGGATCGCGATCGCACTGGGGCTCGTCGGCTTCGTGGCGATGGCGCTGACCACGTCGGTACCGCTCGGCAGCGTGCTCGCCACCGCGACCTGGAGCGCGAGCGCATCATGGACGCTGGCGGCGCTGCCGTTGTTCATCTGGATGGGAGAGATTCTCTTCCGCACCAAATTGTCGGAAGAAATGTTCCGCGGCATTTCACCCTGGGTGCAATGGCTGCCCGGGCGGCTGACGCATGTGAACGTTATCGGCTGCGGCATCTTCGCGGCGGTGTCGGGCTCCTCGGCTGCGACCTGCGCGACCATCGGCAAGATTGCGCTCCCCGAGCTCGACAAGCGCGGTTACGACAAAAACCTCAGCCTCGGCTCGCTGGCCGGCTCCGGGACGCTGGGCCTGCTGATCCCGCCGTCGATCCCGATGGTGGTCTATGCGGTGACCGCGAACGTTTCCGTGCTGCAGGTCTTCCTCGGCGGCTTCCTGCCGGGCATGCTCGTGATGGCGCTCTATTCCGGCTACATCATCGTCTGGTCGCTGCTCAATCCCGGCAAGGTTCCGCCGCGCGATCCGCCGATGCCGTTGCGCCAGAAGATTCAGCAATCGGCAAAGCTGTTTCCCTGTCTCCTGCTCATTCTGGCGGTGTTCCTCTCGCTGGTGCTCGGTTTTGCGACCGCGACCGAATGCGCGGCGTGGGGCGTCTCCGGCGCGCTGCTGCTGGCGTGGTGGAGCGGCACGCTGACCCGCGCGAATTTCTTCGAAAGCGTGATGAGCGCGACGCGCCTGACCTGCATGATCATGCTGATCCTGGCGGGCGCGGCCTACACCACGGCGGCGATGGCTTACACCGGCATACCGGCGGCGCTGGCCGTATGGGTGAAGGGACAGGATCTTACGCCGAGCATGCTGGCGCTGTATCTCAGCGTCATGTACATCATTCTCGGATGCCTGATCGACGGCATCTCGATGATCGTTCTCACCGCCGTCATCGTGTTGCCGATGGTCAAGGAAGCCGGCTTCGACCTGATCTGGTTCGGCATCTACCTCATCATCCACGTGGAGATGGCGCAGATCACCCCGCCGGTCGGCTTCAATTTATTCGTGTTGCAGAACATGAGCGGGCGCGACACCATGACCGTTACGCGGGCGGCATTTCCGTTCTTCCTCCTGCTGCTCGCGACCGTATTCATCATCACCGAGTATCCAAAGATCGTGCTGTATCTGCCCAAGCTCGCTTTTCCCGACTGAACCCGCTACACTTTCCCTGTCATATCGAGGAGTGGTTCGATGAAATCTCGTTTACTTGGCTTAAGCCTCATTGTCGGCGTCACGCTGGCCGCGGCGCCGGCACTGGCGCAAACCAAATGGAATTTGCCGGCCGGGTATGCGGCCGACAATCCGCACTCGGAAAACCTGATGGCCTTCGCCAAGGATGTCGAAGCCGCCACGTCGGGAAAATTGCTGATTACGGTTCATCCCGGCGCGTCGCTGTTCAAGGCGCCCGACATCAAGCGCGCGGTGGTGACCGGACAGGCGCAGATGGGCGAGGTGCTGCTCTCGATCCACGAGAACGAGGATCCGATCTTCGGTCTCGACGTGGTGCCGTTTCTCTCCACCAGCTATCCGGCGGCGATGAAACTGTATCAGGCGTCGAAAGCGACGATTGCCAAGAAGCTGGACGCCCAGGGCCTCAAGCTGCTGTTCGCCGTGCCATGGGCGCCGCAGGGCGTTTACGCCAACAAGCCGCTCGCCACCATCGACGATCTCAAGGGCATGAAGTGGCGCGCCTACAATGTCGGCACCACACGCATTGGCGAGCTGGTCGGCGCGCAACCCGTCACGGTGCAGGCGGCCGAACTGCCGCAGGCGCTCGCAACCGGCGTGGTCAATGCCTTCATTACCTCGGGCGGCACCGGTTACGACTCGAAGGTCTGGGAGTCCCTGAAGTATTTCTACGATGTGCAGGCCTGGCTTCCGAAGAACTTCACCTTCGTCAACAAGGCCGCGTTCGACGCGCTCGACAAGCCGACCCAGGAAGCCATCCTGAAGGCGGCCGCGACGGCGGAGACCCGCGGCTGGAAGGCGTGGGAAACCAAGAGCAACTGGTATCTCGATCAGCTCAAGGCCAAGGGCATGACCGTCGAACCGCCCAGCCCGGCGCTGAAGGCGGGTTTCCAGAAAATCGGCGAACAACTGACCGCCGACTGGCTGAAAAAGGCCGGTGCCGAGGGCCAGGCCCTGGTGGATGCCTACAAGAAGATGTGAGGCGGGCGCTACCAAGCGGTCAAGAACGGTGCATCTGTCGTCCCTGCGAGCGAGTGCAGGGACGGCGGACGCCGTGAGATCGCGAAGCCGGATCATCCCCCGGCTGTCATCACCCGCGAAGGCGGGTGATCCAGTATTCCAGAGACACCCGAGATGAATCGAGAAGCCACGGCGTACTGGATCCTCCGCGTTCGCGGAGGATGACGAGTTGTGGTGTAGCGGCGGCCTGCGGCAACTCAAACAGGGGAGCCGGGACGACGGCTACGCCGTGATCGCCTTGGCCGAGTCCACCTGGTTGCGCAGCATGAATTTCTGGATCTTGCCCGTGGATGTCTTCGGGATCGGTCCGAACACCACGGCCTTCGGTGTCTTGAAGCCGGACATCTGGCTGCGGCAGAACGCGATGATTTCGGCCTCGGTGGCTTGCGCATTCTCCTTCAGTTCGACGAAGGCGCAGGGCACTTCGCCCCATTTGGAATCGGGCTTGGCCACGACGGCCGCGAACAGCACGGCCGGGTGCTTGTAGAGCACGTCCTCGACCTCGACCGATGAGATGTTCTCGCCGCCTGAAATGATGATGTCCTTGGAGCGGTCCTTGATGATGACGTAGCCGTGCGCGTCGAGCACGCCGAGATCGCCGGTATGAAACCAGCCGCCGGCAAAGGCCTCGCCGGTGGCCTTCTCGTTCTTCAGATAGCCCTTCATCACGATGTTGCCGCGGAACATGACTTCGCCGATGGTCTCGCCGTCGCGCGGCACTTCGTTCATGGTTTCGGGATCGATCACCGTGACGGCTTCCTGCAGCGGGTAGGGCACGCCCTGCCGGCGCTTCAATTGCGCGCGCTGGTCGGCCGGCAGATCGTCCCAGCCCGGCTGCTCCGCGCAGACCGATGCGGGGCCATAGACCTCGGTCAGGCCGTAGACATGCGTCAGCTTGATGCCGATGCGTTCGGCGCCTTCCAGCACCGCCACCGGAGGGGCCGCGCCCGCGATCAGGCCGACGACCGGCCGCGCCGCCTTGCCCTTCGGCGCATCCGGCGCATTGATCAGGGTGTTGTAGACGATCGGCGCGCCGCACATGTGGGTGACGCCGTGGGCCTTGACCAGCTCGAAGATCTTGGTGGGATCGACCTTGCGCAGGCAGACGTTGACGCCGGCTGACGCTGCGATGGTCCAGGGAAAACACCAGCCGTTGCAGTGGAACATCGGCAGGGTCCAGAGATAGACCGGGTGCTGGCCGAGCCCGCCCGCCAGGATATTGCTGACGGCATTCAGATAGGCGCCGCGGTGGTGGGTCACGACACCCTTGGGATTGCCCGTCGTCCCCGAAGTATAGCTGAGCGCGATGGCGTCCCATTCGTCGGCCGGCAGCCGCGCGACGAAGCTCTCGTCGCCTTGCGCCCCCGCGGTTTCATATTCGAGTTCGCCGATCCGCTTGCCGCCCGGGAAGGTCACATCGTCGACGTCGACCACGAAGGGTTTGGGGCCCTTCATCAGCGTCAGCGCTTCGCCGATCACGCCGGCGAATTCCGGATCGACCAGGATGATCTTCGCACCGCCGTGATCGAGCTGGAAGGCGATGGAGGCGGCATCGAGCCGGATGTTGAGCGCGTTGAGCACGGCGCCGGCCATCGGCACCGCAAAGTGCAATTCGTTCATCGCGGGAATATTCGGCAGCATCGCCGCGACCGTGTCGCCATGGCCGATGCCCCGGCCCGCGAGCCAGGAGGCAAAGCGGCGGCAACGTTCGTGGGTCTGCGACCAGGTGAAGCTGCGGCCTTCATAGACGGCGCTGATGTGATCGGGATAGACGGCCGAGGTGCGCGCCAGGAAGCTCAGCGGCGTCAGCGCCACGTAGTTGGCGGGCGTCTTGTCCAGGCCGATATCGTACTGGCTTTGCTTCCCACTCATGCCCACCTCCCACTTATTCTTATAAGAATCCGATCGAAATCCACGGGAAGATCGCCACCACGATCAGTCCGACCATCAGGGCCAGCAGATAGCCCCAGATCGGCCGGACCCCTTCGGCGGGATCGACGCGCCCGATGGCGCAGGCGGCATAATAGCCTACTCCGAACGGCGGCGCGAACAATCCGATGCCCATGGCGAGGATGACGATCATCGCATAGTGCACCTCGTGCACGCCGACCGCCCGGGCGATGGGAAACAGCAGCGGCCCGAACAACACGATCGCCGGAATACCCTCGAGCACGCTGCCCAGAATGACAAACGCCACGATCGACACCGCGATGAAGGTCGCGGAGCCCCCGGGCAGGCCGGTCATGGCGGCCGCCAGCGAGCGCGAGAAACCGGACTGGGTCAGGCCCCAGGCCATGCCGGTCGCGGTGCCGATGATCAGCAGGATCGCCCCCGACAGGCATGCGGTCTCGACCAGCATCGGCAGCAGCCGCCGCCAGTCAAAGCTGCGATAGATCAACAGGCCGTAGACGAAGAATCCGACCACGAACGCATAGACGATGCCGATGGTGGAAACCTCGGTCGCGGTAGCGATGCCCTCAACCACGGCGTAGCGGATCACGAACGGCAGGGCGATCGCGGGCAGGGCGATGGCGAAGGTCCGGGCGATATGGCCGCCCTTGGCCTTCCTGATATGGCTGAGGTCTTCGTCGCGGTAGCGCCACCACACAAGCGCCGACAGCGTGATCGCCAGCACCACGCCGGGCAGCAGGCCGCCGGTGAACAGGGCCGCGATCGAAACGCCGGTCACCGAGCCGATGGTGATCAGCACAAGGCTCGGCGGAATGGTCTCGGTCTGCGCGCCGGTGGCCGCGAGCAGGGCGACGAGATCGCCCGGCTTGGCGCCGCGCGCCTTCATCTCCGGAAACAGCACCGGCGCCACCGCGGCCATGTCGGCGGCCTTGGAGCCCGAAATGCCCGACACCAGATACATCGCGCCGATCAGCACGTAGTGCAGCCCGCCTTTGACGTGACCGAGCAGGCTGGCCAGGAATGCCACCATGGCCCGCGCCATGCCGGTCATCTCGATCAGTAGCCCCAAAAACACGAACAGCGGCACCGACAGCAGGATGAGGTGGCTCATTCCCTCGTCCATGCGGCCGACCAGCACCATCAGCGGCGTATGCGTGGTCAGCGCCAGATAGCCGTAGGTCGCGAGGCCGAATCCGAAGGCGATCGGCACGCCGGCGAACACGCAAAATCCCGCGACGCCGACAAAGAAGATGATCAGGTTGATATTGCCGAGCGGCCGCAGCCATGGCTGCGCCAGCCAGAACACCGCGATCACGGCCGCGACCGACGCCAGCGCGGCCAGCACGGTTCTGCGATCGCCCGTCCGTGCCAGCCGCAACAGCGCAAACAGCGCCATCAGGCCGATCCCGACCGGCAGCGCCGCCGCCCGCCAGACATTGGCGATCTCCAGCGCCGGCGTGGTGATGTAGCTTTCTTCGTAGGCATATTCGAAGGACGGCCAGGCGATCAGCAGCAGGAAAGCCAACGCGGCAGCGGTGGCGACCAGATCGAGGTAAGCCCGCATCGCGGGCCTGGCGCCGGCGACCACCGCGGTCATGCGCATGTGCTCGGCACGGCGGAAAGCCACCGCCGCGCCCAGCATCGCCAGCCACAGGAACAGGATCGACGCCAGTTCGTCCGACCAGATCAGCGGCCGGTGCAGGCCGTAGCGCGCCACCACACCGGCGAACAGGATGACGATTTCGGCGACCACCAGCAATGCCGCCGGAATCTCGACCAGCGCGCCCAGCCAGGCTTCGAGCGCAGCCGCACGTGAGCGGCGGCGAGGGGACATCACCTCGCCGGCGGGCAACGCCTCGCCGGCCGTCGCCATCGAGCCTTCGGCCTCGACCATCATCCTGCCCCCGACGGCTGCTTACGACAGCTTGCCGACGGACTTCTCCAGCAGCTCCCAGGCCTTCTCGCCGTATTTGCCCTTCCACTCCGAATAGAACCCGGCCGAGCGGAGCTTTTCACGGAACGGCGCCACCTGCGGCTGATTGAAGATCAGCCCCTTGCCGGCCAGCTCCTTCTGCAGCCCCGCATTCAGCTTCTCGACGTCCTCGCGCTCCCTGACGCCGGCGGCGTTGATGTTTTTGGCGACGATGGCGCGGACATCGGCCGGAAGCTTTTCCCAGGCGCGGCGGTTGGCCAAAAACCAGAATCCGTCCCACATGTGGTTGGTCATCGAGCAGAATTTCTGCACTTCGTAAAGCTTCGCGGTCGAGATGATGGCCAGCGGATTTTCCTGGCCCTCGACGATTTTGGTCTGCAACGCCGAATAGACCTCGCTGAAATTGATCGAGGCGGGCGCGGCATCGAACGCCTTGAACATCGAGGTCCAGAGCGGTGAAACCGGCACGCGGATTTTAAAACCCTTGAAATCGTCGGGGTGGTTGATCGGCTTGCTGGACGAGGTGGTTTCCCTGAAACCGTTGTCCCAGATCTTGTCCATCACGACCAGATTGGACTTGGTGATCTCGCCGCGGATATGGGCGCCGAGGTCGCCATCCATCGCCTTCCAGACCGTGGCGTAATCCGGGAATGCGAAGCCGATGCCGCTGATCGACGCGGCCGGCACCAGCGTGGCCAGGATTAGGCCCGACAGCGTGAAGAACTCGACGCCGCCGGAGCGGATCTGGCTCAGCATGTCGGTATCGGAACCGAGCTGGTTGTTCGGGAAAATCTGCAGGTCGAACCGGCCATTGGTCTCGGTCTTGATCGCCGCCGCCATCTCCTTGGCGCGCACGTTCAGGGGGTGCGCATCCGGCAGGTTGTTGGCATATTTGTAGGTGAACTCGGCCGTCTGGGCGCGCGCCACATAGGGTGCGCCAATACCGCCCAGGACAGCCGAAGCAGCCGATGCCTTGAGCAGCGTACGTCGTGAAAAGCTCATCAGGTTTTCTCCCTTGTTGTTCTTGTCCGAGACCGTGCCGCCGACTCATTGTCGCCACCGCGTCCGCCGTGTCTCGGCTGCGCTTATTGCAGCGTCTGCCGGCGGCGGCAATATCGGGTTGGCGCATAGTGCGGTTTCATTTTCAGTCCATACGCCTGCGCCAGCTCCGCAAGATTTCTAGCTAACTATTTGATCTAATTGCGTATAAATATATTCCATAATATACCTTATGCGAATCTTGGATTTAGCGTACCCTCGGCGGTGCTACTACGGTCTGGCTCTAACCGGCGTTTGGTGGTTTGAGGCCTATGCTCGGCACTACTCTAGGTTTCGAACTCCATGTATGATCTCATCTGAGCGGATTTGGCGCTGGTCGAAAGCCGGAAGCGCAAGGTAACTGAAACAGCAGCGGACCGACGATGAACGGTTGGCGGATGGTTGGGCGCGTCGCAGCACTGTCGATAGCCATCTTTTTGGGATCGACAATCTGCCGCGCGCAGGATGCATCGAGCAGCAATGCTGACGGAAACAGAACCATTCCGGCGGCGAACGCCTGCAAAGGTCCTGCGGCGCAGTTGACCTCCCCCGGTTTCCGACTTCAGTGTGGAAGGCGTATCCCTGCCGGGATTTTTTTGGGCTCTTTTCTTTCACCAGCAGCGGATAGCGTCAGCGACTGTGTCGCACGCTGTACCGCTGACGACAGGTGCCTCGCCTTCTCGCTTTACAACTCCGAAAAGGCGGCCAGTCGATCTTGCACGCTCTACGCCTCATTGGAGAGTTCAGCTGAGGCTCAGGACTGGATCATGGGTGTCCGGAGCGACGGCAAAGCCATCCTCCGCCCAAGCACCGGCAACTCGAAGACCAGCTTCGATTTCGACTGGTTCGGTCAGGCTGAACCCAAACCACCCACGATTGCCGTAGGACCCACAATCGACATGGGAGCAATTTGGGCTGGCAGTAAGAGCGTGGTGGGGCATGCAGGCTCGATCTTTGGCGACACCAACAGGCGACTTGGCACATGGTCGTGTGGAAAAACATGCAAATTCGACACGCCAGTTATTGGCGCTGAAATGCGGGCGGACATTTCAAAGACGTTGAATTGGAATGACACCACGGCAGCCGGTCAGGTGACGCTCACGCCAGACATGAAGGGCTTGCAGCCCGTCTACTTTGTCACCGACCGCACCCGCGCGGCCGGACCGCTTCAGGAGGCGTCGTTTACCGATACGCCTTCGATGGATATGACCTACGGGCACGCGATCGTGAGCATTCCGAAAAGCCATGTCATAGGCAATGTCGAACGACCACAGTTCAAGCGGTGGTGGTTGATCCCACTCGGCTACGAGACCGAGAAAGATGCAGACCACTTCCGCATGAAGGCCCTTGGCGCTCTTGATCGTGAAACCTTCGCGCAACGGCTGAAGACCGACGCAGACAGCGTATTGCTGTTCATTCACGGTTATAACGTGACGTTCTCCGATGCCATTTTCAAGGCAGCGCAAATCGCCTACGACGCCAATTTCGCGGGCTCCGTTCTCGCGTTCTCATGGCCTTCGGCCGGCAATCTCTTCAAATACGACAAGGACCGCGAGAGCGCCGAATTCGCGGCTCCGCACCTCGCAAAAATCTTCAATTTAGTCGCGGATGAGATTGGCAAGAAAAACGTCTACATTGTTGCGCATAGTATGGGCAACAAGGTTCTCGTCGACGCGTTGCAGCAAGTCGCGCTAAGCAAGGCAAAAATTGCGATCACCGAGCTGGTGATGGCGGCACCGGATGTCGATACAAATGTATTCCGCAGCAAATTGGATCAATTCCGCGCGGTTGCGACCAATGTCACGATGTACGCCTCCTCAGCCGACAAAGCGCTGCTGGCGTCGGGCGTCAAGACTTTTGGTACACGCGCCGGCTACGTTCCAGACACAGGTCCCAATATATTTCCAGGGATTGAGGTAATCGACGTAACCGCCGTCGGCGATGATATGCTGGGCCTCAACCACAGCACCTTTTCAAGCAGCCGAGCTGTTTTGGATGATCTTGGGCATCTGATCCGCTCGTTCACTCATCTGCCACCCGATGCCCGCATCCCCACCCTAAGATTCATGCCCGACAAGGCAAACGTTCAGTACTGGCTCTATCCGCGCTGATATCCACATCGCGACCTGGTCCTCGCTCAGGCTCGCCAGCGCGAACTGGTCGTCCCCCGTACCGACGGCGACGGCACGCTACGGCTGGCGCGACGGCTCGCACCCCGATGCGCGAGCGCCGGCATCGCGATCGCCCTGGTCGGTCGACGCGGCGAAGTGGAAAGTCGCCGCTTCATCGCGATACTTGCCCAAAAGGTCACGCCCCCATGGTGCGGAGCGCAAGCTTCCAAAAGTGACCACTTCGACTATCGCGGGCTCATCCGTTTATGTGCCGGTCGTGAGTGCCCCGCTTTGGCCGCACCCATCTAGATCTAGTCTCATAAGCAATTGATTATATTTAAGTTTCGTGACTTTCGACTCTAGAGTTCCGATGCAAAGCCGCGAGTTGCGCCGCTATCTGTACATGGGGTTGTTTTCGATATTTTTGTCCGCGCCGCCTACCGCCCCCGGAACGTCGGCTTGCGCCGGCCCAGGAACGCGGCGACGCCTTCCTTGTGGTCCTCGCTGAGGCTCGCCAGCGCGAACTGGTCGACGTCCATGTGGCTGGCGAGGTCGTCGAGCGCGTGAGTCAGGCGGTTGACGGTCAGCTTGGTCATGGCGACCGACAGCGGCGGCTGGGCGGCGACCTTGGCGGCCAGCGCCATGGCGGCGTCGAAGGCCTGGCCGGGCTCGGCCACCTCCTCCACCAGGCCCCAGTCATGGGCCTCGGCGGCCGAGATGCGCTGGTCGGCCAGGATCACCGCCTGCTTGGTGCGGGCCGGCCCGATCAGGTGCAGCATGCGCGGCACGCTCTGCCAGCTCATGTTCATGCCAAGGCCGATCTCGGGCACCCTCATGTGGCCGTCGCGGGCCATGACGCGAAAGTCCAGCGCCACCGCCAGGGCCACGCCACCGCCGACGCAAAAGCCCTCGATGGCGCCGATCGTGATCTGTTCCATCTCCTGCCAGGCGCGGGTCAGCCGCGGCCCCAGTTTCAGGTGCCGGCGCAGCGTCCCGAGGTCCATCGTGGCGCGCGCGCGGCCTTCGGGGTCCTTCAGGTCAAAGCCGGCAGTGAACGCTTTTGTCCCGCCGGTCAGCACCACGACGGAGGTTTCGCCGTCGTCCTCGAAACTGCGCGCGGCATCGGTGAGCTGGCGCAGCGCTTCCGGCGACAGCGCGTTGATGCCGTCGCCGCGGTCGAAGCGCACCACGGCGATGCGTCCCTCGGGCCCGAGGCCCTTCTCTATTGTGACAAACCCGGCCACGTCGACGTCTCCCTGCCCGCCATCTTCCTGACGGCGTTATCGTTGCGCCGAATGGCGTCAATTTTATTCAGTTTCTTATAGCCGGGTTCACTGCGTCCGCAACATTGCGGATCCCTCCTCAATTCTGGCCGTTGCCAATGGTAAGCTCGCGACGAACGAAGGCAGATCATGACATTTCAAATTGTTACGCATGGCGATGCGCTGCGCCATACGGCCGGCCGTGTTGCCGTGGCGGTCAGCCTCACGGTCATCATGGTCACGGTCTCGACGTTGTGGCTTATAGGTACCGACCTCGATGCCAGTGTCCGGGTCGGCGAGGTGTTCTTCATCAGCATTTGCGCGGCAGTGGCGATCTCGACTGTGCTTGCGGCTGGAATGGCTTACCGATCCGCGCTGCTGATGCGGGACCTGACGCTGGCGCGCAGCGAATTGTCGCGCCTTTCCCATACCGATCAGTTGACGGGACTGCTCAACAGACGCGGTTTCGATGCCGCCGCGGCCCTCGCATTGCGATCGGCGTGCGCCATGGGAGTGCCGGCAGTCATCTTCATGTGCGATGTCGATCGCTTCAAATCCATCAATGACCGGTTCGGCCATGCATTCGGCGACAAGGTTCTGGTCGAGATCGCCGACGTGTTGCGCGCTTGCGCCGGCAAGGACGGCGCTCTGGTGGGCCGGCACGGCGGCGAGGAATTTGCCGCCTTGATGATCGGGATAACCCACGAACAGGCCGCGCAATATGCCGAGGATATCCGCCATGCCTGCGCAGCCAGGGAAATCTCCATCGATGGCAATTCCACGCGCGTGACCATCAGCATCGGCTTCACCGTCGCGCGTGACGAAGTCGACCTTTCGACCATCATGCGGGTGGCCGACCGGGCCCTCTACATCGCCAAGCACAGCGGACGCAATCAGGTGGCGCGGGCCGATGCGGCTTCGCTGGTCGCGGCCTGAGCGGTCAGCCAGCCCCGCAAAAGGCTATGCGTTTTGCTCCCTGCCCCATGAGCGCACGCGAGCAAAAGTCCGCAGGCCTCGACATACCCGCAATCTTGCGTATCTTGCCGGTATGACCGGACATGACCACGACCACCATCACCACGATCACGACCATTCGGAATTGTCGGAGACCGAGCTGCGGGTGCGCGCGCTCGAGACCATCCTGACCGAAAAGGGCTATGTCGATCCGGCCGCGCTCGATGTTCTGATCGAAACCTACGAAACCAGGGTCGGACCGCGCAACGGCGCCCTTGTGGTGGCGCGGGCATGGTCCGATCCGGGTTTTCGCGCCCGCCTGCTGAAGGACGCCACCCCGGCGATAGCGGAGCTCGGCTATGCCGGCCGCCAGGGCGAGCATATCGTGGCAGTCGAGAACACGCCTCGCCTGCACCACATGGTCGTGTGCACGCTGTGCTCGTGTTATCCATGGCCGGTGCTCGGGTTGCCGCCGGTCTGGTACAAATCAGCGCCCTACCGCTCCAAGGCGGTCAAGGACCCACGCGGCGTGCTGGCCGATTTCGGATTCGAACTGCCCGACGACACCGAGATCCGCGTCTGGGATTCGACGGCGGAAATTCGCTATTTCGTGCTGCCGATGCGACCCGCCGGCACCGAGGGCTGGAGCGAGCAGCGCCTCGCCGACCTCGTCACCCGCGACAGCATGATCGGCACCGGCTTGCCCAAGCAACCGCACGAGGTCGCCTGATGGAGGGCGCGCACGATATGGGCGGCGTGGCGTGGTCCGGTCCGGTGCTGCCAGAACCCGATGAGCCGATGTTTCACGCCGAATGGGAACGGCGCGCCTTCGCGATCACGCTGGCGATGGCCATGCCCGGCGGCTGGAATATCGACATGTCGCGCTTTGCCCGCGAGAACCGGCCGCCGCAGGACTATCTGAGCAAGAGCTACTACCAGATCTGGCTGGCGGGGCTCGAGCAACTGATGCTGGAGCGCGGCTTGGTCACGGCGGACGAGATCGAGGCCGGCAAGCCGCTGCATCCGGCCAGGCCGGTGGCGCGGACGCTGTCATCGGACGGTGTCGCGGCGATGCTGCACCGGGGCGGTCCGACTCAGCGCGAGGCCACGAGCCCTGCTCTGTTCGCGGTCGGCGACCGCGTCCGCACCAGGATGATTCATCCGCCCACCCATACGCGGCTGCCGCGTTACGTGCGCGGGCATGTCGGCGTCATCGAGCTGCTGCACGGCGTTCATGTCTTCCCCGACAGCAACGCGCTGGGCCAGGAGAATCCGCAGTGGCTCTACACCGTGACCTTCGACGGCCGCGAATTGTGGGGGCCTGACGGCGACGCCTCGGTCAAGACATCGGTCGATGCCTGGGAATCCTATCTGGAGCCCGCCTGATGTTATCGGATTCACAAGCAGCCCTTGACGCCACCCGCATGGTTCCGGGCATTCCCCGCGATGCCGACGGCCCGGTGTTTCGCGAGCCCTGGGAAGCCCAGGCCTTCGCGATGGCGGTGACGCTGCACGCGCGCGGACTGTTCAGCTGGAACGAATGGGCGGCCACGCTGGCGGACGAGATCAAGCGCGCGCAGGCCGCCGGCGATGCCGATACCGGCGAGACCTATTACCGGCACTGGCTGGCGACGCTTGAAAGGCTGATCGCCGAAAAGGGCGTCGCGACGACAGCCACCCTGCACCGCTACCGCGACGCCTGGGACCACGCCGCCGACCGCACCCCGCATGGTTCGCCGATCGTCCTGCAGCCGGAGGATTTTACGGGTTAGGCGATGCGTTCCGCATATTCCCGCCAGCCCTTGGCGCGCAGCGCACAGGCCGGGCATTCGCCGCAGCCATAGCCCCAGTCGTGCCGGGCGCCGCGTTCGCCGAGATAGCAGGTGTGGGAGTGTTCGCGGATCAGGTCGACCAGCCCTGCCCCGCCGAGATCATGCGCCAGCTTCCAGGTCGAGGCCTTGTCCAGCCACATCAGCGGCGTATGCAGTTCGAATTTTCGGGCCATGCCGAGATTGAGTGCGGTCTGCAGCGCCTTGATGGTCTCGTCGCGGCAATCCGGATAGCCGGAATAATCGGTCTCGCACATGCCGCCGATAATATGGGTGATGCCGCGCCGGTAGGCCAGCGCGGCGGCAAAGGTCAGGAAAACCAGATTGCGGCCGGGCACGAAGGTGTTGGGCAGGCCGTCCGCGCCCATCGCGATCGAGACATCGCGGGTCAGCGCGGTATCGGAGATGTCGGCCAGCGTGGGGATATCAAGCGTGTGGCTGTCGCCGAGCTTCTCCGCCCAATCCGTGCGCAATGATTTCATGCCGTCGAGCAGACGATCCCGGCATTGCAGCTCGATGGCGTGGCGCTGCCCGTAATCGAAGCCGAGCATTTCGACGCGCCCAAAACGCCGCAGCGCCCAGGCAAGACAGGTGGCGGAATCCTGTCCGCCGGAAAACAGCACCAGCGCGGTCTCGGTTTGGATTTGCTCGCTCATGGCGTGCCCATAGCACTCATCGACCCCGCGGCCAATCGGTGGAAAGAGCCGCCTGCCCGGCTCGTTTCGCTGGGACCAGGGCTCCGGTTGCGGCATAAGGCCTGATGCTCTCTCCGGCCTTTGGATGCGTCATGACCCCTTCCCGCGATATTTCACGCCTGCTCGAAATCATGGCGGCGCTGCGCACGCCCGGCAGCGGTTGTCCGTGGGATCTCGAACAGAATTTCGCGACCATCGCGCCCTACACCATCGAGGAAGCCTATGAGGTCGCCGACGCCATCGCGCGCGGCGATCTGGACGATCTCAAGGACGAACTCGGCGATCTCCTGCTGCAAGTGGTGTATCACGCCCGCATGGCCGAGGAGCAGCACGCCTTCGCGTTCGGCGACGTCGTCGAGGCGGTCACCCGCAAGATGATCCGGCGGCATCCGCACGTGTTCGCCGACGAAAACGGCCGCCTGACGCCGGTCGGTGTCACCAGCGCGTGGGAGCGCATCAAGGCCGAGGAGCGTGCCGAACGCGCGGCGCGGCGGCCTGCTGAAGAAAATTCGCACAAATCCCTGCTGTCCGGCGTCAAGGCGGGCCTCCCGGCGCTGTCGCGCGCGATGGCATTGCAGCGCAAGGCCTCCAGCGTCGGCTTCGACTGGAACGATCCCCGGGAGGTGCTGCGCAAGATCCGCGAGGAAGCCGACGAGATCGAGGCCGCACTCGACAACGGCGATGCCAGGGAGCTCGCCGAGGAAACCGGCGACCTGCTGTTCGCGCTGGTCAATCTGGCGCGCCATGTCGGCGCCGATCCAGATCTGGCGCTGCGCGGCACCAACGCCAAATTCGAACGCCGTTTTGGCTATATCGAACGCACGCTGGCCGCACGGGGAAGCTCGCTGGAGCACGCCTCGCTCGCTGAAATGGATGCGTTGTGGGACGAGGCGAAGGGGGCAGAAAATTCTGCGTCGTCCCGGCCAAGTGAGCGTAGCGAACGCTGAGCCGGGACCCATACCGCGTGATTTATCGATATGAGGACGATGTTCGACGATCTTACATAACCACGAACGCCCGGGATTATGGGTCCCTGCGTTCGCAGGGACGACAGTTACGGATGCGGCACGGCCGCAAAGCGGTTCACCACGATGTCGCGCTTGGTCTCGTCGACGCGAACAGTCATGTCGTAGCGGCCGTCGTGCAGTTCCTTAGCGAGCACTTCGGAATTGCGATGCAGCCAGCTGATGCCGGCCCCGTCAGAGGCGTCGATCGACAGGTCCAGCGTCATCCGGGTGGCCGCCAGCCGGTGCTCGATCGCCGTCAATAGCGCATCGACCCCCTCGCCGGTCTCGGCCGAAACCAGGAAGCACGGACGTTCCGGCGGACGGCGGGCGGCGATGTTCTCCAGGTTTTCGCGCATCTGTGCATCGAAGCGGTCGATCTTGTTCCAGACCTCGAGAATGCGGCCGGCATCCGGATCGATCCCGAGCTGGCGCAGCACGGTATCGACGTCGCGCTGCTGCGCCTCGGCGTCCTCGTGCGAGATGTCGCGAACGTGGAGAATGACGTCGGCTTCCAGCACTTCTTCCAGCGTCGCGCGAAACGCCGCCACCAGTTGCGTCGGCAGATTGGAGATGAATCCGACGGTGTCCGACAGCATGGCCTTGCCGCCATGCGGTAAATGCAGCGCGCGCAAGGTCGGATCCAGCGTCGCGAACAGCATGTCGGCCGCCTGCACCTCGGCGCGGGTCAGGCGGTTGAACAGCGTCGACTTGCCGGCGTTGGTGTAACCGACCAGCGCCACCACGCGATACGGCACCCGCTTGCGTCCCTCGCGATGCAGCCGCCGCGTCGCCTGCACCTTCTTGATCTCGTTTTCCAGCCGCGCGATGCGATCGCCGATCAGGCGGCGGTCGGCCTCGATCTGGGTCTCGCCGGGTCCCCCCATGAAACCGAAACCGCCGCGCTGCCGCTCCAGATGGGTCCAGGACCGCACCAGCCGGCTGCGCTGATAATTCAGATGCGCCAGCTCGACCTGAAGCGAACCCTCTTTGGTCTTGGCGCGCCGGCCAAAAATTTCGAGGATCAGTCCGGTGCGGTCGAGCACCTTGGTGTTCCAGGCCTTCTCCAGATTGCGCTGCTGGATCGGCGACAGCGCGCAATCCATCACGACGAGCTCGATGTCATGCCCGGCGATGAGCCCGACGATCTCCTCGACCTTGCCCTTGCCGAGATAGGTCGCAGGCCTGACCTGGCCGATCGGGGCGATCAGCGCGTCCGCGATTTCAAGATCGATGGCACGCGCCAGGCCGACGGCTTCCTCCAGCCGCGCCTCGGAATCGCGCATGACATACGAATCCGTCGGCGCGTCCGGGTCACCGCGACGCACACGCAGATAGGGGCCGATGACAACCACCCGCCCTGATTCTTTGCCCCCTGCCGACCGCGGACGGTCGGCTCCCCCTTCAGGATTTCGGGGTTGCAATCAGATCACTCTCAAGCCGGAGCATCCTCGCCGCCTTCAAACAGCTGGATCGGAGCGCCCGGCATGATGGTCGAGATCGCGTGCTTGTAGACAAGCTGCGAATGACCGTCGCGACGCAGCAGCAGGCAGAAATTGTCGAACCAGGTGACAATCCCCTGCAGCTTCACTCCATTGACCAGAAAGATCGTCAGTGGCGTCTTGGTCTTACGAACGTGATTAAGGAAGGTGTCTTGTAGGTTTTGTGCGCGGTCTGCCGCCATTGTTTTTTTCCCGCAGTCTTGTTTGCTTCTTTTTATTGAACCGAAGCCTGCTCTCTCACGGAGCCGTCCCCCGGTTGCCGGCTTCCCCTGAGATCCCCCTCCGAGGGCGCGGCGGTACGATTAGAAGGCAGGCGCGCTTTTTAGGCAAGCCAGTTCGCGCGTCAGACGCACAGAACGCTGGTGCAATTCCCCGCAAATGCACGGAAAGAGACGAATTTTCCCAAGCAAATGCATGGATAACACGCCGGAGCTGCCTAGCCGACGCCGAGTGCCTTGAGCTTGCGATGCAGCGCCGACCGCTCCATGCCGACGAATTCCGCGGTACGCGAGATATTTCCGGAGAAACGACTGATCTGGGCGATCAAATAGTCGCGCTCGAATACCTCCCGCGCCTCGCGCAGCGGCAGTCCCATGATGTGTTCGCCGTTGTTGCTGGTCGGCATCGCCGGCACCATCGAACCCACGTCCTGCGGCAGCATATCGGCCGTGATGATCACCTCCGGACCGCCGCTCGCCAGAATCATCACGCGTTCGACGTTGTTACGAAGCTGGCGGACGTTTCCGGGCCAGACATGCGACTGCAATACCGCCATTGCATCCTGGCCGATCTGGCGCTTCGGCAACCCGGTCGCGACCGAGATCTGATCCATGAAATAGTCGATCAGCTCGGGGATATCCTCGCGCCTTTCCGACAGCGGCGGTACCCGGATCGGCACCACCGACAGGCGGTGATAGAGGTCCTCGCGGAAACGGCCTTCGGCGATCTCCTCTTCCAGGTTCCGCGCCGTCGACGAAATGATGCGCACGTCGACATGGACCTTGGTGGTGCCGCCCGAGCGCTGGAAGGTCTGGTCGACCAGCACGCGCAGGATCTTGTTCTGGGTCTCCCGCGGCATGTCGCCGATCTCGTCAATGAACAGGGTACCGCCATGGGCTTCCTCCAGCGCCCCCGCCTTGCGCTGCTGCTCGCCGTTCGACTGCTCGATGCCGAACAGTTCGACTTCCATACGCTCCGGGGTCATCGCCGCGGCGTTGATGACGACGAACGGTCCCTCGGCACGGGCCGACGCGGTGTGCAGCGTGCGCGCCGCCAGTTCCTTGCCGGCGCCGGACGGGCCGACGATCAGGATGCGGCTGTTGGCCTTGGCGGCCCGCTCGATGGTCTGGCGCAGCTGGTTCATGCAGGCCGAACGCCCGGTCAGCACGCTGGCGGCCGGCGCCATTTGCTTGAGCTCCTTCACCTCGCGCTTCAGCCGTGAGGTCTCCAGCGCCCGGGTCGCCACCAGAATCAGCCGGTCCGACTTGAAGGGCTTTTCGATGAAGTCGTAGGCGCCGCGCTTGATGGCGGCGACCGCGGTCTCGATATTGCCGTGTCCCGAGATCATCACGACCGGCACGTCGGCGTGGTCCTTCTTGATCTGCTCCAGCAATTGCAGGCCGTCCAGCTTGCTGCCCTGCAACCAGATGTCGAGAAACACCAGATGCGGCCGCCGGTTGGCGATCTCCGCAAGCGCCGAATCGCTGTCGCGCGCGGTCCGGGTGGAGAATCCCTCATCGTCGAGAATGCCGGCAACCAGATCCCGAATATCTGCTTCGTCATCGACAATCAGAATGTCATTTGCCATGAGTCGCGCCCTGTCTCGTCAATTGCCGGTTGCGGCTTCGGTTTTTGTTTCATTGTTAGTCGTGTCAGCGGACCCAATGGTTTCAGGGACCGGCGGCTTTGTTTCCGGCTCCGGCTCCTTGACCTCCGCCTTCGGCGCGTGGCCGGATATGGCAAACCGCAATCGCATCCAGGCGCCGCGCTGACCCGGCCGGATGTCCGCGGCATCGTGCAGCTCGATCTTGCCGCCATGGTCTTCCAGAACCCGGCCAACGATGGCCAGGCCAAGGCCGGTGCCCTTCGACCTCGTGGTCACATAGGGTTCGAGCAGCCGCGCCCGCGCCACCTTGGGCAGGCCGATCCCGTTGTCGATGACATCGATCACGATGTCGTCCGCCTCGATGCCGGCGACGACCTCGATCCGGCCCTTACCCAATTCCTCCGCAGGGACGGCTTCGATGGCCTCGGTCGCGTTCTTGATGATGTTGGTGAGGGCCTGCGAAATCAGCCGCCGGTCGAACTGCGCCCGCATCGGGTCGTTCCTGATCTCGGCTTCAAAATCGATCTCGGGATTGCCGACGCGCATCAGGAACACGGCCTGCCGGACCGTATCGGCGACGTCCTCGCCTTCCATGACGGGTTTCGGCATTCGCGCGAAGCGTGAGAATTCATCGACCATCCGCCTGATATCGTCGACCTGCCGCACGATGGTATCGGTGCATTGCTCGAAGATCGCCTTGTCCTCGGTGATGACCTTGCCGAATTTACGGCGGATGCGTTCGGCCGAAAGCTGGATCGGCGTCAGCGGGTTCTTGATTTCATGCGCTATGCGCCGGGCAACATCGCCCCACGCCGAGGTCCGCTGCGCCGAAACCAGCTCGGTGATGTCGTCGAGCGTGATGATATAGCTGTCGCGCGACTGGCTGGTCTGCTCGGCGCTGACCCGCACCGACAGGTTGCGCTCATGGCCATCGCGCAGAAGCGTGATCTGGCCCTGCACCAGCCGCTGGGTACCCTCGCGCGCGGTCTTCATCATGTCATCGAGTTCGGGCAGCACGTCCGACAGCGGATGGTCCAGCGTCTCGGATTCCGCGTGGCCGATCAGTTTTTCGGCGGATCGGTTTAGAATACCGACGTTGCCGGCGGCATCGACGCCGATGATGCCGGCGCTCGCCGACGACAATACCGCTTCGATGAACCGGCGCCGGCTGTCGATCAACTCGCTGGCGCCCACCAGCTCGTCGCGCTGGGTCCGCAGCTCCTGCGTCATCTTGTTGAAGGTTTCGCCGAGCTGGGCGAGATCGCCCTCCGACCGGTGGACCGGCACCTGAACATGCAGATCGCCGGTCGACACGATATTGGCGGCGCTCATCAGCCGCCGGATCGGCGCGACCAGCCAATTGGCGAAATTCAGCCCGATCAGGACCGAGGCCATCAGGATGGTCAGCGCGATCACCGCGAACATCAGGGCGAAGGCCACCTGAATGCCGAGCTTGCGCGACTCCATCTGGGCGTATTCGGCGACACTGGCCTGGGTCTGCCTGAGCTGGGCGACCACGCGCGGATCGAGCAGGCGGGCGACATAGAGGAAGGTGTCGTTGAACGCGCGCAGCCGGATCACGGCGGCGACGTAATTCGCCTCGATGAACACGGCGATCTGGGGTTCGCTTTCATCGACGCCGCTGAGGAATTCCGGGGCCGGCGTGGTGAAGGCCTGCGCGATGCCGGTTTGCGCGGTCTCCAGAATATTGCGGTCCTTGTCGATCACCATGGCGCCCGGCAGGTTGCGCGAGGCCGCACTTGCGGTCAGCAGACGGCGAAAGGTTCCGCGATCCTGGTCGAACAGCGGCCGCGCGTTGGCGATATCGTTGGCCATTCCGATAATGTCGCCGCGAATGAGCTGGGCATGCTCGTGCAGGTAGGCGTTGGCCACGATCAGCGAATTCTGGATCACCTCGCGCGTAGGCCCTGAAAACAGCCGGTCGAGGCCGCGGTCGATGGTGATATTGGCGACGATCGCTACCAGCACAGCCGGCAACACCGCGATGACGGAGAACAGGCTGACGATCTGGACGTGCAGCCGCGCCGCCGCCCGGCCGCGCCGGCGGGCCTGGACCACTTGCCAGACCTCGCGGACGATGATGCCGACCAGGAGCAGGATGCAGGCCGCATTGATCAGCAGAAACGAATAGACAACCTCGCGCGTCGGTTCGATCGGCGTCAGTCCGGTCAGGACGACGAAAGTGAGGAACGCCGACAACAGCGCAATGGCGACGGCGAACGGCGCCAGCCACCTCCCCAGGGACGACCCCCTGGATTCAGCGAACGACGGATCGAGCGATGGGGCCGAGGTGTCTGCGCTGGTCATTCCGGCAAGGTGGTGAGCTGAAGCTACGTCCGCCGACAGCGGACTGATGCATTCATATCACAATGTTGCCAAATTACGACAATTCCGCGGCGCGCCTTGGCGTTGAACGGCGCGGGTCCGACTTATCAAGGTATTCCGTGCAGCCGCTCAGACCCCGCTTCGATACACCTGAATGTCGAGATCCCTGATCTTCTTCCGCAGCGTGTTGCGGTTGAGGCCCAAGAGATCGGCGGCGCGAATCTGATTGCCGCGCGTTGCCGCCAACGCCGCCGTGAGCAGCGGAATCTCGATTTCCTTGAGGATCCGGTGATAGAGCCCAGGCGGCGGCACGCCGTTGGGGAAACCCGAAAAATGCGACGACAGATAGGCCTCGACCGCGCCGCCGAGATTGTCGACGCCGTGCTGGACGCTGCCGCCCGACGTTACCGCCGGAGGTGCCAGTTCGCCATCGATGACCGAACCTGTGATCACGTCCTGCGGATACAATGCCGCCAATCGGCGCGCGAGATTCTCGAGTTCGCGCACATTGCCGGGCCAGCGATGCTGCTTCAGGCGTTCCAGCGCCATGACGTCGAGCTTCTTCGGCGGCAATCCGTCCTTTTCGGCCAGGGTAAAGAAGTGCCGGATCAAATCGGGCAAATCCTCGATCCGCTCGCGCAGCGGCGGCAGACGCAACGGCACGACGTTGAGGCGGAAGAACAGGTCTTCGCGGAACAGGCCCTGCTGAATCAGGATACGCAGGTCCTTGTTGCTCGCCGCGACGATGCGTACGTCGGTCTTGATCGGCGTACGGCCGCCGACCGTGGTATATTCGCCCTGCTGCAGAACGCGCAGCAGACGGGTCTGCGCCTCCATCGGCATGTCGCCGATTTCGTCGAGGAACAAGGTGCCGCCTTCGGCCTGTTCGAACCGGCCCGAGGCGCGGGTATTGGCGCCGGTGAAGGCGCCGCGTTCATGGCCGAACAGTTCCGATTCGATCAGGTCGCGCGGGATTGCCGCCATGTTGACCGCGACGAACGGGCCGTTGCGCCGCTTGCCGTAATCGTGCAGCGCGCGGGCGACCAGCTCCTTGCCGGTGCCGGACTCGCCGGAGATCATCACGGTGAGGTCGGTCTGCATCAGCCGCGCCAGCACCCGGTAGATTTCCTGCATCGCGGGCGAGCGGCCGACCAGCGGAATCGAATCGAACTCGTTCTCGTCGGGATGACTGGCCACCCGCTCCTTGGGCTCCGCCAGCGCGCGGCCGACGATGGTGATCAGCTCCTTGAGGTCGAACGGCTTCGGCAAGTATTCATAGGCGCCCCGTTCCGAGGCCCGGATCGCCGTCATGAAGGTGTTCTGGGCGCTCATCACGATGACGGGCAGATTGGGCCGCATCTTCTTGATCCGCGGCAACAGGTCGAAGGCGTTCTCGTCCGGCATCACCACGTCGGTGATGACCAGATCGCCCTCGCCCTGGCTCACCCAGCGCCACAGCGTCGCCGCGTTCCCGGTCAGGCGCACCTCGTAGCCGGCGCGCGAGAGGGCCTGGTTCAGAACCGTACGGATGGCGGTGTCATCGTCGGCTACAAGTATGCTACCTGCGGGCATTGTCATTCCTCATCTTGAGTCGTGTGAGGCATGCGACGGCGTCCCCGTAACGCCATCGCGATTGCTTTGGTCGAATTGTTTGGTCGGGCTGAACATCGGCAGCAGCACGCGGAATGTGGTTTTCCGCGGCTGGGATTCGCATTCGATGATGCCGCCATGATCGCCGACGATCTTGGCGACCAGCGCGAGACCAAGGCCGCTGCCGGTCGGCTTGGTCGTGACGAACGGATCGAACAGGTTCGGCAGCAGGTCTTCCGGCACGCCGGCGCCATTGTCCCTGACGCAGAATTCGAGCGGCAGCGACACCCGCGATTTCTTGCCGGGCACCGAGAGGCGCACGCCGGGCCGGAACGCGGTGGTGAGCTGGATCTCGGCATCGCTGCCGAGATCGACCACGGCCTCGGCGGCGTTTTTCACCAGATTGAGAAATACCTGGATCAGCTGGTCCTGGTTGGCCAGCACCGGCGGCAGCGACGGATCGTAATCTTCGACGAAGCGGATATTGCGGGCGAAGCCGGACTGGGCGAGCCGCTTGACGTGATCGAGCACGCTGTGAATGTTGACCGGACCGCGCGCCACCGGCCGGTCGTCGCCGAACACCTCCATGCGATCGACCAGCGTGACGATGCGATCCGCCTCGTCGCAAATCAGCCGCGTCAGCATGCGGTCTTCCGACGAGGCCGCCTGCTCCAGCAGTTGCGCCGCGCCGCGAATGCCGGACAGCGGGTTCTTGATTTCATGGGCCAGCATTGCGGCCAGCGCGATCACCGACCGCGCCGCGCTTCGATGCGTCAATTGCCGGTCCATCTTGTCGGCGATGGTGCGCTCCTGCAGCATCACCACGATATGGCCGGGCCGTTCGGTGAGCGGCGCGACGTGCAGGTCGACCTGCCGGTCGCCGCCGATCCGGGGCGTACCGAGATCGACCTTGTATTCATTGACCGGCGACCCGCTCGTTCGCACCTGCTCTATCAGCGCCAGCAGCGGACTGCCGAACGGCACCAGTTCCTTCAGCGACTGGCGCTTCAAAAACTGGGTCGAAATCTCGAAAAAAGATTCCGCGGCCATGTTGGCGTCGACGATCTTGCCGTCGGACGCGATCAGCAGCACCGGATTCGGCAGGGCGTTGAGGATGGCCTCGCTTTCCGACGGCACCGGCCGGCGATGTTCTGCGGCTAGACTCATGCAGCAGCACTCCATGCAAAGTCGTCGAATGCATCTTCAAGAGATCGGTGAACATGCCCCGGATTGTCGGTGGTCAGTATCTTTTGCCGCCAGGCCTTGAGCGTCGCCGCCGGCGCGCAGCTGTATTGCGATGCGACTTCCAGCGCCCAGCCCAGATGCTTGCGGGCGTGGCGAAGTCCGATGCGCAGGCCGTAGAGGCTGCAGACCTCGTCATAGAGCGCGCGGATATAGCCGAGTTGCTGCGCCAGGTCAGGCGCGGCCTCCGCGATACCGGATTCGAGCCGGCGTCCGATCTGGCCGGGCAGCCACGGCTGGCACTGTGCGCCGCGGCCCATCATGATCGCGTCGGCATCGGACATCTCAAGCGCCGTCACCGCCTTCTCGAACGAGGTGATATCGCCGTTGACCACCAGCGGAATGGCAATCGCATCGCGGACGGCGCGCACCGCGCCCCAATCGGCTTCGCCCTTGTAGAACTGGCAGCGCGTGCGGCCATGCACCGATATCATCCGCACGCCGGCGGCTTCGGCGCGGCGCGCCAGTTCGGGGGCGTTGAGGGAGCGCTCGTCCCAGCCGAGCCGCATCTTCAGCGTGACCGGCACTTTCACCGCCGCGATGGTGGCCTCGATCAGGGTCAAGGCGTGATCGAGATCGCGCATCAGCGCGGAACCGGACTGGCCGCCGGTGACGTGGCGGGCCGGACAGCCCATGTTGATATCGATGATGTCGGCGCCGGCGGACTCGGCGATCCGCGCGCCCTCCGCCATCCAGTGCGCCTGGCAGCCCGCGAGCTGAACGACGTGCGGGCCGATGCCGGTGGCCTCGCAGCGCAGCAGCGACATCGGGCGCCCGTTGACGAGATCGTCGCTGGCGGTCATCTCGGATACCACGAGTCCCGCTCCGAGAGCAGCGGTCAGGCGCCGAAACGGGGCATCGGTGATGCCGGACATCGGCGCCAGAAGTACCCGGTTGGCGACCTCAATGTCGCCTATCTTCAATGGCTTACGACTTGAGGATACCGCAGTCACGGAGTTCTCGTTTTTCTGCTCGCGCAACATTGCGTCCGCCGGGAGCCATTTTGAGCACAAATCTTGTGCAGTCAAGCGCCATGCCTACACTTTAGACATTTCCTGCAATTACGCAAGTGCACTGCAACAAAATATGCTTTTCCCACAGCTATGGGAAACGGCCTGTTTTTACGCTCCCGGCATGATAAGGGCAGTGCCCGAGCGGACCTCTGCTCGTCCTTCAACCCCGAATCGTCAGTAGTTCATTCAAATGCCCCGACCTGAGCGGACTGCAGCCATCCTTGTCGCAGCCGGGCGCGGGCTTCGCGCCGGTTCGGGGGGACCGAAGCAGTACCGCTCGATCGGCGGGCAAACCGTGATTTTCCGGGCGATGGAACCGTTCTGCCGCCATCCGCATGTGTTCGCCGTGCAGCCGGTTTTGAATCCCGATGACACCGCCATGTTCAATGATGCCGTCAGCACCTTGCGCCATGCGCCGCCCGCCAATGGCGGCGCGACGCGGCAGGCCTCGGTGCATGCCGGTCTGGAAGCGCTCGCCGGCCAGAAGCCGGATGTCGTCCTGATCCATGACGCGGCGCGTCCGTTCGTGTCGGCGGCGTTGATTTCGCGCGCGATCGACGCCGCCGGCCGCACCGGCGCCGCGGTGCCCGCGATCGCGGTCACCGACACCATCAAGCTCGTCGACGGCAGCGGCAATGTCGAGGCGACGCCCGAGCGTGCACGGCTGCGCATCGCGCAAACCCCGCAGGCGTTCCGCTTCGACGTGATTCTCGAGGCCCACCGCCGCGCCGCGCGCGAGGGCCGCAGCGATTTCACCGACGATGCCGCGCTGGCGGAATGGGCGGGATTGACGGTGGCGACATTTGAAGGCGATCCTGCAAACATGAAACTGACCACACCAGAAGATTTCGTCCGCGAGGAAGCGCGGCTGGCAGCAGGGCTCGGCGATATCAGGACCGGCACCGGCTACGATGTGCACGCCTTCGGAGACGGCGATCATCTGATGATCTGCGGCGTCCGCGTGCCGCACACGCGCGGCTTTCTCGCCCATTCCGACGGCGATGTCGGCCTGCACGCTTTGGTCGACGCCATCCTCGGCGCGCTGGCGGACGGCGATATCGGTTCGCATTTTCCACCGAGCGACCCGCAGTGGAAGGGGGCGGCGTCGGACCGCTTCCTGAAATACGCGGTCGACCGCGTCACCGCGCGCGGCGGGCGCATTGCCAACCTCGAAGTCACCATGATCTGCGAGCGGCCGAAAATCGGACCGCTGCGCGACACCATGCGGGCGCGGATCGCCGACATCACCGGGCTCGATATCTCGCGCGTCGCGGTCAAGGCCACCACCAGCGAGCGGCTCGGTTTTACCGGCCGCGAGGAAGGCATCGCCGCCACCGCGAGCGCCACCATCCGCCTTCCCTGGAGCGGCTGACATGAGCGGCAGCGACGCCCGCGCCCTCTCCCGCTCGCTGCTTGACCTGTGCCGGATGCGCAAGCTCACCATTGCGACCGCCGAATCCTGTACCGGCGGCATGGTCGCTGCCGCGCTGACCGACATTCCCGGCTCCTCCGACGTCATCGACCGCGGTTTTGTCACCTACTCCAACGATGCCAAACGCGCGATGCTCGGCGTCAAGGCGACCACGCTTGCGACCTTCGGCGCGGTCAGCAAGGAGACCGCGACCGCGATGGCGGTCGGCGCGCTGGAGAAAGCCGGCGTTGACCTCGCCGTCTCCATTACCGGCATTGCCGGCCCCGGCGGGGCGACGCCGGGCAAGCCGGTCGGCCTCGTCCATCTCGCGGTCGCCGCGCGCGACGGCCGCATCCTGCACCGGGAATGCCGTTTCGGCGCAATCGGCCGCAGCGCGGTGCGGCTGCGCTCGGTGGTGGAGGCGCTGCGCATGCTGACGGAGATCGCGCGCGGCCCGCAGGCACCGGTAAAACCGCGCCGCCAGACCATGAGCCGCTTGCGTCCCCGCGTTGCCCGCACGCCGCGCCGCAGCGCCGTCAAGCGGCGGCGGCCGCCGCGGGCGTGATCCCTCGTGCCCCGGACGCGGTGCAGCGTCCTTACGCTGCTCCGCAGAGCCGGGGCCCACAGGCTTTCGGCACGGTGCGATGGACCCCGGCTCAGCGGCGCACCACTTCGTGGCGCACCGCGTCCGGGGAACGTCGGACCTAAACGCTGCCCTTCCCGTACACCGCATCCGCGCGCTTCTCGAACGCCGCGGCGAAACGCTGGAACGCGGTGTCGAACATGGTGCCCATCAGCATCGCCAGCATCCGGCTTCGGAATTCGTAGGACAGGAAGAACCCGACGTCGCAGGCGGTCTCGGATCGCGGCTCGAAGCTCCAGCGGTTCTCCAGATTGCTGAACGGCCCCTTCAGATACTCCACCATGATCTTGAGGTTGGGACGGTCCAGCGTCACCCGGCTGGTAAAGGCCTCGCGCACCAGCTTGAACGACACCGTCATGTCGGCGATCACGATTTCGGTGCCGTCGGGCCCGGGCGTGCGCTGCCTGATCTTGAGGGACTGGCACAGCGGCACGAATTCGGGATAGCGCTCGACATCGGCGACGAGATCGAACATCTGCTCGGCGCTGTGGAGAGCCCGGCGCTTGCTGGAGAATTTCGGCATCGGAAGGCTCAGCCGGCCCGCGCCGCGCGCGCCGCCTTTAACCTAGCGAAATCGTCGCCGGCGTGATGCGACGAACGGGTCAGCGGGCTCGCCGACACCATCAGGAATCCCTTGGTGTAGGCCACCTTCTCGTAGCCGGCGAATTCATCGGGGGTGACGTAGCGCATCACGGCGTGATGCTTGCGGGTCGGCTGCAGATATTGACCGATGGTGAGAAAATCGACGTCCGCCGAGCGCAGGTCATCCATCACCTGCAGCACTTCGTGCCGCTCCTCGCCGAGCCCGACCATGATGCCGGACTTGGTGAAGATGGTGGGATCGATCTCCTTGACCCGCTGCAGCAGCCGGATCGAATGGAAATAGCGCGCGCCGGGACGCACCGTGAGATAGCGCGACGGCACGGTTTCCAGATTGTGGTTGAAGACGTCGGGCTTGGCCTTCGCCACGATTTCGAGCGCGCCTTCCTTGCGCAGGAAGTCCGGCGTCAGGATCTCGATCGTGGTCGACGGGCAGCGCGCCCGGATCGCGCGAATGGTCTGTGCAAAATGTTCGGCGCCGCCGTCGGCGAGATCGTCGCGGTCGACCGAGGTCACCACGAGATGGGCAAGCCCGAGCTTGAAGGTGGCCTCCGCGACATGTTCCGGCTCGGACGCATCGAGCGCTGCGGGCATGCCGGTCTTGACGTTGCAGAACGCGCAGGCGCGGGTGCAGGTGTCGCCCATGATCATGAAGGTGGCGTGCTTCTTGTCCCAGCATTCGCCGATATTCGGGCAGCCGGCTTCTTCGCACACCGTGACCAGGCCGTTTTCCTTGACGATGGCGCGAGTGTCGGCGTAGCCGCGGGTGTTCGGCGCGCGCACCCTGATCCAGTCCGGCTTCGGCGGCGACAGCGCATCCGGCCGGTTCACCTTTTCAGGGTGGCGCGGGCGCAGCGGCGTGGCGGAGATAGTATCGACGACGACGACCATGGAATGTTGATATCCCTTCGAGGCTTAGCTAATCCGCTTGAAGGGGAATCGCAACCGCCCGGCTTGTTGGCAGCCATGCTTTAGCATATTGCCTTGGCTGACGCATTCTGCTCTCCCCAGCGCCGATTTGAATGGCTCGAAGCCGTATTTCCCCTGTCCCGACCGCCGCCGATCCGGGCCGGCCGCTGAAGCGCGCATTTTTTGCCCGCAGCGTGCATGAGGTGGCGCCCGACCTGATCGGCGCCACCCTGCTAGTCGACGGCGTCGGCGGCGTCATCGTCGAGGTCGAGGCCTATCATCACACCGATCCCGCCGCGCATTCCTTCCGCGGGCCGACGCCGCGCAACCTCGTGATGTTCGGTCCGCCTGGCGTTGCCTATGTCTATCGTTCCTATGGCATCCACTGGTGCGTCAACTTCGTTTGCGAGAAAGAGGGCTCGGCCAGCGCGGTGTTGATCCGCGCGCTCGAGCCCACCCATGGATTGGCCGCGATGCGGCGGCGACGTGGCCTGGAAGACGAGCGCGCGCTGTGCTCAGGCCCGGGCAAGCTGACGGAAGCGCTCGGGATTACCGTTGCGCATAATGGGCTGGCTTTGGATGCGCCGCCGATCGCGCTGCATGCGCGGACAAAAAAGCCGGAGATCGTCGCGGGGGTCCGGATCGGCATTACGAAAGCGGTCGAGCTGCCGTGGCGATATGGGCTGAAGGGTTCGCGGTTTCTGAGCAAGCCGTTTTGATTCAACGCGCGTTGTGCCGCGCCGTCCTGCGATTTCGACCGTCGTCCCGGCCAAGGGAGCGCGAGCGACCGCAGAGCCGATCCATACGCCGCGGCGCCGGGTTTGAAACAGGCCGTTGGAGGGCTTGCGCGCCGTCGCTGACGACGGTGGTGATGGGTCCCGGATCTGCGCTCGCTTGCGCCCCCGTCCGGGACGACGAAGGGCTGACTGCGAGGGCCCGCTTATACTGTGATTCCGATCACTTCGCGCGGCATTCAGCTCTCCTAGGTTTGGATCAACGCAGAGCGATCCCCGCGCTGCCCAACCCAGGAGATGTTCATGACCAGGATCAACAAGATCGTTATGGCCGCTATCGCTGCTCTGGCACTGACGACTGCTTCTCTGGCCGTTCCGAGTCAGGCCCTCGCCGGCGGTGGTCACGGCAAGGGCCACGGCCATCACGGACATGGCCATCACGCCCACGGCCATCACGGACATGGCCATCACGGCCATCACGGGCGTCGCCATCACCGGCATGGCCATTACTATGTTCACAGCTGCTGGAAGTGGACGCACCACGGCCCGATCAATATCTGCTACCCGCGCTATTGATTGGAGACGACGAGAAGAAGCTCGCCCGGGCCAGGGCCCGGGCGAGTTATCCCGGCTTACATCATCGTCAGCGACAGCAGCAGCCGGACCGGCTCCGCCTGACGGTTGGTGCCGGTCTTGCGCTAGATCGAGGCAAGATGCCCGCGCGCGGTCGCGGTCTTCACCTGCAGGAATGTCGCGGCCTGCTCAGCAACCGCGCGACCAGCTTCACCGTGCCCGACGGGTTCGGCACCACGTTCGCCACCGGCACGGGAAGTTCACGCCTGACCGTCGATCAGGCCACCGCGCGGCTCAACTACCGCTTCGGCGGCCGGCGGCGGCGCGCTACTAACGAAACCGTTCGGGCGACGGTCGGGAACGGACAAGGCTTGATGGCTCAGAATGCGGTCTTGAGGACCGCTTGCAGTCTGTGCTGGATGTAATCGGTGGCAAAGGCGCTTTCATAGGTGGCACTGAGAGCCGTTGTCGCGGTGAACGACCAGGCGACCTCGGCGCCAGCCAGCAATCTCGTTGCCGGACGGGCGACGCCGGTGATGATGAAAGGAATGTTCGGCGCCCCCTCGAAGCTCGTTACCATCGAGGGCGTGTTTCCCGAGAAATCGTGGCGCACGCCGAAGGTGGTGCCGAGCGAGGCCGGAAGGCCGTTGACGCCCGTCGTCCGATAGGCAAGGCGGACGCCGCTCGAGCCAGAGAATACATCGTCATGGCCGGCGCGCACCAACTGGTTGACGCCGGGCGCGCCGGTTTCGTCGAGCGCCTGGTGATGGGTGCCGGTCCAGTCGAGGCGGGCAAACGGCTCGGCGCTGGCGTTGCCGAAGCGGAAGACCCGCGACAGCCCGAAGGTGGCGGCCAAGGTGTGCGCCCGCCAATCGCCGGTCGCGGTCTGGCCGAGAAAGCCGATCGCGCGCATGGAATCCAGTGACGCAAAAGCATAACTGATCGCACCGGCGACATCGAGGCCGGCGATTTCGCCGCGCCCATAGGCGCCGATGTGGCCGGCATCGCCGGTAACGGAATCGGCGCGTCCGGCCGACGTCAACTTGCCGGTCGAGGCGCCGGCGACGACGCCGACCCGGAAACGATCCCCATTGTGCTCGATGCCGATCGCCGCGCCGCCGCTGACGGAGTTGGCGCCGAAGGCTATGCTGGAGGCCGAGACGCGGTCCCAGTTGCCAAAGGCGCCGGTCCAGACCCCGTAACTCGATCCGGCTGCTGCCCTCGCCGGCGCTTTGCTCGCCATGCTGTTGCCGGCCATGGCATCGCGGATCGGATCGTCGGGCCCGCTGGCATAGGATGCCGCCGTCGGCACGAAGACACGCGCGACGTTGCCCTGGCCGAGCACGCCTGCGTCCCACATGAAATTATGGAACGCATTCGACTGATCGACGGTGAAACGGCGGCTGTCTGCCAGCCCCTGACCCGCGAGATCGTCCAGGCCGCGCCTGATGCCGGCATCGGAGAGTGCGGCGACGGTGTTGATGGCATTGGTGAGAGAAGCGGAAGCGCCGCCGAGAGAGGCCTGATCGAGCGCGCCGGACACACCCTGCTGGTTCGGCGTCAAGCCGGAGAGCGTGCCGAATCCCGCGACCTGTTGCAGCAGGAAATAGGCGTTGTTGGCGTCATAAGTGAGCTGGGCCTGCACCAGCGGCGCGACCAGCGGTGCGAGCGCCGAGAACGTGCCGGTAACGCCGCCGGCCGCGGTCAGGATCGTATACCGGGTGTTGGCGTGAAAGCCCGTCCCCAGCGGAGTGATGTTCACCGTGCCGCCATTGAGCGTCGCCGTGCCGGTGGCATTGACCAGATCCGACTGCCCGGCGCCGTTGATCTCGACATTGTAGAACGAGCCGTTGTCGAACGTCACATTGCCGTTGACGTTGAGCGTTCCGATCGAATTGCCGGGAGCAACCGTGCCGCCGAATGCGTTGACGAACCCGCTGATCGTGCCGGTGCCTCCGAGGTAACCGCCATTGACGGTCACGATCGACGGCAGGACGCCGTTGACGACGAGACCGCCCGCCGCGATATCCGTCGAGCCGTTGAACGTCGACGTTCCCGTCAATGTCCAGACCGAGCCACCGTTTTTCTGGAAAATCTCGAACTCGTCGTACTGCTGGCCTGGTCCGAGAAGGTTGAGGTTGAAGAGCGCTTCCTGGCCGGAGTTTCCACTGAGAATGAGACTGTCGCTGCCGGCGCCGGCGCGGACATTGCCGATGATAGCGGAGCCTGGATACAAGATCAGGCGATCGACGCCGCCGCCGAGTTGAACGGCCGTTCCGCCGCTGCCCGCGGTGATGGTTCCATAATTCCCGATGTTGACCGATCCAAAAGCGACAATGGCCTCGCTGTTGAGAGCAGCGATGGTGCCTTCATTATAGATGGTGTTACCGTCGGTGGCGCCCAGATCGATCGCGTTGTCGATACCTGTCACGACGCCGCCGGAACGCACCCAGAAGATGTTGTTTGTCGACGTGCCGGTCGCCTTGATGCCGGCCACGCCTGGCGCGAGCCCCTGGACCACTCCGTACACGTTGACGGTGTTGCCGTTGGAATCTCCTACCGAGACGGCCGCCGAGCCGACGAGATTGTTCGCCGAAAGAAATCCCGAGGTCTCAATCGTGACCTGGTTGAAGTTGGAGCCAGTGCCCAACTGGATGCCGTCGGCAGCGGATTGAATCCCGGCTCCGTTCCTGATCGTCACCGAGGAACTCGTGGTGGCGTTAAAGTTAACGGGGGTGCTGATGGGCGGCGCCAAAGATGTCGGCGTCGATCCGTCGCCGATGTTTATCGTGACGTCGGACTGGGCGTTCGGATTGATCGCGTCGTTGATTCCCAATCCCGAACAGCTGACGACGTCGCCGGTCTGGGGCATGAAAACCGTTCCCGTTCCGACGATCCCGCAACCCGCGCGCGCCGCGTCCGGCATCAAAAGCGACAGCGTTCCAAGCGCAAGGGAGACGAGCGCCGTCGTCGCCATCAGCCGCCTGCTCCGCGCGGAGCGATTGCCGGTCGTCGCGACAGCCGTACCGGCGCCGACCCGATCGATATTTTTGTCCGACATAAAATGCCCCATGCCAGCGACTGAACCGCCATCGCGACTTGACCGGGAGCGTATTGACGCGCGGACTCCTCGTCTTGGGCGCTTCGGCACATCGGATGAGCCAAAACGGCAAATTGTCGGTATGAGCGCGACTGTGACTTTCCGGACGCACGTCGGCCGACCTCTGCTTGGTCTGGACGGCAACGATCTTGGTCCCCGCGGCAGTCCTCACGAAATGGCCATGGAAAGCGACGGGGACTGCGCACAAACCGCGCCGCATCGACGCTGCAGTGAAGCGCCTGATTCGATATCCGGAGCGCCAGCCACATCGCTTCCCGGGCAGCGACGATTCCGACGCCTGCACCGTAAGCATGCATCGATGCGCACCAATGGAGCCCACATCACAGATGTCGGAGGATTTTCGAACCTAATGCTCGCGCGGCGCGACAACATGATGACGCGCTCGCGCGAATGCGCTAAGATAAACGTGACACGATGAAAAAGCCGACCAGTATCCATTCGCCGGAACAGCTCTTCAATCTGCCGCGCCTGTCATTTTCGAGCGACCCTCATGATCGCGCCGATCGGTTCAACGCGTTCTGCTCGCTCTTCATCGGGCAGCCGGGATTTTATTACGATCTCAGCTCGCGCGCTGCGCAGGACTTCGAATTCGAAATTGACGTCCAGCCACTGCATGCGATCGACCTTATCGACGTGAAGCGGGCGTCGCACCTCGTCACGACGTTGACCGACACCGGCGCCAGGCGCTCAGCCAGCCGCCTCAATCTGCAAATCTGCCATAGCGGGAAGATCCTGGGAACACAGGGTGGCGTTTCCGTTGAAACCGAACCTGGCGATGCCTTGCTGATACGTTCGGATCTCGCCGGCACGACCGAGTTCATGCCTTCGACGCGAATGCACGGCATCTTTATCGATATCGAGCGCGTACGCCCTTTGCTCAAGGCCGACTTGCCGGACAAGGTCGTCCTCGTGCGATCGGAAAGCCGCCCCGCGCTCAAGCTGTTGTCGGCCTGGCTGCAGGCCCTGTCGCGCGCTGAAATCTCGCTCGACAGCGGCCTGAGATCCATCGTCGCGGCCCACGTCGCCGACCTCATCGTCCTGACGCTCGACCCCCGCGACGACGCCCGCGAGGAAGCCGAGAGCCGCACCGGCAAAGTCGCGCGACTGCACGCCATTCTCGATCAGATCGCAACCCGCAGCCACGAGCCGATTTCGGCCGAGGGCATCGGCGCAAGTCTCGGCATCTCGGAGCGCTATGTGCGCCTGCTGCTCCAGGAAACCGGCCGCACCTTGTCGGAGCACGTTCTGGAGCAACGGCTTCTCAGCGTGTTCAAGCTGCTCCGCGACCCGCGCCTCGGCGCCCGCAGGATCTCGGAGATCGCATTCCAGGCGGGTTTCGACGACATCTCCTATTTCAATCGCACCTTCCGTGCCCGCTTTGGCGACACGCCGTCCGCCGCACGTACGCAGGCAATGAGGGTTCGGGACTCCGGGTCGTAATCCAGCCCGGTCCTTGGGTCGCCCTTTCGCACAACTGATCCCTTGATCAGCGTTTGCCGTCGTCACTCCCAGTCCGAAAAGCGATTCCGCTAAGCCGCGTTCTTCAGCCGCTCCAGCGCTTCGAGGATCTTGACCTTGCGCGCCACCGCGGCCTCGCGCTTTTCTTTCTCTTCCTCGACGATTTCCTCCGGCGCGTTGGCGACGAATTTCTCGTTGCCGAGCTTGGCGTCGACGCGCTTGATGTCGGCTTCGGCCTTGGCCAGTTCCTTGTCGAGCCGCGCCTTCTCGGCCGCAAGATCGATCACGCCCTTGAGCGGCAGGGCCGCGACCTCGCCGCGCACCAGCAACTGCACGGCGCCTTCCGGAGGACGGTCGGCAAAGGTAATATCGCCGAGCCGCGCCATCCGCCTGATCACGTCGTTCCAGCGTTGCGCGCGTGGAGGGTTATTGTCGGCGCTGTGGTGTCTATGTTTATTGTGT
>JBDRNF010000197.1:0-4107 GCA_043811435.1 Pseudomonadota bacterium
GCCCGGCATGGACGGCATTGAGACGCTCAAGGAGATCAAGAGAAGACATCCGCTCGTCGAAGTGGTGATGCTGACCGGTCATGCCACGGTGGAAACTGCGATCGAAGGGATGAAACTGGGCGCCTTTGACTACCTGATGAAGCCGTGCGAGATGGATGTCCTGATGTCAAAGGTGAGAGAAGCCGCTTCCAGAAAGCGCAGGCAGGAGGCCAAGATCGTTGAGGCCCGCGTGAAGGAAGTTGCCGTGAGGCGACCATAGGGGGAGGCCGGTCAGGTCTTGGGAAATGGGCGAGGAAAAGGCAGAGCGACTGAAGCTTCTTCTGGTGGATGACGAAGAAGCCTACGTGAATATCATTGCCAACCGGATGGCCAGGAGAGGCATCGACGTCACAAAAGCCTTGAGCGGCGCGGCGGGAATTCAGGCTCTGGGCAAGGGGGGGTTTGATGTCGCGGTTCTGGATCTCAGAATGGATGACATGGACGGGATCGAGGTCCTGAAGGTGTTCAAGAAGATGGTTCCGCGCATGCCTGTCATCATGCTAACCGGCCATGGTTCCGAGAAGGCGGCAAGAGACGGATTGGAGTTGGGGGCATTCGGGTACCTGACGAAGCCTTGCGATTTGGAAGAGCTGCTCGAACAGGTCAAGGCAGCGAGCCGATCAGAGAGGTCATAGACGATGTGCGCGCCGCTGGTCGTCGCGATCGCCTCGTGGGCCCGTGTATCACCAGACGGGCAAACGTCCGACGAACACCGTCACGGGAGGAAGCCGGCAACCGGCAATCGGTGCGGCCTGTCGAGGCCGCCCTGCCTGGGGCTGTTATGCGGCGGCTTGGGACCGGAAGGTCTCGGCCCAGGCTGGGTACGCCGCTCGGGAACTTGACCAGTACGCCGCTCAGGAAGTGATCCACTTGCAGGGCGGTCATTCTGCGCCGACCAGCTTGCAGCCCTGGACGAGCGAATAGAGCAAGGCGGCGCGAGGCGCCCCCTCGAAGCTGCCGGCGAGAAGCCAGTTCTTGCGACCGACCGCAACCACGCGCAACTGATTCTCAGCGCGATTGTTAGCGATGGCAAGGTGGCCGTCCTCGACAAAGTGTTGCAGCGCCGTCTCCCGATTCGTGAGGTACCGGACCGCATCGCTCAGTGGTGACTTCGGCAGGACGGTGCGCGCCGAAGCGTGCGACGGGCGTCGGGATCGAGATCGGTCCCCGCGTGCTCGACCTGATGAAGCTGCTGGATGCGCGCCACCACCAGGGCGGCCTGCGGGTTGGTCATCAGGGCCTCGACAAAGCGGTGCCGCGCGTGCGACCAGCATCCGCGACCTCCTCGACCCGACCGGTGCGGTACAATCCGTCGTAGCCGGCATAGGCGTCCACCTGCAGGGCCCCCCGGAACGCGGCGAGGAATGTCTCCGGCCCGTCGCGTTCATGCGTGGCCGTCGCGTCGAAGACGACCTGCTGCCCAGCGGGTCGAGATAGGTCCAAAGCCGCCCCCTGAAACTCCCGCCGCGCTCATCGAGCGCGGTGACCGGCGTGTCATCGGTCTGTAGATAGCTCGCGGCCGTGACCTCCCGGCGCAGCTGCTTGCCGATCGGCGCGAGCGCCGTGGCCACGTCGGCCACGCATCAGAAGGTCCAGGAGGGCACGTGATGGCGCCGCGCGAAAGTCGCCCCCGATTCGTCCCGCTCCGGCGCGACTGCGCCATTGGGCTCGGCCGGGTCGGTTGCTCGTCATCGTCAACCCTCCGGCACCGACGATCGGCGGACTTCAGGCCGTACTGCGGTACTCAAGACGGGGTTCGCTGAACGCTTGCCACGATCTTGTCTTGGCGAGGAACAGCGGTGCAATTCGTGGCATGGTCTCGGCGCCAGGCTGTGCAATCATTTCAGGCCCCACCTGCGATTGGTGGGCGATCGAATCAGCACAGTTCGCGCTTGACTTCGACATAGCAGAAGAGTTCTCATGGCGGCGTTTGAGCGCGAGCAGGAGGCTGCCAATCTCGCATGAGCGCCGATGACGCTGACACAACGCGTATTTCCGTTTCTGGGCTGGATTAGAGGCTACAAGCCTTCTCATTTTCGTGCCGACTTTGTGGCCGGGCTCACTGTCGCGCTGGTCTTGATCCCGCAGTCGATGGCATATGCGCAACTGGCTGGCCTGCCGGCCTACTACGGCCTGTACGCGGGCTTTCTCCCGCCGTTGATCGCCGCGCTCTTCGGCTCCAGCCATCAGCTGGCAACCGGCCCTGTCGCCGTGGTGTCTCTCTTGACCGCGACCACCCTGGCCCCACTTGCATCAACGGGCAGTTCGGGCTATGTCGCCTATGCGGTCGTGCTGGCCTTGCTGGTCGGCGTCTTCCAGCTTCTGCTGGGCGTGCTCCGGTTAGGCATGCTCGTCAATTTCCTCTCGCATCCCGTTGTGAACGGATTCACCAACGCCGCCGCCCTGATCATCGCGACTTCCCAGCTCAATAAACTGTTTGGAGTCGATGTCGACAGCGCCGAACACCAGTATGAGACCGTGTACTACACAGTTGTTGCGGCCGTCAGGCATACGCATTGGCCCACCCTACTTCTCGGCGCCCTTGCGTTTGCGATTATGGCGGTGCTGAAGAGAGTAAAGCCGAGCGTCCCCAACGTGCTGGTTGCGGTCGCCATAACGACGGCGATTTCATGGCTGACCGGATATGAATCGAACCGAAAGGTGGAGCTTGAGGCAATCGATGCGCCCGAGGTGCATCGACTGATTGCCGACTTCAATTCGAATCTGGACGAGATCGACCGCGCCATGAACGAGCGTATCGTTTTGAGCGCGAAGCAGAAGGCGACGGAACGGGAGCAGGGCGCCTATTCCGTTCAAGCCATCGAACTGGATGCTTCCGTCATGGTCCAGGAGGTCTTGGTGGAGCGATTGCAGGCGCGCGCGAGCCTGCTGCGCGAGCAGTTGCGCGACTTTCGCCTTCGAATGGTCCAATCCCCGGGGGGGGCTCCTTCTTTTCGCATTGCTTCCGAAAGCGCCGCCGATGGTCAGGCCGGTGGCGGCAATTGGCGCATGAAGGTCGGAAGCAGCCGCCTGAATCCGGAGAGCATCTCGCTGGTGGGAGGGGGCGAAGTCGTGGGCGTTATCCCGCAGGGCTTGCCGAAATTTGCATCGCCCAAGCTGGATCTTGCGGTCATCGTGGAGCTGTTTACGATGGCGGTGATCATCTCGCTGCTCGGCTTCATGGAGGCCATTTCGATCGCCAAGGCCATGGCCGTTCGCACGGGGCAGCGTCTCGATCCCAATCAGGAACTGATCGGGCAGGGCCTAGCGAACATCGTCAGCGCCCTCAACCAGGGATACCCGGTCTCTGGGTCGTTTTCCAGGTCGGCGGTCAATCTCCAGGCGGGCGCGATCACGGGCTTGTCCAGCGCTTTCAGCAGCGGAGTCGTCATGGTCACGCTGCTGTTTCTGACGCCACTGCTTTACTACTTGCCACAATCGGTGCTGGCGGCCATCATCATGATGGCGGTCATCGGCCTTCTGAACGTTAGCGGGTTCATCCATGCCTGGGAAGCGCAGAAGTACGACGGCGCGATCTCGGTGATCTGTTTCGTAAGCACTCTCTATTTCGCGCCAGACCTCGACAGGGGCGTCCTGATCGGAGTCGTTCTATCGCTCGGGCTCTATCTCTTCCGGACCATGCAGCCGCAGATAGCGACCCTTTCCAGGACACCTGAGGGACAGTACCGCGACGCTGTCCGGCGCAACCTGGAAACATGCCGCCACGTGGCCGTGATCCGATTCAACAGCTCGTTGTTCTTTGCCAACGTGAGTTACCTGGAAGACATTGTCCTGGAAACGATTGCTCTGAAGCCGGAGCTTAGGCACATACTCATCGTCGGCAACGGCATCAACGAGCTGGACGCCTCGGGGGAGGTTCTCCTGTCGCACTTGGTCACAAGACTGCGGCGAAGAGGGCTCGATCTGTCGTTTTCTGGCCTGAACGACAACGTAATTGATGTGTTGAAGAGGACACACCTGTTCGAGAAGATCGGCGAGCAGCGATTCTTCAGCAGCGTGGCCCACGCGGTTGAGGAGATCCACCGCGGCTCATGCATCATGTCGCCC
>JBDRNF010000198.1:0-10534 GCA_043811435.1 Pseudomonadota bacterium
ATCGGGCGGGCGCTGATGGCCCGCCCAACGCTGCTGATGCTGGATGAGCCGTGGCTCGGCCTCGCGCCGCGCAGCGTTAGCGAGATCCTCAAGGTTGTCGTGTCCTTGCGCGAACGTGGCGTCGCGCTTCTGGTCGTCGAACAAAATGCGAGGGCCGCCCTTCAAATCGCCGATTACGGCTACGTCGTCGAAGGCGGGCGGGTGGTCCAGGAAGGACCTTCGGCGCAACTGCGGAGGAATGAAGATGTGGTTGCCACCTATCTCGGTGCCGCGAGCGGCAAGCCGAACGGTGCAATCACGCCAGGCACGTGAACATCTTTGCTGTCGCTCGGCCATGGCATGGAGCCGCTCGCAGCAACTGTAGCCGCAAATTACGACGCGATCACGACCGATCGCAGCAGTCTCGACCGAGACTTGTCCAATGGAAACACAGAGGAGAACTTGCATGAACCAAATGAATGTATCGAAAGGAAACTGCTGGAGCGGATCGAACACGTCGGAATTCGATCACCGAAGCGTCGCCCGCGCGATTCTGCCGCGTCTGGCCGCGACCTCGGACAGCAGCGATCGACTGCGCCGGCTTGATGACGATGCGGCGGCCGCGCTCCGGGAGTCGGGTCTTGCGCGTGTCCTGACGCCGAAGAAATTCGGAGGATTCGAACTCTCCCCCAGCGCCCACATCTGGACCTGCGCGGAACTCGCCCAGGGGTGTTCGGCGGCGAGCTGGGTGTTGATGGTCTGTGTCGCCCACGATTACATCATCGGCAGGTTCTCTGAAGAGTGCCAGAGGGAGGTCTATGAAGGCGACGCGGACAATCTGCTTGCGGGAGCGCTGGCTCCTCAGGGCACGATCGAGCGCGTGGCGGGCGGCTGGCGCCTGAATGGCCGCTGGCAGTTCGGCAGCGGCTGCGACCATTCGCCCTGGTTCATCCTGGGTACGAAAGTCATCGATCCGGAGTCGAACGGCTATCTGAATTATCATGTCATGGTGCCGCGCGCGGACATCGAAATCGACGATACCTGGCACACGCTCGGAATGCGCGGAACGGGTTCGAAGGATCTCGTGGTTCGGGACGCGCTGGTGCCGGATCATCGCGCAATGCCGACCTATCCGACATTTCTGGGTGAGAGCCCGCATGCGAAGACCCCGGTATATCGCTTGCCGGTGTATGCCGGCCTTTCGTCGATGCTGTCGGGCTCCGTACTCGGCATGGCCGAACGCGGTATCAAGCACTTCATCGAACGGACGTCCGCTCGCAAGACAGCACACGGCATGTCGAAGGCTGATAACGCCAATATGCAGCAGAGAGTCGCCGAGTCGGATGCGGAAATTGCCGCAGCCCGGCGACTGCTGGAAAACATATGCGACCGCTTCGATCAGGCGATGGAAACCGATCAGGGCCCGATGTCCGCCGGCGAGCGCGTGCAGTTTCGGTGGGATGCGGCCTATGTGGTTGAGCTGAGCCGACGGGCGATCGAGCGATTGTTCGCGGCGTCAGGTGCGCACGGAATTTACGAAGGCAATCCGGTTTATCGCGCCTACCGCGACATCAACACAGCGTGTCATCATGCGGTGATCGATTTCGACACGGTGTCGGGGTTGCGCGGGCAAATGGCCCTGTTGGGCGATATTGGCGAGAACCCTCGCGCTGTGCCTCTCGCCTAGCAGCGCTGAAGGCAGTGAATCCCCGTGAAGCGTGTCCCGTGGTGGAGAAGAATGGAACCTCCGCAATCGGTGATCGCTTCATCGGGCGGTCTGCGGTGTGAGTGGGATCAGGGATATCAAATGACCTTCATTGACAGGGGCGCCGGCTCTTGGGGCGCCTCCGGGACAGGGCAGCGGAACATGGAGACGACCGAATCGGGGACCGCGGAAACGCCGATCTCACCGGCCGTTTTCAAGCAGAGCATGCGGCTTCTGGCCGGTGGCGTTTGCATCGTCGCAAGCGCCAAGGACGGTGAACGCCTCGGCCTTACCATGACCGCGCTCTGTTCGCTGACGCTTGACCCGCCCACGCTGATCGCGTGCGTCAACCGCGACGCCGGTGCTCACGCGATGATGCGCTCGACCAGGCGCGTCAGCGTCAATTTTCTGGGCTCTGATCAAGTCGAAGTTGCGGAACTCTTCTCGTCGTCGAAGATCAAGGGGGCCGAACGGTTCGACGTCACGAAATGGATCGACATGGCCAGTGGCATTCCGGCCTTGATCGACGCGCTCGCCGTGCTAGACTGCGAGATATTCGAGGAAGTGCCGGTCGGCCAGCACTCGGTGTTCTTTTGCGAGGTGAAGGCTGCGCGTCTCCGGCCCGAGAAGGAACCGCTGGTGCATTTCAATCGCGAATTTTGTGGACTGCTCCCCGTCGGGTGATCGCGTGACACGAATGGCCCCGACGGGCCGGCACTGGAGGCCGGCCGCCGCGCCGCTTGTATCGCAAGCCTATCCCGCCAGAGCCGCCGGCTCCGCCGGCGTTCCCGCACCCACTACCGGGCTCGCCACGCCGCGCATGTTGCGGCGCTTGCGATGGAATTCGAGGACGTTTTTTGCCGTCCGGATATCGAGCCGCTCGAAGTCCTCGCGCGCCTGGGCGATATCCCTTTCGGACATCCGGCGGTCCGCCGCCCGCATCAGCAGGAGCGCCTTGACCGTGGCCCAGGAGCAGCCGGCGGCCTTGGCGATGACTTGCACCACGCCGGGGTTTTCATTGAGGATCGCCCGTTCGGCGGTCTCGATCGGACAGCTGGCGAGAACCGACAGGGCCATGGCCGTCCGTTCGAAGTTCTGCGCGCGCGCGGCGGCGTGAACGCTGCCTTCGCCGAGGTCGTGCCAGTTCTGCAGCTGCTTCACCCGCCACTTGGCCTTGGCGTGATCCTTCGACTTGTTGCGAAGCTCCAGATTGATGTCGTCGATCACCTCGGTGACCGCATCCTTCACGGTATCGGCAAGTCTGGGATTTGCCGCCAGTATCCTGGCGCAGACCGAAGCCGAGGCCGTCTCGAGCAGCTTCAGGAAGTGGTGCCGGGGAATGTCGTTTCGCATTCCGACCCGCAGCGCGAGCTGGGCATCGTCGACGGCGCGCGCGACCAGCTCGCGAAAGCTGCCTTCGGAAAAGCGGGCGCCGGCGTTGTCTGCGACCGTACGGACGACATCGGGTTCGCCGCGCCCGATCAGGATTTCGGTGATCGCTTCGCTGATCGTCCGGCGACCTGCGATGGCCCGAAGATGGCCCTGGCCCTGGGTACGGGCGTTGGCAACGAGGTCGGCGTCGCTGAGCGCTTCCGACTGGCTGAGAACCGGGGCCGCCACCGCGATGGCATCATCGAAGGCGAACGCCCGGACCAGCCTCGCCGGCGCGTCCGGGTCGGCTGCGAGCCGGCGTGCGAGCTTGACCCGGGTTTCCAGCTCGATCGCGGCAACGAGGGTCTTGAACACCTCGTCAAACAGCTCGATCTGCTTTTTGGAATGACGACCGGACCCGGCGACGAACAGGTCGGTGATGCGCGTGAGCGCCCGCAACTGCCGTTTCGTGAGCCCGGATACCGCGGCGTTCTGAATTTCGCTGATCAGGGAGGACAACATTGTCATGGTCATTGGTCTCGGACATTTTCGCGTTGAGATGGGTAGACAGAAGGCTGACCAGCGTCTGTTACCGGCCTCGCGTGAAAATAGCCCGTTTCAATTGCCTCACAGATGATTCAAATTGTTGCGGCTTCGGAACACTTTGCCCGTAGTATTCCCGGGCTGGAAGTGCCCGGACCTTGACACTTCTCGTGGAGGTTTGATGAACATTGAGCTGAGCATTTCGGAGCACATCGGAACGATTGTTCTGGCCCGACCGCCGGTCAACGCCCTGTCGTATGGGATGATACGAGAGCTCATAGACGCCTTGTCGACCATGGACGCAAATCCCGACGTCCGTGTGGTCGTGCTTACCGGCCGGGGGCGGTGCTTTTCGGCGGGCGTTGATCTGAAAGAGCAGCTTCATGCGCTGGAAACTGACGGAGCCGGACCGGCCTCTCTCGGCGTGGAGCTCTATAACGCGTTGCTCCTCGGCAAGAAGCCGACCATTGCCGCGATCAACGGTCCGGCGCTCGGCGCCGGACTTGGCATCGCCGCTTCAAGCTGCATCCTGGCGGCGAGCGAGAATGCGGTGTTCGGCATTCCGGAGATCAATGTCGGCATGCTCGGTGGTGCGCGTCACGCCATGCGCCTGCTCGGCCATTCGACGGTTAATCGCATGCTGCTCACGGGGCTTCAGCTCACCGCCGAGGAAATGCATCGCCGCGGTGTGATCGAGGCATGTCTGAAAGAGAGCGAGCTGATGCCTTTCGCGTATCACATCGCCCGTGATATCGCCGGGCGCGACCCCAGGGCGATCGAACTTGCGCGGGCCAGTCTCGCGCAAGTGGAGGATATGGGGCTACTCGACGGATATCGGCATGAGATGCTGGCTGCCGACCAGTTGGGACGTTCGCGCGAAGCGCAGGACGCCATGCGCCGCTTTATCGCGGGCGGGCGCTAATTGGACTTGCCGCACCGCTCCCTCGCCGCGGCGAAGCCGGAGGCGCCTGATCAGCGGGAGCGCTTCGGCAGTTTCGGGAGTTTGGCAGGCGAGAATTTCGGTATCGGCTCGTTCGCCTGTGCCGCGCGCGGCTGGTGCTGTTCGCTGAAGAGGAGCACTCCCTCGAGGACCACGCCCGGAAATTGTTCTGCCGTTCCTGCGTATGTGACCAGTTTGCCGGCGCAGGTTCCTTCGATCTTCACCGCGAGCTCCTGATCGTCGCCGAATACCGTCGGCAGTCCGTCGGAGTGCCGTCTTGTCGTGAGGGTCGCGGTAAATCGATTTCCATCCACTTCGCAAGCGCCGTCGTAGGTCATGATAGCGTCACGACCCCAGATTTTCCCGTGTGCGAGATGGACGATGCCGGTCCCCTGGCCGAGCGCGGTCTTGAACCACGCCGCATAAGTGCCGTCCTTGAGCATGGGAGGAACTTCTCCTGGGTGTCCGCAAGGGTACATGATCGGCATGATTAGCTCTAAGATTTGGTTAATTCCGGCCCCCGGGACACTCCGGGGTGTGGCGAAAACCCATCATCTTCGCGTGATGCTCGCTGCATGCAATCCATGCGTGAGTTGGAGAATGGACTCCATCGTTTGATCCGGGTTCATCGCGCATCCGGGAATGTTTCCGGCATGCAGGCCGAAAGGGTCTCCGGCAGTGCGCCCGCCGGTTCCCGACGCCGCTTTTCCCGGCAGCCCTGACGCTGCGACATACCGACACGAGGTGTCGCCTCAACACACTGCTGCCAAAAAGCCGGATCAATATCTGAATCATCTGCGGGGCCATCTGCCGCAATCGAAGCCATGGCCCGATCGACGTAGCGCTGTCGCTGCGTGGCTCGCACGATCACCACGGTACATTCCGGTGGTGCGCAGATTGACCGGCGTTTGATCATCCTTGATGGAACGAGAACACGCAGCGAGTGGCGACCTGCGTTGCAGCACAACCTCAATCGAAAGGACGGAGCGATGAAACTGACTTCCGCACAGGTCGAGCGAACCATGAGCCAGTTCGAAGTCCAGGCCCTTCCCGACAACCATCCCGCGGTTCCGGAACTGAACGAATTGTTCGGAGAGCACACGTTCCTGCTCGACAGCAATGGCCTGAATATCCTGGAGCCGGCTGACGCGTCCCCGCGAGGCGAAGTTCAGGCCGCCCGGGTCGTCAACCTTGCGAACTGGAGCGGCGACAATCTCACCAAGCTGGCGCCGCACGAGCCGCAGCCCACCGGTGCCATCGTGGAATTGGCGACCTCGAGACATTGATGGATGCGGTTTCGGCTGCAAACGATTCCGACGCAGCCATTGCAAACAGGATGGGCCCCGGATGTGTGAAGCATCGCGGGGCCCATTTTTTTGCGTTGTGCTGTACGACTTGCGTTGCGCGACGGATTCTGGAGCGAGTTGGCTTTTGGTTGAAGCGGTGTCCGCGGATTCTGCTTACCTCTCCCCAGCGGGGAGAGGTCGATTTGCGCAGCAAATCGGGTGAGGGGGTGCTGGCCCAACGAGAGACCGTAGCCCCTCACCCGGCGCTATGCGCCGACCTCTCCCGAAGGGAGAGGTGAATTCCGATGCCGCTCCAGCAACCTAATCTCATCGCGCTCTAGACAGGCTGGGACTTAGTGATAGCGCGCGTTGAGATTGGCCGGGCGCGGCGGCCATAAAACCGGCTCCGCGATCAGCGGTTCGCAGACATCCCTGTCGACGCTGATCCCCTGACGGGCTTCCTGCAGCGCGTCGACGAAATCGGCGAACCATTGCTGGATCGTGCTGGCGCGAAGCTTCTTCATCATCGCTTCCCAGCGCAGCCGCCGCTCGGTCAACGGCATCGACAATGCGGTCGCGATGGTTCGCGCCATGCCGTCGATATCATGCGGGTTGACCATCAGTGCGGTGTCGAGTTCGTTGGCGGCGCCGGCGAATTTCGACAGCACGAGCACGCCGGGATCGGCCGGGTTTTGTGCCGCGACATATTCCTTGGCGACCAGATTCATGCCGTCATGCAGCGGGGTGACGACGCCGACCTGGGCGGTTCGGTAAAGCCCCGCCAGCACGGTCTGGCTGAAGCCCTTGTTGAGGTAGCGGATCGGAGTCCAGTCCACTTCGCCGTGCCGGCCATTGACGTCGCTGACCAGCTTGGCGAGGTCGTTCTGCAGATTGCCATAGGCTTCGATGGCGCCGCGCGACGGCGTGGCGATCTGCAGCAGCGTGACGGCGCGCGCGAGCCCCGGCTGTAAGGTCCACATCCGGTCGAACGCGTTGATGCGGTTCGGCAGCCCCTTGGAATAATCCAGCCGGTCGACGCCGATCGCCAGCTTCTCCCCGTTCAGGCTTCGCCGCAGCCGCGACACGTCCGGATGCATCACCGCCCTGGCGGCCTGCTGGGCGAATTTCTCCGGGTCGATGCCGATCGGAAATACCGCGACGCGCGAGCTGCCATGGCGCGAAGCGACCACGCCACCCTGGACGGCAAGGCCGAGATCCGAGCGGACATAGGACAGGAAATTCTCGCAATCGTCTTCGGTCTGGAATCCGATCAAATCGTACGCCAGCATCGTCTCGACCAGTTCGCGATGATGCGGAACGCCGCCGATCACGGCGCGTGCCGGCCATGGCGTATGCAGAAAGAACCCGATCGGCTGGGTCACTCCGAGATCGCGCAATTCCGCGCCCAGCGCCAAAAAATGATAGTCCTGAATCCAGAACGCGGTGTCCGGCTTTCGAAACCGCAGCAGCGCGCGCGCCATGAAGGCGTTCACTTCGCGATAGCTGAGATAGTCCGCCTGCGAGGCGTTGATCAGATCGGTGCGGGAATGCAGCGCCGGCCACAACGCCGAATTGGCGAAACCCTCGTAATATCCGCCGTAATGGGCAGCGGGCAGATCCAGCATGGCCAGCGCGCCCGCGCCCAATGCTTCAATTTCGGCGAAGGGTTCCTTCTGCGCGCCATCGCGGACACGACCCGAGGAGCCGACCCAAATCGCGCCGGATTTCTCCACCACGGGCAACAAGGCGGCCGCGAGCCCCCCGGTCATGGGCTCGTTGGCCTTGCCGCGTGATACGCGATTTGAAACGACGACGAGGTTCACAGGGTCCCCTCCTGTTGGTCACACTCGCGGATTAACGGCCGTTCATCAATATGGTTCCCGGTCACCCTTTCAACGAATTGAAACCAAATTCGGGCGAGTGATGATGGAACCTGGATGGTGCACAGCCGGCATGCCTCGCACCAAAAGATACTCGATCCGAGGAAAAACCCTGTTGAATGAGTCAGTTGAGTCTGGATGAGCCTGCTCTTGGCGCGCCGAAGTCCCGGCGACGCGGAACTCTATGACGGTTCCCTCGCGGCGCTTTCGTCCTCGAGCAGATGCGCGAGCCATTCCCTGACATCGCTGGGCTCATCGAAATGGCCGGCCACGCCTTTCGCCCGCCTGCCGACTGAAAACGCAAGGCCGTGAAGATCGGGCATGATGGCAAATACCGATTCGTCGGTGACATCGTCGCCGATGAACAGCGGATGGCGGCCCTTGAACGGTTCGTGCGTCATCAATTCCAGCACGCCGGTCGCCTTGGTGAAGCCGGAGTGCTTGATTTCGCACACGCATTTGCCGGGCAGCACTTCGATCGGCGCATTCGGCAAATCGGCCCGGATCAGCGACACGGCTTCATAGATCGCCTTTTCCGCATGCGGCGCCAGGCGGTAATGCAGCGCCAGCGAATAGCCCTTGTCTTCCAGCAGGATTCCCGGGCTGAGTTTGGCGATCGCAGCCAGCCGTCGCTTCAATTCCTTGTCCAGCGGCGGCGAATGGGTGGCGACCGATTCGGAATCGACCGAGACCCGCATTTCCGCGCCGTGGCCGCCGACCGCCGGAAACTGCTCCGGTGCGAAGATCAGATCGATATCGTTGAGCGAACGGCCGCTGACCAGCGCCAGCGCGCCGCCGGTCCGCCGATGCAGGTGCTCGAGCGTCTTTGCCAGACCGGGCGGCACCCACACTTCGCGCGGCGTAGGCGCCAGATCGAGCAATGTGCCGTCGATATCGAGCAGAATCGCGGATTTGCTCAGATGCGGTACCAGCGAGCGCGGCACCGGAACGGTTTCCGGCGAGGCTTCGTCGTCTCCTGGGGATTCCTGCTGCATTGGCGTGTCGGCCCAATCCTGGCTGTTCAAGTCATGATCCATCAAGTCTTCATTCATTCCATTCTACTCCATAAAGGCAAGCGGCCGTGCAACCGATTCCAGCGGCCGGCGCTCGGCAGCTATGCCGTAGCGCCAGCCGATCACGGCGGCCGCGATCATCAGCCCCGATCCCAGAAGATAGCCCGCGAAAACGCTGTCGCGCGATCCGGTGTCGATCAGCGCCCCGAACAGCATCGGGCCGGCGACGCCGCCGACGCCGGTGCCGATCGCATAGAACAGCGCGATCGCCAGCGCCCGGACCTCCAGCGGAAAGGTTTCGCTGACGGTGAGGTAGGCCGCGCTGGCGGCGGGCGAGGCAAAGAAGAAAATCACCATCCACGCGATGGTCTGGGTCTGCGCACTGAGCACGCCGATCGAAAACAGGTAGCCCGACAGCGCCAGCAGCACGCCCGAGGTGCCATAGGTGAACGCTATCATGGCGCGGCGTCCCAACGTGTCGAACAGACGGCCGAGCAGCAGCGGCCCGAGGAAGTTGCCGGCCGCGAACGGCAGGATGTACCAGCCGACCTGGTCCGACGCGATTCCGAAGAAGTCGGTCAGGACCAGCGCGAAGGTGAAAAAGATCGCGTTGTAGAAAAACGCCTGGGCCGTCATCAGCGACAGCCCGACCAGCGAGCGCGTGCGATAGAGCGTCAGCAACGTGTGCGCCACCTCGCGCAGCGGGGTGTGACTGCGCATCCGCAGCCTGATTTTCGGCCAGGCCTTTTCCGGCTGGTCCTGCGCGGTTCCGATCACCGATCTCTCGATGTCGGCGACGATCGCGTGCGCCTGCTCGGGACGGCCGTGAATCATCAGCCAGCGCGGACTTTCCGGAATCCAGAACCTCATCACGAACACCACGATGCCGAGACAAGCGCCGCTGAAATACGCCAGCCGCCAGCCGATGTCGGGGCCGAACAAAGCGGGATCGAGCAGCACGATCGCGGCGACCGCCCCCATCGCCGCGCCGATCCAGAAGCTGCCGTTGATCACAAGGTCGGTCCATCCGCGATAGCGCGCCGGCACCAGCTCCTGGATCGTCGAATTGATCGCGGTGTATTCGCCGCCGATGCCGGCGCCGGTGATAAACCGGAACAGGGCGTAGCTCGCCAGGTTCCACGAAAACGCCGTTGCCGCGGTGGCCGTGAGATAGACCGCCAGCGTGATGAAGAACAGCTTCTTGCGCCCGATCCGGTCCGTGAGCCAGCCGAACCCGATCGCGCCGATCACGGCGCCGGCGATATAGGCGCTGTTGGCCAATCCGACATCGAAATTGGTGAAACGAAGTGTCGGACTCTCTTTCAAGGCGCCCGACAGCGCGCCCGCCAGCGTGACCTCCAATCCGTCCAGGATCCAGGTGATGCCGAGCGCCAGCACCACGCGGGTGTGAAAGCCGCTCCAGGGCAGACCGTCGAGACGGGAGGGAATATCGGTTTCGATGACGCGATCGCCATCTCCTGGCACTGGCGCAGAACTGGACGCATCGGGGTGCAATGCTGAATTGCGCTGTGTCAGTTGCACATCCATTGAAACGGACCAATAGGAAAACACCCCGGAAACGCTGCGTTCCAAGGCTCTTCTACCTGAATTGCGGCGATGATCATACCTGCCACGATACTAACGTCTCTGCAGTGATGAGGTTCCCCGCAATGCGGCAATGGAACCGGGCGATTTGGGGGCAGTGGAGTTTCGCATAGCTGTCGAAATACGCGAGCTGCGCTATGATTACGGTGAAGATTGGCACGTCATCTCAACGTCGTCCCTGCGAACGCAGGGACCCATAATCCCGGTCGTCT
>JBDRNF010000199.1:0-4365 GCA_043811435.1 Pseudomonadota bacterium
ATCGTCCGGCCAGCGGTCGGCGGGCACGTTGGCCCACCAGAATCCCAGGCCCTCGGTTCGGACGATCGCGCCCGCCTGACTGAGTTCACCCAGCCATTGCGGACGCGTGGCGATCCAGAAATGGCCTTTCGCCCTGATAACGCCGGCCCAAGTTTCCTTCAGGAACTGATGGAATTTCGCGGGGTCGAACGGTCGGCGCGCGCGATAGACGAAATGGCCGACGCCGTATTGTTCGGTCTCCGGCGTGTGATCGGCAAAGCCGTACAGTTCCTTGAACCAGAGCGGATGTTGCTGCGCCTTCTCGAAATCGAAACGGCCGGTGTTGAGAATGCGATCGAAGGGCGCATTGGAGAAACTGGTCTCGACGATATCGGCAGTGGGATTCAGCGCGCGGATGATCTTGCGGGCGGCTTGCAGCTGGTCAGGGGAAGCATCGTCGATCTTGTTGAACACGACCACGTCGGCGAACTCGATCTGCTCGACCAGCAGATCCACCATCGTGCGCTTGTCGTCGGCACCGAGCGACTCGCCGCGATCCCTGAGGAAGTCGGTCGAGGAATAGTCGCGCAGCAGGTTCACGGCATCGACCACCGTCACCATGGTGTCAAGCACCGCGACGTCGGAAAGACTTTCGCCTTCCTCGCTGCGGAAATCGAACGTCGCGGCGACGGGAAGCGGCTCGGAAATGCCGGTCGATTCGATCAGCAGGTAATCGAACCGGTCGCTCTCGGCGAGCATCCGAATTTCCCTGAGCAGATCGTCGCGCAACGTGCAGCAAATGCAGCCATTGGTCATTTCGACCAGCTTCTCGTCAGTCCGCGACAGGTTCGCACCGCCATCGCGGACGAGGTCGGCGTCGATGTTGACCTCGCTCATGTCGTTCACAATCACCGCCACCTTCAGGCCGTGACGGTTGTTCAGCACGTGGTTCAGCAAAGTTGTCTTCCCAGCCCCGAGGAAGCCGGACAAGACCGTGACGGGGAGTTTGCGCATCGAGATCAAAGAGCCTGTTGAGTGTGCGAAAGCCCAATCGGGGAAGTCGGGACATGACGGGTTCCGCCAGATGATGTTATGTTATAACATAACATATGAGACTGGAGAGGCTGTCAATGGAGAAATGGAAGCCGCCAGGACATGGCGCTCAAAGCGACGGAGGACTGCTCCAGCGCGCGCGTTCGCCGGGCGATCGGCATGCGCGGGTCTCAACCTGCTCCGATCCGCCCAGCGTTGCGTAAATCACACAGGCCTCGGGGATTGTGCCGGACGGACGCGGGACCACCGTTGACCCGCCACGCGATGGCTGATGTTATAATATAACATTGACCGAGCCGGGATGCCCCGGCCGTTCGATGTGGGGCGTCTGTCGGCATGAAGTGGTTCCGCTCGAACATCAAACACGGCTCGCGGCTGGCGCTGCTGGCGCTGGCGCTGCAGTTCGGGCTGTCGTTCGGGCATTTTCACGCCGACGCGACCGTTCCATCGGCCAACCCGCAGTTCGCCATTGCCGCCGCCACATCCGACGCCGTCGATCCGGCTGCATCCCTGCCGGCGTCCCACGACGATTCCGGCCATCACCCAGGCGAGGATTGCGCGATCTGCACCGTCCTCGCGCTGGCGGGCACGGCGCTGTTCGCGACGTCGCCGCCGTTGCTGCTGCCGCAGGCCGAAGCATTTCCGTATCTCGTCACCGACGCCGCGTTCGCCGATCTGGACCCGGCCGGCGTCGCGTTCCAGCCTCGCGCGCCCCCCGCCTCCTGACATCGATGACTTGATGCTCCCTGGAGGGATCGCCGCGTCATCCGCGGCCGATCCTGCCGGGATATTTCGAAATCGGTCCGTCGCACGTCGACGGCAGGCGCTTTCCGAATTCGTCAACGAAAACGAATTCCGGTTGCGGCTCTCTCAGGATTTGGACAATGACATTCCTAACAAGACGGGCATTCCACCTCGGTGGAGCGAGCTGGCTATTGCTATGCACGATGGGCAGCGGCGCGATGGCGCAGGACGCGGCACGGCCGACCACGCAGCTGCCGGAAATCACGGTAACCGCACCGAGCCCGATCGTACGGCGAAGCGTCAGGCCCGCGCGAGCGCCGGTGCGCGTCTCCCGCGCCGTTCCAGGGCGAAATCGTGAACCCGCCGCACCGCCGGAGCCCACGCCGGTCGCGGCAGCGCCCCAACAAGGCGTGCTGCCGATCGTGGCCGACCAGTTCGCCACGGTCACGGTGGTGCCGAACGACGAAATCCGGCGCTCGGGCGGCGGCACGCTCGGCGATATCCTGTTTTCCAAGCCGGGCATTACCAGCTCCAGCTTTGCGCCCGGCGCTGCGACCCGGCCGATCATCCGGGGTCTCGACGTCAATCGCGTCGGCATCGTCGAGAACGGCATCGGCAGCAACGGCGTTTCGGATCTCGGCGAGGATCATTTCGTCCCGATCGATCCGCTCGCGACCAACCAGATCGAGGTGATCCGCGGTCCCGCGACCCTGCGCTATGGATCGACGGCGATCGGCGGCGTCGTCAGCGCGACCAACAACCGGATTCCCGATGCCCTGCCCTCCTGCGCGGCGGCACCGTTCCAGACCTACGGACTCCCCGCCAAGGCTCCGCTTGCGAAGGTGCAGTCGTCGCCTTGCGTGAACGTGGAAACGCGAACGGCGGTCAGTTCGGTCGATCGCGGCGTCGAAGGCGCCATCCTGCTCGATGCCGGCGCCGGCAACTTCGCCGTGCATGCCGACGCCTACGGCCGCAAGAGCAGCGATTACAACATTCCGGGCTATCCGTATCTGTTCGACCAGACCCGGCCGGTCAACGGGCGCCAGCCCAATTCGGCCGCGCAGGCGTCCGGCGGCTCGATCGGCGGCTCATATATCTTCGACGGCGGCTTCTTCGGCGCCGCGATCACGCAGAACGATTCCGTGTATCATATTCCCGGCATCGAAGCGTCCGACCACCAGTCCCGCATCGACGCGCGCCAGACCAAGATCACGGCCAAGGGCGAGTATCGGCCCGATGCCGCGGCGATCGAGGCGATCCGGTTCTGGGCCGGCACCACCGATTACAAGCACAACGAGATTGCTCTGGCAGATGCCGCCGATCCAGCGACATTGGGCGTGCGGCAAACCTTCACCAACAAGGAGCATGAGGGCCGCGTCGAGGTCCAACTGATGCCGTTCAACGCGCGCTTTGCGACGGTGACGACCGCATTGGGTCTGCAGGCAAGCCACCAGAAGCTGACCGGATCGAGCCCCGACGATCCAGGGTCTCCGCTCAACGGCCTGTTCGATCCCAACAAGAACACCAAGGTCGCCGGCTACGCGTTCAACGAATTGAGATTCAGCGAGACGACCAAGGCGCAGGTCGCGGGTCGCGTCGAGCGCGTCGACCTCACGGGAACAACCCCCTCGTTCATTCCCGAATTGTTCGATCTGGCCGCCAATCCTGCCGATGTCGGTCCGCCGACGGCGCGCAACCTGTCCTTCACCCCGAAGAGCGGCAGCATCGGCCTGATCCAGGATCTGCCATGGGGCCTCGTTGCCAGCATCACCGGTCAGTATGTGGAACGCGCGCCGAAACCCGCCGAACTTTTTTCACGCGGTCCACACGAAGCGACAGCCACGTTCGACATCGGCAATCCCAACCTCGGCATCGAGACCGCCAAGTCCGTCGAGATCGGGTTGCGGCGGACAACCGGCCCGTTGCGGTTCGAGGCGACCGCCTTCTACACGAAGTTCAACGGCTTCATCTACCGCCGCCTGACCGGCAACACCTGCGAGGACGTCGCCTGCGTCGATCCGGCGGATCCGGCTGCTCCGCTGGAGCTCAATCAGGCGGTCTACTCGCAGCGCGATGCCACCTTCAGGGGCGCCGAATTCCAGAGCCAGCTCGATGTCGGCCAACTCCACGGCGGCATCTGGGGCGTCGAAAGCCAGTTCGACGTGGTCCGTGCCACTTTCTCCGACGGCAGCAACGTTCCGAGAATTCCCCCGGTGCGCGTCGGCACCGGCTTGTTCTGGCGCGATGCGAACTGGCTGGCGCGGATCAACTACCTGCATGCCTTCGCGCAGAACGACATCGCCGTCGTCGGCGAAACGCCGACCGCGGGCTATAATCTCTTGAAGGCGGAAATCAGCTACAAGACGAAACTCGATGCGAGCTGGTTCGGCGCCCGCGAAATGATGGTGGGCGTGGTCGGCAACAACCTGCTGAACGAGAACATCCGCAATTCGGTGTCGTACAACAAGAATGAAGTGCTGATGCCGGGCATCGGCGTGCGGGCGTTTGCGAATTTGAAGTTCTAGGCTCGCTCGCTCATGGTTCGAGACGCGCTACTTCTTCTCCCCTTCCCCCGCGAAGCGGTGGGGA
>JBDRNF010000200.1:0-26287 GCA_043811435.1 Pseudomonadota bacterium
TGGAAACGTCGCGGCGGCCGAGCACGTGCAGCAGTTCGACCGCAGCCGATGTCTTGCCGGCGATCCAGGCGGTATAGTCACAAATACTTTGCGAATAGATGGATCCGTCTATCAGCGCGAGTAATTTCGTCATCGTTGCTCCCTAATGCCCGAACATTCGTTCCATTGCGCCGGGCTTGTCGTGAATGGCGAGCCTGTCGACAATGGTTTCGCTCGCCTGATTGAGGCCAATGATTTCGACGTCCGCCCCTTCGCGGCGAAATTTCAGAATGACGATATCCAGCGCCCCGACGCTGGAAATATCCCAGATATGAGCGCGGCTGACATCGATCGTCACCTTGTCCAGAGCTTCCTTGAAATCAAAGGCAGCGTTGAAATCTTCCGTTGAAGCGAAGAACAGCTGTCCCTCGACGATGTAGGTTCGCGCGGTTCCGTCTTCCGACAGTACCGAGCTCACCCGAAAGATCTGGGCGATCTTCCAGGCAAAGAAAATGCCGGACAGCAAGACGCCAACGAGGACGCCGATCGCGAGATTGTGCGTCGAGATGACGCCGGCCACCGTGGCCAGCATGACGACGCTGGAGCTGCGCGGATGCGTTCTGAGGTTCTTGACGGATGCCCAGCTGAACGTACCGACCGACACCATGATCATGACGGCGACCAGCGCCGCCATCGGGATCATCTTCACCCAGTTGCCCAGCACGACGATCAGGAACAGCAGGGCAGCCCCGGCGAAGAAAGTGGAGAGCCGCCCCCGGCCGCCGGACTTTACGTTGATGACGGACTGGCCGATCATGGCGCATCCGGCCATCCCGCCGATGAAGCCCGTCGCCAGGTTTGCGATGCCCTGACCGACGCATTCGCGGTTCTTGTCGCTCGAAGTATCGGTCAATTCATCGACGATCGACGCGGTCATCAGCGACTCGAGCAGGCCGACTGCGGCGACGGCGACCGAGTAGGGAAGGATAATCATGAACGTCGTGAGATTCAGCGGAATATCCGGCAACAGGAAAACCGGCAGCGTCGAGGGCAACTCGCCCATGTCGCCGACCGTGCGAATGTCCAGTTTGAGCGCAAGCGCAATCGCAGTGAGAACCACGATGCAGACCAGCGGCGAGGGCACTATTTTGGTCAGGCGAGGGAAGCCGTAAATGATCGCCAGGCCCGCCGCGACCATCGCGTAGGTTGGCCAGCGCACGCCCACCAATTCCGGCAGTTGAGCCATGAAAATCAGGATCGCGAGCGCGTTGACGAATCCCGTCATCACCGAACGGGACACGAACCGCATCACATATCCGAGACGCGCGATGCCCGCGACGATCTGGATGGCGCCGGCCAGCACGGTGGCGGCCAGCAGGTACTGCAGTCCATGTTCCTTGACCAGCGTGACCATCAGGACGGCAGTGGCAGCCGTCGCGGCCGAGATCATGCCCGGCCGGCCGCCCGCGAACGCGGAAATCACGGCGATGGAGAACGATGCATAGAGGCCGACTTTGGGGTCGACGCCCGCGATGATCGAAAATGCGATGGCTTCCGGAATGAGCGCCAGCGCGACCACCAGTCCGGCCAGAATATCGCCACGGATGTTGCCGAACCATTCGGTTCGAAGCCGGTAAAGTGCGGTCTTGTTCAAGGATTATCTCCAGGCGGAGTCCATCGGGGTGGACAGAAGCGATCGGGATGGCTGGGCAGATGAGGCGGTACGCAAAGGACGCTCGCGCACGGCGGCGCCGGAAAGCGTGAACGGCCACACTTCCTCGGGCTGCGTGCGGATTGGGCGTCGATCTACATCGGTACGAATGCCTGCTGGAACCGCTGTCAAATGCTGCGGCGCATCATACCCGAATAAGGAATGTGGCGGCTGATTGCAATAGGCCGATTCACCGACGATGGCCGCGCGGCGCTCAACTGTCGCGGGATTCCGATCGCGCCTTCGTCACAGCCCCGGCAGCGCCGAGAGATAGACGTTCATCATGCCGTCGGCTTCCGCGATCACGCGCAGGGTTTTGGAGTCGAACGCGATCTCGGCGAGGCGCAGGCTGGTGATTTCGGCGGCCACCCGCACGCCGTCCTCGTTGGTCTGAAAATCGGCGATCACGGCGGCGATCTTCTTCTGCGCGTTGCTGGCGAACGGTTTCAGGTCGATGGTGGCCTTCTCGGCCAGCGCTCGCTGCAGATGCGGCATTGCCGCGCGCGCGGCGGCGCCGAGCAGGCCGAACGCGGCCTCGGATTCGACCGCGAGTTCGATGTTGGTCAGCCGCAGCGTCTGCTGCGCCTGGTCGAGCACGGGCCGGCCCCAGATATGCACATTGGCCTCGCCGCCGAATCCGAAGAAACTCTTCTTCTCTCTGGCGTTGACCAGCAGCGAGATCAGCAGCCGGTCGCCGGAGGCCGCGACGCTGGCGCGCTTGACGGTGACGTCGACCGCGCCCGAACCGTCCTCGGGGAAGGTGCGGCCGGCGAACTGCGCCTCGACGATCTTGTTGAGCTCGGTGAAGGGCATGTCGATCGGCACGCCGATGCTGACGCCCCCCGGCGTCGGCGGAATGATGGAAATGGTCGCCGGGAACGGGCAGTCCGGTTTTGTCTGCACCGGCGTGATGCGGGTCTCGGCCTCGATGCCGAGCGTGAGTGTCACCGCCTGGGCATCGACCCGCGGTTGCGCCGCGATGGCGCGGGTTGGCCGCAGTTCCAGCCACAGCGCCGGCAGCGTCGAGGTGGCGCCGGTGCCCTGCAGCGGAATCGAGCGGCAGGCCTTGGCCCATTGGATCCGCGCGTTCTGCTCCAGCGCCGGATCGTTGCGGATCCGCGCCTGCGCCACCGCGATCTGCTCGGCCACCGTCTTGTCGATCAGCGGCTTGACCTGCGCCGGCACGTTGACGCGCGCGCCCGCCACCACGAGGCTGGTGTCGCCGAGATTGACCTGCGCCGCGAGATTCGGCTCGATGCGCCAGGCGGCGGCGAGCTTCGGCCGCGCGGTGATCGCGACGTTGCCCTTGATCTCCGCGCTGGCGTTGAGGTTCTTGATGTTGACGCTGCCGATCTTCTTGCCGAGGTCGCCGCCGAGCAGGCTGCCCAGCGCATCGCCGACCGCGCCGGTCGCCTTCGCTGACAGCGAGCCGGTCACGTTCAGCGTTCCCGTCAGGGGCGTCGCCAGCGACAGCACGTCCTGGGCGCCGGTCGCCGCGATCGGCCCGCGCGAGGCGGTCCAACCGATATCGGCATTCTGCAGGATCGACGTCACCGGATTGTCGGCCTTGCCGGCGAAATTGCGCGGCGCGCCGCGCTCGGCGGCGTCGCGGATCGCGGCTAGCGCGATCGCCACCGGGGCGATGATGCTGGAAGCGCGCGGGGCCGGCGGCAGCGGCGGCAATTCCACCAGCACGGGCGCGCCCACGGTGCCGCGCGGTGCCACCCAGTCCATGACCTTGAGGCTGACGAAAAACGAGATCGCGAGTGTCGCGCTCCCGAGCAGGATCAACTTCAGATTAATCGGCAGACGCATCGTCCCCCCGGACCAGTTCAACGCCGGAGTTTACAGGGCGGGGAAGGGAGGCGCCAGAGCAGGGCTTCGGGTAACGTGTAACGAAACGTGTCCAGAATGAGCCGTGTTCTCGCCCATCTGTCGTCCCGGCCAAGCGAGCATAGCGAGCGCGATCCATAACCACCGATGCCGGTGTTATGACGGCTGGTGCGACGGCGGAGTCAAAACTGGAATAGCACGGCGTATGGGTCTCCTGCTTTCGCAGGGACGACGATGGATTGAAAAACAGAAATGGCGCGGAGACCGCGCCATTTCTCAAATCATGGGCTTTGCAAGCGCCGGAAAAATCAGCTGCGCTTGCCGTTCATATTGTCGGCGCGGCGGTCCATCGGCAACACGATCACCTTGGTGCCGACATTGACCCGCGAATAAAGGTCGGTGACGTCTTGATTGGTCAGGCGCAGGCAGCCCGAGGAGACGTGGGTGCCGATGGTGTGCGGCGCGTTGGTGCCGTGGATGCGATAGATGGTGCCGCCGAGATACAGGGCGCGGGCGCCGAGCGGGTTGCCGGGGCCGCCGGCCATGTAACGCGGCAGATAGGGCTGACGCGCGATCATTTCCGCAGGCGGGGTCCAATCCGGCCATTCCGCCTTCCTGGTTACCGTCTGCACACCCGACCAGGTGAAGCCCTCGCGGCCGACGCCGATACCGTAGCGGATCGCCTGTCCGCCGCCGAGCACGTAATAGAGATAGGTGTTGGGCGTATCGATGATGATGGTGCCGGGCGCCTCGCGGGTGGCGTAGTTGACGACCTGGCGCTTGAAGCGCGCCGGCATCTCGCGAACGCTGCCTTCGTCATCGTCGGAAGGCTGGGCCTGCACCGGCGGCGCCGATTGCGCCTGCGGGCTCAGGAAGAACGGAAACAGCTGCACCGGCGCCGCCGCGGCGGAGCCGGCAAATGCGAACGTGCCGATCGCCAGCGCACCGAGTGTGGCAACGAGGCGTGAATTCAGTCTGGCTGAGTGGAACATGATCGACCCCTGTTTTGCGCCTGCGCACCAGTGTCCCCGGCGCGTCGTTGGGAAGATCAGTACCGGTCAAGCGTTTCAGGAGGTTTGCACAATGTCGCCAAAATGGTTTCGTCGGCTTAAGAATTGTTTCATCGCGGTTTCATGGCCCGCCAAAGCGGCACGCGGTTAGTCATTCCCGACCTCGCCGCCGAAGTTTTTATCGATCTGGTTCAAGTATTTATAACGGGGCTGGCCCCCGGCGCAGCCTTCGCCTGGCCCCGTGCCTTCGTCGTCGGACTACAGCGCCCGCATCCGCGCCGGTTCGGGGGTGACAACGCCGATGGCGATGCGCCGGTCGGCTACGGCATGGTTGAACTGGTCGAGCGCGAGGCCGATCGCGGCGAGATCGCCTTCCTCGATCGCCTGGTCGTCGTAGCAATCCAGCGTTTCCCGCAGCACGTGGTCGACCTCGTTTTGCATGGCGGTCAGTTCGTCCGGGGATTCCGCCAGCCGCACCCTGGAAATGATCGCGAGCAGATTGTCGCGATGCCCGGCGTATTGTTCGCGCTCATCCCGTTTCCAGTGGTGACGCAGCCAGGCGCCCACGGATCCGAGCCCGGAGAGAACCAGGATCGCGCCCCAGACATAGTCGGTATACTTTTCCAGGAAGGTGCGTTCAGTGCCGTCGATATAGGCCGCGGCCCCCTGATGCGCCGGCAGTGCGGCGTCCTTGTCGGTATCCGGCTTCTCGATCTTGGCGGCCGAGGGCACTTCCCTGGCGAGCGACTGGCGCACGGTGAACAATTGCCGGACGAAACCGCCGACCGCGGTATCCGACAACGACTTCGGCGCGACGATCAGATGGTTGACGCTGACGGTGTCGATCTTGTCCTCGGGGCGCGCCGGCAACGGAGCGAAGGTGCTGCCGGGGATTTCCTCGGCCTCGTAGCGCGGGTGTTTCTTGGCGAGCGTCTCCGAGACCTCGATCGGCAGGAATTTCGGTTCGCCTCGCGCCTTCGCGGTGGCGGCGATCGCCTCGATGGTGATCTTGCTGTCGAGCGGGCCCACCGCCATGAAGGCTTCGATCGTCGGGTCGCGCGCCATCTCGGCGATCTGGCTGGTGCCGAACTGGGTGATCGCCACCTTGTCGGGATTGACGCCGGATTCGGTCAGGATCACGCGCAGCAGGGTGACGTTGGTCCTGGTCCGGCCGATGACGCCGACGCGATGCCCGGGGAGGTCGCCGAGCTCCTTGATTTTCGGCGGCGGCGGCTTTTTCGCTCCCTTGGCCGGCAGGCCTGCCACCGACCACAGCACCACGACATTCTTGCGCAGGATGGCGACCGACTGGGCGTCGGCCGGCAAATCCAGATCGCCGCGCGCGACCGCGAGGTCGGCCTTCTTGGCAGCCAGCAGCGCGATGCTCTCGATCGTCCCTTCGGTGGTGATCGGGTGCAGCCGCACCGAACTGCCGTCGCGGGCAAAGGTCTGCGCCAGCGCCTGCACCAGTTTCTGGTCCTCGCTGCCGGCCGGACCGACCGCGATGCGCAGGGTGACGGGCTGCAGGATGTAATAGAGCCCGGCGGCGGCGGCGCCGAACAGCAAGATGCCGGCGGCCAGCACCAGCAGCGAATAGTCCCTTCGCTTGCGGCGTCCGGGAGGCGTATTCGGGGTATCGCCGGGATTTGCTGATGACATTGCTTTGTCACGCTACACGAAAAACCTCGCCGCCACCGGAAAAAGAGCGGTCGCGCGTCGATGACGTCACACGCCTGAAATATCCATGGACGAACGTCGGGCAAGCGAGAATCAACGAAACTCCCGGGTTCCTTCATGCGGATCTTGATTGCGACAGACGCGTGGCATCCGCAGGTTAACGGTGTCGTCAGGACGTTAACCTCGCTGGCCCGCAGCGCGGCGTCGCTCGGCGCCGAAATCCGCTTCCTGACCCCGGAAGGGTTTCCGTCGATGGCGGTGCCGACCTATCCGGGCTTGCGGGTAGCCTGGCCGAACCGGCGCGAGATTGCGCGCCGGATCGAGGCGGCCTCGCCGGACGCCATTCATATCGCGACCGAGGGGCCGATCGGATGGGCGGTGCGCGCCTATTGCCGCCGTCGCAAGCTTGCCTTCACGACGTCCTATACGACGCGTTTTCCGGAGTACATCGCGGTACGCTCGATTATTCCGGCCTGGCTGAGCTATGCGGTGCTGCGGCACTTCCACGCCGCGGCCGCCATGACGATGGTCGCCACCTCGTCGCTTCGGCAGGAGCTCAACGCCAAAGGGTTCCGGAAGCTCGGCAACTGGACCCGCGGAGTGGATACCAATCTGTTCCGGCCCGACGATCCGGCCGAGCTCGATTTGCCCAGACCCATTTTCATGACGGTCGGCCGCGTCGCCGTCGAAAAGAATCTCGAAGCGTTTCTGGCATTGAACCTGCCGGGATCGAAGGTCGTGATCGGGGATGGGCCGCAGCGGGCAGAACTGGAGCTTCGCTATCCGAAGGCCAGATTCCTCGGCGAGAAAACCGGCAGTGATCTGACCTCCCATCTGGCGGCGGCGGATGTCTTCGTCTTCCCGAGCCTCACCGACACCTTCGGCGTCGTTCAACTCGAGGCGCTGGCGTGCGGCACCCCGGTGGCGGCGTTTCCGGTCACGGGGCCGCTGGACGTGATCGCGGATCACCCGATCGGCGTTCTCGATGCGGACCTGCGCCGCGCCTGCATCGGCGCGCTCAGCCTGTCCCGGGAAGCGTGCCGCAGTTTTGCGCTCGAGCGCTCTTGGGAAAACAGCGCAAGACAGTTCATCGGCAATCTGAGCGCGTTGCAGCCGAGCCGCTCGCTGCGACCGGCCCGCCGCGTGGCAAGACGGAGCGCGGTGCAAGGCTGATCGCAAGGCTAACTACGAGGCTATCTGGCAAGGCTAGTGGCCGATCATCACAAACGAGTTGGAGTTTCCATGGCAGAAATCATCAAGCTGGACGGCCCGAGGCAGCTGGACTTCGACCGCGAGACGGTCGAGCAGGCCTATGACCGCTGGGCCCCGATCTATGACCTCGTGTTCGGCGGCGTGTTCAGCAAGGGCCGGCGCGCCGCGATCCAGGCCACCAACAGCATCGGCGGCCGCGTGCTGGAGGTCGGCGTCGGCACCGGCATTTCGCTGCCGCAATACGCCCCCCACCTTCGCATCTTCGGCACCGATATCTCGGAGGCCATGCTGGGCAAGGCCAAGGCGCGGGTGGCGGATCTGCGCCTGAAGAACGTCGAGGGCCTCGCGGTGATGGACGCGGAGAAACTCGAATTTCCCGACGGCTCGTTCGACGTCGTGATGGCGCAGTATGTGGTGACGGCGGTGCCCAACCCGGAAGTCGCGCTGGACGAGTTCGCCCGGGTCCTGCGGCCCGGCGGCGAATTGATCCTGCTGAGCCGCGTCAGCGCCGATGCCGGGATGCGTCGCTTCATCGAGCAGCGGCTTCAGCCGGTGGTGCGTCAGCTCGGCTGGCGAACCGAATTCGCGTGGTCGCGCTATGCGCAGTGGCTGGCGGGCGCGCACGACATGGAATTGATCGAACGCCGCCCGGTGCCGCCCCTCGGCCATTTCTCGCTGATCCGTTTCCGCAAGACCAAAGCCGTCCTGGCTGCCGCCTGAGCCTGTGCGAGCAGGCGGCCCGTCGGCCGCCGCGTCGTGCAGCGGCGCATGTCATTATGATGTCGTCACATGGCGTACATCGAATCGCGGTAAATGAAATCAACCTGTCCTGGGGAGAAGATGATGAGCAATTTTCGCGACCAATTGCGCACGCAACGGTGGGATGACCATCGCTACTACCATCACAGCCGCATCAACCAGAGTCTGCACTTCGTCAGTGCGGCGAGCTTCCTGGTGGCTTATGCGCTGCTGTTCGTCGATCCGGTCGCCGCAGCCCTGATCGGCTGGCTGGTCTCGATGACCACAAGGCAGGCGGGTCATTTCTTCTTCGAGCCGAAGGGCTACGATCACGTCAACGACGCGACCCACGATCACAAGGAAGAAATCAAGGTCGGCTACAATCTGAACCGCAAGATCGTGCTGATGACGATCTGGGCGCTGTCGCCGCTGGTGCTGTTCCTCGATCCCACCCTGGTCGGGCTCTTCGCGCCCTGGAGTTCGCCGGCCGATTTCATGCGTCAGGTCGCCAAAGTCTGGCTGGCGATCGGCATCGGCGGTCTGTTGTTCCGGACCGTGCACCTGTTCTTCATCCGCGACGTCGAGACCGGCCTCGTATGGATGACCAAGATCCTGACCGACCCGTTCAGCGATCTCAAACTGTACTACAAGGCGCCGCTGTACCTGCTGAAGGGTGAGTTGATCGATCCCGGCCTCGAAAAACACGTCAAGCGCGCGTGAATGTCTGAAAATTGTGATGCTTGAAAATCGTCATGCCCGGGCTTGTCCCGGGCATCCACGTCTTGGCGGCGCAGCAACGAGGACGTGGATGGCCGGCATAGACGAGCGGAAGCGACGCCGTCCTTCAGACGGCTATGCCCGGCCATGACGCAGAGTTGTTGCGCGTCAATCTCGCCGTCGTCGCGTGATCATCTCTTTCAGGATCTGCCGGCGGATGGCCTTGTTGGTGAGCGCGGCGTCGTGCCACCACCAGCCGTCCCGCTTCATGTTTTCGGCTGCTGTCACGAAGCGGTCGGCCACTTCGGCGAAATCCGCATCGGTGTAGTTCAGGCTGAAGATCAGGCGGCCGGTTCCGACCCAACTCAGGGCCAGCTGCTCCGCCCGCAGGTAGTATTGCAGCATCCAGTTGTAACGCGACGGTTCGGTATAGTGCACCATCCAGATCGACGACAGGTTGCTGACCCGGATCGGCAGATCCCGCGCGGCCAGCCTTTCGTTGAGCTGTCGCGCCCGCGCGTCCCAGGTTTCGTCGAGCCCGTCATAGACGGCGCGGAAGGCCGGATCCTCGAGACGGGTAAGGAACTCGTCCATCGCCGTCATGACGTAAGGGTGCGAGTTGAAAGTGCCGCGCGCGAAGCAGATGTCGACCGGGTGGTCGTCACGGTAGCGGCGCATCAGGTCCCTGGTGCCGCACACCACGCCGACGGGAAGCCCGCCGGCCAGGCTCTTGCCGTAGGTCACCATGTCGGCGCGGACGCCGAAATATTCCTGGGCGCCGCCGGCAGCCAACCGGAAGCCGACGAAGACCTCGTCGAAGATCAGGACGATGCCGCGTTCGGTACAGACGCCGCGCAGCGCCTTCAGCCACTCGCCGTACGCCGCGCGATCGAAATGGCCTTTGCGCGAGCTGTCGACCAGCGCGGAATCGGCGGGAGCGCCCGCGTTGGGGTGCAGCGCCTGCAGCGGATTGACCAGCACGCAGGCGATGTCGCGCCGCGTTCTCAGCACATGCAGCGTCTTCTCCGACATGTCGGCCAGCGTATAGGTCTCGTGCGGCGAAATCGGATTGCCGACGCCAGGCTGCACGTCGCCCCACCAGCCATGATAGGCGCCGGCGAAGCGCACCAGATGCGAGCGGCCGGTGTGATACCGGGCCAGCCGCACCGCCTGCATCACCGCCTCGGTGCCGGACATGTGGAACGAGACTTCGTCGAGCCCCGAAATCGCGCACAGCCGCGCGACATTGTCGGTGATGACGGGATGATAGGAACCAAGCACCGGGCCGAGCGGGTGGGCGCGCGCCGCGGCCTTCGCAATGCATTCCTTGTAGAAATCATTGCCGAAGATATTGACGCCGTACGAGCCGGTCAGGTCGTGAAACACATTGCCGTCGGGGTCGGTGAGCGTGACCCCGGCGGACGATGTCATGAAGGCACTGGTGCCGAGATGCTCGCGGACCATGCGGCTGTACTGGAACGGCACCCGGTAGGTTTCGGTGAATTGCAGGTCGGAGATTCGCTCCGAAGCCTGCAGCGTCATTTGCCGCCCCTTGGGGAAGCGTTCCTTGTAGAGCGCCGCGAGTTTGAAGAAGCCGTCCTGGCGTTGCAGGGCGACATTCGCCGGCGCGCCGTCCGAGCGAAAGAAATCATCGATACCGAATTCGTAGAACGGCACCAGCCGTGCGACCAGGCGGGACATCTTGGAATGTCCGGTCAGCGAACGGTGTTTGGCCCGCGAAAGCGCCAGCCGGGCGTTCAATTTGGGAAAGACCGTCGCGGCGCCGGTTATTGCAACCGCGGACAAAGCGAGAATCGGAAGAGGCGAATCCATGCCACCAGCGCTACCCAGTACAGCTGACAGGATCATGACAGTGCGAGGCCTGATCGCCGCTTTGACCCAGCAGGAAAACCTCAATTTCCTGCTGACCAACCGGATCCCGCGGGCGGCGCTGACCCGGTTCATGGGCTGGTTCAGCAAGATCGAAAACCCGCTCGTAAGGGACATGTCGATCGCGTGCTGGCGGCTGTTCTCCGAACTCGACCTCAGCGAGGCGCGCAAATCCAGCTTCAAGAGCCTGCACGATTGCTTTATCCGCGAACTCCGCCCCGGGCTGCGGCCGGTCGATCCCGATCCGGCCGTCGTGGTCAGCCCGTGCGACGCCATCATCGGCGCGCATGGCCGGATCGAGGATACCGAGCTGTTTCAGATTAAGGGCGCGCCATATTCGCTTCTTGACCTGCTCGGCGACCCCGCGCTGGTCGAACAGCACCGCAATGGCCGGTTCATCACGCTGCGCCTGATGTCGAGCATGTACCACCGCTTCCACGCGCCGCAGGATGGCCGGATCGAGCGCGTCACGTTCGTCCATGGCGACGTCTGGAACGTCAATCCGATTGCGCTGAAGCGGGTCGAGCGGCTGTTCTGCAGGAACGAGCGGGCGGTGATCCAGATGCGGTTGGCGTCAGGCGAAGCGCTGACGCTGGTGCCGGTGGCCGCGATCCTGGTCGCGAGCCTGCGGCTGCATTTTCTCGATCTCACCCTCAATGCGCAAAGCCGCGGACCGACGGTGTTTCCCTGCGATGCCAGCGTGCGCAAGGGCGATGAACTCGGCTGGTTCGAGCACGGTTCGACGATCATCATGCTGGCGCCGGATAATTTCGAGTTCTGCGACAATGTGGTGGACTCCGCGCGGATCAAGGCCGGTCAACCGCTGATGCGAAGGTCCGGAGCTTGATTACGTAAAGCACGAGTAGCGGACAAGCATGCCGCCGTCATCCTGAGGTGCTTGTTCAGCGGCGCATCGCGCCGATGAACAAGCCTCGAAGGATGAGACGAGGCGGATGCGGCACATCCTTCGAGGCTCGCCCAACGGCGCAATTGCGCCGCTGGGCTCGCACCTCAGGATGACGGCGGAGCGTTTGCTGCCTCGTCACGGCACGATTCATCCGCCTGTCGCAAAACCTTCGGCGCGCAGTCAAGTTCAGCGGGCACCCTCTGTCATGATTCGACAAGGGTGCCGGGAATGCCGATTGCGATACGCGCAAAGCAGGGTCTGACCAGACGCCAGTTGCTGGTCCGCTCGGCAGCCACGGTCGCGCTCGCGGGATCTGGCGGTCTCGCCACCCCCTATCTTAGCCGTGCGGCGGATCGCCCCCGGATCACGAGCGGAATTGCCTCAGGCGACGTTTCCGCCGATTCCGCCGTGATATGGGCGCGCGCCGACCGGCCGGCACGGATGCGCGTGGAGTGTTCGACGGTCGAGAGCTTCAGGACCATCATTCGTGCCGCTTCGTCGCAGGCGCTGCCGGACGGCGACTTCACGTCGAAGCTATTGCTGGAGGGCCTGCCGCCCGCGCAGGATATTTTTTACCGGGTGCGGTTTGAAGATATCGCCGACGCCGGGATTTCGGGTGAAGCCCAGGTCGGGCATTTCCGCACTGCGCCGGCCGGGCGGCAATCGGTATCGTTTGTCTGGTCGGGCGATACCGCCGGGCAGGGCTGGGGCATCGATCCCGGCCGCGGCGGTATGCGAACCTACGCCACCATGCTGGAAAACCGTCCGGACTTCTTCATTCATTGCGGCGATCACATCTACGCGGACTGTCCGATCGAGGCCGAATTGAAGCTGCCGGACGGCAGCCTGTGGCGCAATCTCGTCACGGAGGAAAAATCCGTCGTCGCCAAGGACCTCGCGCAGTTCCGCGGCAACTACAAATACAATTTGCTCGACGAGAATTTGCGCGCCTTCAACGCGCAGGTGCCGATGCTGGCGCAGTGGGACGACCATGAAGTGACCAATGACTGGTCGCCGATCGGTACCGCCGACGAGACCGGTTACGCCGAGGACGGAACTTCCCGCCTGGTGGCGCGGGCGGCCCGGGCATTTCACGAATTCATGCCGATCAGCGCGCTGCCGGCCCAGGCCGGCCGGATCTATCGCAAGATCAGCTATGGGCCCCTGCTCGATGTATTTCTGCTCGACATGCGCAGCTATCGCGATTCGACCTGGAACAGGCAGGGCGACGGCCTCGACACCTGCATCCTCGGATCGATCCAACTGGCCTGGCTGAAGCGCGAACTCGCGGCGTCCGACGCAACCTGGAAGGTCATAGCCGCGGACATGCCGATCGGCCTTTTCAGCGAAGACGGCATTGCGCTCGGCGATGGTCCGCCGGAGCGGCGCGAATGCGAAATCGCCGATCTGCTGTCCCACATGAAGCGCGCCGGCATCAGGAACACGGTGTGGCTGACCGCCGACATGCATTATACGGCCGCGCACCGCTACGATCCGAACCGCGCGGTGTTCCAGGATTTCGAGCCGTTCTGGGAATTCGTCTCCGGCCCGCTGCATGCGGGGACATGGGCTCCCGCCCCGCTGGACAATACCTTCGGTCCGGCGGTGGCGTTTCAAAAGGGCTGCAGCGCGGAGCAGGGCGAAAACCTCGCGCCGTGTTTCGGACTGCAGTTCTTCGGCCGCGTCGATATCGATGGCCGATCGGAGGTCATGACGGTGACCTTGAAGGATGTCGACAACCGGGATCTGTGGTCGGTGGATATCGAACCGCGGCCGGACGCCCGACCGGCAAGAATCCTGTCCCAGCAGTTCTGACGCCCGTTGACGTTTTTGCGGATCCCTTCACGAAAGCCACGACACCATCTCGATCTGTGGCGGCCCGCACTGTATGCTGGCGGTTACATTGGCAGCATGAGGACGTGGGATGGCGCGATCGCCTATTCTGGCGGCGGGAGGCATTGTGCTGCGGCAGGAGGAAACGCCGCTGTTCGCGGTGGTGCGCCTGCGCAAGCGCAACGAATGGGTGCTTCCCAAGGGAAAGCTCGATGACGGCGAAACGCCGCGCGCCGCCGCCGAGCGCGAAGTGCTGGAAGAGACCGGGCACGACGTCTTCGTGCACGAATTCCTTGGAACGCTGGTCTATGAGTCCGGCAGGGGTTCCAAGGTCGTTCACTATTGGCGGATGGAAGCCTATGGCGGGCAAGTCCACGAACTGATGCGCGATGTGAAGGCGGTCGACTGGCTGCCGCTCGATGCGGCCGTCGAGCGGCTCTCGCGCGGCTATGAGCGCGCGTTCCTGGCCAATGTCGGTCCGCTGGCGCTGCAGGGGGCCGCGGCTGGATGGATCGCGGCAGAACCACCGGTTATCGAGCAGCCCCGGCTTTCTTCGACGGTATCGGCCGGGAATCCGCCGCCCAGCGCCGAACCGGAAGGCAACGACCTTGATGGAACGACCCAAGGCCGGCGCAGTCTGGTGCAAAAGGTGCGGGACTGGCTGCGGCGCGCCGCCTGACCAACGGCGGTTGGACGCGGGTGAAAATGTCGCGGGCTTCCTCCGCGCAAGCAAAAGCCCGCCGGAGCAACCGGCGGGCCATTGAATCATACTGCGATCGGTCTGCGTTTATTTCACCCGGGCCGGCGCCAGCTTGATCGGCTTACCGGGCCTTGATGGCGAGTAGCTCACGGGCGTAGCCGCCGGCGTTCCCTTGCTGAATACCGCCTTGCAGCCGTCGCTGAGCGCCGCGCGCTGCCTGTGCATGCAGGCGGTGATGCGGTCGACATCGGGAATCTCCGAACTGCACAGCCGCATCGCGTCGCCGGCGCACATCTGCTCCTGCTCCGCCGTGTGGGCCAGCGAGGCCGTGGTCAGCATGCCGAAGGCGAGTACGGTGGCGACCAGCAATTTGCAGCCGCTGAAATCAGAAGCAGTTGAAGTCATCGATGTCCCCTTTTGAGCGCCCGGATTTTCAGGTCACGCGCCGGTCCCCGGCGTTTCCTTGTGAACAAACTAGCGGGAATCCGTTTCAGGACGTTTGCGTCAGACGCACAAATTGGCTTCGTCGCGTTGAGATTTGTTTCATTGCTGCGGTTAACCGTCATTCCCCGGTGCGCAATTGAGCACCTGAGGGCGAAGCGCAGCATCGAATCCGGAATCTCGAAATTCCGGGTCTGGTGCTCGCGCACCATCCCGGAATGACGAGGATGCATGTGGTTGCCGATTTCTTAACTGACGCGCTTCCAGGTCTGGCCGCCGCAGAACATGCCGCCGAAGGCGCAGCCCTGAACCCGCAGCGCATTGCTGCCCTTCATCACGATCGTCGAGGAGTAATTGCGGCCGCTGTCGGGGTCGTGGATCGTGCCGGTCCATTTGGAAGCCTGCGGCTTCATGTTGATCAGGATCTTCTTGCCGGTCTTCTCGGCATAGCCGCACAGGTTCTTTCCGCATTCCTCGATCCGGACGTTGCCCTTGTTCTTCTCGGTGGCCCAGATGCCGAGCGGCGTGGCCGGCGCAGGCGCCGGTGCGGCGGCGACCGGAGCGGGCTGCGATGCGGCGGCTGGAGCGGCGGCCGCGGCGGGTGGTGCTTCGACCGCGACGGACGGCGCGGGGGAGACGGTCGCTACCGTCGTCGGCGCGGCAGGCGCGGGACTTGCGGCTGGCGCGGCGCTGGCGACGGGGGGCGCCGGCTGCGGTGCCTGAACGGCGGGAACCGGGGCGGGCGCGGCCGTCTGCGCCGGTGTCGGCGCGGGCTCGGCGATGTCGGAATCGTCGCTGTCGCTCTTCGAGTTGAAGCCCTTGAAATTGCCGAAGCTGGAGCCGGAGATGCTGGAGTCCGAGAGGCTGGGCGCCGAGATCCGGATGCAGGACAACGAACTGCAGTTCTTCGGCGCGTGGACGCGGATCTTGTGTCCCTCGATCTGGAAGGAAATCGAATTGCCGGCATGAGCGGACGGGACGGCCATCAGCAGCGCGGCGAGAACGAGAAGTCTTTTCATGTGAGCCTCCTGGTGCAGCGGGCTTGTGAACTTGCCAGGACCCTAGGCGGGTCGGCCGTCGGCTTCCGTGATCTGCGTCACCCAGGCGGCGCCGGCAGGTGGGCCGCGCCGGGCATTCCGGCACGGTGATTAAAATCACATTCGGTCCGCTGCCCGGGCGTTAGTTTTCCGCACCGCATTCGGGACACTCCTCGGGAGGCTTGCGATGAAGCGATTTTGTTTTCTCGCGGTGCTGATGGTGCTGAGTTCGTCGGCGCATGCCGGCAATTCGTTTTCCTTCGTCGTCGGTGGACACCGCATCCGCATCGAGGCGCCCCGGCATTGCCGTTCTCCGTCATGCATTTCGGTTTCGATTCCGGGCATCCATCAGGCGCGCCGCGAAAGCGAACACCTCGATGAGAATGATCGAGACGTGGCCGACGAAGTAAGGGCTCCGGTCGCCATGCAGCCGACGCTGGTTCAGGCCGCTCCGCCTCCGGGCAATCCTCCCGCCCCGGCGATCGCCGCCGCGCCGCCGGCGGTGTTCAAACCGGCCGCCGCCGCGACCCAAGAAGTTGCCGCGCCGCCGCCCGCTATTGCGTCGCCAAAGTCGCTTCCGCCGGTCCCGCCTCCACCGCCCGCCGAAGAGCCCGCCGAAGCGGTTCGGCCGCCGCCGGTGGCCATGCCGCGGGTGTCGAGCGTTTCGCATCAAATGGAAGACGAGCCGGCCGATACGCCGGTTGGCGACTGGCAGAGCGAGGGCGGGGGAGCGGTCCGCATCGAACGCTGCGGCCAGGCGCTGTGCGGCTATGCGCTCAAATCATCCACCAAGGGCGAGGCGGTGCTGATCAACATGAAGCCGAAATCAGGCTCGCGGTGGACCGGCAGCGTCTACAGCCACGACAGCGGCGACACCTATTACGGCACGATGGCCATGAAAGGGCCGAACGCGCTGCGGGTCGAAGCTTGCGCGCTCGGACGGTTTTATTGTTCGGGCAATAATTGGAGCCGGATCGTCACCAGGCCGCAATGGCTGATTATTTCGCGGCAGTTTTCGCCGGAGCCGCGATCGTAGCCGTGAGCGTCCGGTGCAAGTCGCGGCTTCATCGACCAGTGGCTGAGCGCCGGAACCCGTTGTCTTCTCCGGCTTCGACATCGGGAGCCTGAAGACTCCGATCCACCGCGTTCGCGCTGTCCCCGCGCGACTTGAGTTCAACCGCCTTTTCGATCAGGACCGCCGAGAGTTCAGGATTTGCGGTTGACTTGGCGAATTTAAGAAGCGTCGCCGCCTGACGTGCGAAATACAATCTGCCTATCACGAGGTTTCCCCATACTGCCGAACTCGTGACGCTACGCGGGAACCGGGGATTTCGTTCCAGCCGAATGTTCAAAAGTGAACGTAGCCGCGCTGAAATTTTCGGCAGGCAAATGCCTTGGTGAGCACGGTCATGCCTTCCGACATATGAAAACGCCCGGCGACTGGATCGCTCCAGGCCGCCGGGCGCTGATTCATTCGGACTTGGTCGGCTAAAATATCCCGAGCACGATGGCGCCGACAAAGGCGATGGCTGCATACGCGGTAACAACGCTCACTTTGCTGACCCAAGGACCCAGCAAGGTCATCGCGAAATCTCCGTCGTTCATGTCACTGCCCGCTCAACTCTTAACGCTAGCAAAGCGTTCCCGGCGCAAAAAGTCAGCCTTGCTGCACTATCTCCGCCGTCCATGGCGTCCACCCGGGGACAACGTGGTTAAAAAGAAGTGAAAACAACGCGTTGAAGAGTCGTTAAATAAATTAGTTGAAGTTGCGCGCATGACGCGCGGAGTTCGTTTGTATCTCGTCGGCTCCTTCGTCCTTGTTGCGCTTGCGGGCTGCGGCCGCGGATTTTTTCAGTCCGCGGAGCGCGAACCGTGGCGGGCCGAGGCCGAATTGGCATGCCTGAAATCCGGGGCGGTGAAAGAAAACGCCGAACTGGTTCGAATCAATCCGATTTCGGGTCCCGGGGTCTGCGGCGCGGAATATCCGCTCAAGGTGGCCGCCCTCGGCGAAAGCATTGGCAGTTTTGGCTTTGCCGACGACTTGCGGCCGCCCGGCAATATCGGCAACGCGCCGCGCTGGCCGGTTTCGCCGCCACGGGCGGCGGCGCCGCCATCCTATCCCGACAGCTCGATGCACCAGCCGGCCTATGGCGCGCCGTCGAACGGTCCGATTTCATTGACGGCGCCTGGCGTCGTTGCTCCGGATGATGACGAGATCGCGCGCGCGTCCCAGGAGCCTGCGGGTCGGGGAGGCTATCCCCCGCCTTCGGCCTATCCTGGGGATCGGGGGCATGCGCCCTATTCGGAGCGCCCCGCCAGCGCGCAACCGCTGCCGCGGCTCGGGCCGGCGCCAGGCAACTCCGTCGCGGCCTTCGGCCCGGTGGCGATGAAGCCCGCCGCGACGCTGGCCTGTCCGATGGTTTCGGCGCTCGATCGCTGGCTTGCCGATTCCGTGCAGCCTGCCGCGATGCGCTGGTTCGGCACGAGGGTGGCCGAGATCAAGCAGATCTCCGCCTATTCCTGCCGCGGCATGAACGGCAATTCGCGCGCGCGGATTTCCGAGCATGCTTTCGGCAATGCGCTTGACATCGCTTCCTTCACGCTGGCCGACGGACGGCGGGTGACGGTGAAGAACGGCTGGAAGGGCATGCCGGAAGAGCAGGGATTCTTGCGCGACATCCAGGCCGCGGCCTGCCAGCAGTTCAACACCGTGCTGGCGCCGGGCTCCAACATCTATCACTACGATCATATCCACATCGACCTGATGCGCCGCAAAAGCCGGCGCGCCATCTGTCAGCCCGCCGCTGTCTCTGGCGAGGCGATCGCCGGCCGCGCCGGCCAGCGCAACCCCTATGCCTCGCGCGGCGGGTACGTGACGGGATCAATCGGCGCCCGCAAGACACTGTCGCCCCGGTACAAGCCGAACGAGAAGGCGAACGAGGAAGACGAGTTCATGGACGAATAGGTGGCTGTCGCTCGCGCGAATTTCGCTGACGTTTCGAGCGGAGGCTCCCGCCAAAAAAATGCTTTTTTTCGATTATCTAACGCGCGCCGCATTGCGCCGCGCCAACAAGTGAGCGGCGCAACCCGCCCGATTTAACTTCTCGTTAAGCAAAGCGGTTGAGGTTGATCGGGGCGGCCGGGCCGATTGCGGACGAACGAAAACTGGGGATAGTTCCAATGCAGAATCACTTGCGGCTGGCTTGCGGCGCATTGCTGCTGGCGGGCCTTGCGCCTGTTCTTGCCGGTTGCGACGAACCCGTTTCAGCGAGAGCTGCGACGGAAGTCGTTCCGGAGGTGGGCATCATCACCGTCAAATCGAAGCCGCGCGCCCTGGTTCGCGAATTGCCGGGCCGGATTGCACCGACCCGCATTGCCGATGTCAGACCTCGCATCTCCGGCATCGTGGTCGAACGGCTGTTTCAGCAGGGATCCGAGGTGAAGGCAGGCGATCCGCTCTATCGAATCGACCAACGACCGCTCGAGGTCGAGTTGCGGGCGAATGAGGCGGCGCTGGCGAAAGCCAGTGCGGCGTTCGATCTGGCTGCACAACACGCGCGCCGTATTGCGAAGCTTGCAAGCCAGAAGGTGGTTCCCGAAGCGCAATACGAAAAGGCGACCGGCGCGATGCGCCAGGCGGAAGCGGAAGTCGAGGAGCGTAAGGCCGACGTCGCGCGCGCCCGGCTCAATCTCAACTATGCGACGATCCGCGCGCCGATCAACGGTGTGGTCGGCGCGGCACTGGTCAGCGAAGGCGCACTGGTCGTCAAGAACGAGGCCAATCTGGCGACGATCCAGCAGCTCGACCTGATCTACGCCGACTTCACCCAATCCGTGAGCGAGATGAACAAGCTCCGCCGCGCATTCGACCAGGGCGACCTCGACCGGATCGCGCCGTCCGCGGCCCGCATCCGCCTCGTGCTGGACGACGGAACGCTTTATCCCTCGCCCGGCAAATTGCTGTTTTCGGAATCCAGGGTCGACGCCAATACCGGGCAGGTGACCGTGCGGGGTCAATTTCCAAATCCGAAACGGGAATTGCTGCCTGGCATGTATGTGCGTGTTCTGATCGAGCAGGGCATCGATGCCGATGCCATCGCGGTGCCGCAACAGGCGATCCAGCGCAACGGCGGCGGCGGCAGCGAGGTTTTTGTCGTCAAGGATGATGGCCGCATCGCGGTGCAGCCGGTCCGTATCGGCTCCGCGCAGGACGGCTTGTGGCTGGTGGAAGATGGCCTGAAGGACGGCGATCGGGTGGTCGTCGACGGTTTCCAGAAGTTCGCGGCGGGCGACCGGGTCAGGCCGCAGGCCTCGGTCGATGCGGACATAACGACGAGTTCGCTTCCGCAGCGCCAGCCGGCAAGGCAGGCTGGCAGGCAAGGCAGCGGTGACGCGTCCTCGGAAATAGAGCTTCCGGGGAGCTAAACCAATCCCGTGCTCGACGGCGAATCCGACTTCTGCCGGGGGCTCCCGCGATGCCGCGCACCTCAAAAGCGGAACGCCGAACCCCTCGATTCGTTAGTACACTCTTGTCGGAGCGTGCTTCATGATCGGCAAATCGACAATTTTGGCCCTGGTCCTGGCAACCTGCCTGACGGCGCCTGCGACATCTTTCGCCCAGGATGCCGGGGTCAGCGGTATCCGCGGGCCGGGCAGCGCCGGCGGTCTCAATAATTCGGTCAACGACCCCAGCGGCGCCGGCAACGCGGCCAGAATTCCAGCGCCGCCGCCGCCGAACATTGCGGTCCCCGCGGTGCCGTCCGCGGCACCGATGGTCTCCACCCGCGTCTCTCCCGCGGTGGCGCCGCGGGCGAAAATCAAGCGGCGGGCCGCAACCGTCTCCCGCCGTGAATCGCGCCGCTCCGCTTCGCAAGCCCCCGCACGCGCGCGCGAAAAGCCGGCCGATGGCAAGTTCAGCATTTGCCGGGGGTGCTGACGGCGCGTCTGCGAACCGGTTCGCGACGTCTTTGTCGCTCACCAGACATGGCGGAGGTTGGCAGGCGAACACCTCCCAGTTGAACTACGTAGCTGGCGCTAGCCATTGGTTAAGGGAAGGATCTGTATTGTCGCCGCTTGCTTCGCTGCGAGCGGCCACGATTTCGGTCCCGATTGGCTTTGGAATGCGCGTTCATTTCGTCACCGACGAACCTGACAAGATACCAGCCATCCGCGCGATGCTGGAGCCACGATATGATGTTTTTTCTCAGCTGCTGGGAGACGGTGGAACGCAGATCGGCGCAGACGGTGCGTTGCTGGTCGACGCCGACCTGCGCAAGGCGAACGGCATCGAACAGATCAGGCTGGTGATGCGGCGGCAGAAACGCATTCCCGAAAAGCTGTTCGTCGTCGAGAGACACAGTCACCACCTGATCGCGCAGGCTTATGCGCTCGGTGCGACCTCGGTGGTTTCGCGTCAAAGGGAAATTGCATTCAAGCTCGCGCAGATCGAGGTCGCGGAGAAGGCGACACACACCGGCGGCGCCATGGCTTCGCCCGTGATCACCGGCAGCGCCGCGGCCTTCGCGTCGATGTTCGCCGCGATACAGGACGGCAAGCCGATCTGTCTTTCCGATGCCGACAGCGCCACCTCGCAAATCATCGACAGCATCGAGCAGCATGGACTCAGCGCGTGGCTTGACGATGTCCGCCGCTACCATGAAGGCACCTTCCAGCATTGCCTGCTGGTAACCGGAGTAGCCGTCGGCTTCGCTCTGGAGATCAGGCTCGCCGACCGGGATGTCAAGCGGCTCGGGATGGCGGCAACCCTCCATGACATCGGCAAGGCCTGTATTCCGCTGTCGATTCTCGACAAGCCCGGACGTCTCGACCCGGATGAAGAAGCGATCATGCGGCGGCATCCGGCGATCGGATATGATTTGCTGAAGGATCTTCCCGGCATCAACCCGGAGATTCTCGATGGAGTGAGGCACCACCACGAATATCTCGACGGATCCGGTTATCCCGATGCGCTGAAGGCGACGGAGGTTTCCGATCTGGTGAGATTGCTCACCATCTCCGATATCTTCGCCGCCCTGATCGAGTCGCGGCCCTACCGGCCGGCGATGTCCCGCGTACGCGCCTACAAGATCCTGTGCGGGATGGAGGGCAAGCTTGAACAATCGCTGCTGAAGGCGTTCCGCGCAGTAGCGCTGGTGCCGTGACCAAGGCAGTGGACGCAGGGTGGGCAAAGGCGCCATTGCGCCGTGCCCACCATTCCTCCCGACAATGAACCGGTGGGCACGCTTCCGCCTTCGCTCTTCGAGCTGGGCCGGAAGCTTTGCCCACCCTACGAATCCACGCCTACGAATCTACGCCGCCAGCCGCTCCAGCAGGTCGTGCACGACGCCCTCCAGCAAATCGAGCTTGTAGCCCGTCATCGGCAGCGGGGTTGCGCCCGATGGGGCCTGCCGTGCCGCCTCCGCGATCACCGCCGCCTCGGCCGGCTTGCCTTGCAAGGCAGCCTCGCACGCTGCGAGGCGGAGCGGGACCGGCGCGATGCCGCCGGCGGCGATGCGGATGAACTGGAATATGCCTGACGTCACGACGGCGCGGGCGCTCACTTCAACCAGCGGCCATTCCGCATGGCTGCGGCTGATGGCGCGCTTGTAGAGCGCGTGCTCGCCCGCCAGCGGCGCGGGCAATTCGACGAAGCGGATCATTTCGCCCGATGCCAGCGCGTGATCGGATGTTGCGTTAGAGCCATCTCCCAGCAGTTCGCCGATCGAAATCCCCGGCCGTTGGCTGGTGACGATGCTGGCATCATAGGCGAGCAGCGCCGCCGCCATAGTGGAGGGATGCGGCGCCACGCAGGGGCCGAGATCGAAGGCGACGCCGTAGAGGTGATTGCCTGTCCGGGCCGGGCAATCGCCGCCGCCCTTCTTGAGGCAGGCGATATGCGGATCGCGAAAATACCAGCAGCGCGAGCGTTGCGCGAGGTTGCCGCCGAGCGTGGCGAGATGGCGGACCTGCGGCGTGGCGAGACCGAGTGCTGCGGCAGCGATGCCGGGATAGGCTGCCGCGATGCGCGGGTCGGCGGCGATCGCGGCGATTGAGGTGAGCGCGCCGATGGTGGCGGCGCCATCCGCGCCCCATGACACGCCGATCGTGTCGGGTGCGGCGGCCAGATCGATCAGCGGTCCCTTTGAGACGCCGCTGCGCCGCCGTTCGCTGAGGTCGGTGCCGGCGGCGCGGAATTCGGCGCGTTGGATGGAAGCCGTCATTGATGCTGATGTCATGCTGCGGTCCTCCCTTTCAATGCGGCTATCAGACGGTCGGGCCGGATCGGAATTTCGGTCAGCCTGAACCCGATGGCGTTGCGGATGGCGTTGGCCAGCGCCGGCGATGTCGGCACCGTCGCCACTTCGCCGATCCCGACGCTGCCGCCGAGCACGTGATCGAAGCCGGCTTCGTCGAAATGCACATCGATCTCAGGCGTGTCGGCGATTCCTGGGATGCGGTAATCCTCCATTCCCGCCGAGAGCACGTCGCCGCTGCGCGGATCGGTTTCGCGCGCTTCGTAGAGCGCATAGCCGAGGCCCTGGATCACCGAACCGGTGGCCTGGCTGCGTGCCAGCGCCGGGGCGGCAATCTTGCCGACGGCGATGCCGGTATGCACGTTGAGTACGCGGACATGGCCGAGCCAGGTGTCGACTTCGACCTCGATCACCTGCACCGAACTCGGCACTCCGGCGCCGATCGCGAGGTTAGAGAAGCGTCGCATCATCCACCCGAAGATGATGCCGATGAAGCCCGCTTCCCGCAGCGGCGAACGAATGCCGGGAGCGGTCGGCTTGGCGTCTTCCGGACGCACGCTCACGGCGCTGAGGTCGGGCGATGCCGCGATCATCTCGCGCCATGGCGCGTTGGATCCGGGGACAGGCTTGCGCTTGGCATGCTGCTCGATCGCATCCTTCAGCTTCTGCACGGCGAGCAGCGTCGGCGGAATCACCGAAGCCGTGCTGCGGCTGCCGCCGGCGCCCGGTCCCACCGGCAGATTGGAATCGCCGATCCGCACCTCGATGTCGTGCGGCTCCAGTCCGAATTCGTGGGCGATCGTGTTGGCGATCACGGTGCGGCTGCCCTGGCCGATATCCTGGGTCGCGGTGCTGGCGATCAGCCGCCCGCCCTCGACCTTGAGCTCCATCTTGACGCCGGGTTGCCAGATATAAAGCCAGTAGCCGGTGGCGACGCCGACGCCGCGGCGGTAACGGCCGGTCTGCGCGGCAGCCGTCTTCCTGTTGCGCCAGACATCGAGGCCGGCGGCCCAGTCATAGAGACGCTGGCGGTTGGGGTTGGGGTCCCAGCGTTTTCGCAAGGCGATCGGGTCGAGCTTCATCCGAAGCGCGGCTTCGTCGATCGCCTGTTCCAGCGCGAACGCCATCGGCGGCCCGCCGGGGCCGCGGAACGGCGCACCGGGCGGCAAATTGCTGACGACGTCGTAGTCGGCGAGCTCCTTGGCTTCCGCCGGATAGATCAGGCGGGCCAGTCCGGCGAGCGTCGAGTTGGTCGCTGCACCCGTGTCGGCATGCGCGGTGAGCGACAGCGCCTTGAGGTCGCCCTGCTCGGACGGCAACAGCGCGATCTTCAATTCCGCCGCCGGCCGATAACCTGTGACGGACAATTCCTCGTGCCGGTCATAGGCGATCCGGACCGGCGCTTTGGCTTCACGGGCGAGGTCGATCGCGGCAATGGTCTCGATGCCGAGGGTGCCCTTGGAGCCGAAGCCTCCGCCGACGTGATCGGCCACCACGCGGACTTTGTCGTGGGAAAGCTTGTAGCGCTTGGCGATCAGCTCCATGACGTGAAACACCGACTGCGTCGAAGCGTGCACGGTGAGCCGGTCGCCGTCGAAACGCGCGACGGTGGCGTGGGGCTCCAGGCTGGTATGCGATTGCGTGCCGGTGCGGAACGTGCCCTCGACCAGCCAGGGATTGTTTTGCTCGCGCGCCGCCGCGATCCAGTTCCTCGCCTTCCGGGCCTTCTGCGAGAACGCCGCCGACGGTCCGCGGACATTGCCGTTCCAGGCGGCCGGCGCCGGCGTGCCTTCGGAAACGTTGCCGGCCTTCTTGCGGCTGGATTTTTCGAACACCACAGGGGAATCCGGTTTGCGCGCGGCGTCCAGCCCGATCACCGACGGCAGGCGTTCGGTGGTCATCCTGATGGCGGCGATGGCGGCCTCGGCGGTCTTGCGGTCCTTTGCTGCAACGGCGGCAATGGGGTCGCCGATAAAGCGGACCACGCCGTCGTCGCCGAGCAGCGAGACCGCGGCGTTGACACCGGGAATTGCACGCGCCGGCGCGAGATCGAGATTCGAAATGCGGGCGTGCGCGAGCCGCGAGCGCAGGATGACGCCTTCCTGCTGTCCGTCATGGCGGATATCGACGGCGTATTTGGCCGATCCCGTCACCTTGGCGCGCGCCTCGACGCGCGGCGCGGCGAACTCGGTGCCGTCGAACTGGCCGGCGCAGACCGCGGCCACGGCGTTGAAGATGCCGTCATAGGCGCCGCAGCGGCACAGATGTCCCGACAACGCCGCACCGATTTCGTCGCGCGACGGCGTCGCGGTTCCCTTGCTAGCGCGCCAGGAATCGCAAAACGCGGCCGCCTCGACCACGAAGCCCGGCGTGCAGAAGCCGCATTGCAGCGCGTCGTGCGCCATGAACGCCTTCTGCACCGGATGCAGTTGTGTCGCGCCGATGCCTTCCACCGTCGTCACCGAGGTGTTGGCCGCGGCGCGCGCCGGCATCAGGCAACTCACGACCGGCGCGCCGTCCACCAGCACGGTGCAGGCGCCGCAGACGCCGGCCCCGCACACCAGCTTGGTGCCGGTCAGATCGAGATCGTCCCGGATAACATCGATGAGAAGCGCATCGGGATCGTCGGGCAGGGGGGCGGGACGGCCATTGATCGTCATCGTGCTCATTTGCGACCTCCGGATTTCTGGCGAACGGGCTTTTTCGGGACAGTCTTCTTGGCGGATTTTTTCCTGGCGGACTTTGCCGATGATGGCTTCGGCATGGGCGCGACGGCACCGGCGATCAGCATCCGCGCCATGGTGGTGAGGGCGTCGACGAAGGCGTCGGCCGGCTGCATCCCCGGATGCGCAGATTTGGCGCCGTTGATCGCCATCTCCAGGCATTGCGCCAGCCTTGGCGGCGTCATGCCCTCGGCGAGGACGAGTTGCTGCTTGCGGCAGACCCGCTCGATCGTAGCTGCGCCATGGGCAGCGTAGAGCCCGGCATATTTCTGGTAGAGGTCACGGGCCTGCAGCAAATGTTCGGAGAACAACTCCTCGATATGAGGCGAGCCGTCGAACGACGCGATGAATTGCGTCAGCCGCGCGGTCACCCCGGCGATGAGGATGTCGGCAAGACTGCCGCCGGCTTTTTCCGCGGCGTTCGCCGCCGCGATCTCGGCGGCCATGGCATCCTCATGCAGCCGTTCGATCACGGCGCGGAACAGCGCTTCCCTGGATTTGAAATGGTGATACAGCGCCTGACGCGTCAGCCCGGCGGAGTCGGCGGCCTGCTCGATCGACGAGCGGCGGAAACCGTGCCGGCGGAATACGGCCATGGCGGCATCGAGAATGCGGTCGCGCGGCTT
>JBDRNF010000201.1:0-6745 GCA_043811435.1 Pseudomonadota bacterium
CGCGCGTTGGTTATCCAGGCGAATTGTCAATGCGTTTCATCTGGCGTTGGCGCTCGTTGCTCTGCCCCCGCTTCTGTTCAATCAATCCCGCCAGCTTGTTCCGCTGGTGCCGGGCCAACCCTTTCCCGTCGGTTGGTACCGGCCTTCATATCTCGCTCAGACAGCCAACACCCGGCTGTTTGCGAACAATCCGGCGCTTCGTCAGCCCTACGAGGATGCCGTAAACGCGATCGTACACGCGCGAGTGACGCAAGTGGGACTGTTGCTGCACGGGGGCGACCGCTGGGAATATCCGATCTGGAGGATGCTCCGGGACCAGGGAGGGTTCGATTACCCTGTCCGGATCGAACATCTGGCGGCGGAAGGCAAGGCGGAGTTTCCGTTGGGGCCGTTTCAGCCGGAGGCGGTGTTCTGGGTTCACAGTGAGGAGGCGCCGGCTTCGATCATGGTCGGCGACCGGCAATTCAACCGGGCCGGGCCGTCCGACGTCGTCGCGGTTTTCTTTCCCGCGGGCAGCAATTTTCGGCATTTCCGCTCGCCGCGGGTGCCTGAAATTCTCGAGGGTGTCGCCTGGCGGTCGGACGGCGTCCATGACGACGGCTGGCTGGCCCAAAACGGACTGATCGAGATTCGGGCGGCGAAAGCCGGCCGGCTCGTCCTGAAGGGAATGGTTCCAGGCGGCATTGGCATCGACCGTCAGCAGATCGAGATCACGTTGCAGCCGGGTCAACCGATTCAAAGGCAACTGGTGGCTGGACCTTTCGAAATCGAAATACCCGTCGACACGGATCAAACCGCACTGACCTTCAGGTTCGCGAACTCGGCTGTCCTTCCGGGAGGAGATGGCCGAGCCGTCGGAGCCCTGCTGCAGTCATCGCAATTCAAACCGAAGTGAGGTTTCGCCGGATTTGCGCAGCAAACGGGTGAGGGCGTGGGTCCCGGCTCTGCGGAGCAGCGTGAAGAACGCTGCGCCGCGTCCGGGACACGGGATGTCGGCGATCTCTGGAGCCAGGCCCGCGCGCGCCTCGTCAGCGGCTGCACGCAGGCCTCATCCTGAGCACCCAGGACTCGTGCCCCGGATGCTGCGCAACGCGCCGCCCTTCGCGGCGTGGTGCGCTGCTGATCCGGGGCCCACGGCTGCGAAGTGCAGGGTCCCGGCTCTGCGGAGCAGCGTGAAGAACGCTGCACCGCGTCCGGGACACGAGATGCTGGCGATCTCCGGAGCCAGCCGCGCGCCTTGCCTTGTCAGCGGCTGCACTCAGGCCTCATCCCGAGCACCCAGGGCCTCGTGCCCCGGATGCTGCGCAACGCGCCGCACTTCGCGGCGTGGTGCGCTGCTGATCCGGGGCCCACGGCTGCGACGCAAAAGCGTGGGCCCCGGCTCTGCGGAGCAGCGTGAAGAACGCTGCGCCGCGTCCGGGACACGGGATGCCGGCGATCTCTGGAGCCAGGCCCGCGCGCGCCTCGTCAGCGGCTGCGGGCCGCCTTCTTGCGCCGGTTATACGGCGACCGGTTGACGGGCTTGAGCGATATGCCCTCACGCTGCGCCTTGCTCGTAATCGAGCCCGGCGGCCGCTGCAGTTTCAGGCTGATGACGCCGGTCGGCGTGTTGCCCCTGGCGAGCTGCCTGAGCTGCTTCACCTCCTTCTCGCTCCACGGCTGGCGTGAGCGACGCTTGTATTTCGGATTGGCCTTGCGGGGTCCCTTCTTGCCGATCGGGGACCCCGGTCTTTTCCATGCTGCTTTTGCCATTGCGCACCTCCTGCATGGATTAGGCACGAATCAGGCAATTGGTTCCCCCGCCGTGGCGCAGCGGCTGCCGGGCGCGCGCGCTAATTCCCGAACCCGACGAACACGGTGGCTTCCTCGACCGATCGTCGTTCCGACACCACCGCATTGGCCGGGAAACTGTCATCCGGCCAGCCCAGCGCGATGCTCTTCATGATGATTTGATCGTCGGCGATGCCGGCATGCTCGCGCACCACGGGCGATTGCATGATGCCCTGGCTGTTGATCACGGCGCCCAGCCCGCGCGACCAGGCGGCATTGACCAGTGCGGTGGCCACCGCGCCGCAATCGAACGGCGTATCGTCGCTGCCGTCAAGCACGCGGTCATAGGTCACGATCACGCAGACCGGCGCGTCGAACTGGCGGAAGCCGCGCAGCACCCAGTCCTGGCGCTTGTCCTTGTCGTCGCGCGCGATCCCCATCGCGGAGAACAACTGCTTGGCGACGCCGACCTGCCGCTCGCGATGCGGACCGGCAAAGGCCTGACCGGTGCGAAACTCGCGCGACTGCGGAATGCCCGCCACCATCCGCTCGGTGTTACCGGCGCGGATCCGGTCCAGCGGTTCGCCGGTGATGACGTAGAAATTCCACGGCTGGGTGTTCATCGACGACGGCGCCCGCATCGCCAAACCGATGATTTCCTTGATTAGAGCCATCGGTACCGGATCGGGCTTGTAGCCGCGGATGCTCCGGCGACCGAGGATAACGTCATCGAACTTCATGTGTGTGGGATTCCTAGGGTGATGTGTGAACCGGCCGGCGTTTTCGCGGTTTCCCGGCCGTCTTGCAAGCTCGCAGGAAGGATAGCGCGCTTACTCCATCCATCTTGTGCCGTGCCAATGCAGGTCTGCTGTGGGTTTGTGAGTGAATTCCAACCTCATCCTGAGGAGCCGCGCGCGCTTCGCGCCGGACCTCTTCGTTTGATCGCTTTGCCCGCTTCCAAATCACCTTTACGATACAGCCCGCGGTGCAAGCAATAAGGGGTAAGCCGCCCCCGGAGAGGAAGCGAAAGCGTGAACAACTCGCCGTTCCGGCGGATGATCGGGGCACCGGATTTCTGGCGGTTGTGGTATGTCGGCCTGATCGTCTCCACCGTGCGCTGGCTGGAGACCATCGCGGTCGGAATTGTCGTCTACCAACGCACCGAATCCGCATTCCTGGTCTCGATGATGACCATGCTGCGCCTGCTTCCCATGGCTCTCTTCGGCGTGTTTCTCGGCGCGCTTGCGGAACGCTTCGACCGCGGCCGGACGCTCCTCATCGTCGTGGGGATGATGACCGGCACCTCGGCGGTCCTCGCGGTCCTGGCTGAAACCGGACAACTCGAAATCTGGCATTTCGCAGTCGCGAGTTTCATCAACGGGTGCGGCTGGTGCACCGACAATCCGGTGCGCCGTGTGATGATGGGCGAGGTGGTGGGCCGCGAACAGATGGGCGCGGCGATGTCGCTGGATGTCGGCGCCGGCAATGCGAGCCGCATGGTCGGCCCCGCCATCGGCGGATTCCTGCTCGCCGGCACGGGCATCCAGGGCGCGTTTGTCCTGAGCGTGCTGATGTACGGCACCGCGCTGTGGGCGATTCTCGCCGTCCGCTCGCGCATTCCCCGCGTCGCGGGCTCCGAAGCCGTGCTGGCGCGGATCGCTGAAGGGTTTGCTCTGGTCCGCACCGACAAGCGGCTGATCGGCGTGCTGGTCGTGACGGTGATCTTCAATCTCTTCGCATGGCCCTTCACCAGCATGATTCCCGTCATCGGGCGCGACCGTCTGCATCTGGGTCCGGAAGGCGTGGGCATCCTCGCGGCCATGGACGGGATCGGCGCTTTCGTGGGCGCGCTTCTGGTGGGGTTGTGGCTGACCCCGCGTTGGTACGGCCGGGTCTATCTCGGCGGCGTCGTCTGTTACCTGGTCACGGTGGTGATTTTCGCGCTGGTGCAAAGTCCTGTTCTGGCAGGCGTGGCGTTGATCATGACGGGGCTGGGCGGCGCAGGCTTTGCGACGATGCAGGCCACGCTGGTCTATCTTGCCGCGCCGCTGCACATGCGCTCGCGCATCCTCGGCATCCTGACCGTCTGCATCGGCACCGGCCCGATCGGCTTCCTGTGGCTGGGCTGGCTCGCCGACCGCATCGGCTCCCACAATGCCGTGGCCGTAACCGGCGCGCTCGGCCTGCTGGCGCTGGCTGCGACCTGGCGCTGGTGGAAGGAAATTTGAGGGTGAAGCAACGGATCGCGGTGCCGCAGTATGGGTTGAGTCCTTGTGAAACCCATCACCGGGCCGCGGTTCGTCTGTCAGCCCCCGGGGCCGTCCCTCATGATGTAGCCCGTCAGGTCGCCCACATTGTGCTCCAGATCCCGGATGATGTCCTTGACGACGTCTCCGATCGAGATCACGCCCACGACCTTGCCCGCGTCCAGCACCGGCAGATGGCGAAATCCGCGCCCAGCCATCATGGCCATACAGCCTTCCAGCCGATCGTCCGGCTTGATCGTCACCGGGTTGCCCGTCATCACCTGGCTCACCGGCGTCTGCTTCGCATCGAGCCCGGGCAGCAGCACCTTGATGGCACAGTCACCCTGGGTCACGATACCGACCAGCACGTCGTCGTCGATGACCAGCACCGACCGAACCCGGTTGTCGCGCATCTGGCGCAGGGCTTCGACGACCATGTCGCCGGAACGAACATGGATCAGGGCGCGGCTCTTCTGGGTCAGGGCGCTCTTGACTGTGCTCATCGATCTTCCCTTGCGGGGCCTATCCTGCCCCGTCCTGATGGCCGGCATGGAAGGTTAGTCAAAATATCCTGCCTTGTCAGCAACGCGCCGATGTCGCCGGGGAAGCCTGCCACCGATCCCGGCAGCGGGATTTTCACCGCCTCGACGGCGTGGCCCTGCTCAGGAGACTGCATCCTATCGGCTCAAACATCTGTTGAGAGGGGACCGACCAGGCTCGTAGAATGGGTTGAGCTTTTCGCGATACCCATCACCGTTGGAGGCATGATGGGTATCGCTTTCGCGCCACCCATCCTACGCGCTGGAAGACCATCTGCCGCCGGTGCCTACCGACTCAATCAATATCGAGTGGTCTAATGTTGATATACGATCCGGACGGACCTGAGACGATTGCGTTTCGCTACGGAAAGCCGGTTCATCTTAATTGGTCGTCGGTTGAAAGCGCACCGCAGCCGATCAAGGTCGTGATTTTGGATTTCAACCCGCAAACCCGTGCCGGCTTGTTGACGCCGGTTTTTCGCTGAGCCACAGCCGCCAACGAGCTGACCCGAAATCCGGCGAACGGCGCAACAAATTACGGAGAGGAAATGACGAGGCAGGTGGACCTTGTTGCCGAGATAGTCATCGAATTGAAACGAGTTCAGGGGCTCACGGAACCGCCAATTGATAAAGATGACGTGCTGTCGATACCTCGCATGATCTCGACCGGGGACGGCAATGGTCTCATCGTTTCGCGCAAGATTGATGACCTGATTTCACGGCTTTCACGGGAATTGCAAAAGAGCGACCCCACTCTTTCAAAAAGCTTCACAGGTGAGGAATGGGGGGCGACGGTCAGGAGAGCGTTCGGTCCGGCGCTTCTTCCGATCGACCTGGACGACGACCCGATCGAAAGTGGGAGAATCGTTCTTGCCGAGGTCAAGCGGATTGTCGCAAAGCAGGCCTGGTTCGAACGGCCCGCGTGAGCATGCGTTCGGATGTACTCTCTTTGGCAACGTCGATATCGACGGGTTTTACATCGGCCCTGTACGATTCGAGCCCCGATTAGGGTGGCTAGAAAGGAAAGTGTCAGAAGGTGGAGTTTCGGCAATTACGCAACGGAGAGTCGTTCGCGCATGGCAAAATCAGAAGCTCAGCAAACGAAAACCGAGTCATGACAGCATTAGCGAAGACGGCATACTCGGAACGATCGGATCGTGCCCATACGTATGCAGCGTGTCCGCCACCGGGTTCGCGGCTGAGGCCGGCAAAGAGAAAGCTCTTACAGTTGCCCGCCTTGCTTTGACCGCGATTGCACTGCTGTGGGAAACGCCGTCAAAGGCATTGAGTGGATTTAACCTTTCCTTTGATCGCTCAGTTAATCGTCGAAAAACGCTGACTTTCGTGCCCGGTAAATTTACACTTTCCGGATCGTCGTGGTCTCATATGCCGCATGGACCGCGAGTAACATCAGAGGACTGGAAGAAGCAGCTTACAAAGAAGGCGCTTCATTTCGAGGTCGTTGGATCAATCCTCGAATACTTTCTGAGCACGGACGGCAAGGTTGCAAGACCGAGGATGATGAACACTCTCGGACAAGCGTTGCTTTGGTTTCACGAGGCCTGCCGCGAGCCCGTCACGCTCATGTCCATCGTAAAGTTCTCAGCGTCGCTCGACGCGCTGGGAGGCGGCGGGAAGGCGTCTGGGATTCGCCGGGTTATCAATGCGCGCCTCGGCATCAAGGACGATGATGCTGCCCTTAAAGATGGCACAAAATTGAAAGAAGTGATCGACGAAATTTACAGCGATGGTCGGAGTCGCACGATTCATGGGACGAACGACAAGCTTGGTTACGATTGGTCGGTGACAAAATCCGTCGCGGAACATTTTGCGCGTTATTGCCTTGTGACATGCATTTATTGGGCAGGAAAGCACCCCTCCATCGATGATCCCGTGCAGTTGTCGAAGTGAGAATTGCTAGTCGCCCGCTTCAATGAGGGCCGTAAGGCGGATAGCGAAGCGTAATCCGCCTTACGGCTTTCGTGCGTCGGCGGGTTACGCTACGCTAACCCGCCGACGGGCTGATGGAAGGGTTAGCCAGGACGAAGCCGAAGCCGGTTAAAGGGAAATAGCTATGCGGAATCCACTTGCTGTGATTTGTGCGGCATTCATCGCGAGTGCGACTGCAGCGGAGGCCGGCTCAATTACCCTCGACAGATATCGTCGCGATCAGAAGAGAGAAGAATCTAA
>JBDRNF010000202.1:0-61457 GCA_043811435.1 Pseudomonadota bacterium
GCAGCTAAAGAAGACGTGGATGGCCGGGTCAAGCCCGGCCGTGACAGAAAATGAATCATACTTCCGGAAACCCGCGCAGCAAATAAGACCTCAAGCCCTGCAACAGGCCGTTCAGGATCAGCCCCAGCAGCGAGATCGTGATCAGGGGAACGAACATGTCGACCGCCTGAAAGGTCCGCGCCGCCGTCACCAGCATGTGGCCGAGGCCGTCGGTCGACGAGATCATTTCGGCGAGAAACACCACGATGCAGGAAATCACCAGCCCGATGCGGCATCCCGTCAGGATCGACGGCACCGCGGCGGGGAGCACCACCTTGAACAGGATCTGGTGGCGCGGGGTGCCCGCCGCCATCGCCGACCAGATCAGTTTCTGTTCCACCATCGAGGCGCCGTAATAGGTCGACAGCAAAATTGGAAACAGCGCGTCCGCGGCGACCAGCGTGATCTTGGATTCGTGGCCGAAGCCGAGCAGCAAGAGCAGCGCAGGGTACAGCGCCACCTTGGGCAGCGGCGCCAATACCCGCACGATCGGGCGTACCACGGCGTTGACGGCTGGGCTTGCCGCCGCCGCCAGGCCGATGCCGACGCCCAGGATCACCGCAATGGAAAATCCGGCGAACAGGCGGAACAGCGTCGAGGCAATCTCATGCTGAAAGCTGCTGGTGAGAAGTTGTTGGGCAAGCCGCGTGAACACCAGCCCGGGCGGCGGCAGCAGTGTCACCGGCGCATAACCGAACGACGAGATTCCCTGCCATACGGCAAGCGCCAGCGCGATCGGTATGATTCCGAGCAGGACCTCCGATGTCAGCGCGCGGGCGTTCATGCGAAACTCAGGGGGATGTCGAAGCCGGGCTCGGACCATCGCACCAGCCGGCTGCGCAGCTTTTCGAACGCGGCGTCGAGGCCGATCCCCATCGCGCCGATGATGATGATCATGGCGTAGACGGTGTCGTACTGTCCCATGTCGAGCGCGTTGAACAGGATGTTGCCGGCGCCGGACTGCCTCGCGATCATCTCGGAGGTGACCATGGTGATCAGCGCCAGCACGAGGCCGGTGCGGCAACCCGTGAGAATTTCCGGCAAGGCCGCCGGCAGCACGATCCGGATCATGCGCTGTGGCGCCGAGAGGCCCATGGCAGCGCCCGACCACAGCATCTTCTCCTCGACGGCTCTTGCGCCCTGAAAGCTGTGATAGATCACGGGCAGGCTGACGCCGAGAAAGATCACCAGCATCTTGGCGAGATCACCGACGCCGAGCCACAGCATGATGATCGGCATCAGCGCCGCCTTCGGCACCGGATAGGTGATCATCAACAGCGGATTGAAGAACGACGCCACCGGGCGCGAGCGGCCCATCATCAGCCCGAGGGGAATGGCGAACAGCAGCGCCGCTGCGAAGGCGATCGCCATCCGGCGCAGGGAATCCAGGATGTTGAGCAGGGATTCCCCGTCGCCGAGGATCGACGGCACCGCGCGAATTGCCGACATCGCGGTCGGGAAGCTTTCGGTATTCAGCATCAGTGAACCGGCCTGCCAGATCGCGAGCAGGCCGAGGCAGGCGAGCAGCGGCGCCAGACGCGAGAGCGCACGCGCCATCATGGCCGCAGCCCGTCGTCGCTGGTGTCGTCGATCATGCGCTCGATCTCGACCACGTATTTCTGGTAGCGCGGATCGAGCAGCAGTTCGGCGCGGCGACGCGGCCGCGGCAACTCGATGTCGACGATCTGCTTGATGCGGCCGGGCGCGCGCGTCATCACTACGACCTTGTCGGACAGGAACACCGCCTCGTCGACCGAATGGGTGACGAACAGCACCGTCTTGCGGTCGCGTTCCCAGATGTTGAGCAGGTCGTTCTGCAGCCGGGTGCGGGTATGCGCATCGAGCGCGCCGAACGGCTCGTCCATCAGGAGCACCGCGGGGTGATAGGCCAGCGTGCGCGCCAGCGCGACCCGCTGCTTCATGCCGCCGGACAACTCCTTGGGGTAGAAATTCTCGAATCCCTTGAGGCCGACCATCTCGATCAGCTGCCGGCTCTGCGCCTCGGCTTCCGCCGCCTTCACGCCCTGCTGGCGCGGGCCGTACATCACGTTGCCGAGCACGGTCTTCCAGGGAAACAGCGCGAATTCCTGGAACACCGGACCGCGATCCGGGCCGGGCCCGGTGATAGCCCTGCCCTTCACCTTCGCCACGCCCTCGGTCGGACTGACAAAACCGCCGACGATGTAGAGCAATGTCGATTTGCCGCAGCCGGAGGGCCCGAGAATCGAGACGAAGGCGCCATCCTCGATTGTCAGCGAAATATCCGACAACGCCAGGTGTGCCTGACGGCCTGATGTGCGGAAGGTCTGGGAGACATGATCGATCTCGATCATGGCGGACGACGGCCCGCGCGCCAGCGCGGGATCAGCCTCGAAATCTGGCCTCGATGGCAACACCTTCATTTCTGTTAGACTTCCCGGCTTCATTCCAGCGCCGACCTTAATGAAGCCGGCAGGGCTTGGCGATGCTGTTTTGGCGGCTGGCGGCGGGGCCGGAAGCCTTGAATCCGGGCGTTGCAGCCCGGCCCGGAAGCATTCGTCGATACGCCGAGGCTTGCCTGATCAAAGTGAAGGCAATGCATCCATCGCTCACCAGGTCTCCGATGAGTCGGGTTCCCAACTCATGATTGTGAGCCGGCTTCAATACTTCCCGCGTGGTGGAAACGCTGCTGCAGCCCGGCCCTTTGAACGTTTCCTCGTCTTTCCGCGACTGATGTTGGGCTGTGATGGATACCGACGCCGCCAATGGGTGAACTTAACGATCTTTGGGACCGTGCAGAGACCGCATTGGCGGAAGCACGCGCGATGCCCTGGGGCCCCGGGCGCATCGAAGCCCTAAAAAACGCAGGGATTCTTCGCTTGCGGGCGATGGAAAAGCAGCTAGCCCTTGATCGCCAGCGGCCTCCGAATCCGCGGGTGCGCCAGGACTGGTCATTCCTTCAAGATCCGGCGGACGGGTCGAAATCGTCCGAAACATAGTAAATGGACGTCAAGGGTACGACGCCCTGTGTAGGCCCCTGCCGTATTCACCATCAATGCGGACCTCAAGAACAAGCTGTCCATTGCCAAGGTTAGCGTGAACTACAAATTCTGAGTTCGGCAAACCAGCGATTTCTCCAGCAAGCCCCGGCATCTGCCGAGGCTTTTTTGTGTCCAGTCCGCGTGGCAACGGCAGAGCCGATGTCCGCATATGCGGCCTGATGCGCAACCGGATCGATCGGCCGTCGCCGGTGCCGCGATAAATCGCCAGGGCGGAACCATTGGCGACGGCTGCGGTTGATCGGTTGGACCGCTACGCACGAATCTCGTTCTCCTCGGGCCCTCCGGAGGCAAATCAGCCTTTTGACCATTCGGATGACCACGCCAGGCACAGCCAGCGCTTCCGTCGTTCTCGTGGCGGGAGTGGTCGTTCTGTTGATCTACGATCTCGGTCATTTCTCCGCACACATGTTGCTGCATATTGCGTCGATGAATGTTGCAGCGCCCCTCCTCGCCGCATGGGCCGCAACTCGCTCGCCGACGCGGCATGTTCGAGCCTCGTGGCTCTGGGCCGCGACCCTCGCCCAGATCGTGCTGCTCTGGGCCGGGCATTCCCCCGCGATCCACAACGTTATCGTTCATTCTCCCGCGCTTGGGATGGCGCTGCATGGCGTCCTGTTTCTGGCCGCGCTATCGTTCTGGTTCAAGCTGCTGACGATCTCCGCCGCGGCGCGCTGGCAGACCATCCCGGCTCTGCTGCTTACCGGCAAACTGGCGTGCCTGCTTGCCGCGCTGCTGATCTTTGCACCGCGAACGCTCTACGAGGCCGCGGATCATTTCGTCCATGCAGGGGGTCGCGTGCCAGCGCTCGACGATCAGCACCTCGCCGGCTTGCTCATGATCACCGCTTGTCCGCTGAGTTATCTGGTCGCAGCCGTCATCCTCGCAGTTCAATTGATCGCTCACCCGGAGACAACCGCGAGATCTTCGCTGCATCGCAGCCTTACCGCCGGACGTTAACCGTGCGCGTCACGACACGCCATCGCTGGAAGTGGATCATCGGCTTCGCCCTGTTCGGCCTGGCCGCGATCGTGCTGGCCGGCTTTCTTTTTGCCTGGTCTGGTCTCTACAGCGTGGCTGCCAGTCGCGGCCACTGGGCCGTGACCAATGCCGTCCTGACGTTTGGCATGCAGAACTCGGTCAGGACACATGCGCTCGGCATCGAGGCTCCGCCGCTCGACAGCGAGGACCTGTCGACACTAGGCGCCGCTCATTTCCACAGCGGATGCGCCTTCTGCCACGGCGCACCCGGCGTGCCGATCAGCCCGATCGCGCAAAGCATGCTGCCCTCGCCGCCGGACCTTTCGACATCGATGCGGGAATGGCGCGACCGGGAACTGTTCTGGATCGTCAAGAACGGCCTCAAATACACGGGAATGCCGGCCTGGGCGGCGCAGCAGCGGGACGATGAGGTCTGGGCCGTCGTCGCATTTCTCAGGCGGCTTCCCACGCTGGATGCCGCGGCCTATCGCGAGTTGGCGCTGGGCGGCCTAACCGTTCCCACGCAAAGCGGCAGCGAAATCGCGACGACCGAGGGAACGTCCGAAGCGGTGAGCGCGTGCGCGCGTTGCCACGGGCAGAATCGGCGCGGGCCGAACAGTCGGTTGGTGCCCGTTCTTCACGGCCAACCCAGAGAGTTTCTGATGGCGGCGCTCGAGGACTACGCCCATGGGCGCCGTCCGAGCGGGATTATGCAGCCGCTGGCCAGCGATCTATCCCCTGAAGACCGCGAGCGGGTCGCGCGCTATTACGCCGGCTTGGCGCCGCTGGCCACGCCGGACCTGCCGCTGAATCCCGAATCCGTCGAGCGCGGGCGCCTGCTGGCGACAACCGGCGATCCCGCCGCGAGAATTCCGGCCTGCACGGATTGCCACAACGTGTCCTCCCTGCCGGTCTATCCGCGCCTCGCCGGACAGCAAGCGCCCTATATGGCCAACCGGTTGCGGCTCTGGAAAGGCGGATTGACCTCGCGCTCCAGCACCGACGCGATCATGGCGCCAATTGCCCGGCGTCTGACCGAGCGACAGATCGAGGACGTCGCGGCGTACTTCTCGTCGATCCGCGCCGCAGGGAAGGAAAGCCGATGAGGCGCGCTCCATCGCTTGGCGTCGTTCTCGCGGGCTCGGTGCTGCTTGGGAGCTGCGGCTCGGACGTGCAATCGGTGTTGGCGCCCGGGGGAATTCAGTCTGGGCAGATCGCGTATCTGGCCTGGTTGCTGTTCGGGTTCGGGGCGGTCGTGCTCACCATTGTCATCGCCGCGGTCTGGCTGGCCATCCGGGGATCGCCGCGGATCCGCCGGCTGCTGGCGCAGGAGAACGCCGTCATCGCGCTCGGTATCGCTTTTCCGGCCGTCACCCTGACGCTGCTGCTGGGCTACGGCGTCTGGCTGATGCGATCCCATCTCGAACTTTCCCAGGCCCGCGACGCCGTCGACATCGAGGTGGTCGGCGAGCAATGGTGGTGGCGCGTCACCTATGCCGGTGCCGACGGTACGCCTGTCGCCAGCGCCAACGAAATCCGCATTCCCGTCGGCATGCCCGTCACGTTCACGCTCAAGGCCGCCGATGTCATCCACAGCTTCTGGGTGCCGAGCCTCGGTGGAAAGGTCGACATGATCCCCGGCCGCACCACGCGGTTGCGGCTCACCGCCGAACGGCCGGGCATCTATCGCGGGCAATGCGCCGAATATTGCGGCGGCCCCCATGCCTTGATGGCCTTCGAGGTGGTGGCGATGCCGGCCGCCGACTATGCGGCATGGCTGCAGCGCGCAACCAGGCCCGCCACAACTCCCGCATCAGAAATCGCACGGCGAGGACAATCCCTGTTCCTCGCAACTGGCTGCGGCGCCTGTCATACGGTGCGCGGCACGTCTGCCGCCGGTACGCTCGGTCCGGATCTGACGCATATCGGCGCGCGGCGTTCGATCGGCATCGATACGCTGCCGCTGACCCGTGAAAACCTGGTGCGCTTCATCATCGACGGTCAGCACGTCAAACCCGGCAATCTGATGCCCGAGTTTCGCGTGCTGCAGCCGCCGGAGCTGGAGGCACTCGCGACCTATCTCCTCAGCCTGAAGGTGACGGACCGCCATGGCTGACGCCACATCGAACTATCCAAACAAACTGCCCCGGCCACGCGGCGAACTGGCGGAGCTCGAAACCATCTGGGCGATGCCCAGATCGTGGCGCATCGTCACCTCCGTCAATAATACAACGATCGGCTTTTTCTACGTCGGCACGGCCATGCTGTTCTTCCTGCTGGCGGGCATTCTCGCTTTGCTGATGCGGCTGCAGCTCGCCGTGCCGAGCAATACGTTTCTCAGCCAGGAGACCTACAACCAGATCTTCACGATGCATGGCACCGTGATGATGTTCCTGTTCGCCGTGCCCGTTGTCGAGGCCATGGGCATCCTGCTGCTTCCCCAGATGCTCGGCGCCCGCGACCAGCCCTTTCCGCGACTGGGTGCCTTTGCGTTCTGGGCCTATTTCGTCGGGGGGCTGATCTTCTTCAGCACGCTGTTCTTCGACCTCGCGCCATCAGGCGGATGGTTCATGTACCCGCCGCTCACCAGCTCGCAATTCTCGCCCGGCATGGGCGCGGATTTCTGGCTGCTCGGCATCGGCTTCATCGAGATTTCGGCGATCGCCGGCGCGATCGAGATCATCGTCGGCGTGCTGCGCACCCGCGCACCGGGAATGACGCTCGACAGGATGCCGATGTTCGCATGGACCATGCTGATCTTCGCCGGAATGATCGTGTTCGCTTTTCCGGCCGTCATTCTTGCCACTATGCTGCTCGAACTCGAGCGCGCCTTCGACTGGCCGTTCTTCATCGCCGCCAAAGGCGGCGATGCGCTGCTATGGCAGCATCTGTTCTGGTTCTTCGGCCATCCGGAAGTCTACATCATCTTCCTGCCGGCCGCCGGCATGGTGTCGATGATCGTGCCCGCGATGTCGGGCACGCCGCTGGTGGGTTACCGCTTCGTGGTCGTGGCGCTGATCGCTACCGGGTTCTTCAGCTTCGGGCTCTGGATGCATCACATGTTCACAACAGGCATCCCGGCGCTGTCGCTCAGCTTCTTTTCCGCCGCCAGCATGTCCGTGGCGCTGCCGAGCGGGATCCAGGTCTTTGCGTGGATCGCCACGATCGCCTCCGGCCGGCTGCGCCCGGCAACGCCATCGCTGTTCGTACTCGGCTTCCTGTTCATCTTCACCCTCGGCGGTCTCACCGGCGTGATGGTCGCCATGGTGCCGTTCGACTGGCAGGTGCACGATACCTACTTCATCGTCGCGCATTTCCACTATGTGCTGGTCGGCGGAATGGTATTTCCGCTGTTCGCCGCGTTCTATTACTGGACGCCGGCGCTCAGCCGCCGGGCCTTGTCGGAGCGGCTCGGCCGATGGACGTTCTGGCTGATGTTCACGGGCTTCAACGTCGCATTCTTTCCGATGCATATCAGCGGCCTGATGGGCATGCCGCGGCGGGTGTATACCTATCCGGCCGTGATGGGATGGGACATCCTCAACATGATCTCCACGATCGGAGCCGTCCTGTTCGCCGCCGGCGTCGGCTTGTTCCTGATCGATCTGATCCGCAACCTGCGCCCGAGCGTTGCGAATGCCGCCGGCAATATCTGGAAATCCGGTACGCTGGAGTGGTTGCCCAACGATGTCTACGGACCGCGCAGCATTCCGATCGTGACGAGCGCCGACCCGCTGTGGGATCAGCCGCGCCTGGCCGACGATGTCGAAGCCGGCAGCTACTATCTGGCCGGCTCGGGTACCGGCCGACGCGAAACCATCGTTACCTCGCCGATCGAGGCTTCGCCGCAATATCTGCTTCGCCTTCCCGGCCCCGGCTGGACACCGTTGCTGGCGGCGATCTTCACGGCGGCTTTCTTCATGCTGTTGACAGCCAAGGCCGTCACGCTGGCGCTGATCTGCGGCGCGCTCGCGGTGGCAATGATTCTGGTCTGGATGTGGGACAGCGATCCGGCGCCGCACAGGGCAGTCGATATCGGAGGAGGCATCACGCTGCCGACCTATGCATCCGGTTCGCTGTCGCATTCATGGTGGGCGATGATCGTGCTGCTGCTGGTCGCCGGCTCGCTTTATCTCGCTTTTGTGTTTTCCTATCTTTACCTGTGGACGGTCTCGCCGCAATTCTGGCCGAAGCTGGCGGCGCTTGCGCCGGCTGCCTCCCCGATTCTGTCAGCCTTCCTGCTCGTTGCCGGCAGCGCCATCCTCGTCGTGGCCGGCCGTGGCCTGCCGCGGAATGCGCAAGGTCGCCGCTACTTCGAGATCTTGACCGTGCTCGCCGCGCTGGCGCTCATCGCTGCGCTGATCAGCGAGGTATCGGCGCAATGGCAGACCGGCCTGCGTCCAGAAGCGAACATCCATGGCGCCCTGGTTGCCATGGCGGCTTTCCTGCAGGCGCAAATGACATTGGCTGCGCTGGTCATGGCAGGCTTTGCTATCGCGCGAAGCATTGGCGGTCGCCTCGATCGCGAGCGCCGCGTGGTGTTCGATAATCTCGGCCTGCTGTACCACTACACGGTCGGGCAAAGCCTGCTCGGGCTGCTGCTGGTTCACGGGTTTCCGAGGCTTGCAACATGAGCGCCGCCATCAAGCCAGTCCGGCCGTTTGGCGATTTCCTGCGTGTGTTGATCGCGCCCGCGATCTGGTTCGCGCATTTTTCGCTGGTCTACGCGGCCGAGGCGCTGATCTGCATCGGGCCGCCGGCGGATCAAGCCACCATGATGGGATGGATAGCTGCTCTCGTCACGGTTGCGGCCCTGGCCGGCCTCATCATCCTTGCCGCCCGGCTGCTCCGCTCCGGGAATACAGCCCCTTCGCGGTCCGATCGCAGCGAGGCGTGGCTTCGACGCACATCATTGCTGCTGACACTTCTATCGGCGCTCGGGGTCGTCTGGACAACGCTGCCGACTGCCGTGCTGCCCGCATGCGCATTGTAAGGCGCGGTCAGCGATCAGCCAGCATCATGTCTGGTCGAACCACGGCCAATCCGCCGCGCCGTCATGGGTGACGGCGCCGCCCGGCGCCTGGCCGACCAGGCGGGCGTATTTCGCGAGAGTTCCAGCGCGATGGCGCGGAGGACGCTGCTTCCACGCCTGCCGCCGTGCCGCGAATTCGCTGTCGTCGATCATGAGATCCATGCGGCGCGCGGCGGCATCGATGCGGATACGGTCGCCTTCGCGCACCAGGGCGAGCGGGCCGCCGATAAAGGCTTCCGGCGAGACATAGCCGATGCACATGCCGCGGGTGGCACCGGAAAACCGACCGTCGGTGATGAGGGCGACCTTCTCGCCCATGCCCTGGCCGTAGATCAGCGCGGTGACGCCGAGCATCTCGCGCATGCCGGGACCGCCGACCGGGCCTTCGTTGCGGATCACAAGGACATCGCCAGCGGCGTATTTTCGGTTGCGGACGGCCTCGACGCAATGCTCCTCGTCCTCGAACACCCGCGCCGTTCCTTCGAACACCAGGCTCTTCAGGCCGGCCACCTTGATCACCGCGCCATCGGGACAGAGATTGCCCTTGAGCACCGCGACGCCGCCATCGGGCATGATCGGCTTGGCTGTCGAGAAGATGATTTCGCCGTCGGGCGCGTTGGCCGCGCCATATTCTTGCGCGATGGTGCGGCCTGATATCGTCAGGCAGGAACCGTCGATGTGGCCGCTTTCGAGCAGCGCGCGGATCACCACGGCGGCGCCGCCGATATCATGGACGTCCTTGGCGGTGTATTTGCCGCCGGGGCGCAGATTGCCGATCAGCGGCGTGCGGGCGAACACCTCGCCGACATCGTCCAGCGAAAAGGCGATGCCGGCCTCGTTGGCGAGCGCCGGCAGATGCAGCGCGGCGTTGGTTGAGCCGCCCGTCGCGGCGACGATGGCGGCGCCGTTCTCCAGCGCCTTCCGCGTCACGATCTCGCGCGGCAGCGGCCCGCCGCGCTCCAGCATCTGCATCACCTGCCGTCCGGCCTGGCGCGCGATCTGCGCGCGCTCGGCATAGACGCCCGGCACCATCGAGACGTTGGGCATGGTCAGCCCCATCGCCTCCGACACCATCGCCATGGTGTTGGCGGTGAACTGACCGGCGCAGGCCCCGATGGTCGGCAGGCAACTGCGTTCGATGCCTTGCAGCGTCGCTTCGTCAATCTCGCCGGTCATGAAGCCGCCGACCGCCTCGTAGGAGTCCAGCACCGTCAGGGTCTTGCCCTGAAATCGCCCCGGCAGCGCGCTGCCGCCATAGATGAAAATCGACGGCACGTTGCAGCGGATCATGCCCATCATGACGCCGGGCAGCGTCTTGTCGCAACCGCCGAAGCCGATCAGGGCGTCGTAGGCCAGGCCATGGACCACGGACTCGATCGAATCGGCGATCAGTTCGCGCGACACCAGCGAGAACTTCATGCCTTCATGGTTCATGCTGATGCCGTCGGAAACCGAGATGGTGGTGAACTCGCGCGGCGTGCCGCCGGCTTCCGTAATCCCGGCCTTGGCGGCATCGACCTGGAAATCGTGGGTCATGTTGCAGGGCGTCTGCTCACCCTTCATGCTGACCACGCCGATCATCGGTTTGGCGATCGCGGCGTCGTCGAGCCCCATCGCGCGCATGAAGGCGCGGTGCGGCGCACGATCGAGCCCATCGGTGGTGACGCGGGAGCGCGGTTTTTTCATGGATTACAGCTCTCTCCGCACGTCGTCCCTGCGAACGCAGGGACCCATACTCCGCGGCGGTGGTTTTGTCGGAAGGTCTCGCACACCGTGCCCGAACGATAGTTCACGGCGTATGGGTCCCGGCTCGGAGGCCGGGACGACGTGTTGATAAAGTTCGCCCCTACTGCAGCGGCGCGACGATGGTCGGGTGCTTGAACTGCATGACGTCGAGCTTGGGCAGCATTCCGGTCTCGGCATAGATGTCGAGCATCTTCTGCATCGCCGGGAAATTCGGCGCGGCGCCGGGATCGCGGCCGAAATCATTGTCCTTGAGCAGATAGGTTTCCAGCACCGGGATCGGCGCCTTCAGCTGTTCGGAGACGACCTTCAGCGTTTCCTCGCGATTGGCCAGCACCTTCTTCATGCCGGCGGTGATGTCGCGGACATAGGCCTTGACGGCTTCCGGGTTCTTTTCGACGAACTCGGCACGGCACGCCTCCAGAATGTGCACGATGTTCGGCATTGCCTCGGACAGCGCAAACAGTTTTCTGGTGCCGCCCTTGGCCTCGGCGCGCGCCGCGAACGGCTGGTTCATGTTGACGGCATCGACACGGCCCTGGCGCAGCGCGTCTTCGGACACCGCGAAGCCGACCTCGACCAGCTTGATGTCCTTGGCCGGATCGACGCCGTTCTTCTTCAGCAGCATGTTGAACGGCCCCTGGGTGCCGCCGCCGATCACCGAAATACCAACCGTCTTGCCCTTGAGGTCGGCGATGGTCTTGATCGGGGAATCGTCCTTCACCGCCCAATAGACCGAGAAGCCGCCGGGCTTTTCGAACACGTGCTGGGCCACGATGTAGGCCTTCAGGCCGCCGCCGACCACGCCGTTCGACAGCGACAGCGGTGCCTGGGTGGCGCAGTCGAGCGCGCCGGCGGCCAGCGCCTGCGTCATCGGCGCGGTGCCCTGGAACTGGGTCCATTCGACCTTGTAGGTCTTGCCGAGATTGGGAAATTCCGCCGGGCGGCGCATCATCCAGTATTTCGATTCCTCGGCCGGGATGGTCCAGCCGACGCGAATGGTCGTTTGCGCCTGTGCTGCGCCGATGCCGGCCAGCGCGGCAGCGAGCGCGCCTGCCGCCAAAATCCATTTCGAAGATACAAGCATACCGCCCACTCCATTTTTCCCTGACGCAGCCGCCATTCACTGCGCCAAGCCTTTCATGGTTCAAACAATCAGGCAAGCCGCCGAAACCCGCAAGGAAGCTGGCAAGAGAACCGGCAAGTGCCGCGCCTTGCCCGCAAGGCGGGGATCCATGGTAGAGCGGCGGGCCGGGCAAAGCCTGGCGCGGGTAAACAGGAGAAACGGCATGGCCGGCACGGGCACAACGGACGGACGGGAAAGGCTCGGCTATCTCGGGCTCGGTCTGATGGGATTTCCGATGACGATGCGGCTGCTGAACGCGGGCCACGACGTCACGGTCTGGAATCGGTCCCCCGGCAAGGCCGCCGGACTGGTCGAGGCCGGCGCCGCGCTCGCCGCCACGCCGCGCGAGGCCGCCGCGAAAGCCGGCATCATCTTCATGTGCCTCACCGATGCCGATGCGGTGGAGCAGGTCGTGTTCGGCCCCGACGGAATTGCAGCCGCCGACGGCGCCGGCAGACTCGTGGTCGACTTCTCCTCGATCCATCCCGATTCGGCGCGCGCGATCGCGGCACGGCTGAAGGCGGCGAACGGCATGGGCTGGGTCGACGCGCCGGTCTCCGGCGGCACCAAAGGCGCCGAGGAAGGCACGCTGGCGGTGATGGCCGGCGGCGATGCCGCCGATATCGAGCGGGTGCGGCCCTATGTGCTGACGATGGCACGCCGGCTGACGCATATGGGCCCGACCGGCGCCGGTCAAACCACAAAGCTCTGCAACCAGATCATCTCCGGATGCAGCATGGCGATCATCGCTGAGGCGACGCGGCTCGCCAGCAATGCCGGCATCGACGCCTCGAAACTGCCGGAAGCGCTGGCCGGCGGCTTTGCCGATTCCATACCGCTGCAATTGTTCGTGCCGCGCATGGCGAACGGCATCCACTCGCCGCCGCTCGGCCACATCGCGAGCATCCTGAAGGACCTCGATACGGTGGTCGAGGTGGCGCACGACACCTCGACGCCGGTGCCGATGACGGCGCTGGCCGCGCAACTGTTCCGGATGGCGAAGGCCGCGCGCGGCGGGAATGCCGATGCGCTGGAGATCTACAAGCTGTCGGAGAAGCGGAAGGATTGAGACGGTCGTGAGGCCGTCATTGCCGCGTTGGAGTCGGCTCCGATGGTTGAGGCAACCATCGCTGTCATCGCCCGGCTTGACCGGGCGACCCAGTATTCCAGAGACGCCAGAGATAGAACCGAGGAGCCGCGGCGTACTGGATCGCCCGGTCAAGCCGGGCGACGACAGTCTTACTGCTTCGCGGAGCCTGTCATCGGGCGCGCATTCGCGCGACCCGTTCGCTCGCAATGACGGCTGATAGGCCCGAGCAAAAAAATATCGAAAACAACCCTATGTACAGAAGGGCTAGACGGGCGGCGCTTGTTTCGCCACAAGATATAGTACGTCGACGTCCTGGAATTACCGCTCTGCGAACGCCTTCTCGACCACGAACTGGCCGGGCTCGCCGTGATTGCCCTCGGCAAAGCCTTTTGCCGACAGCAGTTCGCGGGTGTCGTGCACCAGCGCCGGGCTGCCGCAGATCATGATGCGGTCATGCGCGGCCTCCAGCGAAGCGAGGCCGATGTCGCTGAACAGCTTGCCTGAGGTGATCAGGTCGGTGATGCGGCCGCGGTTGCGGAAGGGGTCGCGGGTCACGGTGGGATAATAGATCAGCTGGTTGCGCACGAGTTCGCCGATCAGCTCGTCGTTCGGCAGCTGTTCGGTGATCATCTCGCCATAGGCGAGTTCGGCGACGCGGCGGCAGCCGTGCAGCAGCACCACCTTCTCGAAGCGTTCGTAGGTCTCGGGATCCTTGATCACGCTGAGGAACGGGGCGAGCCCCGTGCCGGTGCCGATCAGATAGAGGTTGCGGCCGTCTTCCAGATTGTCGATGACCAGCGTGCCGGTGGCCTTGCGGCTGACGATGATCCGGTCGCCCTCTTTCAGGTGCTGCAGCCGCGAGGTCAGCGGGCCGTCCGGCACCTTGATCGAGAAGAATTCCAGCCGGTCCTCGTAATTGGCGCTGGCGACGCTGTAGGCGCGCAGCAGCGGCTTCTCGCCGACCTTGAGCCCGATCATGGTGAACTCGCCATTGCGGAAACGGAACGAGGGATCGCGGGTGGTGGTGAAGGAGAACAGCGTGTCGGTCCAGTGGTGGACGCTGAGGACGCTTTCCTGATTGAAGTTGCTCATCTTGCCGATCCCGAAGCTGGAGGGCCGATTGTGCCGGTCAATTCATTTGTATACATTCATTCGTATACGAATGAATAATCCGGCTTGATCCCGGCGTCAAGGCGCGGGCAGTATGGCGGAAGCGGCCCCGCGAAGGCATTGAACGAAAAGGAAAATCCATGGCTCACGACGCCCCCCAGGCCGCCGGCCCCACAAAACTGGTGATCCGCAATATCGGGCTATTGCTGTCGGGCGCGCTGGAAAAGCCGATCCTCGACGCCGACACCATCGTCGCCGTGAACGGGAAGATCACGGCCATCGGCAAGGCTGGGGATGTCGATACCGAGGGGGCCACCACCATCGTCGACGCCATGGGCACCACGGTGGCGCCCGGCCTGATCGACAGCCATGTGCATCCGGTCGCCGGCGACTGGACGCCGCGGCAGAACCAGATCGGCTGGATCGACAGTTTTCTGCATGGCGGCGTCACCACGATGATTTCGGCGGGCGAAGTGCACATGCCCGGCCGTCCGCGCGACGTGGTCGGCCTCAAGGCGATGGCGATCTTCGCGCAGCGCTCGTTCTGGACGCTGCGGCCCGGCGGCGTGAAGGTGCATGCCGGCGCGCCTGTGATCGAATGCGAGATGGTCGAGGAGGATTTCAAGGAGCTGGCGGCGGCGGGCGTAAAACTGCTCGGCGAAGTCGGGCTCGGTGGCGTCAAGGACGGCCCGACCGCGAAAAAGATGGTGGGATGGGCGCGCAAATACGGCATCCAGAGCACCATCCATACCGGCGGCCCGTCGATCCCCGGCTCCGGCCTGATCGGCGCCGACGTGGTGCTGGAGGCCGACACCGACGTGATCGGCCATATCAATGGCGGCCACACCGCCCTGCCCGACAACGAGATCCGCTGCATCTGCGAGGGCTGCAAGCGCGGCCTGGAGCTGGTGCATAACGGCAACGAGCGCTCGGCGCTCTACACGCTGCGGATCGCGCGCGAGATGGGCGACCTCAACCGCGTCATCCTCGGCACGGATTCGCCGGCCGGCTCCGGCGTGCAGCCGCTCGGCATTTTGCGCATGGTGTCGATGCTGTCGTCGCTCGGCGACGTGCCGGCCGAACTGGCATTCTGCTTCGCCACCGGCAACACCGCGCGGATGCGCGAGCTCGACTGCGGCCTAATCGAGGTCGGCCGCTCCGCCGACTTCGTCATCATGGACAAGGCGCAGCACTCCCCCGGCAAAACCATCCTCGACAGCGTGCAGCTCGGCGACCTCCCCGGCATCGGCATGACCATCATCGACGGCATCGTCCGCACGACGCGGAGCCGCAACACGCCGCCGGCGACGAAGGTGCCGGAGATCGTCGGGCATTGATCATCAGAGACGCGGGCGCGCAAGTGAGGCGTTATTAAGGCCGTGTTTGGACATGTGTCGTTCGTAGCTCGAGACGTCTCTCTCATGGCCGCCCTTGGCATTTGGCTTGGCTTTCCAGCGAACGTCCTGTTTGCGCCAAGAGTGAGACATTGCCCGACTCACGCCAACTTTTTCAGGGCGGCGGCCAACTCTTTCGCCAGCGGCCCCGCCGAGGCGGGATTCTGGCCGGTGATGAGACGGCCATCGACGACTACTTTGGGTTGCCAGTTGTCCGTAGACGAGTACTCGGCACCCTCTGCCCTTAGCGCATCCTCGAGTTCATAGGGCACGTCATCGCGGGCATAATCGTACTCCTCCTTCCTTGAGAACGACGTGAGCTTCTTGCCGCGCACGAACGGTGCGCCGTCACCGAGGTCCACGCCAAGCAGCGCGCACGGACCGTGACAAACAGCGGTCACGAGCTTCCCCGTGCTCCAGGCACGCACGACGGCCTTCTGGACGTCCGCATTGCGCGCGATGTCGACCATGGGCCCGAGGCCGCCGGGCACCAGGATGGCGTCGTAGTCCGCGGCGTCGACTTCGGATAACTTGCGGCTGTGATTGAGCCGACGAAAGGCCATGCCTTCGAAAAACTCCTTCTGGGCCGCGTCTTTCTCGTCGTACGCGTCGTACGGCGTCCATCCGCCAGCGGGTGACGCGAATTCAACCGCGATTCCTGCCTTGTCGAGCACATCGAAAGGATGAGCGACCTCGGCGAAAAAGAAGCCGGTCTTGCGATTTTTCGGGCCGATCACGGCTGCGTTGGTGACAATGAACAGGACATGTTGTGTCATCGTTTTCCTCGATTGAATGACGATGCGCGCACGGCAGTCGAACCGACGCTGCTTCGCGGGGGACTTGATTGCGGAGTGGAATCTCGTCAGCGAGCTCCGACCTTGCTGACACCGGGACCCAGAACAAACCACCAATGGGCAAGAAGACCGATGCCCCAGCCCAGCAGCACCCACAGTATCCAATAGGGCGAGCCTTTCCACAGATTGATGGCCAGAAGCAACGCCATGCTGGGAACGAACACGAACGCATGAATGTTGAAACCAAGTTTCTTCTGCGACAGGCTAACTCGCTTCATGATGCTCTCCGAAATGCATTGGAATTCCGCGATACTCGTGAACGGCAAGACGCGCCGGCACACTTCCTCCTGACGCCCAAGGCCATGCAGCCGCAGGCTCGAATTCTTTCGACGCCCCATGCTCACGGGACAGCCCTGTTGCCAAGAAGCTCCATGCGCAGCACCTTCACGCCGCCATCGGCGAGTTCGGGCAACCCGGCGAACCAGGCCTTTACGTGGGATGTGGCGTTGTGGGCTTCGAAGTCTGCCCGGCTTGCGAAGATTTCATAGAAGATGAAATGCCCCGGCGCCTCGCGGTTCTCGTGAAGGAAGTAGAGCAGATTGTTCGGTTCGCTCCGGACCTGCTTCACCAGCGGCAGCGTTGCCTCGCGCAGTTTGTCCGCCATGCCGGGCTTGGCGCGAACCTCCGCGACGACAGCTAAGGCCCCGCGAGGAATTTCATCATAGCGAAACCCGACTTTTTGTTGTGCAGCTACAGGCGCTGCACAGCTTGCAATCAAAACGGCCAGCGCCGCCATAAAGGCGCGCCTCGACGATGTGTATGGCATGTGCCTTATCCTTGAATTTACAGTCTTGCGGAAGGAGCAGGGACCGGCGGCCAAAGATCGTCCGGTCGCCGGCCCATCATCGACCTACTGCTCCCTGCCGTGCTGCGAGCGCTTCATCGAAGATGCGCTTCACGGGCCCGAGTGCCTGGACGAATTCGAGCTGTTCGCCTTCCGAGCCTTTGCAATAGATCAGCCTCCATCCGTTCGACTGGCCTTCGGCAATAGCATTGCTGTTCGCCTCGATCGGAGCGCCCAGCCGATCCCGCTCTGTCGTTACCGTGACCACGCGATTTGCACGCACCTGCGTCATGCCACGCCGTGCAGCTTCCGCCTCGAGATCAGCGATGAATTTATTGAAATCAACGTCGTCGCGTATGTGAAAGCAGATGTGCATCATTCGTGGAAACGCGGGGCTCATGTGGTCAAGCGGCTCGGCAAACGCGCTGCCGCTGCCGGCGCGCTGCTCTGCGTCGCGATACTGCAACAGCTCGATCACGACATTGTCGAATTGGATGAAGCGCACATCCAGCCGCTGTGCGCCGCCCCTGAGGTCCGGGATGCCCATTGTGCGCGGATTGACCTGACGCACCCGCGCTTCGATCTCCTGGTCCGTAAGCAACGTATTATGAATGCGCTCGCCGTAAAAATTGCCGTCGCGCATCACCTCGGTCCCTCCAAGAACTTCCGTATAAAATTCGAACGCGCGATCCATATGCTGCACGGTAAGGCCGAAATGCTGCACACCCTGGAGCCGCGCGCCGAGGGGACCGTCGTTGCTCGCCACCACGTCAGTCCGACGCGCGCTCTGTGCGACCGACGGACTGACGGCGGCCGCAACCGCCAATCCGCTAATCAACGCTCCAGCAGCTTGAAGAACGCCTCGCCGTTGGAGGCTTGCTTTATCAGTGTGTCGATTTTCACTCACCTTCTTGCTCCTCTGCCGGTATGAGATCCGCTGCGCGCCGCCGAACCTGCGAGCAAAGGACGTAACGACGTTATCTCTCCTGCGTGTTGGCTGCGGTGCTAGACAGCCAGGTAGCCTCCGTCGATCACTAGTTCGGTGCCGGTGACGTAGCTCGCCTCATCGGATGCCAGGAAAAGACAACCGTAAGCGACCTCGATCGGCTTGCCGCCGCGCTTCATCGGCGTCGAAGCGATGACGACCTCGTTAAGCTCGGGCGCCTGTGCGTCGGTAAGCGGCGTGTGGATGAAGCCCGGATGTACTGAATTGACGCGGATTCCGTCGGCGACATACGTTATTGCCGCGTTCTTCGACATGTTGCGGACCGCACCCTTGGCGGCGTGGTAAGAATGCGCACCCGCGACCGCGGCGCTGCCCCAGATCGACGAGATGTTGACGATCGAGCCCGACTTCTGCCTCCGCATCACACGGACTGCCTCTCGCATGCCGAGGAAGACGCCGGTCTGGTCGACCGCGATCAGCCTCAACCATTCCGTGATGTCCAATTCGTCCAGCGGCTCGTAGGCGATGATGCCGGCATTGTTGACCAACACGTCGAGCCGCCCTCTTCTTTCGATGACGGAATCTACCGCGGCTTCCCAGTCGTCCTCGCTTGTGACATCGAGCTTTATCGCCTCAATGCCCTCAGAATAGGGTTTCTCGGGCGACGCAATATCGCTTGCGAAGACGCTCGCGCCTTCCTTGGCGAACAACTCAGAAACGGCATAACCAATGCCCCCCGCCGCCCCGGTGACCAGCACCACTTTTCGCTGAAGCCTCATTTCCTGGCACCTCCTGGCAGCGTGCTGGAATCACGATGCAGCCTGCGGCGGCATCCGGCCCTCGGTTGTCGCCCCGGCTAATCCGATTGACCGGTGTGCCCCGACTTGAAAATTCATGCTCGATCATGGGCCTTTTGACCAGTTAAGCGTGGTTAAAAGCGGTGTGGCGCATGGCCCGTCGCACTGTAGCTCTCGGTTCCATCAGAACCGGTTGCGTGCTACTCATGATTGTCGCGCAAAATGGGAAGCTTAAAGGAGGGCTTGTGAAGAGCGACCTCGCCGAGCGACCTCCACGGTCATTCGCCTTCGGCCCGTTCGTGCTGATTCCCGAGCGCCAGCTGCTCCTCAAAGGCGGGGCGCCGGCTCGGATAGGAGGCCGAGCACTGGATATCCTGACGGCCCTGGTCGAGCGGCCAGGCGAGATCGTGAACAAACGCGAGTTGATCGCGCGCGCTTGGCCAAACCTGATTGTCGATGAGGGGAACCTCAAGGTCAACATGGTGGCCTTGCGGCGTGCGCTTGGTGAAGAACCGGGCAAAGCGCAGTACATCGCAACAGTGACTGGACGGGGCTACCGGTTTGTCGCGGCCGTTCTAACAGCTGAGTCACCCGGCCTGGTATTGGCTTCCACGTCGGCAACATCCGGTAGCTATGATTTGCCCGCTGGGACAACGCGCATCGTCGGAAGGGCGGATGCGATCGACACCATTGGGCGCGATCTGGAAGAGTCGCGGCTCGTGTCGATTGTCGGCGCCGGCGGCATCGGGAAGACGACGGTCGCGATCGCGGCGGCCCACGCGGCCGCACGAGAGCGAGCCGACGGTGGCGCATTCATCGACCTCGCCACAATCGGCGAATCGCAGTTCCTGCCGGCCGCGATCGCTTCGGCGCTAGGCCTTGGTGTGACCGGCGGGGATCCGCTCGCAAGCGTCATACATGCGCTGAAGTCCCAGCAAAAGATCCTTCTGTTCGACAATTGCGAGCATCTGCTGCCTGCCGTGGCTGCAGCCGTGGATCGACTTGTCTCCCAACTTGACGACGTGCGGATCCTCGCGACGAGCCGCGAGCCCCTGAGGATTCGCGGCGAGCGCGTACACCGTCTTCGTGGCCTGGAATGCGATCCGCGCGAGAGCCCCACGGCGGACGAGGCGCGGACTTTTCCTGCAGTCGAATTGTTCGCCACGCGCGCCACCGAGCGGTCGGGATATCGGCTTACGGATGCTGACGCCCCAGCGGTGGCGGAAATCTGCCGACGGCTCGACGGCAACGCGCTCGCCATCGAGCTTGCCGCGACCCAAACGGCCGCGTTCACCGCAGCGCGTATCCTCCAGATGATGGACGACAGGTTCCGGCTCCTCAAGCTCGGACCGCCCGGCGCTCCTCCGAGACAGCAGTCCCTCTTGGCGACACTCGACTGGAGCTACAGCCTCCTTTCCGAGCGCGAGGCCGGCTTGCTGCGCGATATGGCCGTGTTCGCAGGCGTTTTCAGTGTCGACGGAGCGAAGGCTGTGTCGAACGGAAGTGCCGCCGAGGTGCTGGATACGCTTGCCCAGCTTGCCGCGAAGTCGTTGCTGGCGATGGATGCCAACGCCGACGTGGTCACCTACCGCCTCCTGGAGACGACGCGCGCCTATTGCCTCGAACGCCTGCGGCTCAGCGGCGAGGACCAGGCGGTTCGCTTCCGCCATGCGGAGCATGTTTGTGCGGTGCTCGAGCAGGCCGCGAGCGAGTGGTCGCAGCGTCCTGCCCGCGAATGGGGCACCGCCTATGGCCACATTGTCGACGATCTGCGTGTTGCACTCGCCTGGGCCGGACGGGACGAGGCGAACCGGCCGCTGCGAATCCGCCTGACCGTCGCAGGGCTTCTGCTCTGGAATCATTTCTCGCTTATCGAAGAATGCCACGTTCATGTTTCGCGGGCAGTCGAGGAACTCGACGCCGCGGGACTCGCCGGGACGGCGTTCGAGATGAAGTTCAAGCTGTGGCTCGGCGGATCCACCATGATTACGCGCGGCCTCAAGCCCCAGGCGATGGATGCGCTGCGACGGGCATCGGAGATCGCCAATCAGATTGGCGACACTGATTATCGCCATCGCTGCCTGATGTTGATCGCAGCATATGAACTCTTTACGGGCGAGTACGATGCTGGAATACGCACAATTGAGACCTTCGCCTCAGTAGCTGCTGCCGATGATCCTTCCATCCTCCCAGAGGGCGAAGTCCACTTGGGCATAGCTGAGCTATTTCTTGGTCGGCTTCAAAGCGCCCAGCGGCGCCTCGAATCCCTTCAGCAGCGCGATCTGCGATATTTCAACGGATCTTATAGCGTGCGATATATGGCGGACATTGTCGTTCTATTGGAATGTGCGCTGTCGCAGGTACAGTGGCTGACGGGTTTGCCCGACGCTGCAGCACGCACGGCGGCCGCCGCGTTCGAGCGTGCGCGCCCGGGCCACCATCACCTTTCGCTGAACAATGCCCTTACGTATTCGTGTCCAGTATTTTATTGGAGCGGACGTTACGAGGAATGTGGTCGATACGTCGAATTGCTCGCTGAACATGTCACGAGGCAGGGCCTGATTACCAGGCGCCCGATTGCCAGTTTCTATCGCGCTGCCCTGGCACATGCGCAGGGCGATGCTTCGTCTGGTACGATTGACGGCCTAGAGCGAGCCATCGAGGAGTTCCGCAACGTCAATTACCTCGTGCGGATGCCCTACTACCTCAGTGTCCTGGCAGACGCCCATGTCAAACGCGGCCTTCTCGGCGACGCTCAAACTACGATTCAAGCCGCGCTCGACTTCGCCGCTGCGCGGAATGAGCGATGGTGCGTCCCCGAGGTCTTGCGGATCCGGGCATCCATTCTGACCGCCGAGGGCCGTTCGGACGATGCGGAAGCAATCCTCCTCGAGTCGATGACGGTTGCCAAGGAGATCGGCGCGTTGTCATGGCGGTTGCGCTCAGCAAATGATCTCGCGAAACTCTGGCGTGTGCGGTGGCGGGCAGACGATGCACGCAAGATGCTGCTGCCCATCTATAACGAATTCACAGAAGGCTTCGCAACGCGCGATCTGGTGGTCGCAGCCGACCTGCTTGCCGGCCATTAGGTCACTGCCCGTATCCGTGTTCCACCAACTCACGAACGGCCGCTTTGCGCCAGAAGCGGTCATTGCCGCGAGGTCCGCTTCTGACCCACAACAGACATATCGATCTGAATTCATGAAATATCGGATCAGCCAGCCGCGGACAGATGCCGAGCATCTTCGTGTCGTGATTGTCAGCAACCGTAATCGTCGTTGCTCTGCGGGCGGCACGGAGCTGCATTCTTGCTAGCGCGCCCCCGCCGCAAAGTCTCCGACGGCAGCTCGCAAAAGTGCCGCTTGTAGTCGAGCGAGAACTGGCTGAAGTGCCAAAAGCCGTGCCGCGCGGCGACATCGTAGACGCCGGAATGCGGGTCTTGGCAGCGCTTGAGGTCGCGGCGCACGCGGTTCAGCCGCATCGCGCGCCAATAGTGTATCGGGCTCGTGCCGAGCACCTCCTGGAAACAGTAGCCGAGCTTGCGCGGGCTGGCGCCGACAGCCATGCAGACGTCCAGGATCGAGACGGGGCGGTCGTCGCTGGCCAGCATCATCTCGCAAGCGCGCGCAACCGTGCGGCTGCGCGCGGCGGCGCTGCGGCCGACCTCGCAGGGCCGGACGGTCGGCAGCATGTCCATGATCTCCACGAGCAACGCATCCTCCAGCGCGCGCCAGGCGGCCGGATTGTCGAACGCCGAAGGCGTTTTGGCGAGATTGTCGTCGATCATCGCAAGCAAAGCACGGAACCGCGCCACCGGCGCCTCGTCCATCTCGATCACGCGCAACTGATTCCAAACCGCGCGCGGCAATTCGATGTCGAAGTCGGCCGCGAGCTGTTCGATCAGCCTTGCGCTCATCACGGCGCCACGAAGCTCAAAACCCCTGGGTGTGCACATGTCGACCTCGGCGTCGATGCAGGCGATCACCTGGGCACCCGTGACGCTCGTGCCGTTGCAATTGACCTCGCCGCCGGCTTGCCAGGGCAGCCCGATGCCAAAACTGTCTGACCCGAGCCGGCCGTACTGGCGGACCTGCTGGCTCGTCACCTCACGGAACACCTCGATCCGGGGAAGCGACAATTGCGTAAAACTGCCCGCGAACGGGCCGGCGCTGATCTGGTCGTAGCTTAGCCGCCAGCGGCCGAGATTTTTGCAATGCTCGTCGACGTCGGTGCTGGCCGCATGCAGCACCGCCGCAACCGACGCGGGATCGGGGCTAAGAGGCGGCTTAACATCATGACTTAACATCGGTTTCTCCGATCGCCAGCCTAGCAAGAAGCGCGCCAGATCGAAGCCGGCCCAGGCAAAATATTGCCGTATCTCGATAACGCTGGGAAGCCGTCGGACGCATTCTGGATGTTCGCTTTGGGTGGAGGACATCAGATGCGACCGACCGACATCATGCGCGGCAGTCCTGCGGCCCCGGATGCCCAGGTGACCCGCGCCAACTGGCGCAGCTTTCCGGCCATTCGCTGGGGCTTTACGCATGTCAGGGAGGTGCTGCCGACGGCCGAGGTCCGCCGCTCCGCGACGCCGGCCCCGATCGTCAGCGAGCCGCGCGATTTATCGAGGCTCGGCTTCACCGCGCCCGATGGCAAGCCGACCACGGTCGAGGCAACCCTGCACGAAACCTTTGGCGATGCGCTGCTCGTCATGCATCGCGGCACGCTGATACACGAGTGGTACGGCGACGGCATGAGCGCGAGCACCCCGCATCTGATCTGCTCGATCAGCAAGTCGATCGCCGGCACGCTCGGCGGCGTGCTGGCCGCGCGTGGCCTCATCGATCCGGAAGCGAGGGTGGTGAACTACATCCCCGAGCTGGAAGCTTCGGTCTACGGCACCTGTACCGTCCGCAACGTCCTCGACATGGTCGTGGCGATCCAGTTCGAGGAGGACTACGATGATCCGGCCGGCGACGTCGCGCGCTACCGCTTCTCCTCCGGCTGGGACGTGCCGCCGCCCGGCATCGAGCCCGGTCATCAGCGCAGCTACCTCACCACGCTGCGCGGCACCGGCAAGCCGCACGGGAAAGTGTTCCATTACGTCTCGACCAACACTGAAGTGCTCGGCTGGGTCTATGAGCGCGCCTGCGGCATGACGTACCCACGCATCCTGTCAGAATATCTCTGGCAGCCCATGGGCGCCGAGGACGATGCCTCCATGACGCTCGACAGCCACGGCATGGGCCGCATCGCCGGTGGATTATCGGTGACCGCGCGCGACCTGGCCCGGTTCGGGGAGATGATCCGCTGCCGCGGCATTGTCGGTGGACAGCAGGTGGTGCCGGGATGGTGGGTCGACGACATCCATGCCAATGGCGATCCGAAGGCCTGGGCGGCCGGTGACCTTGCCGACATCTTCCCCGGCGCCCGCTACCGCAGCAAATGGTACACGCTCGATCCGTCGCGCAACGACCTCGCTGCGATCGGCATCCACGGCCAGTGGCTCTATGTCGATGCTTGTACGGACACCGTCATCGTCAAGCTCGCGACCCAGCCCAAGGCAATGGACGTGCCGCTGGACCATCGCTGGCTCGCCGCCTTCCGCGCCATCACCGCGCACCTCGTGCCCGCCAGATCATAGGACGCCGCAATGCTGGATTCCGTCAAAACCGGGGCGCAGGCGCGGAGCGCAGCACCTCATCCGCTCGATCCGCTGACGTCAGCGGAAATCGCCGCGGCCTGCGCGCTGGTGCGCGCAGCCGCGAGATCGCCGGAGAGCTGCCGATTTCCGATGGTGCGGCTGGAAGAGCCGACCAAACAGCAACTGATTGATGGCACCGGGTTGTCGCGCCGCGCCTTCGTGCTGACGCTCGACGTCGTCAGCGGCGAGGCGATCGAACACATCGTCGATTTCGACCGCAACGAGATCGTGGCACGCAGTGTCGTGCCGAATCGCGAAGCTCCCTACGGCCAGCCGCCGGTAATGCTCGAGGAGTTCTTCAAATGCGAGGCGGTGGTCAAGGCCGATCCCGGCTGGCGCGCGGCGATGCATCGCCGGGGGTTGAGCGACAAGGATATCGAGCTCGTTCAGATCGACCCGTTCTCCTCCGGTTTCTTCGGCATGGAATTCGAGCGGGGCGCCCGCATCGTCCGCGCCGTCAGCTACTTTCGCGAGCATCCGCAGGACAATGGTTACGCCCATCCGATTGAAGGCGTGGTCGCCGTGGTCGATTTGATCGCGGGCAGGGTCGTCGACCTCACCGATGAAGACCCGATCGTGCCAATCCCACGCAAGAAGCGGAACTACGGCGCGCACGAGACCAGGGACCTGCGCGCTGACATCAAGCCGCTGCATATCGAGCAGCCGGAGGGCCCGAGCTTTCACGTCGATGGCTGGAAGGTCGAGTGGCAGAAGTGGAGCTTTCGCGTCGGCTTCACACCGCGTGAAGGGCTGGTGCTGCAACAGCTCGCCTACCAGGACGGTACGCGCAAGCGCTCCTTGATCCATCGCGCCAGCGTCACCGAAATGGTGGTGCCCTATGCGGATCCGACCGCGAACCATTTTTGGAAGTCGGCGTTCGATGCCGGCGAATACGGGCTCGGCATGCTCGCCAACGCGCTCGAGCTCGGCTGCGACTGCCTCGGCAACATCCATTATTTCGACGTGCCGGCCGCCGACAGCAAGGGTGAGCCTTATCTCATGCAGAACGCCATCTGCATGCATGAAGAAGACTACGGAATCGCCTGGAAGCATTACGAATTCCGTAACGGCCTGTTCGAAGTGCGGCGCTCGCGGCGGCTCGTCATCTCGTTCTTCGCCACCGTCGGCAATTACGATTACGGCTTCTATTGGTATCTCTACCAGGACGGCACGATCCAGCTCGAGACAAAACTCACCGGCATCATCCAGACCGCAGCCGTGCAGCCTGGCGAGAAATACAAATGGGGCGGCATGGTCGACGACAATCTTGGCGGCCCCACGCACCAGCACTTCTTCAACGTCCGCCTCCACATGGACCTCGACGGCGGCGGCAATACCGTCAGCGAGCACGACTTTGTGCCGCGGCCCTGGGGATCGGACAACCCGCATGGCAACGTGTTCGATACCACGACGCGCGTGCTGTCGCGCGAGCGCGATGCGGCTGCGATCGCCAACGGCGAGACCGGGCGCTTCTGGAAGATATGCAATCCAAACGAGACCAATTCGGTCGGCGGCGCCCCGGCCTACAAGCTCGTCGTCAATCCGGGCCCGCTGATGCTGGCGCAGGAGGGCAGCTACGTGCACAGCCGCGGCGGCTTTGCCACGAAACACGTCTGGGTCACGGCCTTCGACCCGGCCGAGAAATACGCCAGCGGCGACTATCCCAACGTCCATGCCGGCGGCGACGGCCTGCCGCGTTACGCCGCGCAGAACCGCAACATCGAGAATGCCGATATCGTGGTGTGGCACTCCTTCGGCCACACCCATGTCTGCAAGCCCGAGGATTTTCCGATCATGCCGGTGGAATATGCCGGCTTCACGCTGAAGCCGACCGGCTTCTTCGCGGCCAATGCGGCCGGCGACATTCCGCCGGACCGCAACGCGCGCAGCGTCCTGGCGGACGAACAGAGGCCGGGCGGTTCGTGCTGCCACGGGACTTGAGGCCCCATCAGACGCATAATGCCGCGGACCGGCCTGCACCCTGATCGGACAAGCCGTGGAAGCCGGGTGGATCTCGGGTTGAACGCTCAGCACCGGCTCGATGGCAAGCCGGCGCGGGCCAGATCGCACACGATCGGCTGGACGAACGAGACGCCGAACCATCTGCTCGTCAACGAGCTGTCGTTCTCGACAAAGGGGATCGGCGGCAAGTGCGGCAGGTAGGATGCATACGGCATCACTTTGGCGAGCGTCACCCTGCCCGGAAACCGGGCGAGGAAAGCCTCGTTCATTCCGCCGTCCAGTCCGCTGTAGATCGGGGCCACCGGCACGTCGTCTTCAAGCAACCGCGCGTATTCGAGTTCGTCGGCGCGCTGCTTTTCCAGCGCCCGCCGCGCGATTTCCGGATTGACGACGAAGGCGGGGCATTTTTTGGCGGGATTGAACGCAAGCGGATGCGGCGAATTTGGCGGAGGCTGCGCATCGAATACGTAGCGGCGATCGCACACATCCACTTTGGGTTCGCGTTGCGTCGTCTCGAAATGATCGTTGCCGATCTTGAGCATGTTCCAGAAGGCCAGGTTCGGACTATTCCGGTGCCGCGCCAGATTCGCCGGCGTCAGGCGGAACGGATAGGCCTGGACCTGGAACGACGGCCGCCCGCCGAGTGAGTCGCGCGCCAGCGAATAGATCTCGCTGATCTGTTCGTCGGTCATGGCATAGCAACCGCTCGACCAGCAGTCGCCATGGATCATGAGGAAGCTGCCGTCGCGCTTGTTCGCCTTGTCGAACTTGTTGGGGTAGCCGAGGTTGATCGAAAGATGGAAGCTGGAGTTGGGATTCATCAACTCGGGTGTAACGGTGTAGAACCCCTCCGGCGCCTGGCGGTCGCCCTCCCACAACTTCGGTCCGAGATCGCCCGACCACCGGCAGATCGGATAGGTCTTCAGGATCCGGAAACGGCCTGACGTGTCCTGCTTCCAGACTTCGAGCTCGGCTTCTTCCTTGAAAATGCGCAGAACGATAGGTGAAGATTTCGGCATCTTCTTCTGCTGGAGCAGCGAGAGCAGTTCGGGAGGCAGTTCCTGCGTTGCCTTGGCCGGCAACGGTTTGCTGCTTTGGCCAAGGCACGTGACCGGCGTCAATCCCGCCGCAAGCGCCGCCGTCAACACAAGTGCATGTCGGACCATGGCGCGGATCACTGCTGTACCTCGGGGAACATTTGATTCTTCATCGTCGCACCTCGGTTGCAGAGGCCCGAAGACATCAGCATTCCGCCAGGACATTGGAACCAGGTCGGCTTTCAGATCGCGGCGGGCCTCGCCCCCCGTGACTTAACCTAACCTGTGGCGTTTGACCCTGCGGTCATTTGACAGCTTCCAAATCGAAAAGGCAGCCGACATAGCCGAGATCGTGCTGAAGTTCGGCAAGGACGCGCACGCTCGGCGACGTGCCCGCCGAACTCACGCTCTGCTCTCGGCGCAGCAAATGCCCTGCCCGTCGAATTGGCTCACAGCAGCGAATTGAACCAGTCGAATACGGTCTTCCGGCCGTTCAGGATGGTGTCGTCGCCATAGAGGCTCGCCAGGAACGTGCCGCGGTGGCTCGCGCCACCGACCGCAACGCCATCGGCAAAGTGTCCGCCCGAGGCGGGCGCCATCCGGACCAGGCTCGGGTACAAGGCCTCATCGGCCAATCCGTAATAGAACTTGATCGGAGAATCGTAGTCCCAGTAGGTCGCACTGTTCGCACCCAGGCGGCGCAGGAGCTTGCTGTTGGTGTCGTCGGTGAAACGTTCGAAGAAGCCGTCTGCCAGGAAGTCCGAGGCGGCCGGGACGGTCTTCGCGACCTCCCCATCGAGGCTGTAGTCGGACCAGTACTTCTCGGCAAAAGCGCGGTATTGCGGCTTGATCGCGGTATCGAACAGCCTGTTCAATCCATAATATTGCCGATAGCTGCCGAGCAGAACGACAATGCACGGCGTGATCCAGGCCGGCGGCAGCGGATAGGCCGTATCCGTGGACGGAATGCAGGATTTCGGGTTCACCCAATAGCGAAAGCTTTCCGGGAGATTGTTGAACGGGCTCTGGGTCGCGCTTGCCGCGACCTTGATGCGGCGGCGCTGCATCTCCTGCTTGAGCCACTGCGTGTTCAGGGCTCCCTGCGACCAGCCATTCAGGAACAGGGCGGATTTGCGCAGCCCCAGTTTGCCGAGCTCCAGCAATCCGGCGTTCAGGATATCGAGGCAGCACTGGACCGTCGCATCCTTCACCGCGTAGGCTTCACCGCGGCCATTCCGATATGGCCCCTTTCCCAGATAGTCCGCGGCGATGACGGCATAGCCGTTGCCAGCGAAGCGCTGGATATTGAACAGCGTCTCGATCGAATCGACATTGTCGCGCAGTTCGTAGCTCTCGGCTTCGAGCCGGGTCAGGTTCGATGGAACCTGGTCGAATGAAAGGATCGTGCCGTGCTGCCACGATATGACGGGCAGAGACCCGTGCTTGCCGGCGGGGACCGCGAGAAGCCCGCTGACCTTGACCCTCTCTCCGGTTTCCGGCACCCGCGTGAACGTGGTGATGCGCCTCAAGTCGACGTCGAAACGCGCGGAATGCTTCTCGACGGAAATCGGGGCGAGAACGTTGTTTTCGTTGAATACCGAATAGAACTTGGTTGCCAGCGCGTTGAGCCGCTCCCTGGACACGCGGACCGGTTCACCCAGGTTCGCCCGTGACTTCCCGGCAGGCCGTGCAAAGGCAGGATCGTGCGCGCCCATCGACATTGCCAATGAGCCAGCCGCGACACCGGCGGATTTCAGAAACCCCCGGCGGCTGAGCTCGGTGCGCTCGAGATCACCAGGTCTTGCTGTGTGTCTAATCATGTCTTCCGCCCCGGGACGTTCTGGTCAGACATTGATAGACGCCAAAGCCTAGCGCTTGGTGAACGCGAAAATCGCTTTCCGGAAGCAGGAGGCTAGCGGCAAAGGGCTCAGGTCTTGCCCATCCAGGGAATCAGACGCGCTTCCAGCACAAGAAAGCCCCTGTTCAGCGCGTAGCCTGTCAGCGCGAGATAGAACACGGCGGCGTACATCAAGTCAGGCCGCATCGCGTACTGCATCTCGACGAGATAGTACCCGATGCCGCCTGAACCTGCGATCATTTCCGACAGCACGGCGACAACGAGACACAGGCTCGTGGCGGTGCGCAAACCAGCCGCGATCGCCGGCAGGATCGCGGGAAGGATCACGCCATAGAGCATCCGGAGCCACGATGTCCGGAAGGTCCGGGCAGTCTGGATCAGCGTGTCGTCGATGGCAGCGACGCCCGCGAACGTGTTGGTGAAGATCGGAAAGAAGCTCGCCAGCGCCACGATGAATATCTTCAGTGCATCATCCACGCCGAGAAAGAGGATCAGCGGCGGAATAACCGCCGGAATCGGCATTGGGCGAACGATTTCGATCAGTGGCAGCAAGGCGCAGCGCAGCGCGCGATTTCTCGCCAGAACAATCCCGAGCGTGATGCCCGCCACCGAGGCCGCGACATAACCGATCGCGGCCCTGCGCAAGGTGGCGGCGAGCGAAACAAGAATCTCGCCGCCCGCGAGCTGCGAGACCGCGGCCGCAAGGATGTGCGAGACGGGCGGCCAGTAGTCGCTGACGATCCAGCCACTCCGGGATGATAGCTCCCAAAGCGCCAGCAGGGTAACGATCAGCGATATCCCGGAGGCACGGCTGCCCGGCCGAAAGCGGACGGCCCGAATTTCGGTCCGTCCGCGGCTTGCAACATCGGCTCTGTCCGTAGCTGGCACGCGCTTGCTCTGTGCTAGAGCGCCAAGGGATCGATGATCTTTTTGAGGTCAAGCGGCGCCGGCAGCAGCTTGTTCTCGATCATCAGGTCCATCGTCTTCTTGATCTGGCCAAGATCGGAGCGAAGGGGTGCGGTGGGCAACGGCGACATTTTGAGCAGGGAGACGTCCGCCCTGGTGTAGCCGCTGATGATCTTAAATAGATCGTCGCTGGTCAGATTGGCGTTGTACCATTCGACGCCCCTGCGAAGAGCCGTAGCAAATTTCCTGATGGTTTCCGGCTTGGTCGCGATCAGCTTTCCCGTCGTGATGTATTGTCCAACGTCGACGCCGGGCTGTACCTCGGAATAGGGATGGCCGACTTTCGTCAGACCACCCTTCTGGGAAGCGACCATGGAGAACGGTGGGACCATGAAGGCTGCGTCGACGCGCTGCTGGCGTAGCGCATCCTCCATCTGCGGAAACGGCACCTCCTTGAAGGTGACGCGTTCAGGGTCGCCGCCGGTCGCCTTGACCCACGCCCGGGCGTAGAGCCAGATCACGTTGTTGCGGGTGTTCACGGCGATGCTCTTGCCTTCGAGATCCTTGCCGGACTTGATCCCGGAGTCGCTCTTCACGAGGATCGCCGTGGCATCCATCGCCGGGTCGGCCAGATTGGTTCCGGCCGCGATGACCTTGATGTCGAGTCCCTGCTGCACGGCCAGCAGCGCAGACACCACATTGCCGTATGCGATGTCGAAGCTGCCGCCGACCAGGCCGGGAATTCCGGCCGCGCCCCCGGCGGAGGGTGTGGTGTCGATCTCCAGCCCAAGTTCGCGGAAATAGCCGTTCTTCATCGCCGCGAACAGCGGAGCCACGTCGCCGATCGGGATGATGCTGACGCGCAATTTCTCGAGATCGGCCGCCGGCGCCCGCGACACCGGCAACGCGACAAGGCCCATCATCAGCAGACCAAACAACACAAACGCTCTGCGCATAGTCCTTCTCCCTCAGGTTTTCAGCTTCGGCCCCGCCATGGCACCAATCGCCGCTCGGCAATTTCAAACAGTTTCATCATGCCTCCCCCGAGCGCAACGAGCACGACGATCCAGGCGAACATCTCCCGCACCTGGAACGAGCGCTCATGGTCGAGAATGCGGAACCCGATGCCGTCTTCGCCGGCCAGCATTTCCGCGAGGATGACGAGCACGAGCCCGAGGCCGAGTGCGACCCGCATCCCGGCCAGGATCATCGGAAGCGACGCCGGCAGGATGACCGAAAGGATCGTGCGTGAACGGGATATCTGCAGCGTGCGCGCCGTCTCCAGCAGCACCGGATCAAGTCCCCTGACGCCCTGGAAGGTGCTGATCAGGACAGGAAACACGGCCGCCAGCACGACGAGCACGATCATCGTCGTCTTGCCGATGCCGAGAAACAGGAACAGCACCGGGACGAGCGCGGGCTTGGGGATCGGGCGAATACTCTCGACCAGCGGCTCCAGCAGGCCATAGAGGGCCTGGCTCGTGGCCATCGCGATCCCGAGAGCCGTTCCGAGCAGGCTGGCGATCACGTAGCCGATCATGAACAGCCCGACGGTGTGCAGCAGTGGGGAAAAAACAGCTCCGCTGCTCACGAGTCCCAGAAATACCTCGATGATCTGCGAGGGGCGAGGCAACAGAACCGGATTGGTCCAGCCCAGTCGTCCTGCAAGCTCCCAGACGCACAGCACGAGAGCCGGTGACGCCAGGCTCCACAGCCCCATGCCGCGAGCTTCAGACCGATGCGACATGCCCGTCACTCCTGGCCAACAGAGAGGCGGTGATGTCATGACGAAGCTTCAGGAAGCGCGGATCCTCGCGGGTCGCGAACTGATCGCGCGGCCGGGGAAGGCCGACGTCGATAATCTCCTTCAGGGACGTCGGCCTGGCGCCCAGCACGGCCACGCGGTCGGCCAGGAAGATGGCCTCGTCGACGTCATGGGTGACCAGGATCGCCGTGAACTTTCTTTGCTCCCACAGCTGCAGCACGAGCGTCTGCAGCTCCATCCGCGTCAGGGCGTCGACCGCGCTGAACGGCTCGTCGAGAAGCAATACCTCAGGATTCGCGGCAAGCGCCCGCGCGATCGCGACCCGTTGCTGCATGCCCCCGGATAATTGCCAGGGATATTTGTCCTCGAAGCCCGCGAGCCCGACCTGCCGCAGATATTCGCGGCATTGCGCCCGCTGCTCGGCGCGCCGCGCGCGCGGGGCGCCTTCGAGCGGAAACATGACGTTGTCGATCACCGTTCTCCAGGCGAACAGCGACTTCGCATATTGCTGAAACAGGTAGATGACGCCGGGCGGCGGAGCATCGATCGGCTTGTGGCCGAGAACAACCTGTCCCCGGGTCGGCAGGATAAGCCCGGCGGCCAGCCGCAGCAATGTCGACTTGCCGCAGCCTGAAGGGCCCACGATGGCAAGGAATTCGGAAGGCGCCGCTTCAAGCGTGATGTCGTCGAATGCGACGTAATCCGCTTCGCTTCCGCTGCCTTCGAAGACCTTGGTTACGTGATCGAATCCCAGCTTCTCGCTCAAAGCGTTGCTTCCTTTCCGAAACACCTCTCCCGGATTCCTGCAATCCCGACCGGCGTCAGCTTCCGCCCTCGCCTTCGAAGACCGCACGACCTTCGACGATGGTGCGCACGGCCTTGATGTCCTTGATGGCTTCTTCCGGAACGCTCAGTATGTCGTCCGAAAGAACCACCATGTCGGCATACTTTCCGGGTTCGATGGACCCGGTCTTTTCTTCGGAGAAGGAATAGCGTGCAGCCGAGCTGGTGTAGAGCCTGACTGCCTCCTCGCGACTGATCCTTTGCTCGGCCCCGTAAAGGTCGCCATGCTTGTCGCGGCGCGTCACCATGACATACATGTTGACGAACGGACTGAGCAGGTTGATCGGATAGTCGGTGCCCTGGGCGACCGCATCTAACCCCATCACATCGATCATCGTCCGCATCGGGAAAGCCCGCTCGGCGGTCTCTCGACCGAGGAATCTGGCCACGGCGGCAGCCTTGTCCCACAAGAAAGAAGACTGCGCGTCGACGCGCACGTCCAGCGCACGCGCACGCTCCATCTGGTCGCGACGAATGAGACTGCCGTGGATGACGATAAAGCGCCGCCCCTTGATGGACCGCTCGGCATTCGCCTGTTCATAGGCATCGAGAACGCAATCGATTGCGGCATCGCCGACCGCATGCACCCCGACCCGCCATCCGTAGCGATTGGCAGTGGCGACCAGGGCCCTGAACCTCGCGGGCTCGATGACGATGGTGCCCTTGTAGTCGGGATCGCCGGGATACCCATCCCGCATGGCCGCGGTACGCAACGTCATCCCGCCATCGATCTGCAGCTTGACGCCCGAGAAGCTCAGCCAATCATCGCCGAAATCCGAAGCCGCGCCGATGCGAGAAAAGAACAGCTCCCATTCCTCGGTCGTCATGCTCGGATTGAGCCCGTCGGTCGGCGCGTACATCGCGCTGATGCGCAAGGTGGCCTGCCCCCGCCGCCGCACCCGATGATGCGCGCGCAGGGTGGCCGGCCCGACGGCGGCGCTGATCGCCGAGGTCAGCCCGAACCGGTTGAAGTATTGCATCGCATGCTTCAACTGTTCGTCCCGCTCGTCGTCCGACCAGTCCGGCAGCAGATTGTGAACGAGGCTTTCGGCCGCTTCTTCGAGCGTACCATTCGGCTCGCCCGTCAGCCTGTCGCGGTGGATGATCCCGCCGTCGGGATCCGGCGTATCCTTCGTGATGCCCGCAAGCGCCAGCGCCCTGGAGTTCACCATGGTGAAATGGCCGATCGGCAGACACAGCGGATGGTCCGGAGCCGCTCGATCCAGTTCCTCCCGCGTGAGAAAGCGCTTCTCCGCGAGTTGCGAAATCGGATGCCACTGCCCTCCCCGGATCCATCGCCCCTTTGGCGCCGTGGCGGCATATTCGGAAATGCGGGCCAACGCCTGCGCGACGGTGCCGACGTCGTTCAGTTGCACGGAATGCTTCAACAGGCCCGCGCACTCCACGTGGGCGTGCGTATCGATGAGACCGGGCAGCACGGTCTTGCCCTGAAGATCGACTACCGTTGTCGTTGGACCGGCAATGGATCTCATCTCGTCGGTGGTGCCGACCGCGAGAAATCGGCCATCCCGGACCGCCAGGGCGTCGGCTACGCGGAACGCCGCATCCACGGTAACGATTTTGCCGTTGATGAAGATCGCGTCCGGATGGCCGGACGATGGACCAGGACTGGTACGACCCGAACCCGCCGATCGCGCGTCCCCTGCACTTTTGTCTGCGAACCCGTGAGGCGACTCTGACTCAAGCATAACGCATTGGCTCGTTCGTCTATTGAACAATCGTTCGGAACTATGGAACTATGATGCGTCTAATTCTCATTGTCAACGCGGGCCCACACTCGCCGCCAGCTTTGAGAAACTCGTGCCGTGAGGCCCGGCCGCGCCGCAGGGTGGCGCGTCAAAACATCTCGAAATATTCGCGCTGCTCCCAATCGGACACTTCCGCCTGGAAGCGCTCGATTTCGGCATTCTTGATGTGAGTGTAGTAATCGACGATGGTCGCCCCCATCGCATGGCGAAAGAAGGGATCTTCCTTCAGCGCGAACACGGCCTCGCGCAGCGACTTCGGCAACAGATCGGCACTGGACTCGTAGGGCGTATCCGCCGAAGGCCCCGGATCTAGCGCCCGGTCGACGCCATCGAGACCGGAGAGAATCTGCGACGTCATGTAGAGATAGGGATTGGCCGCCGGCTCGCCGACGCGGTTTTCAAGCCGCGTCGCGGGATCGCCGGGACCGCCCAGCACGCGGATCATCGCGCCGCGGTTGTCGCGACCCCAGATCGCCCGGTCGGGCGCCAGCGAATAGGACCGGTAACGCTTGTAGCCGTTGATGGTGGGCGTCGTGAAAACCGTTGAAGCGCGAGCGTGCTTCAACAGACCCCCGAGATAGCAGCGGCCGAAATCCGACAGGATCGCGTTCTCATCCTTCGTCATGAACGCATTCTCGCCGGTCGCGCGCGACACGATCGACTGATGCAGATGCCATCCCGAGGAAACGACGTTCGGAATCTTCGGCCGGCACATGAAGGTCGCGTGATAGCCGTGCCGATGGCAGATCTGCTTCACGGCACTGCGGAACAGCACCATGCTGTCGGCGGGCATCAGGCCAACCGTCGGCTGAAACGTGAATTCGCACTGACTGGGTCCGAACTCGACTTCGACCGAGCGCAGCGGCAGTCCGAGCGCCAGCACGTCGCGCCGAATGATTTCCAGCACAGGCTCCATCTCGTCGTAACGTTGCTCGGTCAGGTATTGATAGCCGTGCGAAAGCAGGCTGACTTCCGGCGGCTGTCCAGGCTGTCCCGCATCCTCCGGCGCCATCCGCGGATCCTCGAGCTTGAAGACATGAAACTCGACTTCAAGCCCGGCAACGAAATCGTAACCGCGCTTGCCCAGATCGGATAAAGCGGTCCGGTAGAGATTGCGGGTGGCGAACGGCACCGGCCGGCCATCGGCGAAATGAACGTCGCACAATAACCATCCCGTGCCCGGCGCCCATGGCAGCGTGCGGAATGTGAGGGGGTCCGGGATCATCAGGACGTCGGCGGCGCCCTGCATTTCAGGCATGCCGAAGCCGCCGCCGGCGGTGAACACCGGAAATACCGTCTTGTGCGAAGTGTCCTTGGCGAACATCGTCGTGGTGATGGAGCATCCGTTCTCGAGGCTGCGCACCGCTTCGCCGGCGATCAGGGTCTTGCCGCGCAGGATGCCGTGCTGATCCGGAAACGACAGCCGGATGACCTCGAGGTTCTGCTCATCGACGATGCGGCGAAGCCTTGCGGCTGCGTCCTTCTGCTCTGCGGACCACAGGCCGTGGCGATCAACGAAACTCAATCCACTCTCCCGATCGGATGAAATGACGACCGGTCATTCGGCGGCGGTCAGAGGGACAGTCCCGTCGGCGATCTCGGCCGGGACCGGGGCGCTCCATGGCGCGCCGCGACGCCGCTTTACGTCGACCTCCATCCAGTAGCTTTCCCAGCCGCTGGTCGGTCCGATGCCATCCATCGTCGCCGGCCCCTGGATGCTGCGTGAATTCTCGGCATCAAGGAACATCAGTGGCCTCGCGCCGCCGGCAACCCTCGCGATTTCCTGCCGCAGCAGCCTGCGATAGGCAATGATGGCCTTGTCGGAAGATCCGAGATGCTCGCGGGTACGGTCCTGGATCCTGCCCATCGACTCCACCGCCCACTGGTCGTGGACGTTGATGTCGGCGCCCATTCCGGTGTAGGTCTCGGTTGCCTGCTCATCCGGATCGAAGCCGTAATCGTTGGTACGGTTCCTGCGCGACTTGTAGTCCGGCAGTTCATAGAGTTCGAGGCGCTGGTCGCGCATCTTCTGCTTGTCGACCGGCTTGGTGAAGCTGGTGAAGATTGCATACCAGTAGCAATTCTCGTCATCGACCGGCACGTGCCACTGCGAGATCGTCATCTCGCTGCTCATGGGAATGACGAAGCCGTGCGGAAACACCTGGTTGGTGACGCGCACATGGGTGCGTTCCTCGTCGATCTCGCGCAACGCGATCAGCCGCAGCCCGTATTCCGTACTTTCGACGTTGATGATGGGCCGATCGTATTCGCGCAGGACCTTCGTCATCGGCAGCTCGCTGCCGGCCGATGCGCTGCGAAACTGCTTGCCATACGCATCCGCCGGGTTCTCGTCCTCGAAGAAGCGATGCAGGAAAGAGGCATGGGCGGGATCGATGCCGACCTCGAGCGCCTGCAACCAGTTGCATTCGAACAAGCCCTTGAACGCGAACGTGTAGGCGCCGGGCGCGGCGAAACAATCGAGTTCCGGAAATGCCGGCGGTTCGCCCTCGCCGAGGTAGGCCCAGAGGATGCCGCCCTTTTCCACGACCCGATAAGCGCGCTGCCTGATACCGGCGCAGAGTTTCGAGGCTTTCGGCTCGGCGGGCGTTTCCAGGCAGTTGCCTTCCACGTCGAACAACCAGCCGTGAAATGAACACCGCACGCCGCCGCCTTCGAGCCGCCCGAACGCCAGATCGGCGCCGCGATGCGGACAGTCGCGGTCGAGCAGTCCGTAGCGGCCCGTTTCGTCCCGGAACAGGACGAAGTTTTCGCCCAGCAGTCTGACCGGCTTGATCGGGCGTTCGCCTGCGAGTTCCTCAACCAGCGCCGCGGGCTGCCAGTACATCCGCATCAGTTTGCCGGCCGGCGCTGTCGGTCCGATCCGGGTGATCAGGTCATTTTGCTCTTGGCTCATCATGGCAGATGCTTCCCAAATTGCTGGCGGGCGCCGCTGACGCAGAGGCTAGCGTTAGAATACCAAATTTGTTCATCTATTGAACGTTTGTGCGATTTTATCGTTAGATTGATTCCACGCAAGCGGATTTTTGAGAGATCGGCATCCGGCTGCCGCGATTCTCCCACAAGGAAGGCAAGGACCTTGGCTTGCGCGTGATGAACGTATGTCCGATGTTCGAGGCTGCTCCTGATGCGATCGTTACGGCTCCGTGCCTACCGCGTAACCGGATGATGCGCGCCGGTTGGCCGCGGCATCGCGATCTTCCGCCGGACCGGGCTGCCAATCCCTCGTTTAATGTCCTGGACGCGGGAGCATGGTCGGTTGAAGTTCAAGAAGGATGGTCGATGCCGAAGCTGAAGCGAGACAAGGATGCCGCAGATCGCGGCGGCACCGACTTCATCGAAAGTCTGGATCGCGGGCTTCGGGTATTCGAGCTGTTCGGCGCCGATAGACGGTCGATGACGCTGAGCGACCTTGCCAAAGCGGCCGATCTGCCGCGCGCGACCGCGCGCAGGATCCTGTTCACGCTGGAGCGCGCCGGCTATGTCGCGAGCGATGGCAAGCTGTTCACGTTGACGCCGCGGGTCCTGAGGCTGGCCGCTTCCTACCTGTCCTCGAACCAGGTCGTCTCGGTCCTGCAACCCGTGCTGGACCAGGTGTCGAGCGCCGCACGGGAAATCAGCTCGCTGGCCATTCTCGACGGCCAGGAAGTCGTATTCATCGCCCGGGCGAGTCCTGCGCGTGTGTTCTCCGCGGGCGTCGATATCGGCTATCGCCTGCCGGCGTTCTGCACGTCGGTGGGGCGAGCCCTGCTCGGCAAGCTTTCCAACGGCGAACTTGCGGCCGCCATCGCGGCGATGGATCTCACTCCCATGACGTCATTCACCGTGACCGACAAGGATTTGTTGCTGGCGACGATCATGACAGATCGTGAAAAGGGCTACTCGCTGGTCGACCGCGAAGCAGAGCCCGGATTTCGCTCGATTTCGGTGCCGGTCCGCCGTTACGACGGCGCCGTCGTCGCGGCGATCAACATGGGCGCACATGTGGATCGAGTATCAACCGGCGAAATGATCGATCGCTTTCTGCCGCTGCTGCGCGACGGCGCTGAATCGGTCAAATCGCTCCTGCTGTAATCGGGCGATTATCTTCCCCGCACTCGAAAAGCACGAGGCCGGGCCATGCGTCGACGCCGGCTTACTCTTTCGCCTCGATGATCGAGCCGAACGGCCGCCAACGCTCGCCGTCGAACCGGACCATCTGCAATTGCTTGTTGACGCGATAGTCGGTCGGGGTCGTCGTGACGGTGATCCCCGGCAACAGCAAATCGAGTTCCACTTTCTTGAGATGAGTGGCCTGCTTCAGTACGTTCGCGCGGGTGAGGTCATCGCCGCATTGTTGCAGAACCTGGATCAGAAGCTGCGTGGTGATGTAGCCGTAGACGTTGAGGTTCGAATACTTGTCGCCTTCGGGATAATATTTCTGCATGAAGGCGAGGTAGCGCCGCATCCCCGCATCGTCCTTGAACGAGGGATCCGACGGATCCTTGACGTACCCGACGCTGATGATGCCCCTGGACGCTTCAAGGCCCGCCGGCTTCAACACCGCGCCGACCGAGTTCGCGTTGATGTCCACGATATGCACCGGTTGCCAGCCGAGCTCGGCGATCTTCTTGATGGCCTGAGCGGCCTGCTTGGGCGTCGAGGCACTGAAGAACAGATCCGCGCCGCTATCCCTGATCTTGAGGATTTTCGAATCGATGGTCGGCTCGGACAGTTCGTAGGAAACTTCCGCCACCACCATCTTCGCGGCCCTGTCACCAAGACCGGCCTTGAGGCCCTCGAGATAATCCTTGCCAAGATCGTCGTTCTGATAGAGCACGCCAACCTTGGCGTTCGGATACTCCTTCAGGATATATTGGCCGTAGATGCGGCCCTCGACGAAGTAGCTGGGGTTGAAGCCGAACGTCCATGGAAAGTTCTTTGGATCGGTAAATCTGGCAGCTCCGGTGGCGGCAAACAGCTGCGGCACCTTTTTGGCGTTGAGGTATTTCTGGACCGCGGCATTCGGCGCGGTACCGATGATCTGGAACGTGAGCAGCACCTCATCGCCCTCTACCAGTTTGCGCACCTGCTCGACGGTCTTCGGCGGGCTATAGGCATCGTCGTACTGGATCAAGTTGATCTGGCGCCCCTTCACACCGCCGGATTCGTTGATCATTTTTATATAGGCGGCTTGCGCCTTGCCGACCGTGGCATAGGCCGAGGCCGGTCCGCTGAACGGCACGGTCTGGCCGACCTTGATTTCCGTGTCGGTGGCGCCGGAGTCATATTTCTTCTGCGCATAAGCGCTGGAAATCGACAAGGCGGCGGCAATCGCAGACGCTGCGATCAAGCTCGGAAAATTGGCCCTCATTACGCTGTCCCCCTCATATTAATTAATTGCCTGGCGTTACTTCGTCGCTGCAGCTTCAAGGGGCCGAAAGACGGCAGCCAGGTTCGCCGTGCCCACAGGAGATTTTGCGACGGTAGATACGTCGCCTCTATCGAACAATGTGTATTTTTCGACCAATTCATCATCTACGCTTATGAATGGAGACAGCCGCGAGCGGCCCTGACCGCGCGGTGTCGGTGAAACCCGAGCGACGCGCGGATTCAGCGTGTGCTGGCCGCTCCCCGTCCGTGAAGGTTCCGTTCGACGGATGGCGTTCGAGCGGCCGTGGAGAACATGGCGTGATCAGCCACGGGCGCTCGACGGGCTGCGATCAGGTTGTTAAGCCCGCCTCCCTGAGGAGCCTTTGAGTCGAGACATGACCGTTGCGATCGAGATGGGACACACGACCGCGGGCGCCCCGGCCAACCTCGACATTGAAGAGCTGCTGGCGACCCGCCTGCTGGTGCAAGGCAATTCGGGCTCCGGCAAATCCCATCTGCTGCGCCGGCTGCTGGAACAGAGCGCCCCCTGGGTGCAGCAGACCGTCATCGATCCCGAAGGCGACTTCGTGGCACTCGCCGACCGGTTCGGCCACCTCCTGATCGACGCCGAGGACCATACCGAGCGGGGCCTGCAGGTCGCCGGCGAGCGGGCGCGCATCCATCGCGTTTCCACGGTGCTCAATCTCGAGGGGCTCGACGCCGAGAACCAGATGCGGCGCGCCGCCGCCTTCCTCGGCGGGCTTTTCGAAGTCGCCCGCGACCACTGGTACCCGATGCTGGTGGTGGTGGACGAGGCGCAGCTGTTCGCGCCGGCCGTCGCCGGCGAGGTGTCGGACGAGGCGCGCAAGCTTTCGCTCGGCGCCATGACCAACCTGATGTGCCGTGGCCGCAAACGCGGGCTGGCGGGCGTCATCGTCACCCAGCGACTGGCGAAGCTCGCCAAGAATGTCGCAGCCGAGGCGTCCAATTTCCTGATGGGCCGAACCTTCCTGGATATCGACATGGCGCGCGCCGCCGACCTTCTGGGCATGGAGCGGCGACAGGCGGAGGCGTTCCGGGATCTGCAGCGCGGACAGTTCATGGCCCTGGGACCGGCGCTGTCCCGCCGTCCGCTGCAGCTGCGCATCGGTCCGACGGAAACCACGCCGCGCAACGCGACCCCGCGCCTGATGCCGATGCCGGAAGCGACACTGGACGCGCACGCCATGATCCTGGCGGCGCCGCCGCCGGAAACCAATCGGCCGCAGCGCCGGTCCTCGCCGGACCTGCTCGGCCAGCTCATGGCGGCGAAGTCGGCGGCGCTGGAGATCCGTCCCGAAGCGGTGGAGCAGCCGCTCAGCACCGAACAACTGGCGGAGCGGCGTGAGCGGGTGGACCGTATTCTGCGCGCCGTCATGGCGGAACCCGACGCGGGGTTCCGCGCCATCGGCGTGCTCTATCAGGAGTTCGTGGTCCGCTGCCGAATCGAGGGCCTCGGTCTGGCGGTGCCGGATCTCGCCGACTTCCGTCGGATGCTGACGCGTGCGCGCGCCGGGCTCGGATCCGATATGGCGCAGGACGATGGCTGGCAGGACGTCTCGGTCCGCGCCTCGCTGCTGCCGGAGGATATGCAGGGCGTCTTCATGATGATCGCCCGCGCCGCGAAGGAAGGTTGGCCCTGCCCGGGCGATGCCGCGATTGCGCGCGCCTATGGCTCGCATTCGTTGCGCCGTGCGCGGCGCCTTTTGACCTACATCGAGGAGCAGGGCCTGATCGTCTGCCAGCTCGACGGCGCCGGCCGGCGGATCGTGACGCTGGTCGAACTGGCCTGGGCGACGGCGCCGGGCGACCCCAATGCCGAGGAACCGGCGGCGGAGCAGGGCTGCAGCATTTCGGCGCCATGACGCGATAGCCGAGCGCGACATCAGAAGATGCCGCTCATCAAGCCTTGATACGTACACCGTTCGCCTTGCCAATGATGCACCTCTCGTCGCTGACGAGACACTCGCATCGCAAGAATCAACCGCACATAAATTTGTGTCGTGATCGACCGCGTTTTATGACAGAATCGTCACAACCTGTTTTGTGACAGTTTTATAACAGTCATATTGCAATTCAAAATTAGACGCGGAGCGGTTGATGAGTTTGGAATGGCGCGCGGCGCGGTCGAGTACCCTGGTCTGGTCGAATCCCGTGGCGTGGTGGTGGGGCCTGTTGAGTCTGGTCAGCGGCGTCAACATCGCGGTCTGGTTCCTGCTGTATCGCCAGCTTCACCAGCAACCGAGCGGCCCTCTCGGCAGCACATCCGGCATCCAGCTGATGCTGCTGCTCTGCGCGGCCTATGTGTTCGGCTGCGCCTTCAGGTCGTTCCTGCCGCGCGCGGATGTGCAGCGGATCTGCCTGTTCGACACCTGGCTGTCGAGCGTCATGGTCGGCCGTTCGGTCGCCACCGTGGCCGAGATCGCCTTCGCGGCGCAGTGGGCGATCATCCTGCACCAGCTCGGCACCATGACTGGCGCGGACACCACCGTGAACGCCGCGTGGGCGATCGTGCCGCTGATCGTGATCGCGGAATGCTTCTCGTGGCATGCGGTGCTGACCAGGAACTATCTGGGCAACGCCATCGAGAATTCGATATGGGCGGTCGCCTTCTTCATCGTCGGCATCGGCCTTTGCCGGTTGCTGCCCGAGTTCGACGGCGCGGTCCCCGTCGTCCTCGCCATCACGATTATCGGCATTGCCGGCTATCTGGCGTTTCTCATGACCGTCGACGTCCCGATGTATCTGAACCGGTGGCGGGCCGAGGGCGACGGCAGCACGCTTATGACGCATCTCGAGGGCCTGCGTGACGTCAGCACGCGCTGGATCGTGACCCACGACCTGACCGAATGGAAGCAAGAGATTGCCTGGATGTCGCTTTATTTCAGCCTGGCGGTCTGGTCCAGCCTCGCGCTGTGCGTCTTCTACTCGCTCGAAGATCAGCTGCCGCGCTATCGCAGCGAAGCGACGGTCGCAACCTCGGGCGCACCGGCGGCAGCCGGCAAACAGCAGCCGGTGATGGCGCGCCACGGCATCCGATAATCAGGAGAGCCAGCTCACCTTGCCTGTCGTGACGTCGTGCATCGCGGCGACGATTTTCAGGGCGTCGACCAGTTGCTTGATGATCGGGCCGCGCCACGCCACAATACCGTGCTATTCCCGCTGACGTGCGTTAGGGACAGCGGATGAAGAACTCGCTCCATATCGTCGGCGGCGTCATCGGCACGGCGGCTGCAATCGGAAGCGCGCTCATTTTCCTCTCCTATAGCCACGAGATCACTCGCGCCCGGACCGCCTCGAGCGCTGGCGGTCGCATGGTCGACACTGCGGCCGGTCCGATCGAAGTTGCTGAAGCAGGGGTCGGTATGCCCCTCCTCTCCATCCATGGCTCCGGCGGCGGCCATGACCAGGGTCTTGCAAATGCCGCTGAACTCGTTGGCGACGGTTTTCGCGTCATCGCGCCGTCCCGGTTCGGCTATCTTGGCACGCCTGTCCCGGCCAATACGTCGCCCTCCGCCCAGGCCGACGCGCACGTGGCGCTCCTGACCGAGCTCGGAGTCGACGAGGCCGTGGTCGTTGGAATCTCGGCCGGCGCGCGGTCGGCGATCGAGCTGGCGCTGCGCCACCCGGAGAGGGTTGCCGCACTCATATTGATAGTCCCGGCAACATATTCACCGGCAGCCCCGGTCGCGATCGAGGGAAGCAGGGCAAGCCGGCTTGCATTGTGGCTGGTCAATGCCGGGGCGGACTTTGCCTGGTGGGCAACGGAGAAGGTCGCTCCTTCGGTGTTGATCCGCTTCGTCGGCGTACCGCCAGAGATCGTTGCTGCCGCGCCCGCCGAGGATCGAAATCGCGTGATGCAGATCGTCCGCAGCGTCCAGCCGCTCTCGCGCCGGTATCCGGGAATCAACATCGACAGCAATCCGACTCTCGCGCGGCTGCCGCTGCAGAACATCAACGCGCCGACCTTGGTCATCTCGGCGCGGGACGATCTGTTCAATACATTGCCGGCGGCCGAGTTCGCGGCTGCCACCATCCCTGACGCCAGGCTGGTCGTCTACGACAGGGGCGGTCACCTCCTGATCGGGCACGATCGGGAGGTCCGCGCCCTCATCGGAGACTTCCTGACACAGGCAAACCTGAAGTCAACGCGGCGGTCCAATTTTGGGGGTGAGAAGTAAGCGGCCTTGCGCTAAAGGCAACGGATGAAGAACTCACTCCATATCGTCGGCGGCGTCATGGGCGCGGTCGCGGGCTTTCTCGCCACGCTGCTGATATTCGACCTCGCCGGATTCGGAAATCCGGCCGATCCGATTCAGTCGGGCATGCTGATGCTGCTGGTGTTCGCGCCGGCCGGCGCGATCGCGGGCCTGGTGGTCGGTACCGCGTTCGGCATGCGATGGCGCGGCCGCCAGGATGCCGGCGGGCTTGCCCGCAACAGCCTCAAGGCGTTCGGCGTCGTCGTGGCGCTCTGCGCCGCGGCGGGCGGCGCGTATTTCTGGTACGCGGTTTCGACCGCCACGCCCTGGCTCAATCCGAATGCCGCCACCCCCCTGCTCCAGTTCGAGGTTCGCCTTCCTGCAGGCGCCGCATTGCCTTCTGTCGCGCAAGACGTCGCGATCGAACTGCAGACCGATCGAAACAGCATGCCGGGCGAAACGAAGTTCAACCGGTTTCGCCGCGACGGCGACCGGGGCGTGATCGTCGGCGAGGTCGAACTCGCCTATCGCACCGCCTACCGTCAACTCGAGATCAGGATCAAGGGCCAGCCCGATCGCACCTTCCCCATCGGACTGTCAGGCAAGGCGCCGCATGCCTCGCAACCTGGACCTTGGGAAAAGCACGCCGACGGCAGCGAAATCCGCTATCGGGCCCAATGGCCCGGACGCGATTGAGGCATCGCGACGCCCGCCAAATCACCGCAGCTTGCTCAATAGCGCCAGCAGCGTTTCGCGCTCCTTCGCATCCAGCGGCGCCAGGGTTTCGCGCGTGATGGCCAGCGCGTTTGGTGCGGCCTTCTCCGCCATCTGCTGCCCGGCGCGGGTGAGACTGACCAAAAGGCGGCGGCCGTCCTCGGGATCGGGGCTGGTTTCGGTGAGGCCGCGCGCGGTGAGACGGTCGATCACGCCCTTGATGGTGGCGACGTCCATCGCCGTCAGCCGTCCCAACTGGTTCTGCGAGCACGGCCCGGTCTCGGTGAGCTTTGCCAGCGCCGCCCATTGCGTCGGCGTGAGATTGATGCCGATTTCCCTGGCAAAAATGGTGGCGTGGCGCTGCCAGACCTGGCGCAGAATAAAACCGACCTGCTCCTCCAGCACATAAGGCGGCCGCGACGGCTTCGGGCTGCGTTTCGGCTGACTACTCCTGGTCATGCGCGTTTCCGCCCCTTCTCACAGCGCCAGATGCGTGTCTCTGATATCGGGACGCGCGTCGAGTTCGGCCATGGTGCCGGAGTAGCAGATGCGGCCGCGTTCGATGATGTAGGCGCGGTCCGAGATCAACCGGGCAAAATGCAGGTTCTGCTCGGAAAGGACGATGCTGACGCCGGCCTGCTTCATGGTCAGGATCGCCGCCACCATCTGCTCGACGATCTTCGGCGACAGTCCTTCGGAGGGCTCGTCGAGCAGCACCAGCGAGGGATTGCCCATCAGCGTCCGCGCAATGGTCAGCATCTGCTGTTCGCCGCCGCTCATGCGGCCGCCGGGGCGGTTGCGCATCTCGGCGAGGTTCGGGAACAGCGCGAACAGTTTTTCCCGGGTCCAGTGCGGCGCGTTCGGCCGCACCGGCTGGCGGCCGACTTCGAGATTTTCGTCGACCGTGAGGTCGGTGAAGATGCGCCGCTCCTCCGGCACATAGCCGAGGCCGCGGCCGACGATCGCATGGGTCGGCTGGTCCGAAACGTCATGGCCTTCGAACATGATCTTGCCGGTGCGGCTCTCGACCAGCCCGATGATCGAGCGGAAAGTGGTCGACTTGCCGGCGCCGTTGCGCCCGAGCAGCGCGACCACTTCACCCTCGCCGACCTCGAGCGCGACGTCGAACAGGATGTGCGCGGGGCCGTAATGGCTGTTGAGATCCTGAACGCTGAGCTTCATGAAGGCGCCCCCTCGCGGTGGCGGGCGTCGTAGACCAGCCCCTCGCCGAGATAGATGGCGCGGACCTGCGGATTGCGTCGCACTTCCTCCGGAGAGCCCTCGGCGATCAGGCTGCCGCGGTTGAGCACCAGGATGCGGTCGGCATGTTCGAACACCACATCCATGTCGTGCTCGGTGAACAGCACGCCGATGGATTTTTCCCGCGCGATGCCGGCGGTCAGGCGCATCAGATCGATGCGCTCGCGCGGCGCCATGCCGGCGGTCGGCTCGTCCATCAGCAGAAGTTTCGGTTGATTGGCGAGGGCTATGGCGAGTTCCAGCCGCTTCAGGTCGCCATAGGCGAGTTCGCCGCAGGGCCGCTCGGCATAGCCGCTCATGCCGACCAGTTCGAGCAGGCGGCCGGCCTCGTCGCGCGCGAATTGCGGCGTCGATTTCCACAGGTTGAACAACTGCCGTCCATACGACACCAGCGCGACCTGGACGTTTTCGCGCACCGTCATGGTCGGGAAGGTCGCGGTGATCTGGAAGGTGCGGCCGACGCCGAGCCGCCAGATCTCGCGCGGCTTCTTGCCGGTGGTGTCGCCGCCGAGCAGGTTGATCCGGCCGGCGCCGGGGGTGGTCTGGCCGTTGAGCATATCGAAGCAGGTGCTTTTTCCAGCACCATTGGGGCCGATCAACGCCAGGATCTCGCCGGCTTGCAGCGCAAACGACACCTCGCGCACGGCATGCACGCCGCCATAGGATTTGCTCAGGCCTTCGACCGACAGCAATGTGGGCGCGGTGCTCATTCGGCGCTCTCGATCCGGGATTTCAACAATGCGGGTTTTGGCAGCTCCCGCCGGCGCCGGTTGCGGAGGGTTTCGAGCATGCCGACGATGCCCTTGGGAAACGCCACCACCATCAGCACGATGACGGCGCCCAGCACCAGCTTCGAAAGATCGGTCTGGCTGACCAGCCAGATCGAGAGCATCTTGTAGACGATGGCGCCGATCACCGCGCCCGACACCGTCTCGACGCCGCCGAGCAGCACCATGACCAGCGCATCGACCGACAGCGAGATGCCGAGACTGTCGGGAAACACGCTGCCCTTGAGGTAGGCGAACAGCGCGCCGGCGACACCGGCGACGGTGCCGGCGATGACGAACGCAGTCCACTGGATCCGCTTGGCGTCGATGCCGATGGCTTCGCTGCGCAACAGTGAATCGCGCGTCGCCCGCAGCGCATAGCCGAAAGGCGAGAACACGATGATGCGAAGCACCGCGACCGCCAGCGCTGCCACGAACAGCGACAGCCAGTAGAAACTGGCAGGCTCCGCCGCCCATTTTTCCGGCCAGAGTCCCAAAATGCCGTTGTCGCCGCCGGTCACCGCGACCCACTGGAACGCGATCGACCAGACGATCTGCGCGAAGGCGAGCGTCAGCATCGCGAAATAGACGCCGGACAGCTGCACCGCGAAGAAGCCGAAGATCGCCGCACCGAGACATCCCAGCAGCGGACCGAGCAGCAGGCAGGCGATCATCGGCAAGCCCGCCATCTTGGCGAGGAAGGCGATGCCGTAGGCGCCGAGCCCGAAATAGGCGGCGTGGCCGAACGAAGCGAGGCCGCCGACCGACATCAGGAAATGCAGGCTGGCGGCGAAGATCACGAAGATCGCGATCTCCGAGCCGACCGTCAGCGCATAATTGCCGCCGACCAGCGGCAGCATCGCCGCCACGGCGAGGCCGGCCCACGCGGCGAGACGTTCGCCCTGACTGAGCGGACGCCACGGATTGACGGTCAGCCCCGGGGTGCGGCGCGCCGCCGCTTCCTGCTTGCCGAACAGGCCCCACGGCCGCACGATCAGCACCGCGGCCATCACCAGAAACACCAGGATGATGGAAATTTTCGGGAAAATCAGGATCCCGAACGCGTTCAATTCCGACACCAGCACCGCGGCGACGAAGGCGCCGATGATGCTGCCGAGGCCGCCGATCACCACCACCACGAACACGTCGACGATGATGCGCAGATCGAGCGCGTGATGCACCGCATCGCGCGGGATCTGCAGCGCGCCGCCCAGGGCAGCGAGAAATACCCCGAGCGCGAACACGCTGGTGAACAGCCATTTCTGATTGACGCCGAGGGCCGCCACCATGTCGCGGTCCTGGGTCGCGGCGCGCACCAGCACGCCCCAGCGGGTGCGCTGGAACAACAGCCACAGCAATCCCAATACGATCGGACTGAGCGCGATCAGGAACAGGTCGTAGGTCGGAACATTCTGGCCGAAGATCTCGACCGCCCCCCTGAACCCGGGCGCACGGCGGCCGAGCAGGTCGTTCGGGCCCCAGATCATCACCACAAGGTCCTGCACCATCAGGGTCAACCCGAAGGTCGCCAGCAGCTGGAACAGTTCGGGAGCGTGATAGATCCGCCGCAGCAGCACCATCTCGACGAGCACGCCGACCGCCGCCACCACCAGCGACGCCACCACGATGCCGGCCCAGAAGCCGAGCGCGCCGGAAAAGCGTTCCGTCAGCGTGAACGCCACATAGGCGCCGAGCATGTAGAAGGCGCCATGGGCGAAATTGACGATCCGCGTCACGCCGAAGATGATCGACAGCCCCGACGCCACCAGAAACAGCGACGCCGCGCTGGCAAGACCGGTCAGGAACTGGACGAAGTAGAAGGCCATTGGCGGTCCGGGTTAGCGCGTTCTTTGCGGTAGCTTTCATCCTTCGAGACGCGGCGAACACGCCGCTCCTCAGGATGAGGTTCTCACTTCACCTCTCCCCGCTTGCGGGGAGAGGTCGAAGCCGAAGGCTTCGGGTGAGGGGGACTATCCGCGAGTCCGAGTCTGTCGAGGGAGCCCCCACCATAGCCGATGCTTCGCATCGGCGTTCTTCTATCAAGAACGGCGGCCATGGCCGCCTGTGCCCTCCCCCGCAAGAGCGGGAGAGGGGGAAGAAAGAGAGTCCCTCATTCCTTCGGGCGCATCTTCGATACTTCGGCATCGCTCGGCAGATAGTCCTTGCCGTTGCGATAGACCGAATCCACCATGATGCCCTTGCCGTCCTTCAGCGCGGTCTTGCCGACGAAGGCGCCCAGGGTCGACTGATGGTCGATCTTGCGGAAGGTGATCTCGCCGAACGGCGACGGCATCGACAGCCCCTCCGCCGCGGCGATCATCTTCTCCGGATCGTCGGAGTTGGCCTTGATCAGGATGGCGGCGGCGGCCTTGATGGTCTGATAGCCGACGATCGAGCCGAGCCGCGGATAATCGTTGAACTTGGCCTGATAGGCCTTGATGAACTTGTCGTGCTCCGGCGTCTTGATGTCGTACCAGGGATAGCCCGTCACGATCCAGTCCGCGGGCGTTTCTTCCTTGAGCGGATCAAGATATTCCGGCTCGCCGGTGAGGAAGGACACCACCGCGCGATCCTTGAACAGGCCGCGGGTGTTGCCTTCGCGCACGAATTTCACCAGGTCGGCGCCGAAGGTGACGTTGAGGATGGCTTCCGGATTGGCGGCGGCGATCGCCTGCACCACCGGACCCGCGTCCAACTTGCCGAACGGAGGCCACTGCTCGTCGACCCACTGGATGTCGGGCCGCTTCTCCGACATCAGTTTCTTGAACACGGCGACCGCGGACTGGCCGTATTCGTAATTCGGCGCCACCGTCGCCCAGCGCTTGGCCGGCAGCTTGGCCGCCGCTTCGGCCAACATGGCCGCCTGCATGTAGTTGGAAGGACGCAGGCGGAAGGTGTAGCGATTGCCCTTCGACCAGGTGATGGCGTCGGTCAGAGGCTCGGCCGCGAGGAAGAACACCTTCTTCTGCTTGGCGAAGTCGGAGACGGCCAGACCGATGTTGGACAGGAAGGTGCCCGTGAGCATCACCACCTTCTCGCTCGACACCAGTTCGTTGGCGGCGGTGGTGGCGTCGGCGGGCTTGCCGCTGTCATCCTTGGAGACGACCACGAGCTTCTTGCCGTTGATGCCGCCGCCGGCATTGACTTCCTCGAGCGCCAGCTGCCAGCCCTTGCGGTAGGGCTCGGTGAACGCCGGCAACAGCGAGTAGCTGTTGATTTCGCCGATCTTGACTTCACCGCTCTGGGCAAAGGCGGAAGGCGCCATGCCCGCGACCATGACCGCCAATCCCGCGCCTAACAAATATCTGCGTCGCATCCCTTAACCCTCCACTGTGAGAAAAGATTACCGTAGACCGTCTTCGCCTTTGACCTCTGCAATCGTCAGGCCACCGACGCGCGGCAGCGGCCTGCCGCTGTCGGTCACCGCGACCGCCACCATGATCTCGTTGGCGCGCGGCGCGTCGTTGATCATAACTTCCATGCCGTCGAAATGGCTGCGCACGAATGCCGCGTCCTTGTGGCCGAGCGGAATGTCCAGCGTCGTGCCCGGCCCGCTGCGCTTCTTCGACGACGGAATCAGTGCCGCCCCCTTGCCCAGAACCTTGCGCACCGGCGCACCCATCTTGGGATGCAGGATCGCGGCGGCGTGTTCGAGTTCGCCGTTTTCGCCGACCGCCGCCGCCTTGCCGTAGCTTTGCGCCGTGGCGCCGTCGATCCCGAGCGCCGCGACGGCCTTTTTCGAGAGCAACTCGCCGAGTTCCTCGCCAATGGCGATCAAGGGCGAGAGGTCCTCGACGTAACGGCCCGCGAACGGATTCTCGATCACGGCGATCGCTGCCGCGCGGCGGGTCGGCGGCGAGACCGTCTGTCCCATCTCCAGGTAAGTCTCCTCGACTACCGTGACGATCTTGCGAATGATCGCGCTCATCGTGTTGTGTCCTGTTCCCGAACTGGCCTACGCATGCATCAACCCTTCCATCGCGCTCGCAGTTGCCTGCGACCCAGCCAGCCCGACCGCTTTCGGCGCCACCACAAACGTCTCGCCATGCAAGCGCAAGATGGCGCCGTCGATCAACCCCGTCGCGAGCAGCCTGCGCGCACACGCCGCACCGGCTTCGAGCGCTGCCGCAATCTCTCGCCCCGACAAGTTGCCGACGCCGCGTGTGACCAGCCGTGTGCCGAGGTCGCTGTCGGGCTGCAGGTCCTGTGCCGGGCAACGGGTGACGGCGGGATGTCCGGGCAGATCGGCGGAATTGGCGATGATGGTGGCGGCGGCGTCGGCCTGCGAGGCGGTCCGCGCCAGCACCGTCACCGCATCGGCGATGCCGAGCGAGAAACTGCGCCCGTGGCGTCCCGAGGTCGCAATCCCCCGCGAGGGCTCATCGGCATCGATCGCAATGGTTCGCATGGTCCCGGCGGCATCCGGCCGGTCCATCAGGCCGACCGAAAAGCGCTCGCCGTCGGCGAGATGCAGCGCGATGTCGCCGCCATTGTTGACATAGGCGCGTTCGAGATGCGCCACGCCGGTCATCGCGTCCAGAATTTCTTCCGCGACGGCGCCCGCGACCGCCGCCATCGGGGTAACGAAGTGCGCACCGGCAAACGGCGCTACCGCGGCATGCATGCGGCGCGCGACGGCGCCTTGCAGCGGGCACGCATCCGGATCGGCCGCCTGCCGCAGCAACGGCAATTCGCTGCAGAGTTCGTCGAGCAGGCCGGTGAAGCGTCGCGCCGCGGCGTCATAGGCGGCGCATCTGTCGGCCTCGCTGCCGACGGCCTCCACGATCAGGTCGATCGGACCATCCTGGAGATGCAGCCGCCTGCCGTCCGCCAGCCACATGATGTGCGGAGCCCGCGTCATGGGCGCGGCTCCTCTGTGGATCGTGGCGAAGGCATCGCACGCGTTTCCGTGCTGTCCTTCAGCGAAGCCAACGGCTGCACATGGTCCATATGACCGCCGAGCGCGGCATAATCCGACAATTTCAGGGTAAACTCGATCGGCGCCACCAGCGCCGGGGTCGGAACATACCCAAAGGCCCCTGCCGGCAATTGCGTGACATCCACCATGAAGGTGATGCCGCCGCCGGGCCACACATACACAGGCGCGCCGCCGCTGGTGACGCGCGTCAGCGCATCCTTGACCGACCGCGTCAACCGCACCGGATTGTCGGTAACCCCCGCGCGCAACGAGCCGCCCGCCCCGCCCATGAACAGCACCGTGCACAGCGCCGGCTCGCAGTTCTCCTGGATCCGCTCGACCGACAGTCTGAGATCCATCGGCATCGGCTTCTCGACCGGCTGTAGCGCCGCGTCGAGTTCGTAATAGGCGGCGTGCTCGCCCGTGGTGGAGACCATCAGCATGGTCATGCCCGGGCGCGCCTTCTTCGCATCGAACGGCCCGAGCACCGACAGCGGATCGGAAATTTTCGTGCCACCCCAGCCGGTGCCGGGCTCGGCGACCTGGAAGTAACGGCCCGGCGTCGAGCGCCGCCCCTTCATCTTGATGCCGCTGTCGGGGATATCCAGCACCTTGCCGGCCTGGTGTTCCGAGAGCACGCCGGTGATGTGGTCGTCGACCACAACGACTTCATCGACCTTGCCGTGCCATTGCTTGGCGAACATGCCGATGGTCGCCGAGCCGCAGCCGACCCGCATGCGCTCCTCGGGCACGCCATTGACGATGGGCGGATATCCCGCCTGCACCACCACGGTGGCGCCGCCGTCGATCGTCAACTCGACCGGCTTGCAATTGCTCAGATCCATCAGTGCGTCGCAGGTGACCCGGCCCTCTTTCTTGGAGCCGCCGGTGAGATGATGCACGCCGCCCAGCGACAGCATCTGCGAACCGTATTCGCTTGTGGTGACGTGTCCGATCGCCTCGCCCTGCGCGCGCACCGTCGCGGTCTCCGGACCCAAGTAACGGTCGGTGTCGATCTTCACCTTGACGCCGCAATAGCTGAAGATGCCCTCGGTCACCACGGTGACCATGTCGACGCCGTCGATTTCCGAGGAGACGATGAAGGGCGCGGGCTTATAGTCGGGGTACGTAGTGCCGGCGCCGATCGCGGTGACGAAGACGTCGGGCTCGTGCACCAGCTTGCCGTCCCAGTTGCCGCCGGCCTGGAACGGCACCAGCCGTCCGCCATGCGATACCGTTCGTTCCAGCACGATATGCGGATCGACCCGCACCAGCTCGCCATCGTGATTGGCATAGCGATCGCAGGCGCCTGCCGCACCGGGCTTGATGTAGCACATGACGGGACAAGCATCGCAGCGGATCTTGTCGTCGGCAGCGCTTGTCGGTTCAGTCAGCATGAACAAGCTCTCGAAGCCAGCGTCAAAACTGTCGGGCGGCCAGATCAGGCGCGGCGTAACGTCAACGGAATTCGGGCAGCGATCCTGTCGTGTTTCTCGTCGCCATCTTGTTCGTATACGAACGATGTTGCGCGTACGGCTGAAAGCTGTCAAGCGCCGCCGCACGCGAAAAATGCCGCTGCCGACAAAAACCGCAGTTTGCCTCGCCGCTTGTTCATAAACCGGGCACCGGATTTTGCCACATCACGGTGCGCTTGCACGTTTGTATGCAAACGGTATCTTCGACCCGGCTTTCAAGACGAAGTTTTTGCAGCGCAACCGTTGCAGCGGGACCACTGACATGACGCAGAGCACGATCCGCCTGACGGTCAACGGCCGGTTCCACGACGTCGATGCCGCGCCCGATACCGCGCTGCTTTATGTCCTGCGCAACGACCTCGAACTGAACGGGCCGAAATACGGCTGCGGGCTTGGCGAATGCGGCGCCTGCGCCGTGCTGATCGACGGCGTCGCCGCGCGGTCCTGCGTGATCCCGATCGAGGGCTGCGTCGGGCGCGACATCGTGACGCTCGAAGGGCTCGGCTCGCGCGACCGTCCCGATCCGGTGCAGCAGGCCTTCATCGCCGAACAGGCGGCGCAATGCGGCTACTGCCTCAACGGCATGATCATCAGCACCAAAGCGCTGCTCAATCGCACGCCTCATCCTTCCCAAGCCGATGTGATGGAAGCGCTGCGCTACAATCTTTGCCGCTGCGGCGCACATATCGAGATCATGCGCGCGGCGATGCGGGCGGCGGGCCAGCTCGCCGAGGCGGCCGACTGATGGCCAATCCCGACGCGCCGAATATCCTGCCCGGCTCCTTGTCGGTGGTTCGCCCGGCCGGTTCCGGCGCGAGCGGCGGCTTCGAAACCTTCATCAGAATTACGGCGGACGGTTCGGTCACCGCCTTCAACGGCCATGTCGATCTCGGCACCGGCATCCGCACCGCGCTCGGCCAGATCGTCGCCGAAGAACTCGACGTGTCCTTTGCCCGCGTGGTCGTCGTGTTGGGCGATACCGCGCTTGTTCCCAACCAGGGCGCGACCATCGCCAGCGAAACCATCCAGATCACGGCGGTGCCGCTGCGCAAGGCGGCGGCGCAGGCGCGGCATTTCCTGGTGGCGCGCGCCGCGGAACGGCTGGAACTTGCGGTCGGGGATCTCATCATCGAAGACGGGTTGATCCGCGGCCGGGATAACCGCAGCGTCTCCTACGGCGAATTGATATCCGGCGAGACCATCCGGCTCGAGCTTGCCGACGACGTCGCGGTGAAAGCCGTCGATGCCTACAGCATCGTCGGGCAATCGGTGCCGCGCACCGACCTGCCGGCGAAGGCGACCGGCGAACTGGTCTATGTCCATGACGTGCGCGTGCCCTTGATGCTGCACGGCCGCGTGGTGCGGCCGCCCTATGCCGGCGTCGATGCCGGCGACTTTATCGGCACCAGCCTGATCGCGATCGACGAAGCCTCGGTCCGCGATATCAAAGGATTGGTGGCGGTGGTGCGGATCGGCGACTTCGTCGGCGTGGTCGCCGAACGCGAGGAAAACGCGATCAAGGCCGCCGCACAGTTGAAGGTGAGCTGGAAGCCGACCCCGACACTGCCCGACCTGAAGGACATCGAGAAAGCATTGCGCGCCAATCCGTCGGCGCCACGCACCCTGATCGACAAGGGCGACGTCGATGCCGCCATCGCCGCCGCCGCCAAGCCGATGCAACGCACCTACGTCTGGCCGTACCAGATGCACGGCTCGATCGGCCCGTCCTGCGCGGTGGCCGATTACAAGGACGGCCACATCAGGGTGTGGTCCGGCACGCAGAACCCGCACATCCTGCGAACGGATCTGGCGTTGCTGCTGCAAAAGCCGGACAGCGAGATCGACGTGATCCGGCTGGAGGCGGCCGGCTGCTACGGCCGCAACTGCGCCGACGATGTCACGGCGGATGCCGTGCTGCTTTCGCGCGCGGTCGGCCGCCCGGTGCGGGTGCAGCTGACCCGCGAACAGGAGCACGCCTGGGAGCCCAAGGGCACCGCGCAGCTGATGGATGTCAACGGCGGCTTGAACGCCGATGGCGGCGTCGCCGGCTACGATTTCGCCACGCGCTACCCCTCGAACGGCGCGCCGACGCTGGCACTGCTGCTGACGGGTGCCGTAGCACCGGTCCCCGCCGTGTTCGAAATGGGCGACCGCACCGCGATCCCGCCCTACGATTACGACGCGATGCGCGTGGTGGCGCACGACATGCCGCCGATCGTGCGGGCATCATGGTTTCGCGGCGTCTCGGCGCTGCCCAATACCTTTGCCCATGAATCCTACATCGACGAACTCGCCACCGAAGCCGGCGTCGATCCGATCGAATACCGGCTGCGTTATCTGAAGGACAAGCGCGCGATCGACCTGGTCAACGCCGTCGCCGAGCGCGCCGGCTGGATCTCCCGCCCGGTCTGGAAAGAACCTGAAGCCGAAGGCGACATCGTGCGCGGGCGCGGCTTTGCCTACGCGCTCTACGTCCACAGCAAGTTTCCGGGTTACGGCGCGGCATGGTCGGCCTGGATCGCCGACGTCGCCGTCAACAAGGCGACCGGCGATGTCAGCGTCACCCGCGTGGTGGCCGGGCAGGATTCCGGCTTGATGATCAATCCGGACGGCGTGCGTCATCAGATTCACGGCAATGTCATCCAGTCCACCAGCCGCGCGCTGATGGAAGAGGTTTCGTTCGACCGCCATGCGGTGACGGCGCGCGAATGGGGCGCCTACCCCATCATCAAATTCCCCGAACTGCCCAAAATCGACGTGTTGATGCTGCCGCGTCAGGACCAGCCGCCGCTCGGCGTCGGCGAATCCGCTTCGGTGCCGAGCGCCGCCGCCATCGCCAATGCCATCTTCGATGCGACCGGGGTACGCTTTCGCGAATTGCCCTTCACGCCGGAGCGAATCCTGGCGGGGTTGCGCGGCGGGCAGGATGTGGCGCCGGCCCCGATGCCGTTGCCGGCGCCGCAGCCGCCGGCTTCGAACGATCGCTGGAGAAATCCGTTCGCCGGACGGCGCGGCGCCCTGGCGACGGCCGCGGCGCTGTGTGTGGCCGTGGTCGGTGTCGCCGCGGCCGCGCTGCCATGGCGGGCGATCGCGCCGATCGCGCGGCCGGACCCGTCGACCTGGTCGGCCGCCACCATCGCCCGCGGCCAGCAGCTGGCCGCGCTCGGCGACTGCGCGGTCTGCCATACCGTGACGAACGGCGTCGTCAACGCCGGCGGCCGGGCCATCGAAACGCCGTTCGGCATCATCCATGCCACCAACATCACGCCCGACGTCGAGACCGGGATCGGCGCGTGGTCGTACCCCGCCTTCGAGCGCGCGATGCGCGAGGGCATCCATCGCGACGGAAGGCATCTCTATCCGGCATTTCCCTATACCCACTTCGCCAAGACCAGCGATGCCGACCTGCAGGCGCTCTATGCCTGGCTGATGGCGCAGCCGGCGGTGCGCGCCGAGACGCCGGCGAACGATCTGGCGTTTCCGTTCAACCTGCGGCCGTTGATGGCGGGATGGAACGCGCTGTTTCATCAGCCCGGCGCCTTCCAGCCCGATGCGACGAAATCGGCGACATGGAATCGCGGCGCCTATCTGGTCGAGGGCCTCGGCCATTGCGGCGCCTGCCATTCGCCGCGCAACGCGCTGGGCGCGGAGAAGGCCGGCGCCTATCTCGCCGGCGGTTTCGCCGAGGGCTGGGAGGCGCCGCCGCTGACGTCGCTGTCGCATGCGCCGATCCCGTGGAGCGAAGACGAGCTTTTTGCTTATTTGCGGACCGGCGAATCCCGCCTGCACGGCGTGGCCGCGGGGCCGATGGCTCCGGTCGTGAAAGAACTCGCCGCCCTGCCCGACCAGGACATCCGCGCCATGGCGGTCTATCTGGCCTCGTTCAACGAGGCTGCGATCGGACAACCGGCGCAGGCTGCGCTTGCCGCCCAGCTGGAAAAGGCGACGCTTGCCAAGGTGGCCTCAGCTTCGTCGCTCGGCGCCCGGCTCTATGAAGGCGCCTGCGCGGTTTGCCACGCGGTCGGCGGCGCGCCGCTGTTCGGCAGCCGGCCGTCGCTGGCGCTGAACAGCAATCTGCACAGCGCCGTCCCCGACAATCTGATCCAGGTCATCCTGCACGGCATCGCAGCCCCCGCGACCAGCGACCTCGGCTATATGCCGGGCTTCAAGGACAGCATGAACGACGACCAGCTTGCCGAGCTGGTCACCTTCCTCAGGCGGCAATTCGCGCCGGAAAAGCCCGCCTGGACCGGGGTACGGGCCGCCGTCAGCCAGGCCAGACACCGGATATCGCGCTGAGCTGCCATGCCGGGCCGAAACGGCACTGGTTGCGGCGCCTCCGGCGGGCTAGGGTTCCCCCATGGCAGTTACCGACATAGCGTCCCGAACCTACAATCATGGCTGGCGGCTCGATCCCATCGTCCGCAGCCTGCTCGATACCGATTTCTACAAGCTGCTGATGCTGCAGATGATCCGGGAATTCTACCCGGACCAGCAGGTCACCTTCTCGGTGATCAATCGCAGCCGCCACGTCCGGCTTGGCGAAATCATCGACGAGCAGGAATTGCGCGCCCAGCTCGACCATGCCCGCTCTATCCGGTTCAGCAAGAAGGAGCTGATCTGGCTCGCCGGCAATACGTTCTACGGCAAGACCCAGATGTTTTCGCCGGATTTCATCAATTGGCTCGCCGCGTTCCGGCTGCCCGAATACGAACTGCGCAAGGTTGACGGCCAGTACGAGCTGCACTTCCACGGCCCCTGGACCCACACCACGATGTGGGAGATTCCGGCGCTCGCCATCCTCAACGAGTTGCGATCACGCCAGGCGATGAAGGGGCAAGGCCGTTTCGCGCTCGACGTGCTCTACGCCCGCGCCAAGGCCAAGCTGTGGACCAAGGTCGAACGCCTGCAGAAACTGGAAGGACTTCGTCTTTCGGATTTCGGCACACGGCGGCGCCACGGCTTCCTGTGGCAGCGCTGGTGCGTCGAGGCGGTCAAGGAAGGCCTCGGATCGTCCTTCACCGGCACCTCGAACGTGCTGCTGGCGATGGACAACGACCTCGAGGCGATCGGCACCAACGCCCATGAATTGCCGATGGTCGCGGCTGCCCTGGCTGACAGTGATGACGAGTTGCGCTGGGCGCCGTACCGGATTCTCGATCAGTGGCGCCATACCTATGGCGGCAATTTGCTGATCGCCCTGCCCGACGCCTTCGGCACCAAATCGTTCCTGCGCGATGCCCCCGAATGGGTGGCGGACTGGACCGGCTTCCGCCCCGACAGCGCGCCGCCGATCGCGGCCGGCGAGGAAATCATCAAGTGGTGGAAAGAAAAGGGCCGCGATCCCAGGGAGAAGCTGCTGGTGTTCTCCGACGCCATGGATGTCGGATCGATCGAGGAAACCCACCGCCATTTCGCCGGCCGCGTCCGGGTCAGTTTCGGCTGGGGCACCAACCTGACCAATGATTTCGTCGGCTGCGCCCCCGACGGCTCGGCCAACCTCGATCCGATCTCGATCGTCTGCAAGGTGACCTCGGTCGACGGCAGGCCGGCCGTGAAACTCTCGGACAATCCGGAAAAGGCGACCGGCAACGCACCGGAAATCGAACGCTATCTGCGCGTCTTCGGCAGCGCCGGCCGCGTGCGCAGCCCGGTGCTGGTGTGATTGCTGGGCGCAGACAGACTGCGTTCAGGCAACGACGCGAACGAGGCCGAGGCTCATACCAATCAGAAACAACAACGACAGCGTTACCGCCGCGGTAACCCTGCCGCCGACCCGGCCGATGATGCGCAGGTCGACGCCGAGGCCGAGCGCGGCCATCGACATGATGGTGAGAACGTTGGCCGTCTTCCGGATCGGAAAAATGGCCGCGTCCGGCAACAGCGACAGCGAGCGGAGCGTCGCCAGCACGAAGAACGCCACGATGAACCACGGCACCGTCTGAAAGAATTTTGTCCGCCACGACCCGCCGGCCGCGTGATCGCCCCGCAGGCTTCGTCCAAACAGCGCAATGCAGGCAACGAGCGGGCCCAGCATCATCACCCTGATCAATTTGACCAGCGTGCCGATCTGGGTGCTCACCACGCCTGCCGGCACCGTCGCGGCGAGCACTTGCGGAACGGCATAGACCGTCATCCCTGCCAGAATGCCGTACTGCGTTTCCGTCAGCAGCAGGAGCGGGATCAGCAGCGGCAGGCCCAGCACCACGAGGATGCCCAGCACCGCGGTGAAGGAAATCGAGGAGGCGACATCGTCCCTGCTGGCGCCGATCACGGGAGCGACCGCGGCGATCGCCGAATTGCCGCAGATCGAGTTGCCGCAGGCGACCAGGATCGAAAGCCGCACCGGCAGACCCAGGGTACGGCTGATGCCGAAAGTGACCGCGAGCGAAAGCACGACCAATGCGGCGACCGATCCCACCAGCGCGACGCCCGAAGCCCCGATCGCGGCAAAGGTCAGGGACGCTCCCAGCAGCGCGACGGCAATCTCCAGCATTTGCTTGGCGCTGAACGCGATTCCCGCGCGCCATCGGGGACCCGGCTCCCACACCGTGCGAATGGCGGTGCCGAGCAGAATGGCGATCACGATGGCTTCGAGGTACGGATGTCCGAGGAGACGCTCTTCGACGGCCTGGATCGTCACCGCAGCGAGCGTGACCAGGGCGCAGAGCGCTATCCCCCAGAGCAAGGGGACGGCTTTTCGGATCGTTCCGGCAGCAAGCCCGATTTCGTCCGGAGAATCGACCCGATTTGGCACGCGATATCCTTCAAGGAGAAGGAATTATGCGCTAAACGACCTGGAATAGAAAATATCAATTCATGATAGCCCGATAGAAAGAGGTTATGTCTCTCAACCTCCATCTGCTTCGCATGTTCGCCACCGTGGTCCGGAGCGGCAGCTTTTCGAAGGCCGCTGAAATCCTCAATGTCAGCCAACCCGCGATCTCGAAGGGGGTACGGGACTTCGAGCTTCAGGTCGGCTGCCGGTTGCTCAATCGCTCGCCGAAGGGCGTGCTGCCTACCCCCGAAGGGTTGGCGCTGTCGCGGCATGCGGAGGCGCTGTTCGCCGTGGAGCGCGCGGCCGAGGAAGAACTCTCCGCCCTGCGCGGGCTTCACAACGGCTCCTTGCGGATCGGCGCCAGCACCACGATCGCGACCTACATGATTGCGGGATATCTCGGGGCGTTTCACCGCGCTTACCCCGGCATCGACCTGCACCTGATCAGCGCCAATACCCGCGACATCGCAGAACAAATGGTCCGGCAGGACATCGATATCGGCCTGGTCGAGGGCCCGGTCGACGACAGGAACCTGATCGCCGTGCCGTGGCGCACCGACGTCATGAAGCTGATCGCCGCGCCGGATCATGCCTTTGCCCAGGCGGCCGGGCCGATCGATCCGAAACTGATCGAGAATGAGGTGCTGATCGTGCGCGAGCCGGGCTCGGGGTCGCGCGAGGTGGTAGCTCACGCCCTCGCCACGCATGGCATCGAGCCGGCCCGAACCCTGGAGATCGGCAGCACCGAGGCCATCAAGCAGGTCGTCGCCGCCGGTTTCGGGATATCGATCGTCTCGGTCGCATCGGTGCAGGACCAGGTCCAGTTGGGGCGGTTGAAGGTCCTCGCGCTGCGCGACATGGCCATCGAGCGCACCCTGTGGCAGCTGAAGATTCCTGCCCGGGTGACGATGCCTGCGGCCCGCGCCTTCGAGAAGATGCTGTTCGACCGTTCGGTTTGTCCGGACGAAAGGCTGGACCAGGCCGCCGGCTAGCGCGATGGGATTAGGTTGCTGGAGCCGCACCGGAATTCACCTCTCCCTTCGGGAGAGGTCGGCGCGTAGCGCCGGGTGAGGGGTTACGGTCTCTCGTTAGGCCAGCACCCCCTCACCCGATTTGCTGCGCAAATCGACCTCTCCCCGCTGGGGAGAGGTAAGCAGAA
>JBDRNF010000203.1:0-75527 GCA_043811435.1 Pseudomonadota bacterium
CGCGACCATGCGTGCGCGCTTGATCAGGGCGCTCGTGGCTTCCCTCCCGCGATGTCCCTGTTGCGGCCTCCATAGCGTCCAATACCGCAGAGGAGTGAAACTGACGCAGTAGGACAAAGGCGCTCTTGCGCCGTGCCCACCATCTTTCATCGATTGCGCTTTGAAAATTGGTGGGCACGCCAACGGGCGCGCATTCGCGCGACCGTTGGCTTTGCCCACCCTACGCGGCAACGCGCAACCTTACTTCCCCGCCTTCGCCATCTTCTCGATCTTGCGCGCCAGCACCGCCCAATAGGTGCCCGGCCGGAAGCGCTGCAGCAGGTCCATATAGCGGGCGTCGTTGCCGATCAGGATGCGCGGCTGGTTCTTCTCGATGCCGACAATGATCCGGAGGGCCGCGGCGGCCGGGGTGGTCTTCGCCACCGCATCGAACCGTTCGATCGACTGCGCCCGGCGGGCATTGTCGGTCATGCCGGTGCCGGGGCGCGAGTTGCGGGCGATGTTGGTGGCGACGCCGCCGGGATGCACCACCGAGAGCCGAACCGGACTGTTCGCCATCGCCAGCTCGTGCCGCAGGCTCTCCGAAAAGCCGCGCACCGCGAATTTCGCCGCCGCATAGGCGGTCTGGCCGGGCGGCGCGATGATGCCGAAGATCGAGGAGAGGTTGACGATATGCGCCTCCGGCTTTTTCGACAGATGCGGCAGGAAGGCGCGGGTGCCGTGCACCACGCCCCAGAAGTTGATGTTGAAGAGCCATTCCATCTGCGCCTGGTCGACCTCGTCGAACATCCCCATCAGCGCCACGCCGGCATTGTTGACGACGATGTTGAGGACCGGATGGGCGGCGATGGCGGCTTGCGCGAAGGCCTCGATTTCCCTGGGCACGCCGACGTCGACCGTATGCACCGTGACCTTGCGCGCATGCGCCTTGGCGATCTCGGCGGCGAGCGCCTGAAGTCCCGCCTCGTCGCGGTCCGCCAGCGCCAGGTCGCAGCCGCGCGCGGCAAGCTCCAGCGCCAGCGCCCGGCCGATGCCGCTGGCGGCGCCGGTGATGGCGGCGGCACTTCCTGATATCGCAGTCATCGAGGTCGGCTCCAGGCGGGCAGGGCAATTGCCGGTCACCCTTATCCGGCTGGCGGGTTTTGGCAACCGGATCGGCGCCCAAGCTTCCTCGGCCGCCGACGGCGTGATAGGCAAAAACCATGTCGTGGTCCTTCCTGCTGACGTCGCTGATCGTGGTCGCCTCGCCCGGCACCGGCGTGCTCTATACGCTGGCGGCGGCGCTGACGCGCGGCTCGCGCGCCAGCATCGCCGCGGCGTTCGGCTGCACGTTCGGAATCGTGCCGCATATGCTGGCCGCCATGCTCGGTCTCGCCGCGGTGCTGCACACCAGTGCGCTGGCGTTCGCGGTGCTGAAATATTGCGGGGTGGCTTATCTGCTGTATATGGCGTGGCAGGCGCTGCGCGAGCAGGGCGCGCTGGCGGTCGATACCAGGCTGGATGGCCGCTCGGCCAAGCGCGTGATCGTCACCGGCAGCCTGATCAACATCCTCAATCCGAAGTTGTCGATCTTCTTCCTCGCATTCCTGCCGCAGTTCGTCGCGGCCGATGAGGGCCATCCGCTGGCGCGGATGCTGGAACTGAGCATAACCTTCATGGCGATGACATTCGCGGTGTTCGCGCTCTACGGCCTGTTCGCGGCCTCGGTCCGCGACCGCATCGTGAGCCGGCCGAGGGTAATGGCCTGGCTGCGCCGCGGTTTTGCCGCCGGCTTTGCCGCGCTCGGCGCCCGGCTGGCGCTGGCGGAGCGGTAGAGGTTTGGCCGGCCAATCCGTCATTGCAATGACGGGCAGGGGCGCCGGCGCGTCCCCCATGAATCAAAAAGGCGGACCCAAGGAACGCCGCTGCAGCAAAAGTCTTTCGTCAGCAATCGGGAGCCCGGGCGGAGCCGAGGCTCCACCCGGGCTCGAACGTTACTTCTTGGCCTTCTTCTTTGTTGCCTTCTTAGCCTTCTTCGCCTTAGCCTTCTTCGCTTTCTTAGCCATAGCATCCTCATTGGGTTTAATGGGTGGAAACGCGACACGAGGCTTGCTCGGGGAGGGCTTAGCCTCGCAACAGCCTCAATCATGATCCGAACAGATTCGCAGGCGACTGCCTCGCGCCGTCATGGCGCTGTCATTACGTTATCCACAGCTGTTGTGGGTTTTGAGCTGGCTTTCGCGGGGAAAGGCTGCGTCACGCGGAGCGCGGCCATGAATGGCCGCGCCGTCTACAAGCGTGGGGATGGGATCACACCGCGGTTATCTTGCCGGTTGCGATATCATACACCGCTCCGGCCACTTTCAGCTTTCCGGCTGCAACGAGATCGGCAAGCAGCGGCTTTGCCGTCTGAAGATATTTGACGTTGAGCCGCACGTTCTCTGCCGTCGCCTCTGCGAGGAGATCGGCGGGTTTCTTGGCCTCCGCCGCCACCACCGCGGGCCGGATCGCGTTGATCAGGCTCGGCAGATGGCCGGGAAGGGTCGTTCCTTCCTTGACCGACTTGATCGTTGCGTTGACGGCGCCGCAATTGCTGTGGCCCAGCACCAGGATGAGCGGAACGCCGAGCACCACCGAGCCGTATTCGAGGCTGGCGAGGCCGTCCTCGTTGGTGAAATTACCCGCCACCCGGACCACGAAGAGTTCGCCGAGGCCCTGATCGAAAGCCAACTCCGGTGCCAGTCGAGAATCCGCGCAGCTCACGATGCTGGCGAAGGGATACTGGGCGCTCGCCCGGGCAGCGCGTCCGGCAGAAAAATCCTTGTTCCTGGATGTGTTGGCCGCGTAGCGGGCATTGCCTTCCTGAAGGCGCTTGAGCGCCTCATCCGGGCTGATGGCGTTGGGCGCTGGCGAAGTCGTTTTCGACCATGCCGGAAGCGCTGGAAACGTAGCGGCAGCGACCGTCGCAGCCAACCCGAGGCCGAACAGGCTGCGCCGGCTGAAGTTCGGTACATCATTGTTACATTGCTCGCACATAGACGCCTTGCTCCCTGATATGAGATTGGAACCAAATAGCCACGGAGACAGCCGGCGTCACCGGCGCCGCCGCATCAAAGTTAACAATGACAGAACGCGAAGCGCGCATCTGTGCCGATCCGGAGAAGTCGACAGGCCACCGCGCAGCCTCGCAATCTTCATGATTTCAAAACCACGGTGAGGATTGTCTTGCCGTGGGTGAGAGTCCGTTAAGCGGCGGCGGCGCAATTTATCCCGCAAGAACACGGGGATTTTCATGGGTGGGTTGTTGAATAACCGGGGAGACGGGACGATGCGCGTTCCGGCTTCGCGATGCTGAACGTACCGACGCTGTGGACGGCGTTCATCATCAATTTTCTGGCGCTGGGCCTGATCTGGGCCTACGTCACCCGTTCGTATCCGAAATTTGCTGCGGCGCCATTCTGGACCGCTTCGACATTTTCCGCCGCCGCCGGCGCGTCGCTGGCAAGCCTGCGCGTCCTAGTGGATTCGCTGCTGCCGCTGCTGGCCGGCGGTACCGTGCTGATCTTCGCCGCCTGCCTGGCCGCGATGGGCGTCAGGCGGTTCTACGACCGGCCGGTCGGCTGGGGCCAAACCGCTGTGATCACCGGGTTGGGCTGCGCGGGCATGGTCTTCTTCACCGTCGGCTACGACATCCAGCCGATCCGGCTGTCCATCTATTCGGTTGCCCAGGTATTGCCGCTCGCGCTGACCCTGAAACTGTTGCTGGCGCGGGAGAACGGCCGCGTCAACGCCGGCGCCCGGCTCGCGGCCACCGTCGCCATTCTGATCATCACCATCTATGCCATGCGCGTGGCCGGCAACCTGCTGCATTTCGGCAGCGAATTCAGCTTCACCCGGTTCAGTCCGATCCATTCGGTTTCGATCCTGGTGCTGATGTTCCTGTCGATGTCGTGGAATTTCGGCTTCCTGCTGATGGCGATGGACCGGCTGCGCAACGAGGTCGCCGACCTCGCGCTGCTCGACGATCTCACCGGCGTGGGCAACCGGCGGCATCTGCTGCAGCGCCTGACCGAGGAATGCGCGCGCTCGGAGCGCAGCGGCGAATCCTTTGCGCTGCTGGTGATCGACCTCGACGGCTTCAAGGCGATCAACGACACCCATGGCCACGCCGCGGGCGACGCCTGCCTGCAGCATTTCACCCTGATGGCGCAGACCCGGCTGCGGCCTGGCGACATGCTGGCGCGCACCTGCGGCGACGAGTTCTGCGTCGTGCTGCCGGCCTCGACGCTGCGGGAGGGAGCGATGATCGCGCGCCGCATCCTCGACGTCTGCCGCGAGGACGCGGAAGCCTGCGTCGGCGCCGATATCCCGATCTCGCTCTCGATCGGCGTCGCGCAATGGACCCGCGAGATGGGTGCGTTCCCGGACCGGGTGATCGCCGCCGCCGATCATGCGCTCTACGCCGCCAAGAACGACGGCAAGAACCGCCACGCGGTTTACGATCGCGCCCCGCCGCTGGCGCCCGGGATCGATCCCGCTTCCATGCCGGAACGGGCCCTGCGCAAGCACGCGTGAGCATGCTAGACGTTGGCCCATGAACATCCGCCTTAAGGCAATGGCGCTGTGCGCCATCCTGAGTGTTGCTCCGGCCGCCGCCCAAACGACGGACCTCGCGGCGATCGCCCGTGTATCGGGGACGCCCGCTATTCCCGGCCTGAAGGTGGTCTGGCTGGCGCCGTGGGGCGAGGTCGCAAAAGCCCACAAGTGGAAAAACATCATCGTGCACCAGACCGAGGGACCGGCCGGCTCGGCGCGCGGCGGCGCGCGGCTGCAATCGAAAAACCCGGCGCGGCGCGGCGTCACGGTCTGGGTCGAAACCGACGGCACGGTGTACTGGGCGGTGGCGGAGAACCTCGTCCCGACCCATGGCGACGGCGCCAACCGTAACGACAACAAGTACATCGACAACCGCCCGACCTTCCGCCAGGTGGTCGGCACCAATTCGATCGGGGTGGAATTCGCCGGCAATTATCCCGACGTGACGCGCGGTGCCACCGAGGCGCAGATCGCGGCGTGGCGGATACTGCTCAAGGTGCTGCGGACGCGCTACGGCATCCCGCTGGAGCGGGTCTACGCGCATAACTGGATCGACTACAAGGACGCGCGCTATTGCGAAGGCTGCGCGCTGGCGAAGCTGGCGCGGGAGTGGGGGGAGTAAGGTGACTGCCGACGCTGCGCGACACGATCAGGATTGCGGATGCACGGCTCCGTTGCTGCATAATTGCGGGCGATTGTTGAGGGGCGCCTCACCCTCTCAACGGGTCGTCCCCGCGAACGCGGGGACCCATAATCCCGGTCGTTGAAGTTGTGACGTGTGCCAAAGAAAGGCCGCAGCACCGCCGTTGTCGTTTTATGCACGGCGTATGGGTCCCCGCGTTAGCGGGGACGACGGCAGTGATGAAGGACTTCACTTAGAAGCAACAAAAAAGCCGGCGTTGCCGCCGGCTTTTCGTCTTTTCCAATCCGCCTAGTTCAGTGCGCGGCTTCCAGCGCGGCCTGCTCCTGCCGGGCGATGGTGCCCTTGACCGCCGACTGCACCTTTTCGAAGGCGCGGACTTCGATCTGCCGCACGCGTTCGCGCGACACGCCGAATTCGGTGGCGAGGTCTTCCAGCGTCATCGGGTCTTCCGCCAGGCGCCGCGCCTCGAAGATGCGGCGTTCCCTCGGGTTGAGCACGCCGATGGCGCCGATCAGCGCCTGACGGCGATGATCGAACTCCTCGTGCTCGGCCATGATGGCTTCCTGGTTGGGCGAGTTATCGACCAGCCAGTCCTGCCATTCGCCGGCTTCGCCGTCGTCACGGATCGGCGCGTTGAGCGACGCATCGCCGCCGAGACGGCGGTTCATGTCGATCACGTCCTGGGCCGTGACGCCGAGGCGCTTGGCGATCAGCTTGACCTGGTCGGGGTGCAGATCACCCTCGTCCAGCGCGGAGATCTTGCTCTTCGCCTTGCGCAGGTTGAAGAACAGCTTCTTCTGGTTCGCGGTGGTGCCCATCTTCACGAGCGACCACGAACGCAGGATGTACTCTTGTATCGAGGCCTTGATCCACCACATGGCGTAGGTGGCGAGGCGGAAGCCTTTTTCGGGCTCGAACCGCTTCACCGCCTGCATCAGGCCGACATTGCCTTCCGAGACGACCTCGGAGATCGGCAAGCCGTAGCCGCGATAGCCCATGGCGATCTTGGCCACGAGTCGGAGATGGCTGGTGACAAGGTGGTGTGCCGCGTCGCGATCGTCATGCTCGCGCCAACGCTTGGCGAACATGTATTCCTGCTGGGGCTCCAGCATCGGAAACTTGCGGATCTCGGCGAGGTACCGGGAGAGGCCGGATTCTCCATTAAGAACCGGCAGGGTAGCTGTACGGGCCATTTTAGCGCCCTCCAGTGGTTCAGGCCCCCGATAGCGGCGGGCCCGGCAGACGGACGCTGTGTTAAAGCCGCCCGGGCTGCGATGTTCCGCGTTGGATATTCAACGCAGCTGCAACATACACCAAATCGGGGGATATAGGGAAGGATTGCTGACGTCACGTCCGCGTGTGGCTGGTATAACCTGTTGGTATGACAGCGCTTTATCAGGCGGCCTGCGTCATAGCGCCGCTCGGAGGGCGTTTTGCAGGAGAACCAGATCCTCCGGCAGGGGGCTTTCCCAATGCAAAACCTCCCCGGTTTGGGGGTGTTCCAGCGCCAGGAGGTATGCGTGTAGCGCTTGCCGGCCGAGGGCGGTCAGCGCCGCCTGGCTCTGCGGGCCGAGGTGGCTGGACTTGGTCTTGAAGTGCGGGCCGTAGACGGCATCGCCCAGCAGGGGGTGGCCGATATGGGCCAGATGCACCCGGATCTGATGGGTGCGGCCGGTCTCCAGCTGGCAGGCCAGCAGGGACGCGACCGGTTTGCCGTCGCGACCATTGAAGGATTCGAGGATTTCCCAATGGGTGATGGCCTCGCGGCCCGAGTCGCGCACCGCCATCTTTTCCCGGGCGAAGGGATGCCGGTCGATCGGCGCATCGATGGTGCCGCGCTGCCGGTTCGGCACGCCCCAGACCAACGCCAGATAGCCGCGGCGCATCTGGTTGGTGCGGCCGTGGTCGGCGAACTGCTCGGTCAGCGATTTATGCGCGCGGTCGTTCTTGGCCGCCACCATCAGCCCGGTGGTGTCCTTGTCGAGCCGGTGCACGATGCCCGGCCGTTTGACGCCGCCGATGCCGGAAAGGCTGGCGCCGCAATGGGCGATCAGGGCGTTGACGAGCGTGCCGGTCTCGTGGCCGGCGGCCGGATGCACCACCAGTCCCCTGGGCTTGTTGATGACTATGTTGTCGTCGTCCTCTTGGACTATATCGAGCGCTATATCCTCGCGGGGGGGCTCGGCGGCGACCGCCTCCGGCACGTCGATTGTGATCGTATCGCCGGCGGACACATGATAAGCGGGGTCGCGGACGGGGGCGTTTTTGAGGGTGACGGCGTCAGCCAGAATTAGCGCTTTCAGCCGCGACCGCGACAGTTGCGGCAGCCTGACCGCGAGCACGCGGTCGAGCCGGACCGATCCCTCGTCGCCAGCGACGATGACCTCCAGCAATTGACCGCTATTCGACGCCGAACCTTGTTCCATGTTCCCTTAAAGAGCCTTGTAATGAAGAGCCTTGCATGACCGAAGAAGCCGCGCCGCCCGAACCGACACCCGAACAGGCCGCGCTGTTCGCGCGGGTGCGGCGGCTGATGTTGATTGCGGGGCTGACCACGGCGCTGGCCGTCGCCGCCGTCCTGATCGCCATCGGCTACCGCCTTTTTCGGTCAGAGGGAAGCGTTGTCGCCACCGACACCACCTCGATGCTGCCGAAAGGCGCCAAGATTGTCGCAACCGGCATCGCCGGCGACCGGCTGGTGGTGACGCTGGATGTCGGCGGAGCGACCGAAATCCGCACTTTCGACGCCAGGACGCTGAAGCCGGCCGGACGGCTGAAATTCGTCAACGAGCCGTAAAGCCGTCGAACTAACGTTCCGTCATGGCCGGGCTTGTCCCGGCCATCTATGTCTTCTTGATTGGCCGATGCGAAGACGTGGATGCCCGGGACAAGCCCGGGCATGACGAAATCGGCTGATTCTCAGGCCCAATCCCGCCTTGCGGCCGGCGGATTTCAAGGCTATTGGCTGAGCCAACGCTCCCTTCGTCTAGCGGTTAGGACGCGGCCCTCTCAAGGCTGAAACAGGGGTTCGATTCCCCTAGGGAGCGCCAATGATTTCAATAGGTTGAGTCTGGTCAGGAGGGTGTGTTTGACCGCCTTCTTCAATTTTTCTTCAAGTCACCCAAGCGATAAACAGCACTGAATTGTCCTCATCGGGTCGGCTAAAGGTGAAGTCTCGTTAGAGACTTCGCCAAAGGAGGAACAGTGGCTGACGAGTTGATGACTTTAGACGAAGCGCTTCTCGAACTTGAGAACCTCATCGCTACCCATGAACCGATCTGGACCGGTCATTGGAAGACTGAACTGTGCAGCGACCTTGGCTCGTTGCTGAAACCGCCGGACGAACCGAATGACGATGGGCTTCCCGAAAGGTATCCGCCCGAGGTCAGGGCTTGGCATGTCGGAGACAGCGCGGACGTTTGGCACAATTACCAAAAGGCGACCCTATTTCTTCGGCTGCAAATGGAGGAGGGGCGGCTGGCTACGTACGTCAGAGATCCCAACGACGGGCAGCTGTTGCCGCTGCTTCCTGAGGATTGGCTGCCGTGGGCGCCGAAAGATCGGCTGTCGGGCGATTTTCTCAAGACCGGCAATTACGGCGTGCGCGGGGCTGATGGCACCCGGTTTTATGCGCAGTTGCAATATGCGGTCGTGTATCGGGCCACGTTTGATGCGTGGGTCAAAGAACAGCTTCTGTATCCGCCAAACAGACCCAAGCAACGGGAAGCCGTAAAGAACGCCGTTTACGATCTTTGGGGCGGCTTTCCGCCAAGGTCGGTGGCCGCCAAGATTCGCGACCGTCGAATTCGTGATTGGCTTGCCAAAAACGGATATGAAGACGCGGACAAATACTCGACAGCCACGATCAAGCGCGCGCTGAGTGAGATCCGAGACGAGCAGTTGAAGTTCAAGTCGCCACGGTGAGCTCAGTTGAGCCCGCTCGGCCGTTGTAAGGGCGGCCTTCCAGGTGATGTAGTCCCGCGCAGTATCTCAGTCGGGACTACCACCATGAAGCTCGCTTATAGCATTCAAGAGACGTGCGGCCTTCTGAGTATTGGCCGCACAACTCTCTACGCACTTATCGGTCGGGGTGATCTGACCGTTCTCAAGATAGGCCGTCGCACGCTTATCTCCGCTAAATCCCTCGATGCCTTTATCGGAGCTGTCGAAGGCCAAGGACGCGGTCGATCTGATCGCAATAGTCCGGGGGACGTCGGTCATGAATGACGAGATCCTCGTACTGACAAAGCATGAGGCCGCTAAGCGTCATGTGCTTGGTCTCAAGGAGATGTCGCGCGTAGACACGTCGACTATGCTTCCGATTGCTGAGATCGCTATCGGCGAACGCCTCATACCTGTAGACCCTCGAGTTGTCGCTCAGCTCGTAACCTCCATACGACGCACAAGACAAGTGACGCCGGTTCTTGTTCGCCGAAGCTCGGTTGGATATGCGCTGATCGATGGCCTGAATAGAATCGCAGCTCTGAAGCAACTTGGTGAAATCGAGGTGCTCGCCACCGTTTTGGATCTGACATCGGATCAAGAAGCGAAAGCGTGTGAGGCAATCAGCAACAGCCACCGGCGGCAGAAGCTCGCCGCCCTAGATCGCGCTCTGACTGACGTCGCGTTCCTTCAATATGTAGAGGAAAAGGTGTCGCAACTTGCGACACCTCCCGGCGGCAGGCAGCCTAAGGAAAAGTTTCACAAAAAAGCAGCTCGAGAGCTTGGCGCATCGCCTGACCAGATTGCCAGATCATGCAAGATCGCGAAACTTGTCTCTTATGTGCAGGTCCATGTCCGCAAGCTGAATCTGGAAGACAATCAGAGCGTTTTGCTTGAGATCGCAGCGTCCGGTGACGACGTCCACAGCCAATTGCATACACTTGCAAGGATCATGAATCGAACCAAGACTGGCAGAAGCGCTTCCCAATCTCCCGAAGAAGATTCGCCAGGCACGTTTGTGAGAACAGGGGAAGGTGAAGAGTCGCCGTCATCGCAATCGGAATCGTCGGAACATCCGATTCCGGGAGGCTCTAACTCTACCGGTGTTGAGTCGCGACCTGTCGTTCCGAACAACGAAGCGACGGCTCAAAGACCTGTGCCTCCCCCGTCGCGCACTCAATCAGCGCCGCGGAGTGAACAGACCGCTTCGGGATACGAGGCCATTAAGCGGGAATGGGAGAAGACCGGGGGCGTCTTGAGTCTACTGCATGCAGCAACTCAGGAGGAGCAGAGGCGCTTCTTCGATGAGTGCGTGATGCCGATTTTTCTCCAGCTTGTGCCGGCGACTGCAATCAACGTGTCGGTGTGAGTGCCAAATGACACCGCAATGATATCATCGACTTGCTTTAGAACGCTCGTGGAGCACACTTTTGGCCGCGGGAAGGAAGTCATCACACGGACATCATGGCCCTGCCGTCATAGATTCGAGCTTCACCGGAGTTCGAAGACGGAACGTAGGCGAGGGTCAGATCAATTCAAAAACGGCTCCTTTGCAGCTGCGGCTCTGCGATCACGCTAGTTGATACCCCCCGTAAAGTAGCAGGGATCACGTGAGTTTCTGAAATGGCCAAATCGCGTCGTAAGCTTCCTTACTGGAGGCGCGCCACTCCCGCACAGTTCGATATCGCAAAACTTCGGCCCAAGTACCTCCCTCGTGGGCAGCGGTTTGAGACGCGGAACGATGCTCGCAAAGATAGCATTCGTAGCGAGACGCTTCTCGCGACACAACGTCAAGGCAGGCCGTACGGCGTCTACCTTCGAGAATGCCGGGAAGGTCACTATCATTGCGAAAGAACATACTGTCCCAGATGCGCGAGAGCATTTCGGCGTCACATCACTGGCGAACTCCTTCGCCTGCACGCCGAGTTCAAGACTAGGCCATCGGTCTTGGTGGTCTTGCTGGAAGCGGCCTCGCGCGGAAAATTGCAGGACCTTGAAATTGACCGATATCGCCATTCCTTACGGAAGCGGTTGGTTAGAGCTGGGCTGGTCCACGTTCCCGTCGTGGGTGGATTTGAGATGGTTTATCGGGCCCGTTCGAAGCAATGGGTGCTTCACATCAATCTCGTGATGTTCGGCGGCAACGAGAAGGCAATCACAAAGTTCGAGGAAGGGTTTCGCGATGATGGCCTTTATCGACCGGTCGAGCGAGCCCCCGTTAAAGACGCAGCGGAGCAGCTGTCGTACGTCTTAAAGTTCACGACGTACCACCGACCACATCAGCAACGCGGACCCACGAAGGCCAAAGCGGTGCCGCTTAACCTCTCCGAACACCTGGAACTTGTCCGTTGGATGGCGCGATATGAATTTTCCGATCATCTGTTCTTGTTCAACGCTAGGCGGCGTGGAGCATCGATTGAGTTTTCGAGCAAAGAGGCGCGAAAGGCATGAACCCAGCGGTAGCCCTTGTTGCCCTTAGCCTTGAAGATGGGCCGCTGAACTAGGGCGCGCGTCCCGTTGCACGCCAGAAAACCTTCCTCAACCAGTCGCCTCTTTAGCCGGCCTGCAGCCTTGTCCGTGCCGATGACCGCCTTCAGCTGATCCGACGTCAAATAGAGCCAATCAATTCCCTTATGAGTGTGGCTATAGCCCGGCACGGAGCCGAATTTGTGGTCGCTGCTCGCAGGCTTTTTGCCATTTAGGGAGACAGAGTGCCGCCGGCTCTGAACGAGGTGATCAATCAATTGCTGGCGGAGAGTGGTGATTTTATCGGTCGTGCCCCGGGCTTGAAGTAAGCCATCAAGCTGACAGCTAAGGATTGCCCGCAAAAGATCCTTTCGGCCCCAGGTGAAGATGCCGTAATTGATGGCGAGGCACCCCGCCGCGTAGACGGTAGCAAACCGAGCGATCGCGCGCTCAAGGGGTTTGAGCCCTTTCGCCGCAGCCATTATTCGCGCGCGGTTAACGTAGTAATTCCGGCGCGCGGCCACGAATTTCTTTGCCGCGGACCTGCTGTTCTTGTCTTTGTAGAGCTTACTGATGAGGCTGTAGCCGGGCGTGCCGAACGCCGTGCGGCACCGAGACTTGATGGCGTCAGTGAGCGCCGCACCGTCAGCAAACCCATGGAGATCCTGGTAGATGCCAAAGGTGCCTTGGCCTGATGGGAGAACGACATCCACCAAGCGGCCGCGATGCTGTTCATCAATTAGGACGCCGCCCTGGTCCGCCAATTCATCGAGCGTGAGGTTCGAGGTGCTCAGAAAATAGAGACGCCAAGCCGCCCTTTCCGGTGCGTTGAGGCGACCCTTTTGCGTGTTCTCCGAAAGCCGAAACGCACCGCCAAGAACAGCCAGCGCGCGATCCTTATCGGTTCCTCCGGCGATGTTCGTTTCATCGAGGATCAACAAGGCATCGCTGTGAGCCTGCGCTGTCCGTTCCAGTTCGTTGCCGGTGGTGTTCCAGCTTTCGGCAAAGCCCTTTTCATTTCGCATCGAGTCGCGGTGGCAGCCCCAGATTGAGCCAGCAACCATTGCCGCAGCGGTTTTGCCGGCTTCAGCTTTGCCGGAAATTTGAAAGCCGCCAGTACGGGGCCCAGAGACGAACGGCAGGATCGGACCGGTGCAAGCGAGGCTGGCGGCAAACATAAGGCGGGAGTTACCGGTGCAAAGCTTGCCGATTCTATCTTGCCAGTTTTCCAATGCCCCCCGGCATCGATACTTTTGAAGCATGTGGGAATCGAGGGAACCAAGAGCGAGTTCAATCAGAAGGGGCGGATTGCCAATTATTTCATCTGGCCGAACGTAGAAATTCCGAAATGATCCCAAGCGAGTGACGACTGAAAAGTTCGGTGCGCCGATTTGCTCGTAGTTCTGCAGTATGTCCTGCAATCGGTTCTGCAGGTTTCGCGAAAACAGTTTGCAACCAGCATCACCGAGTTCACGATAGAGGCGTTCAGGCTTCAGAATATCCTCCATTGAATATGGTGGAAGGTCGCGGTCTGACCCCTTCACCTTTAGCTTTATGAAGCGACGACCCAGGTCATCGAAACCCTCACCGACTATTTCGATATTAGCTAAGGGATTATCGCTTTTACTATTCCAAGCCATCGTTGGCACTCCTCTGATTGTTCACACGCGTCCATTTACAAGACCGTGTGAAGCGCAGAGGGGGCGATGGTTGAGAGGCCGAGCGTGGCGCTGGATGTCAACGAGAAATGTCAGGTGAAGGCGAGGTTAGGTGCGCGAAGTGGGTAGTTACGGTCCCGAACCTGCCATTTTGACAAAGCGACTACAGAACACTGCAAATGCGTCGGATTATCCGCTTGCTAGAAAGAAAAGCCAAGCCGCTTCGAACGTAGCTCATGTGAACCGTGTGAATCTGTGAACAGCAGCCGCACCAGCTATTTTTCGAAATTCGGCCCTCTCGCAGGATTTCGACTTCTCTTCAAGAGAAGTGATCTCGGTCGTGAAATCACGTCGTAAGCGCTTTTCTGATCCATGGTTCTGAGCTTGCCCCATGTAGGCCCACCACAGCAACTGATCGATACCGCGGTGTGGATGTTCACTGGCGATGTGTGCTGGTCAATGTCTCGGATGCCCAGCCTTGAGTGGTGAAGCAAGCTTGTAAAGGATACGACCGAGACCAGTGTTTCGGGCAGAGCGATGCTCTGAACTTTGGAGATTTGCGATGGGTGAGAATTCGAAAATTGAGTGGTGCGATCATACATTCAATCCATGGATCGGCTGCCAAAAAGTCTCGCCGGGATGTGACCATTGTTACGCCGAGGCAATGATGGACCATCGATACAAAAAGGTGCAGTGGGGCGCGCACGGCGAGCGCAAACGAACGTCAGAACAAAATTGGAAAAAGCCTATCCAGTGGAATGCGCAAGCCCGCACGTTTCGAAAGGAAAATGGTCGTCGACCGCGGGTATTTTGCGCTTCGCTCGCCGATGTCTTTGACAATCAGGTTGATTCTTCGTGGCGCCAAGACTTGTTCGCCTTAATCCGCAAGTGCAGTAACTTAGATTGGCTGGTGGTTACGAAAAGACCAGAAAATATAGAAAAAATGCTGCCGTCGGATTGGCGCGGTGGGTATTCCAACGTTTGGCTCGGAACAACGGCAGAAGATCAAACACGGTTTGATTTCCGGTGGAAGCGGCTAAAGAAAGTACCAGCGGTTATTCGCTTCATTTCTTACGAGCCTGCTCTTGGGCCGGTGCGGTTGCCGTCCAACGGGTTTTGGCCGGATTGGCTGATATCTGGGGGAGAAAGCGGTGCGGGTGCCCGTACATTGCGGCCGCAATGGGTTCGCGATGTTATCGCCGATTGCCGCCGTTTTGGCGTTGCGCCATTTCATAAGCAGTGGGGATCTTATCACAACAACCCGCTTGTAGTGGAGAAAGGCATGACAGCACGGGACGCACGAGAAATCGATGCAGAAGGAAAAGGTGGCGGGTTGGTCGATGGCAAGCTCGTTCGTGAATTCCCGGATCAGGTCTAGTTCCGATCCGGGAAAGCTGACTGAAGTGACGAGAGTGAGCCTTGCCGCGACCGGCAGGGCTCTTTCATTCCGGTCATGTCGCGCTCAGTCGATGCGGTGGGCTCCGTGCAGGCGAGTGGCGACTATGGTCGCTGGCGCTGGATGTCCGAGTTTCGATCGCGCCGGGGCGCGCCTCCGTTCAAGGTTCAGTCGGCCGGCTAAACGCGCTCGTCCGGCCCGGCACCATTTGCCGGAACGTGTTCTTGGTATCGTTTATTTGGGGGAACATGCTGGACGCCGGCCAGGCCCATGGATGAGCGATGCGCTGGTCAGAAAAACAATCTTGTAAAGACTCCTTGTGACGATCAGCCGCGATGTCGCGGCCAACAAAGGAGATGGTCATGAAAGTGAAACTAGATGCGATAGTTGCTGAGATTGCCGGAGCCCTCGATTTCAATCTGTTGGAGCACGCTCCGAATTTCGCGACTTTGCCGCGATTTCACAGAATGCACTATATTATGGGTGCTCTAGTCCGATTCGATATCGCCAGAGGTGAAAAGCTAGGAGGACGCAAGGTTCTACGTTGGCGGCTGTCGCATCGTCTGAAGAACTGCATCGGCGTGAAGCCACGTGGAGTTCCTGATGAACTCGAAAGAATCGAAGCTCCGATAGCCATTTCGACACTTGCCGATGAATTTTCTGAGATTCTGCAAGCCAATGGTAAAGTGGTCGAGGAGGTGACCTCTTACGTTCTTCGTCTCTTTGCGATGTATGAGATGGGATTGTTTGAGTATCGTGGAAAAAAGAATGGCTTGTGTCAATTCGAAAGATCATCAAGCCGCATCCTGGTAGAGGATGAAGACGGAAATACTGCCGACTTTGTTGAAAGGTACTTAGCCTAAGAATCCACCGTGCGATCCTTACCGCGACGGCGGCCATGGAGGATGGAACGGAGCTCCGATTAGTGGGAGCTTTCGGGCTCCGCACTTTTCCATGGTTCGGTCAAGGCCATCGGATTAGTCATCCCAGTCACCCTCTCCGTGATTGCGTCGCGGGCGTCGCCGTCTGCGATGCCCCTGAGCGGCCAGCCGCGCGCAGCCGGCCAACCCGCCATTGGCGCGGACGAACTTTCGGAACCGGGACGGGGACACGTTTTCTGAATGGACGTACTCCAGTGCCCGGACCCAGCGGCTCTTTTGCTTGAAATCCGCGCTGGGGAGTGTCGCTTCGATCAAGACACGGATCGGGCTCATGCCCGTGCGCCGAGCGATGTTCATTTCGTCGGCGAGTGTGCGTGCCGACCGTTTCACAATGTTGCGGCGTTTCCAATCGATGTAAACTCGGTAGATAGCTTTCAGGAAATCGTAGATTTCGAACCGCCCAACGGGCTGTTTCAATCGCGCGGCTGCTTCGGTTGCAGGTTGGATCGTGGCCGCTGGATCAAAGGAAATGTGACGTTCGGCGCGTGGTGGAATTGCCTTGATATAGGGCATCGCAATTTCTCCGATTGTTTTTCAGGCGATCATCGAGAAATTAGGATTTCTTCTGAAGCGACAAATCGCAGGTTTTCGAGCCTTTCATGTGTTCGCGCGAGATCCTCTGCAGAAATCCATCTGACTGCCAAAAGTGTCACAACCGATTATCAGGATGCTCGACGCGTCCTTGAAGGGCGGTTGCTCAACATCAATGGCTGGCGTCGGACGCGTCGCATCTTGCGGCCCTCCGCTATTGCTGAGTTCGCTTCCGCGATTAGCGCTTTTATGTATGCTGATTGATTCAGCGCCGCAGCTTTTGCTCGGGTCCTTTCTTGCCGCGCGGCGATGCGCGCCGCTCTCAATATTCTGTTGTAGAGCCCGCGTTGGATCCGCGGCATGACTAGTCGACCTCGATACAGGCGTCCTTCCGGTAGCTCCATGCCAATAACGCACACAGTCGATGGCGGAAGGAGGAGCGTGCGACACTTTATGTCCAGAGCGGCGGAGACAACGTTGTCCTCTAACCTTGCGAACCGAGCGCCGCATGCTCTTCCGGCTGAATTAAGTCGCAACACATAGAGTTCATCAAATTGCGACCGTTTCACCTGGGTTTTGCTTCGCATTTTGTGCTCGTAGAAACATGAGAGAATTGTCGAGCGATAGGGGGTCCCGCCGTACATTTTTCCTTTGACGGCTTCGGCAGTGTCCAAGGGGTGCCTGAAGGCCATGTTAGACTGCCAACCGTCAATCGTGGGCTGGATGGTGAGCGTTGAAGCCGGGCTTTCGGTGACGAAAGCCCGGCCTCACAACAGCTATCACCGATTGAATGAGTAGGTTTTGGAACCTTGATCCGTCTCTACTGCGGCACGAATAATTTGGCATGAACCAGATATAGAAACCTTATCCCCTACATCCAGAGTTGAAGGAAACAGCGGCTTGCTGTTACCAAGGATAGCATCAAGCCGGTGGACGTTGCAGTCGGGCCGATCATTGATTGTGAGGCTGACAAGCTTGATCGGCTTTCTACCCACGTTGGTTATTTCCAAGACTTTGCCGTCACGTGCCGCGTCAAAGAGATCGCGTCTTCGCAGCTCTAGTTCGACAGGGTTATAACTCCCGATAATTCCTATTGCTAGGAATCCTGCGGCGACGATTCCAATCGTAATCTTTAGCCATCGCCACTTGCTCCTTGGTTTCGTGGTTGTGGTTGGTATTGGCGGTGGTGCAGCGAATTGTTCAGTCATTTTCGTCTCCTGATCTAGAGTATGTGTCGGCGTGCCCGACCCGCGATTGATGTCAAAATCTCACTAATCGGGCATATAGTCCCTAGAGACTATATGCCCGATGGTGCTCCATCCTGCAAATGCAGGATTGGCGTGTCATTGTTGGTAAGAACGTCCGGCGTATCCGGCAGCAGCGTCGAATGACCCAGGAAAAGCTGGCCTTCGAGGCGGAGCTTGACTTGACTTACATTGGTGGGATCGAGCGCGGACGGCGTAATCCCAGTCTTCTAGCGATGGCTAAAATCGCCCGGGCGCTTTCAGTGCCGCTCGCAAAACTCCTGAGCGACTAGTTGTCGAAGCTCAGTATTCTTCAGCCAACATCAAGGTGATCACCCGCTCGGTCACCGCGGGGTCGCCGGGATCAGGCGAGTGGAAGTTCATATCTTTGTCGTAATAATCAATTTTGAAAATTACGGGCGTTCCATCAAACTCAAAAGCCCCGAAGTCGTGTTCGCCGTGGGGATCGTTGGCGGTAGAGAAATCTTCGAAAATCGCAATGGTCTGGACCAGCCGTTGAACTGCTTCCGAACCGAGTGCGGCGACACCGGGCGTCATGACCGCCTTGCCACCTCGCAGTTGCCGTCGGAGTTGGTCGTTAAGCGTACGTATGCGGTCCGTATCCGTGATGGACATGGTTGAGTCTCCATATTGATGTGATTGTTTGTGTCAGAGCCGTGATGGGGCCCTTCAGGAGATGGCATAGTTCGAGGGCCCGGGCCGTAGTCCGGGCTTATGCTTCGAGCGGGGGCGGTCTTATGCGTCCGGTCCCGGATTGATCAAGGCAACCTGAGAGATGTGCCGCTGGAATCTCGGCTGCCGGGGGTAGTCACGAAATCGCAGCGTGAGGATCTCGAGGTCCTTGGCTTCCACGGTGGCCTCCCACCAGCCGTCAGTGGGGCTCTCGTGAATCAGAACGACGTGGCCAACGCCGACACCTTCCCAGCTTCGAGGCAGACCTGACGTAATCGGGGATACGGTACGAACCATTGTCTCGTCGGATTGCCCCTCTGGCGGTGCCGCCGGCTTGTGCGTTTTGCTCTCGTCGCCGGGGGTAGCTAATGCGGCTTGGAGCTTGTCGACCAGGTCCCTGCGAATGTTCGGGATGAACGCTTTGCCCGATGAGTAGAGTCTTCCGGGAGGTAGTTTCATCCCAATTTCGGTAAAGGCTGGCGACGCCGGATGAATACCAGTCAGTTTGAGATCGAGAGCGAAATTCAACGCTCGCTCATTGAACTCCGCAAATCGTGCACCCCGCGGCTTGCCCTTGTCGTCCAAGCCGAACACGAAGAACTTGTCGGGTGTCGCAGTCGTCTTCTTGTCTTGCTGTTTTCCCATGTTTTTCCCTCCTTAAAAACAGAAGGGGCCCGATGATAGGGCCCCTTGGTCTGCGGTTGCTGAGTTGCCGTGGCTAGGCCACGTTCGGTCGGGCGGTCTCCAAGTAATCATGGAAGTATCTCCTAGTCTAAAAAATCGCAAAGTCGAGAATTCGACTGTGCAGGCTAATTATATACCAATATATAGCCACCTCAAGCGAATAATAAACGATAAAATCGTCAATAATACAGCTATTTCAATGGCTTGCGGCCGCATTTCTGATAGATGTAGCAATAGTCAATTTGACACGGCTTTATGTCGTCAATTCGGTTGCCGTTGCACAGGTTCAGACCATCAGCCGCACAAAAGCGCCAGATTGCGTGCTGTACGAACCTTGGGAATGCCGACGGGAATTTTGCATTAAAGGCGCGGGCGTCAATACGGTTGGCGACGGTCCTGATGATCTCGGCGCAGCCACCGGGCAAGTAACAGGCCGCACCATAGTTATGCGAAGCGCCGCAGCTTTGGAGAATGCCGGTGCGGTGCAGGAAGTTGTGCACCAGGGTGTCAATTGCGATCATGGCTTTGCCCGTCTCGAACCAGACGGGCCGATGGTTACGTGCCCCGATCAGCAGGCCGGACAGCCCCATCGTCAGTATCTTGTCGGAAATGCCGTAGACGTTCCGGAGGGGACCGATGAGAGCCTCCTGTCGGGCCGCCTCTAGGTTGGCTCCAGACGGGCCTGCGGCGCCCTCCAGTTGGCTGTCTATCCAGCCGATGAGATCGCTGCCGGCAATATCCCGCACGAACAGGTAAAGGCTATATGCGGTCTGGTTTAACCGTCCATTGCGTAGGCGAGGGCGGGGTACGGGACAGCCTTCGATATGGTCAGGCTCCGAGCAGGTAGCGCTGCCCTTGTCGTACCGGCAGCCTTCATAGGCCCAATATCCACGGAGCTTCGGGCAGGTAGGCGTTGCCTCGAGGCTCGTCTCCATTTCAGCCCAGGACGCCTTACCGTGCTTGTCCATATATTCGTGGGCGACTCGGTCGGATATGCCCTGGAAGCTGAAGGTCGTGAGGAGCCAGTCGAAAAGCGCAGGCGAGCGACCAAGGGCAACGGCTTGATCCAACCCTGCCTCTCGAGCTTCTGTATCGAGGTCATCGAGAAACGACGTCGACCCTGCCACCGCGCATACAGTCCGAATTAGTGCTTCGGCTCGCGCGATCTGGTTGGAGGAATGGGCGGGCAGGTTATGGCGCGTTGCGGAGCGTTCGAGCCGCGACGGTGGGTGCTTGGCTGCTAGATCAGAGATACCAGCCTCCGTTGGGCGTCGCTGTCGCCGTCAATATAGCGCTGAGTTGTCTGAATGGATCGATGCCCCGCCAGCAACTGAACGTCGCGCAGTGATCCTCCGGCCTTATGTACGACGCGGGCGGCGCGGGTGATGAAGGTTCGGCGACCTGAGTGCGAGGAACAGCCATCGAAGCCGAGGGACTCGTAGGCCCGGCTGAACCAGACGACGATGCTCATCGGCGTCATGGCGCCGCCTCGTTCCGACCGGATAACCGGACCATGATCGCGGCAAACCTGACGGGCTTCGATTAGTGCCTCGCGAATGTCCTTGTGAAGGGGGATAGACCGCCCGCTGCCTTTTTTTGCAATCTTGTCTTGCAGCTCGAGCGTGCTGCTGACTTGGCCACTGGGGCCTAGGACCATGTCCCAGCTCAATTTGGCTATTTCTGCCGCCCGAAGGCCAGCCCTCACCGAGAGAAGAACGATAAGGCGGTTGCGAAGCGGATGCCGAGAACGCTCGGCGAAAAACAAGAGATCGTCGATGTGATCGGTCGATAGGGTCTTGGCCTGTTTGCCTGCCATGTTGCTCAACCTGATTGAGCCAAGATTTTAGAACATTCGAATCTCGCGGCATACGGAAATCTCGCATGCTGCAGACTGATAAGGTTTTCAGAATTTTCTTATCAGTCATGAAGCGGATGGTTCAATTCGTACGCCCTGGGCAAGCTCGATACCTGGTCGGACGCATAGGTCAAAATCAATCTTGTAAAGTAGTTCGCGACGACAAAGACCGTTGTGAATCTCAACCTCATCATAGATTGGAATGTCAAAATGAAATCGAAAAAGAAGCAGAAAAAGTTGCGTGGTCACTTTCTAGCTAGGCATGCGCTGTGGGCTGAAGTTAAGCATGCTTCGGAGTTGTTGCAACAATCGCATTTCAGGGCCTTTAGCTTGTACGAAGACATTTCCGCCCTTCAAGTTTCGATATCGGACGCTGTGGTCCACTTGGAAGAATTAGTTAAGGCCACTGACGAAGAGAATATGAATTTAGAACAGCAGAAAAAAATACGCGCGATGTTGGAGCGAATCCGGAAATATTATCGCCAAATGGATAGCGCCAGTGAACCTCTCTCGTTTATGCGAATCGCTGAAGATCTACTACGAGTGATGGATGAGCTAGCGCAAGAGCTTGATGTACCGTTGCGGGCGGTAAAAAAGTTGGTCCACTATTGTGAATCAGTGTAGTCGCTAGTGCGCGACGTTGGACATTCGTTGCTCACGTCGGCTATAAGTTGGCGAAGTTGGTATCAACCCAGGCTAAGCCGAGTTTCGGCTCGGCCTGCTTTTCGACCGTTCCTTCGATTGCTCGTGCCGATAACGGTTTCGCAGAAACCTTATCAGTCTCGAACTGGGCAGTTTTTGAGAGAAAGCTTATCAGTGCGTGTTGGGTGACTCGTGTCGGCAACATTTCTCAATCCTGTAAATAGATGTCGTGCAACAGGTGTTGCATCATGCCTGACGAAGATGTTTCTAGAAATAGGAGTGCGAAATGAAAAAGGATAACGGTGCCCGTGAACTTAAAGTTCGAAGTGGCTTTCTCATTGAAGTCAGAGCATGGAGAGTGCGATGAGAATCGAATTGGATGCCGTAATCAATGAATATGTACTAGAGACGCTCGAGGCCGTCCCTGAATCTGAAAAACCGCCGGTCGCTCGGGAGAGGGCAGTGACTGCCGTTCTTAAAGCTTTGATGGATTCTGAGTTGGTCCGGCACCGCTATAACTCGTTACGTAGGATCGATGAGTTTCGAGCGACGCAGCGTCTAAGAATGCAATGGGAGCGAGATTTTCCTGAACTCGAGGACATCGTTGACCCGCAGGAAACGATCATTGTGGAAATCGGCAAAAAATCTGACACCTTCTCTGATGGTCTCATGACCAGATGAGATCAAAAGCTCAGCGACAGAAATGGCCTCTGGGTGTGATGCCTGGACGCTGTTAATTGCCAAGATCATCCGCCTTTTCGCCGGTCTGTTTGTCGTATTCCTCCTGATGCTCTGGCGTAGCGGGCTTGGTCGTCAGCTTTGTCAGTCTTGAGGTTACGGACATGGGCGTTCCTCAAGGGCTTGGATGCCCGATGCCGGGAAGCTATCAGAAGTTGTGGAATGCGGTACAGCGGTACTGTCCAGCTCACCGATTGCATCGCACAGGAAGGTGCCGAAACAGGGAGGCGGTTGTCTCAGGTACTCCCGGCTTAAGCTTGTCGGGCGGAAGGGAGTCGGATCGGGACAAGACGAGGAAATGGCGCCAGGAGCAGCTTTGGCCGTTTGTCCTTGCCGCCCTCAAACCCCTCAATACGGTCGCGACGCCTACAATAATCCACCATCGGTTGCTCGGTTCTCCGCTACCATTATAACAGTGCGAACTGGTCCACGTGCAAGTGGTGATTCGGGGCAGTTTTCAGAGACGAATCTCTTACAGAAGAGGCTCATTTGAACGACAGGATGGCTTTGAGTCTTCTAGCTGAAGTGATGGGCTGGCCAGAAGACGATCAGGCCGTAGCAACTCACGAATATGCCTGGCTACGAATGATGTCCGCGGTGAAGTACGACGGATACTCGTACTTCCGGGCAGGCGTGCGCTTTCTCGAAAGTCTGGCCACTTGGCTCAAGCAATTCGCTCCGGAAGACCGATCCGCCGCATACGACTTCATCAAGCGGCGCCTTGTCTATATCTCGCTGCCCGAAATGCAATGCTTGGTCGAAACCTTCTTGCCCGAGGTCGTCACCCCTCATCTCCGACGAACGGTGGCACATCAGCTTGGCATCAAACCGTACGAAGTATGGGCTGAAAAAAGCGGCGCGGATGCGTTTAGGCGATGCTTGCGCAAGACCTTGTTCGTCGGGATGAGCGACGGGAGTCGCATCGATATGCTCCGACGGGCGAATTCAGGGCGAATCTCGACCGAACAGGTCGTGCCAATGATGAATGTTGACAAGGAGAAGTGGCTCGATCTCAGCAAAAATCTTCAGCAGGCGGAGGGGATGACGCCGTCCGAAAGATTCGATTGCGTCTACCTGATCGACGATTTTACCGCGTCAGGTACAACGTTCATTCGTAAGAACGTCGATGGCGAGTGGAAGGGAAAACTGAAGAAATTTAACGATTTGATCCGTGATGCGCGCGGCATTGTCGGCGATGGTTTCCCGATTGCTGATAACTATGAACTGCATATCCATCATTATATTTCGAGCGCCCAGGCGAAGCTGGCTCTGGTGGAGCGGCTTGAGATCGCCAAAGCGGAATGGAGTGAATGGACCTGTTCAGATTACAAGGTCACGGAGAGCTTGCTCCTGCCAGACTCGCTCCCTCTGGCGCAGCCCGTCGACGGGCCGATGCTCAACCTGGGTGACAAGTACTACGATCACGAGATATTCACTCGCGCGGAGAAGCACTGTCGCGAAGCTGGTCAGAGCGACATGAAGCTCGGATATGCCGACTGCGCTCTCCCAATCGTTCTCGAGCACAATACGCCGAACAACAGCGTCCCGTTATTGTGGGCAGAAACCACGGGGAATGGTGGCGCACATCCGATGCGGCCTCTTTTCTTTCGACGCGACAGACATGGGTCTCTGCAATGACCAATCCCTTTCTGAGACGCGCGACGGAGTACATTCGAGACGATTCCGCATTTCTTGCGATCGTCAGTCCGGAGCCGTTGATGACGTTCGTAGCCAAGCACAAGAAACGGTCGCTTCTTTTCGATCATCCGGTTCGGGTGATTGGAACCCCGGGAAGCGGCAAGACCATGATGGCAAGCTTGGTAGAATTTCGGCTTGTCGAGTCGATTCTTCGCGACCAGAGCAGCGAGAACAATCGGTCGCTTGCCTCCGTTCTGGCGAGCTGTGGCTTCACGGAGAACGAGCGCCCTAAAATCGCGGCAGTCAGAATTCCCATGGAATCGGAATATCGGGACTTCTGGGAGCTGCCCTACGAGCCGGCGGTCAAGACCAAGCTCGTCCTGGCCTTGATCCAGGCTCGGACGATCCTTGCGCTGGTTCGTAACCTGACGTCAAACCGCCGGCGCCGTCTAGGCGACATCAGGTTCATCCCGCGCGAGGGGGCAGGGGCACAGCTCGAACAGATCGGTGGATCTGACGCAGAAAACGTCGTGGCCCGCGCGCGCAGCGTGGAACGCGCCGTTTATTCCGTCGGAGCAAGCCTTCTTCCACCCTCTCTGGATAATATCGCCGAAGAAGCGCGCGAGCCCTACCAGCCCTTCGAGGCAATTCGAGAAATCGAGATCGATTGGGACGGTAAACCTTGTCGTCTGAAACCCCTGACGATACTCGATGACGTCCATACCCTGCATCCCGACCAGTTCGAGGCACTCTTCCGTTCCCTTGCACGTCGCGAGATACGTTTCGCGCGCTGGATGATGATGCGAATGGACGCGCTTTCGCCGAATGCGGTCTTCCGCTCCACCGACGCTGATGCGTTGCCCGGCCTGAAGGTGGAGCGCGACTACCTCGACATCTTCATGCAGACCGATGTCGTGCGGCTCGATGAGCGTCGCCAGTTCCGCAAGATGGCCGCCGACATGGCCGACCGATATCTCCGTCTCGTACAGCCGCTTCGCGACCGGAACTACAATCGGTTCCAGGATCTCCTTGGCGAGGAGTCGCCAAGGCTTTCGGCAAGCCAAGTGAGTGAATTGCGCGCACTTATCGATCGCGAACAGAGAAAGCTGCAGATCTCGCCCGACAGACGGCGGAAAATTCAGCAAGCCGTCGAACGCTACGTCAAGGGGGCGAAATCGCTCGATCTGGGCGAAGAAGTCCAACTCGTAATGACCCGAGTGCTCCTGCATCGGTACGCGGTCCGGACGTCCGGACAGACGGGGAATCTCTTTGCTGACGATCCAGAGCCGCGCCAGCCGTTGAAGGTCAAGAGCACCATCGCCGATGCCGCTCGCCTCATCCTCAATCAATTGTTCAATCGACCATTTCATTTCGGGCTGGACGATCTCTGCGATGCCAGCAATGAAAATGCCGAAGTCTTTCTCCAGTTGGCCGGCGCGCTCGTCGAGCGGATGGAGACCAAGGCGATCAGAAATCAGGATCCCGCGCTGACACCCGCGCAACAGCAGGGTGCGCTTCGCGACAAGTCGGGACAGATGATCGATTCCTGGGGTTTCCCTTTTGCCCGCAAGGTGCGTGCGCTCATCGAGCGGATCGTTGCCGATTGTCGCGAAGTATCTGCCGAGCCGAATGCTCCGCTGGGAGCCGGTGCGAACGCCGTCGCCGTTCTCGAAACCGAGATGAAGGATCTGCTCGCAAGCGACAGCGAACTCGCGCTCATTCTCAAGTTCGCGATCGCTTACGGCGCGATCGTCGCCATCCGCGACTACGGTCAAGGAGGCAAGATCTGGTGTCTCCTGGAGCTATCGGGTCCGGTCTGCCTCGCGAACGGTCTCACGCTCAATCGCGGAGGGTTCTTGGAGCGTCGAGTTTCGGATCTCAGTCTGGTCCAGGAAAAGGTCTAGAAGATCATGCGCCGGCACTGGGAGAATTGCGTCACCCATTTCGATGAAGGCGTGGATCAGTTCATCGATGACTTCTTTTCTCAAACTAGCCGTCGATGTGTTCTCGTCGCGGGCGCGGGGTTCGATCCGAGAGCCCAGAGGATTGCGCGTCAACTGTCCGCCGCGATGGGAGAGCGCGTCCACGGTCTCTTCATACGCGAGGACCGCGGCGATCCCGCCATCGCCCTTCAGAAGCTTGCCGACGAAAATGAAGCCCAGCTCAAAAGCATCATTGCCGATACGACAGTCGCTGATGTTCAGATATTCTCTGCAGATGACGGCGCGCCCATCGGCGGTCACGGCGTCCGGTCGGCTATCGAGGGTTACAAATGGCCCGACGGCATCACCGACATCGTGCTCGACATGAGCGCGCTATCGACAGGAGTTGGCTTTCCGCTGGCCAGGCTGCTGCTCGAATACGCCGAGGCGAGGCCCGCCATAAGCCTTCACTTGATGGTCGTCTCGAATCCGGAACTTGATGACCGGATCGTCGGAGAGCCTTCGGCGCAGGTGCAGTTTGTTCGAGGATACTCTGGCCCTTCCGGAAGCTACGACGCGCTTCCGGTTGCGCGGATCTGGCTGCCTCAGCTCGGGCGAGGGCGGGTGGAAACGCTGCGTAGGATAAGGAACACGCTCGACAGCGTATATAAAGTGTGCCCCGTTGTGCCCTTTCCCGCGCGAAATCCCAGGCGGGCAGACGAACTCCTTGCCGAATATCAATCGCAGCTCCTGAACGAATGGCAGGTCGACGCGAGGGACCTGATATACGTTTCAGAAAGAAATCCGCTCGATTGCTATCGGACGATCTCCACCCTCAAGAAGAGATATGATCTGACCGTAGAGGACGTCTTCTTTCCCCAGATCATTCTTTCACCTTTCGGAAGCAAGGTCACGGCGGTTGGGGCAATGATGGCCGCTCTGGAACATGACTTGTCGGTGCAGTACGTCGAGACACTGCGGTATGAGTTCGATTCCACGGGGGTGAAGGAATCTGCTCCTCCACCTGATCTGGCCGTTCACGTATGGCTTCACGGACCTGTTTATGGGAGCTATGATGTCGGATCCGAGAAGGTCGCCAACTAGACCTACGAACGCCTCCGGGTTTTGGCCTACCCGCTGTGGCAAGCCGGAAACAAGTCAGATGTCGATAATTTCGAAGACTCTCGACGCCGACAAGGCGCCGCCGTTGACCGTGACAACTCAATCACTGAGGATCGCAATCGACGAAGATGTGTCGGCTCGCTCATGACCGCTGTTTTCACATCGAAGCTGGACGGGCTGTCGCACACCGTCTCGGCGGCATGCGGCAATGAGTCAAGCCTCTTGGCCGAGGCCCTCGAACGCGCTGCCGAGTATCCCGTAGCCGCTGTCGGAAGCGGCGGCTCCGCTGTTGCCGCCGAGTTTTTGTCGTCTTGCCGGACGTGGCTGCTCCACTCCGCGACGGCGGTGACAACTCCTATGGCGTTCGCGCTCGATCCGGTGTTGCCGAAGTGGGGGGTCTGGCTCTTTACCGCGAGCGGTGAGAATGCGGACATCCGTGCAGCTTTCCAGACCGCGGTCAACGAACACGCTCGTCGCATCGACGTCGTCACCGCCCGGGGTAGAAACCTGGTCTCTGGCGCGGAAGATGCGAGACTGCACCTCGTCCCCGTCACTGATGAGAAGGACGGTTTTCTGGCAACTCACTCGCTCACTTCGACCGTTACTTCGTTGCTCCTGGCGAGCGATCAGGTCGCTGGATACGGCGTCGCCGAGAGAAGCGACCGCGTGAAGGCAAGATCGGAGGACCTACTGTCGCCGTCGGCCCGGGCTCGTACCATCGAGACGATCGCAAGTACCTGGGGCTCCGAGCGCGATACACTCCTTATCCTGCATGATCCCGCTCTGACCGCTGCGGCCGTTATGATTGAAACCAGTTGTTGGGAAGCCGGTCTCTGCAGGATACAGCGGACCGACTTCCGCAACTTCGCTCACGGGCGACATGTCTGGCTAGATAAGCATGGGGATCGCACCGTCGTGCTTTCGTTGACCTGCGATCGCAGCCGGCCCTTCTGGGAGTCTATCGAATCATGTATTCCCTCGACGGTAGGACGGATCAATCTTGGCTTCGGCGCACCGGGCCGGCACACTCTCTTTGATGCGGTTCTGAGTTCTTTCGGCGTCGTAGAAGGTTTGGGAGCGGCGGTGGGCATCGACCCCGGAAAGCCTGGCGTCGCCGATTTTGGACGAATTATCTTCGAAAGCCAGGATCTTCTTGCCGCGATCGAGGACGAAGATGCGGCCACGCGCCGCAAACGTCGGTCGGAGCAAAGGGCCGACGAGCCAAACAGAACGGCTGCGACTTGGAGCGCGCGCCGCGACGAATTCATCGAGCGTCTTGGAGCCGCGGAGTTCGGCGCCGTCATCTTAGACTACGACGGGACCATGGTCGCGACAGACAAGAGAGGCAAACCGCCCACGGGTCCCGTCATAGCCGGTGTCCAGAAACTCTTGGATGGTGGCGTCGCAATTGCGCTTGCGACCGGCCGAGGGGGATCGGTCGGCGAGGAATTACGAGAGTGCCTTTCGGCGGAGCATTGCGAGCGGGTGTTGGTTGGCTATTACAACGGAGCGTACGTCGCTCCGCTATCGGTCGACATCCGGAATACCGATCTGAAGCCGGATGCCGCGATATTGGAAGCATTCGATAGCATCCGGGCCGAAGGCGGGATGTTCCGGGATGGATGGCTTCCGAAGGAGAATCCCTTTCAGATCACGATCGCCATAGACAAGCTTGCGTCGTCGGCGGACGGGTGGCGCAGGCTGCACGAAATGGTGAGATCACGCTCGGAACTGAAAATGGTTCGCTCCGGTCACTCGATCGACGTATGTCCGGCCTGGGCGGCCAAGCCGCGTGTTTTGGATGCGGTCCGAGGCAAGATGGCAGAAGGCCATCTTCAAATGCTCGCGATCGGCGACAGCGGTGATCGACATGGCAACGACTACGACCTTCTTGGCGGAGACTTCGGATTGAGCGTGGATCGGGTGTGCGAACGCGAGATTTCCTGTTGGAATCTTCTGCCAGGCAACGTTTCGGGTCCTGATGGTCTGTTAAGGATACTCGGCGGCATGCGCCTGACGGGTGTTGGTCGCGCGCGATTGGACGTATCCGTGCTGCGGCGGTCCTGCTAGGATGTTCATGTTATGGTCCAAATGAGATCGCAAGACCCCACGCCTCAATCGGCACGTCCAGCCGTCGCAGGCACAGGTCTGACAGCCGTCGATCGGATCTATTCGGATGACTATGCCGCTCCGGCCGAAGCTCTCGGCGGATCCTGCGGGAACGTTCTCCTATCGCTGGCGATGTTGGGTCATCCTGTTTTCCCGGTCGTCAACCTTGGCGACGACGACTACGGTCGTTTCCTCCTCGACGAGTTCGAGAGGGCCGGGTGCGAGACGCGCTACGTCTCAAGAGCGCACACGGGAAGTTCTCCTGTCATCGTCGAAATCGTCGATACCGTGAATGGGAGCCACCGGTTCACTTCAACGTGTCCACAGACGCTCGTCCGCTTTCCGAAATGGCGCTCGATCGATCACGACCACGTTTGCCGGGCCGCAGACACGTTGAAATCCGTGTCGGTTTTCTACGCCGACCGCGTTTCGGAATCGATCGTGATCGCGATGGAAGAGGCCAAGCGAGCGGGTGCTCTCGTCTTCTTCGAGCCGGCATCCACTGATGATGAGATGTTCGCTAGAGCTGTGCGCTGCGCCACCGTGATCAAGCTCTCCGACGAGACTGCAGGGAAAAGCATCGCGGACCGCAACCTCGATCCAGAAGTCATAGTGATCAGAACCCACGGCGCGTTCGGATTGACGGTTTCGAACAGAAGCGTACATCGTCACTTTCCTTCCAGCTTCGCACCGCGGGTCATCGACACTTGCGGATCGGGCGACATGGTGACGACCGGCCTGCTGGATCTCGTTTTGAGGCGCTGGTATCGGGAAGGAAGCTGGACAGTTGACGATGTCTTCGACGGAGTTGAAGTCGGGCAGCGCCTGGCGGCACTCAATTGCGGTTTCACTGGTGCCCGCGGTCTTTTCCGGGCGGCCGGCGCTAACCACGTCCGTGAGATGCTCGATCGAGGTATCGACGAGGCGTCTACCTCCTACGTGAGCACGCTCGGAACCTGTAACCGCTGAAGCCTATTCAGCGGCCTGCATGGCGATCTTGCGTCGCCGCTTGTTGCTGCCCTGCGCAAGATGGTCGCGAACTTCCATTAAGAGAATCCCGAGCATATTCTTTCCGCCCTTGCCCGGCACTTCTCCCCAAAGCCTATTCACGGCGTTGTCGACGGTTGCAGTCTCGATCAGTACGGCATCCTTCGTGTCGAGGAGAATGGCTGCCAAATCGGGGTGTTCGGTAAACTTTGTCCTGAGCACGCCTCTCATGCGGTCGAACTTAACTCTAGACCAGTCCGGAGCAATATCCCACTGGTAGAGGCCGTGCGCCGCCATCGCGAGCAAAGCCGGCGAAGGTGCGGCCATGAGCCACTCGCGCACTTCTTCTTTGCGCGCTTTTCTAGCTTGGTAGGCATGCTCGGAGGTCGGGTAGACGCGTCCCTCGAACGTGATTGGCCGCCTGTAGAGATTGCTGAACACGCCATACGGCTTTTCGCTTGCACGATAAAAGCGGATTTCCTTCATCACCGACCCCCTTGTGAATATCTACTTTCTGCATTATTGCATAAAAGTGGCGCGCAGAAAAGATGAAATTAAAAGTATTCTTGGACGGCCCGTCAGCCCCGAGGAGGGAGCAGTCGAGGCGGTTGCTTGGGTGGAAAAGCTCAAAAACGAGCTTAATTTAGGCGATTCTGCGCTGGCCAGATTAGTCAGCGTGGACCAGTCGAGCGTTCATCGCGCCCTGAGCCGGAGGCCGCCAAGGCTCACCCCGACTTTGGTCAAGTTATGCAATTATGCAAAAAAACGCCTCGCGGTCGATAGTTCGCAGCAAATCGACAACGGAAAGGAGCAGCTCGCCAAAGCGGTTTCCGGCGTATGGGATGGATCACCAGAGGGACTGAACAAGCTGCTAACCTTCCTACGTGATCTCGGGGATCTCGTCTCTCGCGACTGAGGGAGCTCTTCTTCGGTCAATCGGCAGCTCATCCAGGAGTCGGGAGGTCGTTCCGCTTTCCGAAAATTGCGCCACCCTTGCTCTTCCGAGGATTTCACGAGAACTCTCCACCGAGTGCGGTTTGAGTTGCATTGACGAGTTCGAACCGCATCTCCAGAACCTTAAGAGTCCAATGGTTGGACGTCTTACCCTGACGTGCGCCGATCAATTTGGTTTGCAGCTCGCGATATGGAGCTTTGAATGGGACGCGACCTCGAGCCGGAACGCATCGGTCATATCGGGGAACAACAGTTCCAGCTCCTATGTGCGCAGGCCGATCTGATCTGCAACAAAACCACAGTCGATGTGATGGGTTGGGATTTTCTCGTCGAATTTCCGGTGGAGCACTTCGGGAATGGCGTAGCGCTAGATCAGCAGCAGGCCAAAGCGGTCCGTGTGCAATTGAAATCAACGGTCGGGCGAACGAACAGCCGAGTTCGGTTAAGCCTCTCCGCCGTAGATCGGCTCGCGAAGGATGCGCATCCCTCCGTCATCGTCGTCTTCCGAATAAGCCAAGAAGGCAAGTTCCAGTCTGGCTATCTGGTTCATCTCATTGGCGATGAGCTCGCTAAGGTGTTGAAGAGACTTCGCTTGGCTGAAGCCAACGAGGCGTATGACATCAACAAGGCAGACGTCAGCTACGATTACGAGAAGCTGGGAACGCGCTTCGAGCCTACCGCGGAGGGCTTACTAGAAGCGCTTACCTCCATCTGCCGGGTGGATTCAGCAGCTTACACCATCGAAAAGCAGAGGCAGCTCGCTGAGCTTGGCTATGAAAAGGGAAGATTTGAAGCCGAAGCCATCGCATTTATCGAAGGGCCGCAGCACTTAAACAATGTGCTGCTCGGACTAACTCCGCTGAAGCCTAAGGAGTTTCGCGTTTTCGATACGCGATTTGACATCCGGCTCCCATATCGAGGCACGCTATTCGATGATCTAAGCGAATTGGTTCTTACGCCCCCGAGTCTGGGTTCCTGCATCGTATCGATCCGAGGAGCAGGGTTCGGACAGGCCGCGCGGTTCGATGCCATGGTGTTCATCGGTCCGCCTATCGAAGCCGCCGATGGCCCGGAGCTGCTGATCCGGCATGCCGATTTCCTTATTCGGATCACACGCAGCGGCGCGAAGTTTGAGACTGAACGTGGTCTGGATGATGTTCAGCGCTCTCTAGAACACCATGCGGAGCTCGCGCGAGCGCTCTCGCTCATGGCACGGGGCCAGGCCGAGCTCACAATATCGGGCAATTCACGAATTCCATCCATCACGCTGCCGCTGGGCGATCTGCTCAGTGGCCCCTACGTCGAACAGCTTCCCGCGATCAGCAAATTTCTAGACGGCTGGCAAATGCTCTTGTCGAAGGCCGGTGTTGTTTCGAGCGGAAGTTTCAATTTTGACGAAATCTGGACGGCTGATGAAGCGCAGGTTGCGGTCGAAATGCTTCTCAGTCCCAAACCAGAAACCCGGTTGGAATTCCAAAGTTTTGATGGCGATTATGGAGCGCGCTCTCTTGAAGGTCTCGTTTTCCGCACATGCTCATTGGGCGGCACGAGCTTGACTTACAGTGCGAAGATAACTTTTGAACAATCGGACGATCCCGTCTGGCGATACCGCTCGGTGCAGTTTGAGGCGCTCGACGTTCGTCCGATGGTCGAAGATCTTGAGGAGTACGGCTTCGACCAAGGCGAAGCTCGAGGCATAACCTGGTTGCTCGATCCGCGGAGTTTGAAGTTGGATAGGCAAGCACAGACCAGTTGAATACAAGCTGAGGAACGCGCAGGCCGCCGTACCGAAATCTATCTGTTCGCCGAAACAGGGTTAGTCCCGACTGATGAAGTAGTACGCAAAATGGAGTCAGCTCGCCAGCTGATAAGGTTTGGAGCAAATGGAATCAGTTCGCAGACTGATAAGCTTTCGAGCAAATGCTTATCAGTCTGCGGCTGGATGGGATTCTAACAAAAACTAGTCGGTATTGATCGTAACTAAGTTTTATTACTTACGTTCGGACCGACTTAGCCAACAACGGTCATGTTCATCAACCGGTTGTTTTGGCCTAGATCGCAATAGAATGTGGCGCGGCCGGCTATGAGGAAAATCAGGGCGTCGTGTTGACGTCTCCGCATTTGCTCCACCCAAGTGTTTCGGTCGACGTTGGACGGCTTCGGATAATCTTCTGGATGAGTATGCCATTCTCCGACGAAATTGACCGTTCGACCGCTTGCTCTCCAGGCCGAGTCCGCCGCGCGCTGATGGCCAGGATCTCGGCGAACAAAGCTAAATCGGGTCCGTGAGTCTTCACGCATCGGCGTGGTGCACTGCAGAATCTCGACATGAGGACCGCGGTATGAGCCGAGCAATATGCCGCCGGCCTCTAGATCGGCTTCCGGAGGCTGGGTGAACCTTTGGATCTGCTCTGTGACCTCGTCAGTCAGCGTCACAAGCCGGGCGCCGGTAAGGAAGATCATCGGGCGGAATCGCCACACGCGGGGCAAGTGGCCAGCCGTTTCGGGTTGCGGTCATCAATTCGGTTGGCGCGATGGTGGTCAAGCGTTATCGATCGCCATCTGTGACCCTCGCCCTCATTAGCCCAATCCAGAGCCACGTCGCAGGCGAGGCTTGCAGCTGCGGCTGCTCTGGAGACCGGGAACGGAATGAAGTGAGCGTCGCCACACGCAAGATTCCGGCCGGTCTTGAGCTCAGTATCGCCTTTCAGGAGACGGAAACGAGGTATGCCGGCCAAATCTGTTTTGAGGCATTTCAAGCAGGCAAGATCTGCATCGCCCGCAATGAAGGCGACAGCGGCGGCACCGTTTCCTTCCAGCCACGAAAACAGCACCGGCGGAAAAGTCGGCCGCTTGCCGACGGCAAGCTCGTTGATGGCTATCGATAGCGCCTCATCCCCGGTTGCATCGATCACAAGGTCCTGACGGGACAGAACCTCCATGTTGGCCTGGATCGACCCGGCGATGCTTGCGATCTCCAGGTGGGGAAGTTGCTCCTTCAGAAAATCGGCACAGGCCTCCGCTTTGTTGCGGTCGAGATACGGAGCCCCGAGCAGGTGTCGACCGAGATTTGCGCCCTTGAGGGTGTCATTGTCGGCCAGGGTCAATTTGCCTCCGCCGGCGCCGGCACCGCTCTGACCGAGTTGCTGGGCCAAAAAACCGCCGATGGTACCGCAACCGATAAGTAGGATCCTCTTTCCGGCCAGACTGTTCATGTCACCTAAATTCCTCGAAAACACATATCCTTCGTCGACCGGCACCCCCACGTAGCCGGAAATCTCCACGGCGCCCTCGATATGCTGGAGGGTCTGGGCTAGTTGGGCGCGTCTGTTCGTCAGGAATTCCGGCGTCCTGTACGCCTTTCCGATTTCCGCCGACACGAAGAACCGCCCGTTCCGTGCCGACAGGCATATCCATTGTCCGTGCCCCTTGGATCGGGTGAACGCCTCCTCGAGTTTCCCCAGTGTCGCAGGGGCGACCTGCTGCAGCCAAGCGTTAAACTCGGCCAAATTCTTGGGTGGCCAAGATTGCTTCGGATCAAACGAGAGCACCGGTACGCAAAATACCGGACACAAATATCCCTCTGGATCGGGGTCCAGGCGATCATTTCGTTTGTGGAGCGACAGGAACTTGGACTTGCCGTTTGAGATCAGTATTTTCTGGCGCTCGGAATTTTTGTCGAATTGCAGGAACTGAATTTCCGCGTCGCCCTCAAAATCCTCCGGCAAATCGACCAACACGGTGCCGTCCGACCAATAGGCGCCAAACTCGCCGCCGAGGTCTTCGTCAAGACGGCGGTTGACGGCGTCCCTTATGACCTTGTCCGCACGCTCAAGGCATTGAATGATGGTCTCCGCGGGTTTGTAGCGGTCAAGGACGATCGCCTGTCCGTCCATATAGCAGAACGTGCCGTCGGATCGCAGCACATGCGGTATCTGGCCGGAAGATCCCGCTTCGGGATCGACAAGCTTGATGACCGGGGGCGTTACGAAATCGAGATCGTTGACTGAAACAACAACCGGTATCTTCAGGCCCGTTTCGTCAAGGACGCCTTTGTAGTGCAGTCCCGTCCACGAGTAGTCTCGCGCGAATTTGCGCTGCAAGAAAGCATCGTGTATGCCGCAAAGGGATTTTGTGCGCTTCTCAGGCACTTACCGATTTACCAACCTCGGGTGCGGCCGCAATTCTCACGGGATGAGAGCGCACTTCGGCGTGCGCCGCCTTGGTTACGTCGACGAGGTCGATGCGATCGGGGATCCGGTCTCCGAACAGGCCGTTAAGCTGCCGGACTGCCTCATTGGGGTCGAAGCATTTCTCGACGATCTCGGTCAGCGTCGCCTGGAGTTGGCCGGCCATCTGGACCGCCACGCGCCGATCATCATCGTCAAGCCGCGCGCAGATCTTCTCGTCCGGGTCGGTGGGACTGCAGACGGGACCAGCCAGCAATCGGGGAAGGCGCTCGGCTACGCTCAGCAGAGCCTTATCATCGCGGTCCGGGACGTTCGGCCGACCCAGATCTTCAAAAGCTTCCCACGCGCAAACCATCAGCAGGATTGACGATACTCCATCTAGGTGAGGTCGATTGTGGTCGCGCCATGCCTTCAGGTAACGGCAAACCCGGCGCAGCCGTTCGCCGTAAAGTTCGACCGCATCGACGAACCAATCATGAATCTTGCGCGGATCGGAGGCCTTCCAGCCTTCCTCGCGATGAGCCAGCAGAACGCAATCTGACGGTAGGGCGTCCCAACGATCGATGCTGTCCGCCCGCGCGTCCAATGCTCCATCGAATGTGCGCGCTTGCAGGGCTTTTTCCAGCAGCATGAATTGCGCGTCGGGAATGGCGTATAGGGGGACGTCAATGTGCGCATCGTTTGAAATGATCAGGCGGGCGCAAGTAGGTTTCCTGACGAATTTCCATCCCTCGGTCTTCGCAAGTTCCTGCAGCGCGCGGTCAACTACCGTGAAGAAGGCCGCTGCGGCCACCGACGGTTTGGCCCCCTGAACGAAAGTCATCGGAAGATAGGCGCCGTCATCGAGATCTTTTTGCTGAGGCGGCGTCCACGCCGGCTCGTTGATAGTCTTGTAGGCGTAGCTGCCCTGGGTGAAAAACCGCGGTTGCACCGTAACACCGAACTCGGCCTTGCTGGCTTTGGCGAATTCGGCTCTGAGGCAGCGGCGCACCTTTGCCCGGGCGGCCTTCAATTCGGAGTGGCCGTTATCGTCCAGTTGAAGGTTCTTCAGGAACGACGGTGCATCACCGTTGGAATGGAGCAGTTTGGCGACGTTTGCCATGGTTGTCCTCACCTCTTTGAGCGAGGGAGATTTGAGCGGGGGGCGGCCCCCAACTCGCACAACCGCGCGGTTAACAACTTCTACCTGAGTCGCTCAAAACTTGCAGAACATAAACCGAACATCCATATAGGAGCGGGGTTCCAGGTTCGCAACCCGAGCCAGCCCGGGAGAACCCAAGATAGGAATTATTCATGCCTTTTCAGATACTTGCCTTGAGCGGTGGCGGCTATCGGGGGTTGTTTACCAGCACGGTATTGGCTCGGCTCGAACAACAGGCGCAGCGCCCGATCGGCGATTGCTTTGACCTCATTGCGGGGACCTCGATCGGGGGTGTGATCGCGCTCGGTCTGGCTCTGGGCAAAAGCGCCGAGTCGATCAAGAAGATGTTCCTCGACCACGGCGAGGAGATCTTCACCCGGGGTGAGCCGCCGCGAGGTCGCGTGGCCAAATTAAGGGCGCGCTGGGCACAATGGCGGCAACCGAAATACGACGGCACCGTTCTGAGGGAAAAGATCGAGGCCGTCGTGGGGAAGGACACCAAGCTCGGCGATGCGCGGACCAGGTTGCTGATTCCTTCGGTCAATATGACGAAGGGCAGCGTCCAAATGTTCAAGACTGCCCACCACCAGAATTTTCTGAACGACCACAAACTCTCGGCGGTGGATGTCGCGATGGCGACTTCGGCAGCACCGCTGTATTTCCCGATGGCCAGGCTCGAAAACAGCAACTTTGTCGACGGTGGCATAGTCGCGAACGCGCCTGACATGTGTGCCGTGCACGAAGCGGTCAAATTCCTGGATCAGGACATCAAGGACATCAGCGTTCTCAGCATCGGCACCACGACGAGCAAGTTCTCGCTGCCGAGCTCCCTGGGCCGTAACTTCGGACAGAAGCTTTGGCTCGAGAACGGAAGGCTGGTTTCCACCATCCTGTCCTCGCAACAACAGCTTGTCGACTTCATGCTGAAGCATCAGTTGGCGGACCGCTACGTCCGATTTGACGAACAGCCTTCGCCCGAACAGATCTCCGATCTCGGCTTGGATCTTGCGACCGGCAACCGGCGGCAAACCCTGCTCGGGATGGCAGATGGTTGCTATCAAGCTCTTAGCAATAATCCGCGTGTCCTGGAAATGCTGAACCATCAGCCGCCAAAGCCGATTTTCTATCACTGAGATATTTCTCGGGGCCAGCATGCAACAAAACGTCGTTTTTTTCTCCGACGGCACCGGTCAGGCTGGTGGTTTCCGTTTCGATAAAAAGCGAAGCAATATCTAAAAGCTCTACCGGACGACGCGCTGTGGCCCTGATTCTTCAATCGACCCGCGCGAGCAGGTTGCGTTTTACGATCTGGTCTAGCCGCAAGCGAAACCATGTGACAGCGGTTTATCCAATGATCTGCTTCCCTGGTTCAAAAGCCACTCGCTGAGCCGTCGAACCGGCTAACAAGCGGAGTTTAGGTCTGACAGGTCTGTCGTTCTATCAAAAGGCAGGTTTCATGCCCTGCTGGGTCAGCTATGATAGGACGCGAAGTCTTCGCGTCGCCCGAGGAGTATCGATGCCGCATAGTTCATATGTGCAGTTGTCGCTGAGCTCACGTTCTCAGCCAAATGCCTCCGCCGGTTCGATCACATGCGGAAAGTTTCCGGATGAGACGTCGATTGGGCGGTTGCGAGATGTACTTCGCGACGTGATAACCCGCACGTGACCGGCCGCTACCATCCGCGCAATCGCCTGGTGAGCGCGGGTAGGGATTTTCCTGCCGGCCGCGATATCGTCAGCATTGGGCTCGATATAACTGTGCAGCACCGATCGCCGTTCGTCTGGCGTGCTTGCTAGTTCGTCGAGCAGTTCTGAATACCTTGGGTCCGTGTCAAATGTAGCCTTGTACCAAGCTGCCCAATCCGGCTCGTTGGTCACGCCTCGCAATGCGGCCACCCGGCGCACCAGGTCGAGTGTTATCTCCCAGCCTGTGGGGATTTCGGACGGTCGCGAAACGCCCGAGCCGAGCAGCAGGCAATAGACGCCCTTGTTCTCGTAGATCGAAAACGCCAGGGCCGTTAAAGGGTCAATCAATGTCTTGTTCCGAAATCAGTTAGCCAAATATGCTTTGTTCAGGCTGCGCTAGCCCCGGGGGCGCCGGCGGTGGTTGTCTCAGCGCGTCACTGGCATCCTTCTTTGCCTGGTCGAACGGCCGGCAGAGAAGAATCGGCCGCTCGGCTTTGATCGCCTTGCCCGCGGCCAGGAATTCAAACCGTCCCAGGTTTGGAATCGAGCGCACGTGCTGCGAACTGTAAACGCTTTCAAGGAACGTAAGGCTGGTTTGGTCGATGAGGCTGTGCGTCAGGAAGGTATTGCATTGGGAAAGGATCGTCTTGCTCACCAGGGCCGTGCGCTGGCTAATGACGAGCAAGCCCACGCCATACTTGCGGCCCTGCAACGCGATTTGACCGATGCGGCTGACAACCCACTGGGTGTCGCCATCGAAACCCGAACTGAACGTTTCCGGAATGATGGTGTGCGCTTCTTCCAGGACGATCAGGACCTTGCGCGCCTGGCGATGTTTCCGGGCCCAGGCCATGATCGTCGATAGATACTGCTCCGTTATCCGCAGCGTTGCCTTGGTGTTCGAAATCTCCGTCAGTTCAAGAATCGCAAGCCTTTCAGCGCCTTTCAGGAAGGTCTTAATTTGCGTTTCGACACCTGTCCCTGTCGCAAACTCAATCTGACTAGCAGTTGATCGAGAATCGGGCGATGCTGTTGCGGGATGAGAGATCTTGTCAGGCTCATTGTTTGGATAGTCGAAGATCTGTTTCGGTCGCGGGTAGCGCTCGAGGCTGAAATTCTGACGTTGCGGCACCAGATAAACGTTCTGCGGCGAACCGCTCCTAAGAAACAAACCTTCAGCTCCATCGACCGATTGATTTTTGTTTGCCTCTATCGGCCTCTCCCTGGCGTTCGCGATGCGCTGGCGATTGTTAAGCCGGAGACCGTAGTCAAATGGCATCGCGCTGGCTTCCGATTATATTGGCGCTGGAAATCGAAAGCGCGGGGTGGCAGGCCAACATTTCCGTTGGAGATACGCAAGCTTATCCGCGAGATGAGCATTGCCAATCCCCTGTGGGGAGCGCCTCGGATCCATGGAGAACTCCTCAAGCTCGGCGTCGGTATCGGACAGACCAGCGTGGCCAAGTACATGGTCAGGCGACGAGACCCGCCGTCCCAAGGCTGGAGGACATTCCTCCGCAATCACGCTGATGGGATCGATGCGATGGATATGTTCGTCGTGCCGACAATCTCGTTTCGCCTGCTCTATGGATTGCTGATCATGGGGCACGGCCGGCGACATATTCTGTGGTTTGGCGTCACAGCGCATCCAACCGCAGAATGGATCGCAAATCAGGTCACGGAAGCATGCGGGTGGGAACAGGCTCCCCGCTATCTCATTCGTGACCGGGACGGGGCCTATGGTGAGGTCCTTATCCGCAGACTCCGATCGATAGGCATCCGCGATCGACCGACGTCGCCGCGCTCCCCTTGGCAAAATGGATATGCTGAAAGGCTGATCGGTTCGATCCGACGGGAATGCCTTGACCACGTTATTGTATTCAGCGAACGCCACCTCCGTCACCTACTGCTCTCGTACATGCAATACTACAATGAGGTGCGTACGCATCTATCGTTGAACAAGGATGCGCCGGCACCGCGCCCCATTCAGAGCGCTGGATACATTGTTTGTCGTCCGATCTTGGGAGGATTGCACCACCAGTATGTCCGGATTTGATTTACGACAGGCACAGGCGGATCTAGAGAATGTGTTCGAGTTGGGCTCGCGTTATTCAACGCACAGTTCGGCGCTGCCGTTCCCTCCGGCTGAAAGCCTGCCGGGAGTTACCTCACAGAAGCGGCGATTGTTCCGCAGAAGTCGGAGGTTACCGACACAGGAGATTTCCATGAGCGCGATGAGATTTTCCGAACCGGATCAAGCTATCATCGCGCGCCGCGCCTCCATTGTCGAAGGTCTGGCCAGATTGGTCTCGCTTGGCAGCCTCATCACCTCCAGAGACGAGTGCCGCGCGTATGAGACCGACGCACTCATTGCTTACTGAAAGATGCCGCTTGCTGTTGTGCTGCCGGTCTCAACCGATGAGGTGAGAGCTGTTCTCAAATTCTGCCACGACAATGGCGTCAAGGTTGTACCAGCCTGTTCAATGCAGCACGGGCAGCAGATCAGGGAACAACCCAAACACCTTCTTAAGCCGATGGGATTCGTGGTGAAGGATGTTCCGGAGGGGCACATTTGCTGTGGCTAAGCGGAAGTCTTTAACATACTGCAACCTGAGATCGCGAACCGCCTCCGTTCTCGGAAGGTAAATAACATCGAAAAGACGAAACCCCAGCTCATCGCGAGCGGTAATCTCGGCTGCATCACGCAGATCGGTAAGGGGACGGAAATCCCGATTGTGCATACCGCCGAATTGCTTGATTGGGCGACTGGAGGCCCTGTTCCTTACGCTTTGAATGACTTGATTGCATTGGATTCTGCTTCTTCTGGACTGAATCGCGACGTATCTCCCAAAGCTGGGTTGCTCTGATTGACGGTCCCGGCGGGAACTGGGACTGACTGAATCGCTCGACGTACCGTCTCTGTCGTGGTGGGCTTGTGCCACGTCGCATCCTTCCAGCCAAACGAAAGGAACGCACCATCACAGTCCGGGACTAAACACCTGACGAGGTGCGTGCGTCGGTGACGAGCTCGATTGGAGAACATCGAAGAGGATAGCTCAAATCAAAGTGCCGGAAATCGATTTGCGACGCGGAAAGGTGCTCAAATGTGCTAGCGATCCAGCGTTTTGCGAGAGAAATCGTCGATATAGTCGAGTAAACGCCTCACGGCCTCCTCCGCTTCATCGGGATTCCGGCGGGCGATCGCGTCGGCGATCTCCGCGTGGAGCCGAGCACCCAGCATCATGTCACCGGCAGACTTGTAATTCCGATACCAAAAACGTCGCGCTAGCGGGATCATCAAATTCATCGCACCACTGGCAAAACGGTTGCCGCAGGCGCGGGCGAGCAGCTCATTCAGCTGCGTATCAAGCCGAACAAAGGCGAGATCGTCGTTAGCATCAACTGCTGCATAGATGGCGGCTGCGACCTTGGCGAATTGCGCGATTTCGTCCTCGGCGGCACGCTCCGCAGCCAAACGCGCCATGAGCGATTCCAAAACCCGGCGCACCTCGATAATTCGCAGCTGGGTGCGGACGTCGATCTCGCTAACGAGGACACCATGTCTTCGCAGCACAACAACAAGACCATCACGCGACAAGCGCTGCAGGGCTTCTCGCACCGGTGTGCGCCCGATTCCCAAACGCTTTACGAGGGAGCTTTCCGAAACGCGGGTCCCTGGCGGCAGCTCCAAGGTGCAAATCATCTCTTCGAGAGCACGGTACGCGCAGTCGGCCAAATTGAGCTCCGGCTCCTGGCCTGACTTTGCCTGGCCGTCATTCATGTCACCATTCAAGCCTGCAAGGGTCTCTTTAGCCGCGGCAATGTGCGAAGCGCTCCGGCCGCTCTTTGCCGGTACAGGGCGTTGAAGCTTTCTACGCGGCATATGTGCGCCATCCGCCATGCTAATATAATCCAGACGCGATTTTTGATGTTCCAGTCTGATTGCGTTCAAGTAACGTCGTAGCTCGGTAGCTGTCAACGCTCAAGAAGCGGTGACGTTGTAGCATTTTGGCCGAGCCTCCGTGGGCCGTCGCCTTCCGGATCGCATTCACGGTCTGCTGCGAATCAAGTTTTTGCGCGGGCCGCTGCAAGTAGGTCGAACCGGATATCTGCGGCCTCCTCGGGGGTCAGTCGCGCATTCGTTTTGGCTAAAATCTGGCGTCCCGCGATGTGATCGCGAGGACTGTCAACACTTTCAATGCACACCAGCCTGTTCCCAGTAAAGGAGAAAACCGAGAATTTGCCAGCCGCATAATCGCCGCGTACCACGCAGTGGTCGGCGCTGCTTGCCAGGCCGACCATCTGCAATGACACGCTGTGCTGGTCGGACCAAAACCACGGCACGACGTTGTACGGGTTGGGAGCGCCGCCGGCCAGCATCTGTCCCGCCACTTTGGCCTGATCGGTAGCGTTCTGCACCGACTCCAGTCTCAGCTGCCCGCCGGAAAATGCGGATGGATGGTTGGTCACGTCGCCGGCGGCGAAAATGGATGGGTCATTTGTGCGGGTTAGCGAGTCAACGAGGATGCCGTCGCTGCAGGTGAGCCCCGCCGCCTTGGCGAGTTCGACAGCGGGCGTTACGCCAATTCCCGCGACGACAAAGTCGGCGGCGATTGTTTGCCCGCCGGTGAGGCGCACTCCCGCCGCGCGTCCCTGGCCGTCATTCAGAATAATTTCTGCTCGCGCATTGAAAAGCAGGTTGACGCCTTGTTCCGTATGGCGGCGGCCGAACCAGCCGGAGATCGCCGAGCTCGTGGCGCGCGGCATAAGGCGCGGAAGTGCTTCAAGCACTGTCACGCTCTTGCCCATCTGACAGAGGCTGGACGCTACCTCCAACCCTACGAAGCCACCTCCAATAACAACAGCCGACTGCGCCTGTTGAAGCTGCGAGTTCAACGTCTCGACGTCTGCGAAATCCCTCAGATACAATACGCCGTCCAGCTCCGATCCCGGCAAGGAGAGACGCCGCACGCGAGCACCTGTTGCAAGTCCGAGACGGGAGTATGAAACTTGCTCGCCACCTTGAAGAATGATTCGACGACGATGTCTGTCGAGCGCAACGACACGGCGGCCGGTCAGGCGGACTATACGGTTCCTTTGGTACCAGGACTCGCCGCGCAGGGGGATGTCTGTAACGGCGGTTTTGCCGGTAAGCAGACCTTTCGACAGCGGGGGGCGGTGATACGGTAGGAGCGTGTCCTCGGCTACCAGAACGATTTCGTTCTCCCAGCCTGCGTCGCGAGCCGAAGCTGCCATCTGCACTCCGGCATGTGAAGCGCCGATGATGACGATAGGATCCAAGTCTCTGCGCTCCCGGGGTCAGGTGGCCAACAAAGCAAGTCTGTCGGAAAGGTTAAGTCTGCGCGGTCGAAGTGACAGTCGACGGAAAGGCGATTCGTCTTCCGAGAGCTGGGTGCGTTTGCAGGCGTGCAAAAAGGCGATGCGTGAAGGATCGTCGGCAAACGCTACGAGGCGTTCTCCCTATTGCCGGATGACTACTGGCAATTCCACAATGCCATGCACGAAAGTCGAATATTGGCGCTTGGGGGCCCCGACCACCTCAATCCTGAGGTCGCGGGCGAGAATCTCTTCCCATAGAACGCGCAGCTGCAACTCTGCCAATCGATTTCCAACGCAGCGGTGTACTCCGAAACCGAATGCGATGTGCTTGCGATAGTTGTCGCGACCCAATAGGAAGCGATGGGGCTCTGCGAATTCGTCTTCGTCTCGATTTCCGGAGATATACCACATTACCACCCTCTCGCCTTCGCGAATGGTTTTGCCGGCCAGGTTGGTATCCTGAGTTGCCGTCCGCCGGAAAGCGAGAATTGGCGATTGGAAGCGGATAACTTCGCTTACCATGCTCTCAATCAATTCAGGGTTTGCACGTAGTCTACGCTGCTCAGTGGGGTTCTCGTTAAGGAGGAGGACGCTGGCGCTCATCGAGTTCCGTGTGGTTTCGTTACCGCCGATTATGAGGAGGAGAAGATTGCCGAGAAACTCCTTCTCGGAAATCCCCTGATAGGCTGGGCTATGAGCGATCATGGAGATAAGATTGTTCTCCGGTTGGCGTTTGAGTTTTTCTTCTCGCAGCAGTTTGAACGCATCCAGACATTTCGCGAGTTCTGCGCCTCGCTTCTCCTCGCTATCGATCGGGCCACCAGCTAACAGATCGACGATTGAGACATCCGACCAGTGGGCGAGCAGGCGTCTGTCCTCCACCGGAAAGTCGAAGATGGTTGCAAGAGTCATCGACGTTAGCTCGATAGAAGCGCGGGCTACCCAATCGAACGTCTCATTGCGGGGCAATTGATCAAGAAGCGCTCCAGTCCGCCGCCGTATCGTTCCCTCGATTTCCGCAAGGCTCCCGGCGGATACGATCGGCTGGATGGCTTTCCGTTGTTCTATTTGCTTCGGCGGATCCGATGCGATGAAGCTGCGCAAGCGCTTCTCGGGCGGCTTGTCACCTATGTGCACGCCACCGCGGGCGGTATCGGATGAGAACACGCGCCAGTTTGAATCAACGGCTTGGATATCCTTGAACTTCGTAACTGACCAATGCGCGCCAAAGCGGCTCTTGGGCGTAAAGTGTACCGGATCCTCGCGCCGGAGGCGCTGAAAATACGGCATCCATACCCCTTGCTGAAACAACGCGGCGTCGGCCACTACGATGTCCTCGATAGGCATTTCATAGGCCAGGCGCTCGTGCTCGGACACCAAGTCACGAGCGGCTTCGATGGTGACATCACTCATAAGGAATCTCCTCTCGATGGACGCCGGATGGCGCGCGGTCAGCGGTGTGTTGGAGGCAGACGCAGTACTAGACCGTCAAGCTTTTCGGTCATCCGGATTCGGCACGACAGACGCGAAGTTGGGCTTGGGTCGTCCACGACGCCCAACATGTCGGCTTCCTGCTCTTCCGCGGGCTCAAGCTTGTTGAACCATCCCGGATCGACGTGGACATGACAGGTGGCGCACATGCATTCGCCGCCGCAATCCGCATCAAGAGGAAGTCCATTGTCGACGGCATGCCTCATTGCGCTTGTGTCAGGGATGGCAGCCACCGTCTGCGCCGTACCGTCAGGCAATATGAAGACCAATTTCGACATGGGCGTCCCCGCTTTTTGGGTTTATGCTTCCAGTGAAATTGTATATTAGTAAGATGCAAGGTGGATGTCAATAATCGACAAGGTGGAATCGTGAGGCGTCCGTTTCCTACATCCTTGTCGTATGTTCCTACGAAGGTCGTCGTCAGGCCGGGGGAGCGGCGATTGCTTGCTATGGTGTGCGCCCGGTCACTTCCACCTACCCCCACCTTGCCCTTTTAATGATTTGGACCAGTTCCAGTTTAGCTGCTATCCGGCTGGTCGTGTTCGGGAACGCCTCAGGCGGTTGGGCCGGGTAGGATCTGCCACCCGGGGCTATCCTCGCCGGCGTCAACATCCTCGGCTGGAAATTTTCAGACCATATCGTACCGCACCGCAGCGGGGATGTGTCGCCCCTTTCAGACGCTCGCGCCCTTGGGATAACAATCCGCACAGCTTTGATCCCAGCAGGAGTTGTCCACGCGAGGTGCAGGAGATGCGGTAGCCGGACCTCTGGAGGAGAAAGAGACCACCTGTTCGCTAAGCCGCCATAACGACGGAACCCGGCGGTGTTGGGACCGTTCATAAATACCTTGTCAGCGCTTGCTCTTGAGGGGCTGTGGCCCTGCGGCAAGCCCGGGTCCTGCAATAGCCACCTTGCTTTGCGCTCATATGGGTCACGGATGCTGACGCGCCTTTGATCGCAGCAAGCGTCCGTCCGTGTCTGCGAACACCCGGGATGGAGCGTCTTTTCGGCCGCCTTTAGCTCCGTCTCGTCCCAGTAGCCGATCAGGGCGCCGGCCTTGAGCTGCGCCCGCGCGCTATAGGCCGCGATCCGCTCGTCGCGCGTCGTGATGCGGTTGTGATCGGTGAGCGCCCATTCGAACAGCCGCTCCTTCATCATCTGCCGCTCGGCTTCATGGGCCGGATCGGTGCCGAGGTCGCGCAGTTCGTGTGGATCGCCCTGCAGATCGAACAGCATCGGCCGATAGCCTGGGGCATGGATATATTTCCAGCGCCCGTCAAAGGCCATGAACAGCCGGCATTTGTCGATCGGCTGCCGCAGCGCCTGGCGAACGTCCTGCATCGAGTAATCGTATTCGGAGAACACGCAACGCCGCCAGCCGTCGGGCCTTTGGCCCCGCAACAGCGGCATCAGCGAGCGACCCTCAAGAATGTGGCGCGGCGGCGTACCGCCGAAATACTCGACGAAGGTTGGCGCGAGGTCGATCGCCTCCACCAGAGCGTCGCAGGTCGTGCCACGCGTGGCATCCGCCCGTGGCAACGGATCGACCACGATCATGGTCTGATCGGTGAGGCCGCGCGCATCAAGAAACGCGAAGAGAGGACCGAGCTGATCGTCAATCTGTTTGATCAGGCCCATATAGGCCGGGATCACCCGGCGGCGCACGTCGTCGCGCGAAAAATTCCGCGACACCCGCAGATCCATGAAGGCGTCATAGACGGGGTGCGGGTCGCGCCGCTCCGATTCATCGCGCACCGGAGCAATGACTTGGTTATCGCCATGCATATCATGGTAGGCTGCCGGCGCGATGTAAGGCCAATGCGGTTTGATATAGGACAGATGCAGCAGTCAAGGCCTGCCATCGGCGCTGGCCTCATCGATGAACTGCATCGCGCGCCGCGTCGTATGGGGCGTTTCCGAGTGCTCGTCTGGCACCCGCGCCTGTTTGTCGGCGTGCACCAGCAGCCAGCCGTTCTGCAGCATGCCTGTCAGGCGCGGCGCCGGAATTGGCCCACTCCTTCCACGGATTTCAGCGTCATAGCCCCGGACGCGCAGATACGTGTCGTAAGCCAGCGGCTTGCCGACATAGCATGTGGGGATGCAGACTATCGTCTCGCTCATAGGGCTCGAAGCCGCATTGAGCGGCCTGAACGCCGATCACCGAACATGAATCGATGCCGAGGCGGGTCATCCCTTCGTCATCTGACTTCATGTGCGTCTTGCCGACCAATGCCGTGCGCACGCCGAGCGGCTTGAGATGATCGCCAAGTGTCGGCTCACCGACACGCAACGGGAAATTATTCCAGTTGGAGCCGTGCGAGCGCATGCAACGTCCGGTGTGGTAGCTCATCCGCGACGAGCCGCACACTGGCGACTGCAATAGGCCTGGGGTGAGCCGAACCCCGCGCGCCGCAAGGCGATCGATGTTCGGTGTCTGCAAGAACGGATGCCCCGCGCAGCTCAGATAGTCGAACCGCAGTTGGTCACACATGATGAAGAGGGTATTCGGAGTCGCCATTCCGTTCAGTCCATGCTCCGGCTTGACCGATCGTCCTCAACTGATAAGCTTCGTGTTGAACTTGTCAACAGCGACCACACTGCGTGCCGCTCTCGAACCGCCAGCAGGCAGAGCAGCGACAAAAACAATGCGATCGCAAGTCAGCGACATGGGAGGGAATGTGGCGAACCAGCGTAAGGGCAAAATGGCCGCCGCGACCGCGCGCGACATTCGCGCCCTGCTGGGGTTTCGCATCGCACAACTGGCGACCATCACCGACCGCAAGGCTCAGTCGCAGATCTCCACACGGTTCGACATGAATCTCAGCGAATGGCGCGTGCTGGGCTCAATTCACGCCGTCGGCCCGCTCACGCTCACCGAGCTCGCACGCAACCTGTATCAGGACAAGGGGCAGCTCAGTCGCACCGTGAGTGCGCTGACCGGCCGCAAGCTGGTGGCGGGCAAACGAGCTGCGAATGGCGGTCCGCACGTGTTTCTCAGCCTCACCGCGGAAGGCCGCCGCTGGCACGATCGGATTTTCGATTTCGTCGCGGCGCGCAATCAGCATCTGCTGGATGCGCTTGCTCCGAAGGAACGCGGCGAGGTCTTTCGCTTGCTCGACAAGCTTACCGCTGCGGCGAATACGGCTTACGTCGAAGCGCTGGCGCAGGCGGCGCCAGCGACCGATCCGCCACGCGACAAGCGTCGCGTCAACGAGGGGGCCCGCGGATGAACAAGCATGCCAATCTTATCGAGGCCCACAAAGCCCGTCACGTCTGGCATCCGATGGTCGGCGCGGCGATCGGCAATGTTCGCGGCAAGGGATTGATGCTCGCAATCGAATGCGTCCGGGATCGCAAGACCAAAGGGCCGTTCGCTCTCACCGACAGCTTCGGCAGCAGGCCGTGTGCGGCGGGACTGTCGCGTGGCCTCGCCTTGCGTTGGGCCAGTGGTAAGGTCATCCTGTCGTCGCCGCTGACCTACACGTGCGACAATGTGGATGAAACCGTCGCGATCCTCGACGTCGCATTCGCGGCGGCGCCGATATGACCCCGGCTATGTCGCCCATTTTGCGCGCGGAGGGCATCGCGAAATCGCTTGGCGGTGCCGAGATCATTCGCGACTTGAACCTCGATGTCGAGGCCGGCGAGTTCATTTCGCTGGTTGGCCCGTCAGGATGCGGCAAGACCACGCTGCTCACTTGCCTGGCCGGGTTGCGGCTGCCGGATTCAGGGCGCCTCGAGTTTGAGGGGCGGACGATCGACGGGCCGCCGGCCGGAATGGCGCTAATCTTTCAGGACTACAGCCGCTCGCTTCTGCCGTGGCGGCGCAACATCGATAATGTGATCTTCGGCATGCGCCGGTTGCGCGATCTCGATGGCCGGGCCAAGCGTGCGCTCGCTGCCGAGATGCTCGGTGCCGTGGGTCTGACCGGTTTCGAGACGCATTTTCCCTGGCAGGTGTCCGGCGGCATGCAGCAGCGCGTGGCGATCGCGCGTGCGCTCGCTGCCCGGCCACATCTCCTGCTGCTGGACGAGCCGCTTGCCGCGGTGGACGCCCAGACGCGGGCAGATATCCAGGATCTGCTGCTGTCGCTCGCGCGCCGATACAAGCAGACCTGTTTGTTGGTGACCCATGACGTCGATGAAGCGATTTATATGGCTGACCGCGTCATGGTGCTGTCGCAACGCCCTACCCATGTGGTCGAGACCATTCGCATCGAACTGCCGACGCCACGCGACCAGATCGTGAGTCGTGCCGATCCAGCGTTTCTGAAAATGCGGGAGCGGGTGCTGACACAGATCCGCTCCATGCGGGCCGCTGCGTAACATCAATGGATCAGAAGGGGAGACCAACAATGACCGACCGGACATCTGGCAAGATTTCATCCAGGACCCATCGACTGACGGCCGTCATCGCCGTTCTGGCGCTCGGGCAATTGGCGCTCGCGGTTCCCGCGGCGGCGCAGACCAAGGTTCGCTTCGCTTACGTGAAGACGCTCGAAGTGCTGCCGTTCTTCTATGCTGCCAAGAAGGGCTATTTCAAAGACGTGGGGCTCGATATCGAGATGATCGCGGTGCCCGGTGGTCCCGCGGTCGGCGCCGCGATTGCTTCAGGCTCGGCTGATTTTGGCTTTGCCGCGCTGTCGCCGGTGCTGATCGCGCGCGAGCAGGGCCAGCCATTCAAGTTCTTCATGAGCCTGGAATATGAGCAAACGCCCGGCCGGCTGTGGGGCACCATCATGGCCAGCGCCAAATCCGGAATCAAATCGATCAAGGATCTCGCCGGCAAGAACATCGTACTGGGTGTCCCAGGCGGCCTGTGCGAGCTGTCAATCCATGACTGGATGGACAAGGCCGGGCTGGCCTATAGCCAGGCGAGAATCCTCAACAACCCGTTCCCACAGATGCCCGCGATGCTCGAACTCGGCACTGCCGACGCCGCCTGCATTGTGGAGCCGTTTGCAACTGCCGCGCTCAACGGCAAGACCAAACCCGTAGAGCTGGCGCGCGGCTTTCTCGCGGAAGTCACAACACCCTACCGGATCGCGGGGCTGTTCGCGGCTGAGACCTGGATCGCCGCGCACCAAAAGGAGATAGTCGCGCTGGAAAAGGCGTCGCTGCGCGCCGCTACCGAGCTGAATCGCGATCCGTCGGTGACGAAGGCGATCCTGGCTGACGAATTCCGCTTTCCGGCTGAGTATATCGAAAAGCTACGCTACGACTTCCTGGTCGATTTCAAGCCGAAGGCCGCCGACTATCAGACCATCATCGACAAGATGTTGAAGTACGGTATGCTGAAGAAGCCAACCAAAGCCGAAGACGTCATCGTGACAGCGAAATAGGTGCGCGATGGGATCGCTCGGACGCGGCGCGCTGTCGATCGCAGGCTTCCTGCTTTTTTGGGAAGGGATCGCGCGTGCTGGCGTTGTGCCGGGCGATCACTTTCCTGCGCCGAGCCTCGTCGTCATAACCCTGATCGATGAGTTGCGCCGCGGTCCGCTCGCTGCCGCCTTCTCGATCACCTTCATTAGAGCGCTGGCAGGCGCCTCCGCCGCGACGCTGGTCGCGCTCGCTGTGGCGCTCTTGGCGGCGTGGTTACCGCTGATCAGCCGCGCCTTCGATCCGATCGCCGAATTCCTGCGACCGCTACCTCCCGCGGCAATCGTACCGATGGCGATCTTCTTTCTTGGCCTCGGCTGGAAGCTCTATGCCTTTATTCTCATTTTTGCCTGCTTCTGGCCAGTCTATCTCAATGCTGCGCAGGCATTGAAGGCTACCTCTAATGTGCAGATCGAGACCGCGCGCGCGACCGGATATGACACCTGGGAGATCATCGCCTATGTCCGGCTGCCAGCAGCACTACCGACGATCTTCATCGGCATCCGGCTTGCGGCAGCCGTTGCGCTAATCGCGGCGGTCGCCGCGGAAATGATCGCCGGACGCGACGGACTCGGCTTCTATCTGATTGATGCCGGATTTACGTTACGCGTACCGGAAACCTTCGCAGGTCTCTTGGCTGCCATGGTCGCGGGCCTTCTCATCAACTCCCTCGTCGCCGCGCTACGCGGCGTCTGCGTCGGCTGGCACGACGTCATGATGCGATCGGCGGCTGCGTCATGAGCCGCATCAACCTGCCCGCGATTCTGTTCGGCCTGGCGATCCTGGCGTTCTGGGAGGTCGGCGCGCGGATGATTCACAATCCGTTCGTGCCGACATTGTCGGCGACATTTGCGGCGCTGATCGCTAATGCCGGCACCATCGGAATGGAGATGGCGGCGACGTTGCGTCGCGCCGCGATCGGGCTTGCGATCACGCTCGCCACCATGATCCCGTTCGGCATCCTGGTCGGGCGTATCCGTACGCTCGGTGAAATCTTCGAGCCGCTGATCAACCTGCTGCGGCCGTTGCCGCCCCCCGCGGTGGCGCCGATCGCAATGCTGTTCGCCGGCACCGGCGACGGTGGCAAGATCGCCATGATCGTCTTCACCTGCGCTTTTCCGGTGCTGATCAGCACCATCGACGGCGTTCGCGCCAATCACCCGATGCTGACCGATGTGGGCCGATCGCTGCGGCTGACGCGGCTGGAGAACATGATGCTGATCGATCTGCCGGCGGCATCTCCCATCATCATGACCGGCATTCGTCTTGCGGTAGCCGCGGCGCTCCTGGTCTCGGTCGTCTCGGAAATGTTGCTGACGACCAATGGCATTGGCGTCTATTTGTTGCGATCGCAGGAGAACTTCCGCATTGCCGACGGCCTGGCAGGAGTGGTCGTCGTCGCTGTCGTCGGGTTTCTCGTCAATGCATTGTTCCAATGGCTCGATCGCCGCCTGCTCGCCTGGCACCACGCGACCACCGGCGGACACGGCCGATAGCAAGATGAAGGAGGCGGTACGATGGATGCGGCAGACCGGGCGACGACGATAAAAATGATGCCGAGCCAGAAAATCGGGAACACCTGCTGCAATGACTGAAACAGACATCCTTATCGTCGGCGCGGGTTCTGCGGGCTGTGCACTGGCGGCGCGGTTGAGCGAGACCACCGCCCTGCAGATCACGCTGGTAGAGGCCGGCGTGCCGACGCGCTTTCCGTGGATTGACATTCCGATCGGCTATTTCAAGACTGTAGGCGATCCGCGTTTCGACTGGAAATTTGACACCGAGCCCGATCCTGAGATGGCTGGTCGGCGACTGCCGTGGCCGCGCGGCAAGGGCCCCGGCGGCACCAGCCTGATCAACGGGATGCTTTATCTGCGCGGCCACCGCCGCGACTATGACCAGTGGGGCGATCTGGGCAATCCAGGTTGGGACTGGGACAGCGTGCTGCCCTATTTCAAACGCGCCCAGCACCGCGCCCGCGCCCCCGGCGCCCACGATGGCACGGGTGGGCCGCTTTGGGTCTCCGACCTGCCGCATGATCGATTGTCCGATGCTTTCATTGCGGCGGCGGGGCAATGCCAGATTCCGCCAACCGCCGATTTTAATGCCGGCGACAACAATGGCGCCGGCTATTTTCAAATGACGACGCGGCGCGGCCGGCGCATGAGCACTCGGCGCGCCTATCTCGATCCCGCGCGGCATCGCACCAATCTGCACGTTGAGTGCGGGTTGCACGCCACCAAGATCATCATTGACAATGGCCGTGCCACGGGCGTGGAGTTCGCACGCAGGGGTACCCGCGAGATCATCACGGCACGAAAAGAGGTGATCCTTTGCGCCGGTGCGATCCAGTCGCCTCAGCTTCTGCAACTCTCCGGCATCGGCGATCCCGAGATGCTGAAGCCGCTCGGCATTGAGGTCGTCAGCCCCTTGCGCGGGGTCGGTCGCAATCTGCAGGATCACCTTCAGGTTCGTCCTTCCTATCGCTGCAGCGGCGTGGAAACCCTCAACGACATCGCCAACAGTCGCTGGCGCAGCGCCCGGGAATTCCTTCGCTACATGTTGACGCGCGGCGGCGCGCTGGGCAACGGTGTCTATCGCGCCGGCGCTTTTCTCACACTGGGAACTGATGCAGACTGGCCCGATGTTCAGATCCACTTTGGCCTCGTCAGCTTCGACCGGCCGCATCAACCGCCGCATCCCTTTCCTGGCGTTACCCTGTCGGCCTGCATGCTGCGGCCGCAGAGTCGCGGCGTCATTGAAATAGCCAGCACGGATCCGCTCGCGCCACCGCGGATTCAGCCCAACTATCTGCGCGATCCGCGCGACCAAACGCTTGCGGTCAAAATGGTGCGCAAGATGCGCGCGATAGCGTCGGCCGCGCCGCTGTCGCATTTCATTGAAGACGAATACAGACCGGGCAGGGCGCATCAATCCGACGCCGAGCTGTTGGACTGGGTTCGCAACAGCGCCGGCAGCATTTTCCATCCGGTCGGCACCTGCGCGATGGGACCAGACGGTGATCCTGACGCCGTGCTCGATCATCGGCTGCGCGTGCGCGGTATCCGCAACCTGCGCGTGGTCGATGGTTCGGCGATGCCGCGACTGGTGTCCGGTAACACCAATGCACCGATCGTCATGATGGCGGAGCGGACGTCGGACTGGATTTCCGAGGAGCTTCGGACGTGAATAAGACAGTGGCGCCGGACCTAAGCGAGAACAGGAATTCCTTCCGGTCCTGATATTGCGGCTCGCCGCTCCCCAGACGAGGACAATGGTCAGATCAGCTCGCCGTATGGATCCGGAGATCGCATCTACTTAATTTCGTATTCCTTCCAGTCCATCGCGATTTCGATCGCATTCTTGCTGGGATTCCAACGGTAGACGCGATAGTACTGCTTCGTTCTAAAGTGATTGTCTTTGGTCCATTCGATTGGGCCGCCGCGCAGCCCTTTGGTGTCGATGGTGAGGGCGGCCATCGTATCCTTCAGTTTTGTGGCGGTGACCGGCCAGCCGGCTGTCTTCAGAATTGCCTCGATGGTCATTCCTCCAATCCATCCGTCGGTCATCTGGTTGGGTTGGTAGGTCGAGTTCGCGGCCTTGGCGGCGTCCGCGATCTCCTTCTGGATCGGCAAATTCTGGAAGAACATCGCGTTCGATCCGAGCGCGAATAGCTTTCCATCCTTGAGTTGCGCCAGCTCGCCTTCGGTTTCAGGCAGCACGTTCAAGGCGTATTGGCCTTGCCAGCCGAGCTTGCGCAGCGCTTCGAAGGTTTTGGCTTCCGTCACCCAAGGTGCCCAGCAGTAAACCCATTCGGGATTATCCTGCATGAGCTTGGTCGCGAACGGCGTGTAGTCGGGAGTAGCCGGCGGAATGATCTCTTTTCCAACCAGCTTCATGCCAGCGCCCACGGCGAATTTCTCCGCGGCATCGATACCGGTACGAGATACCGGGATGGCCATGGCGGCGAGGCCGATCTTGATGTCCGTGCCTGACTTCTGCTTGATGAAATCGATCGTTGCGCGGGCGTCATGGGCGGCGGAGTGGGATGTGGTGCAGAACAGAAACTCATTTGCCGGCGGATAGACGTCAGGCGGACAAACCGATCCCGCGAAAAGCAGAGGCACGCCGGCGCGCTGCGCTTCCGCAATCATCGGCGCGAATGTCGAGGACAGGCTTGTGTTGATCAGGAGTGAGACATTGTCCTGGGTCAACAGCTTCTTCGCGTTCGCGGCCGCTTTTGATGGTTCGCCCTGATCGTCCTGGACCACCAGCTTGACCTGCCTGCCGTTGATACCGCCCGACTTATTGAGCTTTTCAATATACAGCTTTAGGCCTTCGGCGGCGCCGGCCACGGTGCTGGCGCCGGGTCCCGTCAATGCCGAGTTGATTCCAATCACATAGGCGTCCTGCGCTCCGGCTGAGATGCTTGCCATGGCAAGGCTGATCGATGCGGCAAGTGCGACATTAAATGATTTCATTCTGGCCTCCCCTGTTCTTTGAACGATTGTTTTCATCGGCATCAGTCAATTACGACGTTTGCGGTCTTGATAATGGCGCCCCAGCGGGATCGCTCGTCGTTGATGAATTTGGCCGTGGCTGCAAGATCTGTCCCCACGGCCTGCACGCCGATTTTGGAAAACCGCTCCCTGACATCCGGCTCCGTCAGGATTTCCGTGATGGCCGTGTTCAATCGCGCGACGATTGCTGCTGGTGTTTGATGCGGCGCCAGTAAGGCAAACCAGGTAACGGATTGGAAATCTGGAACGCCGGCTTCCCGAACGGTCGGAATGTCGGGAAGCGAGGAGGCACGTTCGGCGCCTCCGACGGCCAGAATTCGGATCTTCCCGCCCAAATGGAGATTGAGCGAGGATCCGAGGTTGTCGAAAAACATGTCGACGTTGTCGCCCATGATATCCTGCAGCGCGGGCGCGGTCCCGCGGTAGGGAATATGGACCATCTGCGACCCGGTCAGTTTCTGGAACAACACCGCGGTCAGATGAGAGGTCGACCCGTTGCCTTGCGAGGCAAATGACACCTTTCCCGGATTGGCCTTGGAATATTCGATAAAGCTGTGTGCAGTCTGGGCCGGAAATCCCGGTCGTACGGTAAGTACATTCGGAACCGAGCCCAATACGGTGATTGGCTCGAGGTCTGCCGGACGGAACGGAAGAGCCTTGTAGAGTGTTTCGTTGATAACAATCGGACCCGGCGGGCTCGCAAGTAACGTGTAGCCATCGGGCGGGCTGGCGGCGACAAACTCCGCCCCGATATTGCCGCCCGCGCCCGAGCGATTCTCGACAACGACCGGTTGTTTCCAACGCTCGCGAAGCTTCTCGGCGACGATCCTCGGAAGGATATCCGCGGTCCCTCCGGCTGGAAACGGAATAATCCGGATCGCACGTGCGGGATACCCGGATGCCGAATCTTCGGCCCTCGAGCTGGATGGAACTGACAGGATCAAGGTAGCCAGCATCGCTGCAAGGGCGATTGCTGCGACGGAAAGATGTCGTGATCGAGAATTAGTCATTGCGATAAGCCGTCTTTGTGAGCCGGTTGTGGCGAACTGGAATCAACGAAGGCATCTGAATAGAAGCGGTCTTCCGGTAGTCCGCGCCTTCGCTGAATTGGCCTTGCGCCGCGGCGATCATCAGCGGATTGCCGCATGCATAGACCTCGACGCATGACAAATCCGTGAAATCCTCGAGGACCGAGCGATGCACGAGGCCGGTGCGGCCGGACCAGTCGCTAGCGGCTTCCGACAACACCGGGATGAATGAGAACCAAGGAAATTTGCCCTGCCATTTCGCCGGCAGATCGTGCAGGTAAATGTCGTCGCCCGTCCGGGCACCCCAATACAGGCTCATCGGCCGCGTGCTGCCTTGCCGGATGGCGTTCTCGACGATCGATTTGATCGGCGCAAATCCGGTGCCGCTTGCAAGCAGGACAACCGGCAATTCGGATGCCGATCGCAGATAGAAATCGCCGAACGGCAGCTCGACGCGCAGCCTGCTGCCGGCCGCGAGACCGGGCAGCATCTGTTCGGAGAACAGCCCGCCGGGAACATGACGAATGTGAAGCTCAACTCCGTCATTCTGGTGAGGCGGGTTGGCCATGGAAAAATTCCTGGAGTCGCCGTCTGGCATCAGGACCTTCAGATATTGTCCCGCCTTGAATTTGGCGCGAACACCGATCGGGAAACGCAGGGTGAGGATGGAAACGTCGGGAGCGGGCGTGGTGCGTCGAAATACTCGCGCGGTCAGCGTCTTCCGAACCGGCGACCCGATACTTTCGATTCGCTTGGGCAGAATTTGCAGGTCGGTGCGCGGCCGCGAGCGGCACATCAGGACCGGGCCGCTTTCAGGACGCACCAATTCCTTGCCCTGCTGATCGATCTCGCCCGACAGCGAGCATTGGATGTGGTGGAGTTTTTCATCGCGCTTACCGCAAAGTCCTGGCCGGCCGAATGGCGGATCAGGTAATCGAGGTCGAAGTCGGTCGGAGAGCAACGACGGTCGATCATGAGCGGACTAGCTCGGACGCGTGAACTGATAAGGTTTTAGCAGAAAGCTTATCAGTCGCGTTCGCGGCCGTGGCGACATTGGAGGGGACGAAGAATCAATCTTGTAAATGATGTCGTGATGGCAATTCGCGTATCACCGCTGATGAAATGCCGAAGCGTTTGTTGAAAAAGCTGACAGAGGTTTGCCTCCGATCAACCCATTGGTGGACTGGCCTGTAATGCTCGACGTACAGGCGTGGAGGAATGATCTCGATATCCCTACTATCGTTGTCAAGGCCTCCAAGACCGGAAAAACCCGGCTTCCGGATGGTCATGCCTTGAGCTGCGACATCCGAGGATCAGTTCGCTCAAGAGCCGGAATGCTCGTTTGAGGCGGCAATTGTTGGCTCTTACTACGGCAAGACCATGCGGGCATGGAAACCAGCGGCAACGTCTGCGACGCCCCATCAGAAGAGAAAATTTGCGTGAACTAATTCTTGGCGTTGCTCATGATGTTGGTCGACTAAGTCCCCGAGCGTCCGCCATGATCCGTGGGCGGCCATCAAAGCAGAGACGCTTCGGAGATGATCGCATTTTGCCTTTGCGGGCTGTTGCACTATCGTCGCCTCTCAATCGCAAAATGGAGGAGGAATGCGAACGCCATCGGTAAGGTACGACCTGGACGACGCGGTGCGTGAGTCGATCGCAAGAGTTGCCGGCGGGTCCCCCAGCTAAATATCGTCGTGTTCGAGCATGGTTCGTAATCTTGTAAATGGCAGTACGCGGCTGTGACTGCCGCGATGAAAATATTGGAGAGCAAAAAAATGAAAACGAAAATTGCGCATCGCACCCGCAAGGAGCCAAAAAAGCTGGATCTAAGAAGCCTGTTCGGGAAGGCTGAATCGTCTTTTCAGAAAACATGCTTGGTTGACTGTGCCGAACTATTCGTGGCTGTTGGCGAGCGTTCGGCTGAGCTGTTGACCGAGTTGCAAGCTATGCAAAGAATTCTAAGGCGAGTAACCGAGACGGAGATTATACCGGTCGAGCGCCGCCGCATTCGACGACGGCTAAATCGCATCATCAACCTTAGCAAAACGCTTGGTGAGTACAGCCCATTCGACATGGACGGTCTCGAGCAACTGCATTGGCGGCTCGAAACTGAAATTGCGTCAGTTCGGGCCGTCGTTCGATCTTCTACGAAGCATCTACGATCGTCCAGATCTTGCGGCGAAAGGAGGCTGAAATGTTGATCAGCAACGATGATGACAAGGAGCTGGGGCGGCTCATTGGTTTGGCGAGCGATGGTTTTTTACTAGGGTGGTTAGTCGATCTTCACGAGACGCTTAGGCGAAGCCCTTGGCTAAGACCGTGACCTTGTGGGTTTGGCCATTCCAGATCCGCACCAGCTCTGAACCGGGTTTGATCCGCTGCGGCACCTCAAGGCGACCTGGGTTTCCGGAAGCCATCGATCGCACCAGTTGGCCGAGCAGCTTCTTGGCCTCTCGGGAAAGACCGCCATAGGCGTTCTCCTGAATCTGCTGGGCGATACTTCGCCGCAGCAAGTCCGGCCCGAACGCCGGAGGCGGATCGGACCGGAACAGCTCGCGGTATCGAGCCCGCAAGGCGGCAATCGGCATAGAGCCGAGCTGGTCATCTGCCGGACTCGTCGCCGACAAGGCTATGACAGCCAAGCGTTGTGCGAATCGCTTGAGGCGCGCCTGCGGACGACGCAGCCGCTCTCGTCGATATAGAAAACAGATATCGCCCGCTCGAGCGCGTTCGCGGTACACCTCATAAGTACGTCCGTACCGGGAGCATGTCTCATGCAACTTGAGGTCGAGGCTGATAGATCGCTATATGTTGGCAATGTGCGACAGGAGTGCGGCCATTGGCAACGATAAGGGCGTCCAATTCCACAAATAAGTGGCCCTTCTTCTCGTAGTTGCCCGTGACGCGTGCACGTGCGGTCAGTTGGTCACTGTCGGTAGCGGCTGATATCAGTTGCATGCGGCTGCCGATATGAATCCATGGCCCGAGAAGGGCATTTTCCATGAGTACCCGATTCATGATCTGCTGCAGCACGCCAGGATGGACAAGGCCTTCGCGCGCATAGATTGGATCGGCCTCGCGCACCCCGGTGCGGTATTCGGCGCCGGCCTTGCCCTGCCAGGAGCGCGGGGCAGTGCCGAGCCATTTGCCGAGTTGATAAGAATCAGCGTCGATGGGCTTCCGCGTCGCAACCGGTGCGGTGTCGGGAAAACTGGCGAGCGAGAAGGCCGGCGCTGTTACCGCCAGCGAGGCATGTCCTGTGGCTTTGGCCTCGCCGTGTTCGACGGTTAGCGAGAGTCCTTCGCTGGACTCCTCCGCTTGAACCAGTAGGACTTCACCATCATAGATCGGCTTAATGAACCGCGCCTCGATCAGTCCTCGTTCGAGGAATGCTCGACTCCATTTCGCAACTGGAACGTGGATCATGTAGGCAAGAATATCGATCCCCGGCACCAGACCGCCTCTGAAACCGTACTTCAGGGCCACGGAATCATCGTGCATCTTGTTTTCGGATAGTTTGGCGGTGTTGAAAGCCTCCACACGATACGCTTCGAGCCGCTCAGTCATGATCCATCCTTATGGTTGCGGGAGACGACGGTGTTGCCGTTCGCGAATTACCGCAGCCTGAAGTCACGGTCCGGCATACCATACGCAGTGGTCCATCGAGGAAATAGGTCACTCAGCGGTTCCGAAATACTCGGGCCCGATGAGTGACATGTACTCCTGCATCATGCTGATTGGCTTCTAGGGGCACCGGCGCCCGACAAGAACTGCCCTTGTCTCATTGCCCTCCGCAATCAACTCGGCAGCTTTCTCCGCCATAGCCATGATCGGCAGATTGGTATTTCCACTGATCACTGTCGGCATGATCGAACCATCGATGACTCTGAGATTGTCGATTCCTCGGACCCGCAACTGATCGTCGACGACGGCGTTGCTGTCTTCGCCCATGCGACAGGTACCAACGGGGTGATAGATCGTCTCGGCGCGCTCCCGTATCCACTTCTTGCGGGAAGCCACACTGGTAAATGCATCGATATCGATCTTTCGTTTCACGAATTTGCCCAGACCCGGTTGATCGATAATCTCACACAGTTGTCTGACACCTTCTTGCATGCTGATGAAATCCGACTCGTCAGAAAGGAAACGGGGATCGATAGCGGGAGTGTCAGATGGGTCTGCCGATCGCAGTCGCAATGTTCCTCGGCTCTTGGGCTGAAGTTGGCAAACGCGAATCGCGAAACCATGAGCAATGCGTTCGTTGGGCGGCGGATTTCGGAGCGCCACGATGAGATGAGCTTGCCACTCTGGCAGCGACGAATTTTTGTCAGGTCCCCAGAAGGCGCCGGCTTCAACGCCTTGAGACGTGGCGGGGCCCGTGCCTCGAAGAAGGTATTGCGCCCCCGCGAGGCCACCCTTGATCAGGCCGAGATACGGCGTCAGCGTAACGGGCTGAGAGGCTTCCAAGCGAATCGCACAATCCAGATGGTCCTGCAAGTTGTCTCCAACGCCAGCGGAATCGAGGACAGGCTTGATGCCGAGCGATTGCAGGTGATCTGCCGGTCCGATTCCCGACAGCATCAGCAGTTGCGGCGAGCCGATGGCTCCGGATGTCAGCAATACCTCGCGCTCTGCCGAGATGGTTATCTCGCGGCCGCCCTTCTCGATGACCACGCCGCGCGCGCGCGTCCCCTCCATCGCGATCCGGCGTACTCTGCAGTTGGCCATGAGGGTGAGATGGCTTCGTCCCTTCGCGCGATCGAGATATTTGAAGGCTCCGGATCGCTTTCCTTCAGCGATGGTGAGTTCGTAGAAGCCGGCGCCGATCTGGGATGGGCCGTTGAAGCCATTGTTCTCCGGCAAGCCGGCCGACACCGCGCTTTCAATGAACGCCTTCGAAATGGGATGTTGCAGGGTGCCATAGGACAGCCGAATAGGACCAGAATATCCTCTGTCCTGATCGCGCTCCCGTGTCACCAGGGTGGCATCCTCGATCTTTCGGAGGTAAGGGCGCAGGTTTTCGTAACTCCATGACGGCAGGCCCTGGGCGGCCCACGAGTCGTAGTCCCAGGCGTTGCCTCGAATCGCAATCATCGAGTTGATGGAGGACGATCCACCCACAACCCGACCACGAGGGATGTAGATCTTTCGATTGTTGAGATGGGCCTGAGGCTCGGTCCAGAACTGCCAGTTGTATTTCGGACTTGTGTAGAGCACGCGAATGCCGGCCGGCATGTGAACGAAGATGGATGCGGACGGAGCTCCGGCCTCGATCAGCAGGACATTGACGTTTGGATTCTCGCTTAGTCGCGACGCCAGCACGCATCCCGCCGATCCCGCGCCGACGACGATGTAGTCATATCCGGATAGTTTCATTTCGAATCCCCCTTGGGAACGCCCCGCGGCTGCCAGCGTGGCTGGTATGGCAAGAAGCTAGTAGCCCGCCGAGGAAGATGCTTTCTGATACGGGTGACGAACATTGCCGTTGTTTTTTGGGTCGTTTTGGAGTACCATTTTGGTATGTCCAATTATAGTGCCCGAAGCTCGGGCGTCAACAGAGAGGTGTTTCGATGATCACTCGCATGTTGACTGCTTCGCTTGTCGTATTGGCTGTTGTTGTTCTTCTATGGGGACCGAAAGACTCGCAGCATTGGGATAAGATTATGTCTCCCCAGGACAGAACGGCATTTCAAAAGGCAGTCTGGGCCCTTGGTCATTAGTTAGGTCAGCATTCGTCCGAATTCGTTCGCGCTCCGCCTGCCGCAGAAATAGCGCTGCCACCAGATCCGCAGGCAGATGTCACGAGCGCGACCGCCGCGTAGGCTGCGCCGTTCATGGGTGCGAGTAGCGCCCCCCGCTTAGTCGGGCCGTCCTGGTGAGGAGTGCCGCGGATGCGTGCCGGTATCGACAATCCGGCGGTCGTTCAGGCGCTGAATGCGCGCTTCATCGAATTTGAGAACAGTCTTGAGGATATGTACGGTGTCTTCGCCCCGCAGCGGAGGGCTCTTGGAGTATTCGATTTTCGTTCTCGAAAACTTGATCGGGTTGCCGACGAGAGGCGCGACGGCGCCAGAAGAATGAGGCAGATTAATCTGCAGTTCTCTGTGGATCACCTGCGGATGAGCAAACACCTGGTCCAGCCGGTTGATCGGCGCGCAAGGAACTCCGACTGGCTCAAGCATTGATATCCAATGGCGTGTCGTCTGCTTTGCAAGATGCACATCCATCAGGGGAATGAGCTGGTCGCGATTGTAGAGCCGGTCGGTGTTCGTGAGGAAGCGGACGTCGGTGGCCAATTCCGTCAATCCCGACGCGGCACAGAAGTTTCTGAATTGCTGATCGTTTCCGACAGCCAGCACAAACGAGCCGTCCCTTGTCTTGAACACCTGATAGGGAACGATGTTCGGATGCGCATTGCCGTAACGCTTGGGAGGAGTTCCCGTCGTGAGATAATTCATGTTCTGGTTGGCAAGTACCGAAACCTGGACATCGAGCAGAGCCATATCGATGTGTTGACCCTCGCCGGTGCGCTCCCGGTGCAGCAACGCTGAAATGACGCCGGTTGCGCTGTACATGCCGGTGAGAATATCGACGATCGGAACGCCGACTTTTTGAGGACCGCCGCCCGGCATATCGTCACTTTCACCCGTGATGCTCATCAGGCCGCCGGTTGCCTGGATGGCCATGTCGTATCCCGCCACGTCCTTCATCGGGCCGGTCTGGCCGTAGCCGGTGATCGAGCAGTAAACGATGTCCGGCTTCAGCTTTCGCAGTGACTCGTAGTCCAGCCCGTATCGGGTCATGTCGCCGACCTTGTAGTTCTCGATCACGATGTCGGCTTGTTGCGCCAGCGCGCGCACGATTGCGCTGCCTTCGTTGGTCGCGATGTCGACGCAGATCGAATGCTTGCCGCGGTTGGCGCTGAGAAAGTATGCGCTTTCGGTTGTGTCGTTCGATTCGCCGTCCTTCAGGAACGGGGGACCCCATTGCCGTGTGTCGTCGCCAGTGCCTGGGCGTTCGATTTTCCAGACTTCAGCACCGAGATCCGAAAGAAGTTGGCCCAACCACGGCCCTGCGAGAATTCTTGAGAGATCGAGCACTCGGTAGCCCACCAGAGGTCCAGCCATGTCGCTTCCTTGTTAGTTCATATGGCGCGATCTATTTCCGAGAAACAGCGCGCCCTCCATTCATCTATAATTGGATTTACCAAATTGGTCAAACCAACACAGGTTGTGATCAGTTTTTAGGGCAGAGTTCCGGGTCGCCGGATCGCCGGATCCCGGCGGGAGCTTCTGCTCAATGACCGCGCGGTTTTGAAGGTGCCAACCGTGGAGATTGCTTGACAGCCGCCAGGCGGAGACGTATGGAAGACCAAAATGGTCTGTCCAACTTAGAAGACAGCTATGCGGTCAAGGCTCTGGCGCATGGTGATAATAACTAGAGGCAACGCGAAGCGAGGTTTGCTGTATGGCGCGAGTAACTCTCCAGAATGTGTCGAAATCCTTTGGTGGAGATCGAGGGCCATGGGCGGTGCAGGACTTTTCGTTGGATATTGCCGACGGAGAACTGGTCGTTTTTGTCGGGCCGTCCGGCTGCGGGAAATCGACCACGTTGCGCATGCTTGCCGGCCTCGATGATGTGACATCGGGCAAGATCATGATCGGCGGGCGGGATGTGACTTCACTCCCGCCGAAAGATCGCAATATTGCGATGGTGTTCCAGAACTACGCGCTCTATCCGCAGAAGACCGTCTACGACAATATGGCATTTGGTCTTCGCGTGCGCGGAGAACCGAAAGACGAGATTGATCGTCGCGTGCGCAGCGCGGCGTCGAGCCTCGGCCTTGATCCTTTGCTCGAGCGGAAGCCGCGGCAGCTGTCGGGCGGTCAGATGCAGCGGGTTGCGCTTGGCCGTGCGCTCGTCCGAGACCCCGATGTCTTTCTGCTCGATGAGCCTCTTTCCAACCTCGACGCCAAGCTGCGCGTGAAGACTCGCGAAGAAATCGCGACCCTGCATGCCCGGCTCGGAGCCACGATGATCTTCGTGACTCACGACCAGGTCGAAGCCATGACGCTCGGTGACCGGATTGTCATCATGCGCGATGGCTGGATCCAGCAAGCCGGACGGCCGCTGGATCTTTACGACCGGCCGACGAATGTCTTTGTGGCGGCCTTCATCGGTTCGCCCGAGATGAACCTGGTTGAGGGCGATCTGCTCCGTGACGGTGGTGGTCTGAAGGTTCGTTCTGGCGAACTGCAGCTCGGATTGCCGGACGGCGAGTTTGTCGAGACCGAGAGGAGCGTCACCGTCGGCATCAGACCAGAGCATATCATTCGCGCTGAAGCGGCTTCCGATATCGAGATGATCGTCAGTCTGGTCGAGCAAATCGGCGCGCAGACCTATGTGCTGGGGACGATATTCGGCCAGAAATTCCGCGCGGTATTCGCGCGCGACGATGTGCTCGCGGCTGGGGACAAAATCCCCCTCGTTCTGCCCGCGCAGCGGTTGCATATGTTTTCGCGCGAGAACGGAAGGACGTTGAGGCAATCGAAATCGATAAATGAAACTAACAACGGGAGGAAGAATCATGACCAGGCGCAACTCAAATCAATGGAAGTCCAAGGATAAGTCTTTCGGCTTCAGCCGACGGGACTTTCTCAAAACATCAGCGGGCGCGGTGGTTGGAGCGACGAGCTCTCTAGCGGCTCCGTACGTAAATGCTCAAGCCGGAGTGACGCTCCGGTTCCTCAACGCTGAAACTGCGGCCGACAGCCAAGCCGTGCTGCGAAACGCGTGCAATGCGTATGAGAGCAAGTTCGGCGTCAAGATCATCGTCGATTCGACGCCGATAAGCGGCGCATACGCAAAGACGATGGCGGCGATCAACGCGGGTAATCCGTACGACCTCGCCACCCAAGGCTATATCGCCCACATTCTACAGTACGCGCGCGGCGGTCATCTTCTTCCGATGACCGATCTTGTGAAGCAGCATTCCTGGGGACAGATGGGGGCCTGGAAGTATCAGGGTGAAAACTGGTTCTATCCCTACGATTACAATCTGGTGACCTGTTACTATCGGAAGGATCTCTATGCCGAGAAGGGCCTCAAGATCCCTAATACATGGGCGGAATATCTTGACAACTGCCGAGCGCTGACTGTCTCGAAGGACGGCAATATCGAGCGTGGCGGTTGCGTGATGCCGCTGGCGAGCGACAGCGCGACCAATTGGGCGAGCTTCGGCAACCTGTTCGCGGAAGCCCCGCAATTCTACGACGACAAGTGGAATGTTGTTCTGGATGCTCCGGAGAATGCGGATCGGACCGGACGCTTCCTCGATCTTTACGGTGAACTCTACAAGACCATGCCGCCCGGATTGAACACGGTAGGTTATGCCGAGCTCATGAGTCTCTTCGTCACCGGAAAGGTCGCGCACACCCTTTACTCGGGACGTGTGGTCGAGGCGCTCGAAGCGAGAAATCCGGATCTCGCGGACAAGTATGGAATCTTCGCCGCACCAGACAGCGGGGGTAAACAGAAGGCGCTGCCGTTCGCCTTCGACGGGTTCGTCGCGTTCAAGACCAAGCAAAGCGAGGAAACGCTCAAGTTCCTCAAATGGTTCATCGATGAGCACTACATCGATTGGCTGCATTCGGCTTGGATGAACTTCCAGCCGGTGCGCCTGGACATCTACGAGGACCCGCGTTGGAAGAAACACCCGATGATTCAGAAGCATTGGGCAACGATGATGCAGATGAAGTCGTTCATCGACCCGGACAGCAAGGTGAGGCTCTCGTCGGTCGACTTGATCGGTCCGTCGATCGATCTGCGGCCGTGCAAGGTCTTCGATTCGAATGTCATGCCCGAGATGTTGCAGAACAAGGTGCTCAAGAACATGTCATCGGCCGATTGCGTGAAAGCGGCGGCCAATCGCATCCGGAAGCTTGGTTGAATTGTGTTGACGAAAAGGTAGGTGCCTCATGAGGCAGGATTGGCGAATCATCTGTTTGTTCGTCGGGGGCGTTTTGATAGTCGGCGCGATCGTTGGCGGGCCACTCCTGTACTCCATCAAGCTCTCATTCTACGCGGCGGAGTCCTTTATCGCTCCGCCGCGATGGGTCGGACTTGGAAACTATCTCACCGTCCTCGAGGACAGAAATTTTTGGGACGCGCTGTTAAACGGGATAACGATCTCTATTTCCGCGATCGTGTTGCAGGTCACGCTCGGCGTGGGCATTGCACTCGTTCTGAACCGTCAATTCGTGGGACAGGCAGTCGTTCGAGCGCTGTCGATCGTTCCATACTTTCTTCCGACGGTCGTTGCGTGCCTCATCGCACAATGGATGCTCGATCCTAATTACGGATTGATCAAAAGTATCCTGGCATCGTTCGGATCCAGCATGTTTGACTGGGGCGCGAACTCGGCAACCGCGAAGGGAACGATTGTTCTCGTCAGCGTATGGATATGGACGCCATTTGTGGTGACGTGCGTGCTGGCTGGCCTGCAAACAATTCCGGTCCAGCTTTACGAAGCAGCTCGGGTCGACGGCGCCAGCGCCTGGAAGCAGTTCTGGCACATCACTCTGCCGGGTCTCAGATCTGTATTGATCGTGGTCATTCTGCTGAGAGGCATCTGGATGTTCAACAAGTTCGACGTGATCTGGCTGCTGACCAAGGGAGGCCCGCTGAATCAGACCGAGACGCTCCCGACTCTTGCCTATCGAAAGGCGTTTCTGGAGTTCGATCTCGGAGGCGGGGCGGCGGTAGCGACAATCTCGTTTGCGCTTCTGGCGACCATTATCCTGATCTATCTGCGGTTCTTCCCGATCGACGAAGCAAAGCAAGGCCGATGACAGTGACACAACAAAACTCGCACCTCTCCGTCGCTGCTGCTGTTGCCGACCCGCGGCAGGAGTGGCTCCTTCGCAATACATCTCGGTTCGATCGGTTGCCGCAGGACGCGCCATCGCCCGCATCGGAACAAAAGTTGTCCGGTTTTGCGAGCAAGCCGATCAAGCAGATTGCCGGGCGTATCGGTCTCTATGCGGCTGTCATTGTGATCTGCATCTACTCGTTCTTTCCGATTTACTGGATGATTGTATCCAGTCTTCGTCCCCCGCAGCGGCTGTTTCTCGATACGTCGCTGGTGTTCTGGCCGCCGGATTTCGCTTCCTATAAATCGCTGCTGCAACTCACGAACTACACGGCCAACTTTTTCAACAGCGTCCTGATGGCGATGGCGACGATCATCGTTGCCACAACGCTTTCGGCCTTCATTGCCTACGGCGCGACGCGGCTTCGGTTCCGCGGCAAGACAACATTGGTCGCGTCCATGCTGTTTGCCTATATGTTCCCGCCGTTGATGTTGGTCATCCCGATGTCAGCGTTGTTCCGCATGGTCGGGCTTTCCGACAGCCTGTGGGGTCTGCTGATTGCCCACCTCGCAATCTCGCTGCCGCTGGGCGTCTGGCTTCTGTGGGGCTTTTTCAAGTCGATGCCTTTCGACCTGGAAGAAGCGGCGATGGTCGACGGGTGCTCGCAGTTCGGCGCGTTCATCAAAGTGGTCTTGCCGCTATCCGCACCCGGCCTGATCACGGTCGGCATCTTCTCGTTCCTGCTTTCCTGGGCCGACTATGTGTTCGCTCTCATCCTGATAATGAGCGATCAGAACAAGACACTTCCCGTAGCCCTGGCGTCGATGCTGGGGGCGCAAGATCTGCGTTGGGGCGAGATCCTTGCCGGTGCCTCCCTCATTGCCCTGCCGCTGTTTGTCATCTTTACGTTTTGCTACCGGTACTTCGTCGCAGGACTTACGGCGGGCGCACTTAAGGGGTAGGTGAGCGCTTCAGATTCCGTTCCGGGCAAGAGATCCGGACTGCCTCGAGCCGCGCCAGAAACGGTTCGAACGGTTTGCCCGGACGGAATCTTTCGACGAGAGTCTATCGTCTCGCAGGTATTTTTTGCTCGCCCAACAGCGTCTGCCAGGTTTCTACGGTCTGGGACAGGTGTTCATTCATTTTCTGCTCTGCCTGGCCGACGCGCCGCCCTTCAATGGCCTCAAGGATCTCGCAGTGATGTTCATAGGCGCGGCGACCGCGGCTGTGATCAGCAAAATAGACACGGCGGCGCTGTCTGGACAATTCATAGAATGATTTTACAACGCGGAGCAGGATGTCATTCTTGGTGGCGGCAAAGATGGCCAGGTGAAATGCCTCATCTTCCCGCTCGATCGTCTGCTTTTTGGCGATACGCTTCTCGGTGTCGATCAGAATTGCGCGGAGATCGCGGATGTTGTCAGGTGTCCTGCGGGTGCAGGCCAATCGGACGGCCTGCACTTCGAGCATGCGTCGCACTTCGAAGACATCGGCGATTTCGTCCGCCTGGAATGGAAGGCCCGACTCGGCGTGAAGGACGAGAGCCTCGATGCTGCTTTCGTCCGAGTTCCGCAGATATATGCCCGAGTTGGGCCGTCTCTCGATGACGCGCATGGCTTCGAGAGCAGCCAGCGCCTCACGGACGGCGCCCCGACTTGTGTCGAACTTCTCCGCGAAGTCTCGTTCAGACGGCAGACGTTCCGAGGGCTGATAGCGGCGCTCACGGATGAACGAAAGGATTTTTCCGATGGCGTTCGACGGAGGTTCAGGCTTTTCGGTTCGATTTCGTTCGGTCATTTCTGTCTACTCTTTCTAGCCTGCGTCCCTGGAAAAGCTCGCCTGCCAAACCGTTACGCGCCCCGGCACCTGCCAATAGCCACGAATCTGAGTGATGTTCACTCTATTTCGACATGCGATGAAATTACAGGTGCTTTGCGTACCGGAGCGGGTCCCGCCGCCGGGATACCGTCCCGTTCCAAATCGGTCCTCGCACGGCCGCTCGCTTGATTCCAGTGTACCGGGCATGTATGATTGGTATACCGAATTGGTAAGGCCGAAAAGGGCGGCGCTGGGATGACGGTCATCCTGCGTATAGTTCTTTCGTATCAGGTTGATGATTTTGCAGTACTTGGAACCCTCGGAGCAAGCCGGCAAAGCGCTAGCTGCCATGGCTGACTACGACGTCGACCTCTTTGTGATCGGCGGTGGCTCGGGCGGCGTTCGCGCTGCGCGGATCGCAGCCAATTACGGCGCCCGGGTCATGCTTGCCGAAGAGTACCGCATGGGCGGCACTTGCGTAATACGCGGCTGCGTGCCGAAGAAGCTGTTCGTCTATGCCTCGCATGTCCACGAGGAAATCAAGGACGCCGCGGGTTTCGGATGGAACATCCCGTCGGCGACGTTCGACTGGCCGACGCTGGTCGCCAACAAGGACAAGGAAATCGCCCGGCTGGAGGTGGCCTACACCGCCAACGCCGAGAAGGCGGGTGCGCGGGTGGTCAAGGCGCGCGCGGTGTTCGAGGACCCACACACGCTGCGCCTGTCGACCGGCGAAACGGTGCGGGCGAAGCACATCCTGATTGCCACCGGAAGCACGCCGAGCCATGGCGCAGCGATTCCCGGCATTGAGCATGTCATCTCATCGGACGACATCTTCCACCTGCCGGCATTCCCGAAGCGCATCGTGATCCAGGGCGGTGGCTATATCGCACTGGAGTGCGCCTGCATCTTCGCAGGTCTCGGCGCTGACGTGACGCTGGTCTATCGCGGCGATAACATCCTGCGGGGGTTCGACGAGGATGTCCGGAAGCATGTGCGTGGCGAGGTCGAGAGGGCGGGTATAGCCGTTCTCACGGGCTGCACGGTGAACAAGGTCGGGAAACACGGTGAGGCCATCACCGCGCATCTGTCCGGGGGGTCGAGCATCGCCGCTGATCAGGTGCTGTTTGCCATCGGCCGTCATCCGAACGTCCAGGGTCTTGGGCTTGAAAAGGCAGGCGTGGCACTCAATCCGGCCAACGGCGGCATCGCCGTCGACGGCTTCTCGCGGAGCAATGTGCCGCATATCTACGCGGTAGGGGACGTCACCCACCGCATCAATCTGACGCCGGTCGCGATTCGCGAAGGGCATGCTTTCGCCGACACTGTGTTTGGCAGGCGGCCGGTGCGCGTCGATCATGCCGAGATTCCGACGGCAGTGTTCTCACAGCCGCAGGTCGGAACGGTCGGGCTGACCGAAGCCGAGGCGAGGGCGCGGTTTACCCATGTGGACATTTACAAGACCGATTTCAGGCCGATCAAGGCAACGCTGTCCGGTAGCCTAAGTCGCGTCCTGATGAAGCTGATCGTCGATGGAACATCCGATCGTGTTCTCGGCTGCCACATCGTCGGGCCGGACGCTGCCGAGATCGTTCAGGCTGTCGCTATCGCGATCAAGATGAAAGCGACCAAGGCCGACTTCGACGCCACCATGGCGCTACATCCTACCTCTGCCGAGGAACTCGTGACCATGCGAGCGCCGACCCAGCGTCACGTCCGCGAGGCGGCGGAATAACTGCCCCAAATCCATCCCCATCCGAAGCGCCCGGCGATAGACCCGGCGGGTTGGGGCGTGGTCGGCCAAATACAGCTTGACAGCACATAACTGAACAGACCAAATTGGCCTTACCAATATAGGTCGTGAGCCCGGTGACGGTGGCCGCATCCGGCGCGGCGATCTATTCCCGCGACGCGGATGCGGACGCTGATTTCAGCAGTGACCAGGAAGATGGGCTGATAAAATGGATTTGGTATCAAACCTGCCGGCCCGCATTCACGGGATACTCGATGAGGGGGCAAAGGGGGACGCTTCCCGGATAGCGTTTACCGACGAGCATGGTGTCGATTGGTCTTATCGCCGCCTGATTGACGCGGTCGAACTTGCCGCCATTGAAATGAGCCGGCTCGGTATTCGTCCGGGCGATCGGGTCATGATCGTGTGTGAAAATTCAATCGCAGCGATCGTGTTGCTGTACGCGTCGAGCCGGCTTGACGCCTGGGCGGTCATCATAAATGCACGACTGAGCCAGCATGAATTGGATCTGATCGAGCGCGACTGCCGGCCGCGGCGTGTGTTCTATACTCATGCCATTTCATCTGACGCAGACGCTCATGCTTGTCGCCGAGATGCAGACATTGAGCCGTTCACCGGAATAGGTGAGGTGAAAGTCGGAAAGCTTGATGCGGATTCTGTTGCGGAGAGAGTTCACCGGGATTCGTCTCGGCAGGTCGCCGTCGTTATCTACACGACGGGCACCACCGGACGCCCAAAGGGCGTGATGCTTAGCCATCGCAGTCTCGCGTTTGTCGCGTGCCGGGGGAAAAGGACCGATACAATTCGTTCGGACGACGTCTCGCTGTGCGTAATGCCGATCTCTCATTCGTATGGGTTGACGCTCATGCAGGGCATGCTGTTCGCCGGCGCGCATCTGAAAATCATGCCAAGATTCTCGCTCACGCAAGCTATCGAATCCGTCGTGAACGAGACTCTTACGATATTTACTGCCGTGCCAGCGTTGCTGTCGCGTATCGTCGCTCACGTCGACCAAGCGGGTCTTCATCTCACACCGAACAGGCTCCGATACGTTTATACCGGCACCGCTCCGCTGGACCTTTCATTGCGTCAGAACGTCGAGCGCGTGTTCGGGGTCGTTCTGCACAATGGTTATGGTCTCACTGAAACGTCGCCCACGATCAGCCGGACGCAGTACGAAATGGGCAGCGACGAAGTCAACATCGGTCCTCCCATCCCAGGAGTCGAGATCAAGATTGTAGGAGCGGACGGCCATGAAGTTGAAGAGGGCTTGCCGGGTGAGCTTCTCGTGCGAGGACCAAATGTCATGCTTGGCTATTATGGGCAGCCGGAGCTTACCGCGGGTGCTGTCGATGAGCAGGGCTACTTGAAGACTGGCGATATTGTCAGCCGCAACATGAGCGGTGAATTGGTTGTGCAAGGCCGGTCAAAAGAATTGATCATTCGCTCCGGGTTCAATGTGTACCCGCCCGAGATCGAAGCGGTTCTCAATACCCATCCGACGGTTCTCAACTCTGCAGTCGTCGGGCGGTCGGTTGAGGGCAACGAGGAGATCATCGCCTTTGTGGAGCCCGTTCCTGGAGGCTCCATCGAGATCAATGACCTATTTACGTTCATCGAGGGACAGCTGGCCCGATACAAGAAGCCCCAGCAGATCATCGTGATGCAGCAACTGCCGGTCGCATCAAACGGCAAGATCAGAAAGCATGATCTGAAGAAGTACGCCGAAGCATCGGCGCTTTCGCTTTCTGTCTAGTCATTCCAAATCGTTCAATCCCCCATCGAAGGCCAATGGACATCGCCATGAAGCAGGAACAGACCTATCCGGACGTCAAGATGTTCATCGACGGAGCTTGGCGTGACGGGTCGCAAGGTAAATCCGGGGCTGTCCTGAATCCAGCGACCGGGCTTGCGATCGGGCGTGTTCCGCACGCGTCTGTCGATGACCTTGATCGAGCGTTGGATTCAGCGTGGCGCGGCTTCGGCGTATGGCGCAAGACATCGGCGTTCGACCGCTACAAGCTCATGCGTGCCGCTGCCGAAAATCTGCGGGAGCGCGCCGGCGAAATCGCTCGCATTCTCACGCTTGAGCAAGGAAAACCCCTGGCGGAAGCGAAGCTGGAGGTGCTGCTCGGCGCGGACATCGTCGACTGGTTTGCCGAAGAGGCTCGCCGATCCTACGGCCGCGCTATTCCTGCGCGTTCCGGGGCGGTGCAGCAAATCGTGATCAAGGAGCCGGTCGGGCCGGTGGCCGCTTTCACGCCATGGAACTTTCCGATCAATCAGGCTGTCCGCAAGATATCGGCTGCAATCGCTGCGGGCTGCTCCGTGATTCTCAAGGGACCCGAAGAAACGCCGGCCAGTTGCGCCGCCCTGGTTCAGGCCTACGCCGACGCCGCTCTCCCATCGGGCGTGCTCAATCTGGTCTTCGGCGTGCCCGCCGAAGTATCCTCGTATCTGATCGCCCACCCGTTCATTCGCAAGATTTCATTCACGGGATCGACCCAGGTCGGCAAGCAGCTCGCTGCTCTGGCAGGAAGCCATATGAAGCGTGTGACGATGGAATTGGGAGGGCACGCGCCGGCGCTCGTATTCGGCGATGCGGACGTGAAAGAGTCGGCCAGGCTGCTGTCCGCGGCGAAGTTCAGGAACGCCGGTCAGGTTTGTGTCTCGCCTACGCGTTTCATCGTGCACAAGAGCGTCTACGAGGAATTTGTCGACCACTTCACATCGGCTGCAAAGAATCTGGTTGTCGGCAACGGTCTTGACGCCGCGAGCCAGATGGGTCCGCTGGCCAATCATCGCCGGATTGAGGCGATGGAGGCTCTGATCGCCGACGCCTCATCGCGCGGCGGCCGCATCAGAGCCGGTGGAAAGCGAATAGGAAACGAGGGATTCTTCTTCGAGCCGACCGTGCTCACGGATGTCCCGCTGAACGCGCGCATCATGAACGAGGAGCCGTTTGGTCCCGTCGCTCCGATCAGCGCCTTCTCCGATCTCGATGAGGCCATAGCAGAGGCTAATCGCCTTCCGTTTGGCCTCGCCGCCTATGCCTACACCAAATCGGCGGCCGTCATTGGCGCCGTCAGCACGGGGGTCGAAAGCGGAATGATGTCGATAAACCATCATGGTCTTGCGCTGCCTGAAACCCCGTTTGGAGGGATCAAGGACTCCGGCTATGGCTCGGAGGGTGGAATAGAGGCCATGGAGGCCTACTTGAACACCAAGTTCATTACCCAAATGAACGGCTAAGCCACGCAGCCATCGCCCGGCTTCGCGAGTTTCTCGCGCAAAATCGAATTCCGAAGATCCCTTGCGGGCTCGCTTGACTACGTCCGCATCGGCGGAATGGAGCCCGGACGTTGCGATGAGGGCCTGTGGGCCATGAAGAAATTCTCGATTAGCGCTTGAAGATGCGCTTGACAAAGAGCGTGGTCGGGAGCTTATTGGTAATACCAATTTGGAAGGGCCAGTAGGTTACCGGCGATTCCTCGTTCGGGTATAGGTCAGATGAATCAGGTCGGGCTGGCTTTCCGGTTCAACACGAGCGAGGAGCAAGGAGCGAAGCAATGAATGCACCCATGAGTACGCCAAAAGGGCAGCGAAGGAAGTTCTGGAGCTGGGGTTACGAAGGCCAGGACATTCCTGAGTCCGAAGTGACGTCGATGCACGAGCGAGTCGCGAAGCGTCTCGGGATGAGCGATTTCACGATTCTCCCGGATCCGACCCTTGACGAGATTGAGATCCGTGCCCCGCGCATCAAGCCGCCGGCGTCGCTTGCGAGTTTCTGCACGACGGAAAAGTGGGATCGCGTTGCTCACACCTACGGCAAGAGCTTCCGCGACCTGGCGATGATCTACAAGCGCAAGTATCCGAATCCGCCAGATGTCGTGGCTTATCCTCGCGACGAAAAGGACATTGCGGCCGTTCTCGACTGGTGCGGTGAAAATGGCTACGCGGCCGTGCCTTTCGGCGGCGGATCGAGTGTCACGGGCGGTATCAATCCGCCGGATGATAGCAGCTACAAGGGCGTGGTCACGATCGACCTCGAGAACCTCAATCGCGTTCTGGAAGTCGATCCGATCTCGCGCGCGGCTCGAATCCAGGGTGGTACGTTCGGTCCTTCGCTCGAGGAGCAGTTGAAGCCGCATGGTTTCACGCTGCGGCACATTCCGCAGTCCTGGGAATTCTCGACCCTCGGCGGATGGATCGCGACACGTTCGTCCGGTCACTACGCGACGCATCTGACGCATATCGACGACATGGTGGAAAGCCTGCGCGTCGTCACGCCGACCGGCACGATCACAAACCGTCGGCTGCCGGCCTCTGGTGCCGGCCCGAGCCCCGATCGCGCCTTCATCGGCTCGGAAGGTACGCTTGGCATCATCACCGAAGCGTGGATGCGGCTGCAGGGCCGGGTGAAGTTCCGCGCGAACGCCTCGGTGTCATTCAAGACCTTCTACGAGGGTGCGAAGGCCGTTCGGCAGATCACCCAGGCTGGGCTTTATCCCGCAAACTGCCGCTACCTCGATGAGAAGGACGCGTTCTTCTATGGGGCTGGCGACGGCACCGAATCAATGCTGCTGATCGGTTATGAGTCGGCCGATCATCCGGTCGATGCATGGCTGGATCGCTCTCTGGAAATCTGCCGGGACTTCGGCGGCACGGTGAAGCAGAAGGCGGGCACGGGCACCGATGCCCTCGAAACCAGTCGCTCGGGCGCGCAGGGCAGCTGGCGTAATCAGTTCCGCTATCTGCCTTATCTCATGCACGTTCGTGCGGCGATGGGTATCGTCAGCTTCACCTTCGAAACGGCCTATACTTGGGACAAGTTCGAAGCGCTCGACACCGAAGTCATGCGGCGGGTGGCTGAGGCGGAGAAGAAAATTTGCGGTGGAGGCATTGTCTGCCGTCGCTTCTCGTTCCTTTATCCGGACGGGCCGGCGCCATACTACTCGATCATGGCTCCGTCTTCTCACGAGAAGAACATCGAGCATTATGCAGCGTTGAACAAGGTTGCTTCCGACGCCCTTCTGGAACTCGGCGCCACCATTACGCACCATCATGCCGTCGGACGCAGTTTCCGTCCTTGGTATGACAAGGAAATCGATCCGGGCTTCATCCGGATGATGCAAGCCAGCAAGCGCGAGGTTGATCCGAAATGGGTCCTCAACCCGGGCATTCTGTTCGACAAGCCGAAGGCTTAGTTCGCACAACACTATCCATTCGGCTGTTTCACGGGAAGTTCGTACATGATCGATCTCTACTTTTGGACCACGCCGAATGGATACAAAGTCACGATAATGCTGGCCGAAATCGGCCTGCATTATCGGGTTTTACCGATTGACATCACCAAGGGCGATCAATTCGGCGCGGAGTTTCTCAAGATCAGCCCGAACAACAAGATCCCGGCGATCGTCGATCACGATGGACCTGGAGGACAAGCGCTTCCAATTTTCGAAACGGGGGCGATCCTTCTCTACCTTGCAGAAAAGACCGGCAAGTTGCTTCCTGCAGAGCCGCGAGCACGAATGGAAGTGGTTCAATGGTTGATGTTTCAGATGGGT
>JBDRNF010000204.1:0-3269 GCA_043811435.1 Pseudomonadota bacterium
GCGTCTGAGACAGACCCGAGAGGCCGCGGCGTACTGGGTCGCCCGGTCAAGCCGGGCGATGACGGCCTATTATGATGAACCACCTGCCTCATATCATTGCGCTTCGCTCGCAATGACGAACTTCATGACCCCCCGCACCGCCACCTTGATCGGACTGACCGCGATCCTGATGTGGTCGCTATTGTCGGCGCTGACGGTTGCGACCGGAAAAATCCCGGCGTTTCAGCTGGCGGCGATGACGTTCGCGATCGGGGCCGCGGCGGCGTTCGCCAGTTTCCTCTTTCGCCCCGCCGCCTTCGGCGCCCTGAAGCAGCCGCTGACCGCCTGGATCGTCGGGGTCGGCGGCCTGTTCGGCTATCACGCGCTGTATTTCCTGGCGCTGCGCTTTGCGCCCCCCGCCGAGGCAGGGCTGCTGAATTATCTCTGGCCGTTGCTGATCGTGCTGTTCTCGTCGCTGCTCCCCGGCGAGCGGCTGCTGCCGCACCATATCGTCGGCGCCTTGCTCGGGCTGGCCGGCACGGTGCTGTTGTTCATCGGCAGCGGCGCCAGCTTCGAAATGGGCCAGTTGCCCGGCCTGCTCGCGGCATTCGTGGCGGCCTTCGTGTGGGCGGCCTATTCGGTGATGTCGCGCAGACTCAAGGCGGTGCCGACCGATGCGGTCGCCGGCTTTTGTTTGGCAACGGCGCTGCTCGCCGCGCTTGTGCACGGGCTGGTCGAAACCACGGTGTGGCCCGACACGTTGGCGCAGTGGCTCGCGGTCGCAGCGCTCGGCGTCGGTCCGGTCGGGGCCGCGTTCTTTGCCTGGGACGTCGGCATGAAGCGTGGCGACATCCGCGTGCTCGGCGCGGCCTCCTACGCCACGCCGCTGCTCTCGACCGCGTTTTTGATTCTGGCGGGTTTTGCCAGGCCGAGCGCGAACATCGCGATCGCGGCGGTGTTGATCGCCGGCGGCGGCCTGATCGCGGCGAGGGATATGTTCCGGAAGCGAGTCACGCCGTCATCCTGAGGTGCGAGCCTCTTCGGCGAGCCTCGAAGGATGGGCCGTTTGCACTCTTCTTCGCATCCTTCGAGGCGCGCCAAGAGGGCGCGCGCCTCAGGATGACGGCGGTGTTTGCGGTGCCGGCTCCCAGCCGTTCGGCGCCAATTCAAATTTCGCGAATTCAAAGCCCGGCGCGACGGTGCATCCGACCAGCGTCCAGTCGCCGCTGCTTTCGGCGGATTGCCACGCCTGCGGCGGCACGATCGCCTGCGGCATTTCGCCGGCGGCGAGATCGGGTCCGAGCCTGACGCTGCGCTGGCCGTCCTCGTCGGCCATCCGCAGGTTCAGCGCGTCGCCTGCGTAGTAGTGCCACATCTCCACCGCGTCGATGCGATGCCAGTGCGAGCGCTCGCCGCGCGCCAGCAGGAAATAGATCGAGGTCGATAGGGAGCGCCCGCCGGCGTCCGTGCGCGAATCGCGAAAGGTCTCGCGATAATGCCCGCCTTCCGGATGCGGCTTCAAGTCGAGCCGCGCGATGATCTCGGCAGCGGTCGGCATTGCAGCCATCAGGACTTGTTCTTGCGCTCGCGCAACTCGCCGAACACGGCGGCCGCATCGGCGCCCTTCATCCGCAAGCTGGCCGCCACCGACGGCTCGTCGGCGCGCAGGAACACGTTGGCCTTCTTCTCGTCGCCCAGCAGCGTCGGGACCGTCGGCTTGTTCTCCGCGCGCAGCCGCGTCACCTGTTCGGCGCGCGCCTTCAGGTCGGCGTTGTCGGGTTCGACCGTGAGCGCGAATTTGACGTTGGCGGCGGTGTATTCATGGCCGCAATAGAGTTTGAAATCGTCGGGCAGCGCGCGCAGCTTCAACAGCGAGTCCCACATCATCGGATAGTCGCCCTCGAACACCCGGCCGCAACCGATCGAGAACAGCGTGTCGGCGGCGAACAGCGTCTTCTCGCCGTCGAACACGTAAGCGATGTGGTCGAGCGTATGGCCCGGGGTTTCCAGCACCCGCGCCAGCAGGCTTCCCACCTTCACCACGTCGCCCTGGGCGGCGCGCAAATCGACATTGGCGATTTTGGTGGACTTGTCGTGCGGGCCGACCACGCGGCAATTGTATTTCTGCTTCAGCTCGGCGACGCCGCCGACATGGTCGCCGTGATGGTGGGTGATCAGGATATCCGTCAGCGTCCAGCCCTCGCGCTCCAGCGCCCTGATGACGGGAGCGGCCTCCGGCGCGTCGATCGAGGCGGTGGCCCCGGTCGCGGGGTCGTGGATCAGATAGCCGAAATTATCGGTGAGGCAGGTGAACAGGCGAATCTCGGCGGCCATGATATCTCCGTGATTAAGCGCGGCGTCAGCCGGTGCAATGAAGGCCCCGGTACCGCCGCATACGGGCATGAAATATGGCGTTAAGGCTGCGCAGGCAATGCCATTATTCTGCGCGCCGCGCCGGCCGGCGGCGTGCTAGATTGAGGGAAATGACCATCGACGTCATCGACCTCCGCAACTTCTATTCGCAGCGCCTCGGCATCGTGGCGCGGCGGCTGATCAATCGCGGCATTCATGCCCGCTGGCCGGACGCGCAGGGCCAGCGCGTGCTCGGCCTCGGCTATCCGACGCCCTATCTCGGATTGTTCCGTGAGGACTCCGAGCGCTGCATCGCCTTTATGCCGGCGGCGCAGGGCGTGCTGAAATGGCCGACGGCGCGGCCGACGCTGGCCACCCTGGTCGACGAATTCTCGCTGCCGCTGCCGGATGCCGCGGTTGACCGCATCCTCATGGTCCATGCGCTGGAAATGTCCGACGATCCCGAGGGGTTGCTGCGCGAGGTGTGGCGGGTGCTGGCGCCATCGGGTCGGTTGATGGCGGTGATCCCGAACCGGCGCGGGGTGTGGACCCGCACCGACAACACGCCGTTCGGTCACGGCCGGCCCTATTCACGCTCGCAGATCACGCAGTTGCTGCGGCAGACCTGGTTCACGCCGGCCTCCTGGGGCGAGGCGCTGTTCGTGCCGCCGGTTGCCGGCGGCTGGTTCCTGCGCTCGGCGATGGCATGGGAGCGCGTCGGCGCGGCGCTGTCGCTGCCGTTCGCCGGCGTGCATATCGTGGAAGCGACCAAGCAGGTCTATCGTGCGATCCCGGCCCACCGCGAGCGCACACGGCTGATCCCGGCGCTGCAGCCGGTGCTGGTGCCGTCGTCGTCGGTGCGGCGGGAAGAAACGTCGCTGAGTTGAAAATCGAAACCTGGATTCTTCTTACCCTCCCCTGGAGGGGGAGGGTCGGCT
>JBDRNF010000205.1:0-11332 GCA_043811435.1 Pseudomonadota bacterium
TTTGTCACCTGGAATTTCATCTTCGGGATCCGGTGACGCGGGCTGGCATTGTGTTTATGGGGCATCAGGCGACGATCATGTCGTTGGCGATCTCGCCTGCCTATTCGACAAACACCTAAAAAATGATCCACACACCAACGCTCCGGCAAGGCGGCCCTCCTCGGAGGCGTACGGTCTATCGGCAAGTATAATGCCGGCCAGAAATTCGTATTCTGGGCAATGTCGATCCTGATCGTTATCCTGATATCGAGCGGTCTGGTCGTCTGGGAGCAGTACTTCTCCGCCTACACGACGGTCGGTCAACAGCGGGTGGCGCTCCTCATTCATGCCATCGCGGCCGTTGCGATCATCGGCGTCTGGATCATCCACTTCTATTCGGCCTTCTGGGTGCGAGGCACGATTCCCGCCATGATACGCGGTTCGGTGACGGGCGGCTGGGCCTGGCGGCATCATCGCAAATGGTTGCGGGAACTTGTTACGAAACCGGGCGGAAGATCGGGATCGAAGCCCGCTGAATGAGCGGGCGCTAATGCATGTCGCCCAAAAGTGCGTAGCGGTTTTGGGACAACGACATGCACAAAAGCAAGAACTTAAAGCGCGTCGCATGAATCACATCAGCGCGAACGCGCTTTAGTCAGCCAACCACGTGGCCCGTGTGGTTCGTGAGGTGAATATGCCAAGGCAGATCGCTCCGTCGGATATCGATCCCACCGCCATCGGCGAAGTCTCGGCGCCGCCTTTCGTCCGTCTGCCTGATCCGACGCTTCTGTTCGTTCGGCGCGCCCAGAGACTGAATGTACTGGCCGAAACCCATGAACTCGGTCCTTATCTCCGCTTCCTCGCTGCTCTCGCCGATGTCCAGAACGGCATACAGGACGGCCTGTCCGATCCGGATCTGCCGGAAATGGAGGTGCGCGAACGGGCGCACGCTTTCGGGATGCCTCCGCTCGCTCGTGACAAATTCGCCCCTCAGGCGCTCGTCGAGACGCTCGACCGCCTGATGCTGGCGGCTTCGGCCATCGAGAAGCCCTGGGCCGCGGCGGATGCGCTCGACCGACTGAAGCTGACCGCGCCTCCAGAGCGCGATGCCATGGTGCGCAACGTGTTCGCCGATGCAATCGCGGCTGACGCATTGGCCGAGCATGTTTATGTCGCGGCGGCACTGCAGCTTCATTTCGCGCGTCTTGCTGCTTGCCTGGACGCCTCCACGCTGGTTCCGGTAGGTGACGGCGCATGTCCCGTCTGCGGCGGGCCGCCGGTGTCCTCGATGATCGTCGGTTGGCAGGGCTCCGACGGGGCAAGGTTCTGTGCATGCTCGCTCTGCGGGACGCTCTGGAACTATGTGCGCATCAAATGCACCCTGTGCGGCTCGACCAAGGGGATAGGCTATCTGGAAGTCGAAGGGGGATCCGGCACGGTAAAGGCCGAGACCTGCGATTCATGCGGCTGCTACGTGAAAATCCTGCATCAGCACAAGGATCCGAACCTCGATCCGGTTGCCGATGACGTGGCGACGCTCGGCTTGGACCTGCTCGTCCGCGAGAGCGGCTACCGCCACGGATCGTTCAACCCATTCCTTATCGGCTACTGAGGACGCGATGACCGCTTTGCCCGCACGTCGCCTGCGCGAGCTTCCATCTGTCGATCAGGTATTGAAGACGCCGCTTGGGTTCACGGCGATCCAGCGCTTTGGCCGGCAAGTCGCGACGGCGGCTGTCCGCGCAGCCCTTGCCGCAGCGCGGGAGGCCTGCCGTGGCGGAGCCGCTGTGCCGGAGGCCTGCGACATCGCCGCCGACGCGGTTGAACAACTCAAGGCGGCCGAACGTCCTTCCCTGCGTCCGGTCTTCAACCTGACCGGCACCGTGCTGCACACCAATCTCGGCCGGGCGCCGCTCGCCGAGGAGGCGATCGAGGCAGTGCGCGCTGCGATGCGCGAAGCGGTCGCTCTCGAATTCGATCTCGACACGGGCAAGCGCGGCGAGCGGGACGATCATCTGCGTTCGCTCGTTTGCGAACTGACGGGAGCGGAAGATGCAATTGTGGTCAACAACAATGCGGCGGCTGTCCTTCTTGTCCTCAACACGCTGGCGCTCGGCCGCGAGGCGATAGTCTCGCGCGGCGAGCTGATCGAGATCGGCGGCTCGTTCAGGATGCCCGAGATTATGGCTCGCGCCGGCGCCAAGGTGGTCGAGGTCGGAACCACCAACCGCACGCATCCGAAGGACTATGTCGCGGCGATCGGCCAGGAGACCGGACTGGTCCTCAAGGTGCACACCTCGAACTACCGCGTCGAGGGGTTCACGGCCGAGGTGGGTGCACGCGAACTGGCTTCCATTGCCAAGGCGCAGGGCGTGCCCCTTGTCCACGACCTCGGCTCCGGCACGCTTTTCGATCTTGCTGCCCATGGCCTCAAGCATGAGCCAACCGTTCGCGAGGCGATTGCCGACGGCGCGGACCTGGTCACCTTTTCCGGCGACAAGCTGCTCGGCGGGCCCCAGGTGGGCTTTATCGTCGGCAGCAAAGCGCTGCTCGCCGCGATCAGCCGCAACCCGATGAAGCGGGCGCTCCGGGTCGACAAGGTTCGGCTCGCCGCGCTGGAAGCGACGTTGAAGCTCTACCGCGACCCTGATCGCCTGGCGGAGAGACTGCCGACGCTGAGATTGCTGGCGCGCCCCTCGGCCGAGATCGCAGCCCAGGCGGAGCGCCTTGCCCCCAAGGTTGCCGATGCTCTGGGTGAGGCTTTCGTCGTGGAGACGGTGGAATGCCGCAGTCAGGTCGGATCGGGTGCCCTGCCGCTTGAGACGATATCCAGCGCCGGTCTTGCTCTGCGGGCAAAGTCGGGCGGCGGGAAGGCGCTGGAAGCGCTTGCTGCGGCATTGCGTCGGCTGCGCGTTCCTGTGATAGGGCGCATCGAGAACCGGGCGCTTGTGCTCGATCTGCGCTGCCTCGAAGACGAAGCGGGCTTCCGTGCAAATCTCGCCGGCTTCGATCCGGGAGGGGCCGATGCGCTGGTTTGAGAGCCTCGCGCGCCGGCCGGCCGAAATGCCCCGGCCGGCCGAAGTGCCGGTCGCCGAACGCCTGGCAAAGGCCTTGGAAGCGGCCAGGCGCGGTGACTATGCGGCGGCCTTAGGCATATGGGAGCCGCTGGCTCATGCTGGGGTCGCGCGTGCGCAGAACAATATCGGCGCCTGCTTCGCAGAAGGGTTTGGCGTCGAGCGTGACCGCGACCTCGCCTTCCGCTGGCTGGCGCTCTCCGCCGAGGCCGGCGACGCCGTCGGGCAGCGGAGCCTGGCGTCGCTCTATTTCCGCGGCGAGGGCGTCGCGCAGGACTACGGCCGCGCAGCCAAGCTCTACCGAGCAGCCGCTGAGCAGGGCGACGGACCGGCGCAGGACATGCTGAGCTGGATGCTGCTCGAAGGCGAGGTGGTCGAGCCTGATCCCGCAGAGGCGCGGCGCTGGGCGACTGCAGCCGCCGAACAGGGGATCGCATCGGCGATGACGCGGCTCGGCATGCTCCATCACAACGCGCTCGGTGTGCCGCGCGATCCGACTGAGGCGGTCCGCTGGTGGCGCCGCGCCGCCTTGCGCGGGGACGCGGACGGGCAGGCCATGCTGGGCGCCGCCTACCATCTGGGAGCGGGCGCGGCGGCCGACGCGATCGAGGGGTATGCCTGGCTCCTGCGTGCGAGCGCAGCAGGCAGCACGCTCGCCGAACGGTATCTGCCGGCCTCGCGTGCCGGCCTCGCCCCTGACGAGACCGCCGAGGCCGAACGTCGTGCCGCGGCACCATTGACGGGGAGCGGATCATGATCGTCGGCACGGCGGGTCATGTCGACCATGGCAAGACCGCGCTGGTGCGCGCACTGACCGGCGTCGACACCGACCGTCTGCAGGAGGAAAAGACGTGGGGCATGACCATCGATCTCGGCTTTGCCTATCTGCCGGCACCGAGCGGGGATGTCATCGGCTTCATCGATGTTCCGGGGCACGAACGGTTCGTTCATACGATGCTCGCCGGCGCCAGTGGCATCGACTATGTGCTGCTTGTCGTAGCCGCCGATGACGGTGTCATGCCGCAAACGCGCGAGCATCTCGCAATCATCGATCTGCTCGGCATCAAGCATGGCGCCGTGGTGCTCACCAAATCCGACTTGATGGCCCCAGCACGATACGCCGCCGTTCAGGCGGACATCCGTGCCGCGCTGGTGGACACCGCCCTTGCCGGGGCCGAAATAATCCCGGCCTCGGCTCTCACTGGCGAGGGCATCGACGATCTTCGCAACCTCTTGTTCGAGGAGGCGTCGCGCTTTGCCGGTCGCGGCGCTTCGGGAGGCTTCAGATTGGCGGTGGACCGATGCTTCACGCTGCACGGCATTGGTACGGTCGTGACCGGCACGGTCCTTTCAGGTTCGGTCGGTATCGGCGACGGCATCGTGGTGAGCCCATCGGGATTGCCCGCGCGCGTTCGCTCGATCCACGCCCAGAACCGGCTGGCTGAGCGCGGGCGGACAGGAGACCGTTGCGCGCTCAACCTGGCGGGTGAAGGCATCGGCAAGGAGGCGATCCGGCGCGGCGACGTCATACTCGACCCGGAACTTCACGCGCCGACGGACCGGATCGACGCAAGGCTGCGCGTCTTGCAAGGAGAGCCCAAGCCGATCGGCCAGTGGTTCCCGGTACGCCTCCACCACGCCGCGGCCGAGGTTGGGGCAAGGATCGTGCTCCTCAGTGACGAGCCGGTCAGGCCCGGCGGCGTCGCCAAGGTTCAATTGGTGCTGGACAATCCGATCGCGGCTGCCGCGGGCGACGCCTATGTGGTGCGCGACACCTCGGCGCAGCGGACCATCGGCGGCGGACGCCTGATCGATCTGAGGGCGCCGAGCCGCAAGCGCCGCACGCCGGAACGGCTTGTCCAGCTCGAAGCATATGCCGTCCCGGATCCCGAGGCGGCTGTCACCGCACTGCTCGACGCGCCGCCCCATTACCTTGACCTTGGCGCTTTCGCGCGCGACCGGACCCTCGGCAGCGACGAGACGGAGAGACTGGTCGACTGCCTCGGACTGGCCTGCGTTCCCGTCAGGAAAACGCTGTTCGTTCTTTCGCAAGCGCGCTGGATGCAATTCAGACTCGGCCTGGCCGCGAACTTGAAGACCTTTCACGCGGACAATCCGGATCTGCCGGGCATCGGCATGGAGAGATTGCGCCTTCAGCTCGACCCGCGACTTCCAGCGCCGATGTTTGCAGCCGCTCTGCGAATGCTGGCGCGCGCCAGCAAGCTCGCCCTTGACGGCGCCTGGGTGCGGCTGCCCGGCCATGAAGTCCGTCTGACACCGCAGGACGAGGCGCCGTGGCTGCAAATCGAGCGTCTCATCGGCGGCCCGACGCGATATCACCCGCCGAGAGTCCGCGATATCGCCGATACGTTGGCGAAGCCGGAAACGGAAATCCGCCGGATCCTGAAACTGACCGGCCGCATCGGGAAAGTGTACGAAGTCGCCCATGATCGTTTCTTCCTGCGCCCGACATTGGTCGAGATTGTCGAAATCGTCGACGATCTGACGGCGGCCGAGCCGGGCGGGCGGTTTAACGCCGCCCAGTTTCGCGATCGTGCAGGCAGCGGACGCAAGGTTGCCATCCAGATCCTTGAATTTCTCGATAGGCATGGCGTCACTCTGCGACGCGGCGACCTGCGGCTCGTCAACAGGCATCGACGGGATCTGTTTCGCTCGGCGGCCGATAGCGAACCGGCAATAGCGGAAGCTTCGGGAGGAGCATCGTCCCCGGTGGGGCGTCCGGACTTCAAATCCGGGAGGGGCCGCGAGCCGGTCCTTGGTGGGTTCGACTCCCACTCTCTTCCGCCACTCTCGCAAAGGCACGATGACGGTGACAACCCGCTTTCTCGTTGAGCTCAAGACAGCGGCCGAGGCCGCCAAGGTCGCCGAAGGCCGCTTCCGGCGGGAAGCTGCAGTCCGGATCGAGGCGCTCGAAAAAGAGCGCGCCTTCGCCTTCAGGCGGTTCAATCTCATGCAGGCGATCGCCGGGGCCATGGCATCGGCCGAAAGCGAAGAGATAGCCGTCGCCAGCGCCCTCGCCACGCTGCGCACGCGACTCGGCTGGAATTCCGACAGCGAAGCGCGTTCGGAGGTGATGACGCGTTTCGGTCAGGTTGTGCTGGCGGTATTCCGGGCTCCGGACGAAGAGGAATCTGCCAACAACGTCCCCGAGGCCCTGACCGGTTTCGAGCGCTGGTATGCCGAAACCCGGGGATCGCCCTTCTGGCTGCTGTTCGAGCACCAGATACCGGACACGCCCCGCGTCGATTTTTAGAAAGCGCAAATCTATCGGGGCACCGAAACTGCATAGGTGCCGGCCACGGCGCGGTCACGAGCCCCAGCGCCAAACGCGGCTATACCGCGTTTGTGCTGGCCAAGATGGCACGGCTGCAGGGCGCCTCGGGCATCCACGTCGGCACCATGGGATACGGCAAGATGGAAGGGGCGGCCGATGACACCATCATCGCGCACATGATTACCAGGGACAGCGTCGATGGGCCCTATTTCCACCGGGAATGGCTGGGGATGAATCCGACAACGCCGATCATCTCCGGCGGAATGAACGCGCTGCGGATGCCGGGCTTCTTCGCCAATCTCGGCCATTCCAACTTAATCCTGACGGCCGGCGGCGGTGCGTTCGGTCATATCGACGGCGCGGCGGCGGGAGCGACCTCGCTCCGCCAGGCCGAGCAGTGCTGGAAGGCCGGTGCCGACCCTCTGGAATTCGCCAAGGACCACAAAGAGTTCGCCCGCGCCTTCGAAAGCTTCTCGAACAATGCCGACGCGCTTTATCCCCATTGGCGCAAGGCGCTTCGGATCGATTTCGCTGCGTAAACACCAAGGGCGCGCGCCGATCACGCGTGCCTGTTCCGATCAGGAAACCCGCCATGACATTCGACCGTTCCATCAAGATCACGCCGTCGATCCTGGCAGCCGATTTCGCCAATTTCGGACAGGAGATTCGGGCCATCGAGGCGCAGGGCGCAGACTGGATCCATGTCGATGTGATGGATGGCCATTTCGTGCCGAACCTCACCTTCGGCCCGCCAGCCGTCAAGGCTTTCCGCCCGCATGTCAAGACCTTCATGGACGTGCACCTGATGATTGCCCCGGTCGATCCCTATATCGGGGCCTATGCCGAGGCCGGCGCCGACATGATCGCGGCCCATGTCGAGGCTGGGCCGCATATCCACCGTACACTGCAGGCGATCAAGGCGCATGGCGTCAAGGCCGGCGTCGTCCTGAACCCCGGAACTCCGGCTGAGGCCGTGGCCGACGTGCTGGACCTCGCCGACATGGTGCTGGTGATGACTGTGAACCCCGGTTTCGGCGGGCAGCGGTTCATCGCGTCTGGTGTGGAGAAGATCCGAAAAATCCGTGCGATGATCGGCGACCGCCCGATCCATATCCAGGTCGACGGCGGCGTGACGCCAGAGACAGCGCCACTGGTGGCAGCCGCGGGGGCCGATGTGCTTGTCGCGGGATCGGCCGTGTTTAAGGGCGGGTCGGCGGACGATCCGCGAGCCTATCGCGACAACATCCGCGCTATCCGCGCCGCCGCCGAGGCCGCCCGTGCTTGAGGCGCTGATCTTCGACGTCGATGGCACGCTGGCCGAGACCGAAGAGCTGCATCGCCGCGCCTTCAACGAGACCTTTGCCGAGTGGGGGCTCAACTGGTGCTGGAGCCGCGACGATTACAAGCACCTGCTCAAGACCACCGGAGGCAAGGAACGCATCGCGGCCCACATGGCCACGACTAGGGTCGATCCTGCCTTGGTCGACATTCCGGCGCTGCACGTGGCCAAGACGGCGCGCTAAACCGCCTTGATGGCGGCGGGCGGAATCGTCCTACGCCCCGGGGTTCAGGCACTGTTGGATCAGGCCCGCGCAGCCCGGCGACGGTTGGCAATCGCTACCACCACTAGCCGCCCCAACATCGAGGCGTTGGCGTGGGCGGTCTGGGGCACATCGGCTGAAGCGGCATTCGAGGTGATCGCCAGCGGCGATGAAGTCGCTGCGAAGAAACCCGCGCCCGATATCTACGCGCTCGCGCTCAACCGGCTCGGCCTGACGCCCGACCGCGCACTTGCATTCGAAGACAGCCGCAACGGCCTCCTGTCCGCGCGCGCAGAGGGCCTATCGGTGATCGTGACCCCGTCGGTCTACACGGAAGACGAGGATTTTGCCGATGCCTTGCAGGTACTGCCTGAATTGGGCAGTCTTGAAGAGATCGATCGTCTGTTCTCCACGACGAGGGTCTGATCGATGTCGGGAGGCGCATCCGTTTGCGATCCCGACCGGCAACCCCGGTCGCGCGGTAGAACATGCTGCGCGGTCTGTTCCTCGGCTCGGTCGCGCGCGAGGGGGACCTATCAAAGCGCCTGCTTACAAATTTCCTGGTTCGTTTGATTTTTACGCATCGCCTTAATCGCTATTTCAGCACGGTCTGGCATCAATTCCCAATGGGAAGCACGAGGAAGAAAATTCTGGCCAAAGCAGGTATGACAACCCTGCTTGCAATCATCGTGACCTACTCGATTTCGTTCTCCAGCAGGGCTGCGTTCGGGATGCCGATCGATGCGCTGATTCTGGTTAATTGCGCGCTGATCCCGACCGTCATCTGCATGCCGGTTGGCGGTTTCATCTTCTGGCAGGGCGAAAAGCTCGCTGCGGCACACCGAGCTCTCACGCTTGCCCACGCTGAGCTTGCAGAGCGATCGAGAATTGACCAGATGACCGGAACGCTCAACCGCGAGACCTTCCTTGAAAGGCTGGAGACGATGCGGCGTGGGACGGATACCGGCACCCTTCTGATCATTGACGCCGACAATTTCAAGAAGATCAACGACTCGTACGGCCATCTCCGTGGCGACCAGGCACTGCTAAAAATTTCGCGCGCGATTTGCCGAGCGGTGCGGCAGGAAGACATCGTCGGCCGGATCGGCGGCGAAGAGTTCGGCGCGATCCTGATGGGGGCCGGTAGCGACGAGGCCGCTCATGTCGCCGAACGAATTCGCGAGGAAGTCGAGAACGCGGCACTGGCGTTGGCCGAGGGTAAAACGCACACACTGACGGTCAGCATCGGGGGAACGACGGGTATGTTTTCCGAGGCGTCGATCTCCGACCTGATGCGCAAGGCGGATGCCTGCCTCTACGCAGCCAAGCGGCTCGGCCGAAACCGCGTCATCCTCGACAGCGCGTTTCCGATCGCCGCTTAGTCGTTATTCCCGATCAAGTATCACTAGTGGCGAGACCGGTAACTTCTCTGGGGTCGAACACGGGTTGTTAGGCCTGAGCAGTCCATCAGCATGGTTTTGTTCGGAGACAAAACGATGGCGGTGGAATGGACGATCACGATCGAGGGGAAGAACGAGTTCGGCGACGTTTGCCGACGGGAAATGAGGATCACCAAGTGCTCGGAACGCCTGTTCGACGCCGAAATCGGCTTGTCGATCGACGATGGCAAGGAGATCACGGCGACGCTGCAAAGCGCAGTAGTGAGCCACGAGGCGGAGACCTACTCCCTCTTCCGTAGGGTCTGTCCGGACTGCCACACGTTCCGGCCGGTCAAGGACCACACATCACGCGGATCCGAACCGCCTTCAGCACGGTGAAGGTTCACAATCCTCGCTGGATGCTGTGCCGGAACTGCTACCCGGGCATGGACGGCGCCTTCGCGCCGCTGAGCGAGATCTGCCCCGATCGGGCGACACCCGAACCGATGAGCTGACTGCCCGTTTGGGAAGCATGATGCCCTACCGACAGGCGGCCAAGGTGCTGGCCGAGTTCCTGCCGATCGAACCGACCGAATCCTACGCGACCGTGCGCAAGCGGACCATCAGGACGGGCGAACGGTTCGACGACCAGACTAGGCAGGAAACATGGAGGGCGAGATCTCAAGCGGATGACCGTCGCCAGCTCGAGATGCAGCTTTCCGGGGACCGGCGCAAGGAATTCGTCTCAGCATCGATACCGCTCATGTTCGCAGCGCCGAGCGCAACTCGCCGCGAAACTTCGAACCCGTTGTGGCCAGATGCGGCCGCGGGCGAACCCGGTGGACGTACTTCGTCTCCGGCAGCACCGGTCAGCATGCAATCCGCGATCGCACGCTTCTTGCCCTTGGGGAAGTCGGATATCGCGGCTTTGGCGATGTGACGGTTATCTCGGACGGCGCCTAATCCTGAAACGGCTGCCCGCGCCATGCCGAAGTCGACGGCCCACATCATCGACTGGTTCAACATTGGTGTGCCCCCTGAGAAGTGGTCCTCCCTGATGTATGGCTTTTGGGCCGATGGAGGACTTAAGAAATGCCGAGAAAGAGACACAGTGCGGAAGAGATCGTCACGAAGCTGCGGCAGGTTGATGTTCTGTCTTCGCAGGGCAGATCGGTCGCTGACGCCATCCGATCGATAGGTGTGACGGAAGTAACATATTATCGCTGGCGGTCGGAATACGGAGGCCTGAAGGGCGATCAGGTCAAGCGGCTGAAGGAGCTTGAAACGGAGAACTCGCGTCTTCGGCGCGCCGTCTCCGACCTGACGCTGGACAAGATGATCCTGGCGGAAGCTGCGCGGGGAAACTTCTAAGCCCCGCGCGTCGCCGTGCCTGCGTGGATCATGTTGTCGCTGAGCTCGGCGTTCCCGAACGACGGGCGTGCCGGGTCCTCGGTCAGCACCGCTCCACGCAGCGCAAGGTTCCAACGACACCGGATGATGAAGCGGCTTTGACCGCCGACATCATCGCGCTTGCCATCCAATATGGCCGCTACGGGTATCGCCGCATCGCGGTGATGTTGCACCGAACGGGCTGGGTGGTGAACGTCAAACGGGTCGAGCGGATCTGGCGGCGTGAGGGGCTGAAGGTTCCGCAGAAGCAACCCAAACGTGGACGGCTCTGGCTGAATGACGGCTCGTGCATCCGGCTTCGGCCGGAGTATCCCAACCATGTCTGGTCCTACGACTTCGTCGAGGACCGCACCCACAATGGAAGGAAATTCCGCATGCTCAATGTGATCGACGAGTTCACAAGGGAATGCATCGCGATCAGGATAAGCCGGAAGCTGAAGGCCGTCGACGTGATCGACGTTCTCTCCGACCTGTTCATCCTGCGCGGCATCCCCGGCCACATTCGTTCCGACAATGGCCCCGAGTTCATCGCCAAGGCCTTGCGTGAATGGATCACCACCGTCGGCGCCAGTACCGCCTACATCATGCCCGGCAGCCCCTGGGAGAATGGTTATTGTGAGAGCTTCAACTCGAAGCTCCGCGACGAGCTCCTCA
>JBDRNF010000206.1:0-21490 GCA_043811435.1 Pseudomonadota bacterium
GGCTTCATTTGTCGATTTTGACAAAACAGAAAGAAGTGTCAAATGACGGATTCGTGTAGCCCGCGACGGGCGGGTTTCGGTGCATAATTAGGTAATGCTAATCTAATGAGGCGGACGGACCCGGGTCTCACGCAGAGGTGACTTGCTCGTTGCGGCACGCCTGAAGCAGAAAGCGCAGATGTACTTGTGCCCCATCAACTCCAGGCGCGGAACGTCGAGCCGGTCAAACGGCTTGTTGGGTTCCCTGCTTGCGCTGTTGTGTATCCTGGGGATGTTTGCATCGTTCCTTCAGCCCGCCTTCGCGCGCGCGCCCTCAAAGGCCGCTTCAGCGGCTTTCCTGCAGAGCCATTCGGTCAAGGGTGACAGGCCCTGCCAACGGGCGGTGCCCGGCGCCCTGGGCACGTCCTGCAGTGTCGGAACGCTGGTTGGGTTGGAGATCACGACTTCCACTGTCATGGAAGCCTCGCATGGCAAAGCCGGCGTGGTACCGTTCGCTGACAAGCTGCTCCATGTGCAGTGGCTTGCCGCTCCCCAGTTCCGGCCTCCGCGGATCGACGCATAGGCCAGCTTCGCGCTGGCGTCATCATTGCGACCATAGATCCCCTTTGGAGACTTCCCATGACATCGCCGTTAGCCGCATTCCGTGCGGCGGCGCCTCCGTGCCTGCGCGCGCTTTGCGCAGCCGGATTGACCTTGCTGCTGGCAGCCTGCAATCAGGCGACCCTGCAGCAGGCGTCATATGCGCCGCCTTCGCAGCCCCAGTACCCCGCACTTACCGACAGCGCGTTCAAAATTCCGGCGGTCGACGCCGGAACGATCGACCCGAAATACCTCAAGCAACGCGTCCGCTTCGCGACCCCGCATCCGCCCGGCACGATCGTCGTCGATCCCTACGCCAGGTTTCTCTATCTCGTGCAGGAAGGCGGCTTTGCCCTGCGCTACGGGGTAGGCGTGGGGCGTGATGGATTTGGGTGGTCCGGAACGGCGGACATCCGCCGCAAGGCGCAGTGGCCGACATGGACACCGCCATCCGCCATGATCGCCCGGCAGCCTGAGCTGAAGAAATACCGCGCAGGCATGGGCGCAGGGATCGAGAATCCGCTCGGCGCACGCGCGCTGTACCTGTTCCAGAACGGCAAGGACACGCTGTATCGCATTCACGGCACCAACGAGCCCGAAAGCATCGGCAAGAATGTCTCGAGCGGATGCATCCGGCTTTTGAATCAGGACGTGATCGATCTGTTCGACCGTGTGCCGGTCGGGTCCAGGGTCGTCGTTCTCTCGGAACGGGAATCGCGCGGCGCCTCCTCGATCGAGGCCAGTCTCCGCACCCGAGCGGGGGTGTCGCGATGATGCGTTTCTGGCTCCGCGCGATGGCCGCGCTCATCTTGATGTCAACGGTCGCCGCCGCCCAGGGCCAGTCCTTCCCGCAAGCGGCAGCCCAGAAGCTTGATATCCGGAAGCCTGATATCAAGGCCGACCTTGTGACGGGAGATCCCGAAGCCGGCGGCCGGGAGTTCTGGATCGGGGTCCGTCTGAATCTTGGGCAGGGCTGGAAAACCTACTGGAAATCCCCCGGGGACGCCGGCCTCCCCACCGAATTCGATTGGTCCGGCTCGTCGAATATCGTCGAGGCGGAAGTGAACTGGCCCGCGCCATCCAGGCTCTCGATCCTCGGATTCGAAACGGTGGGGTACACCCGGGAAGTGCTGTTCCCGGTCAGGATCAAGGTTCGGGATCCAGCCATCGAGACGCGGATCGGCCTGAAACTCGCGGTCTACGCCTGCAGCACCATCTGTGTTCGGGAGGAGCGCACGCTCGCAGCCATAATCCGGCCGGGCGCCGGCGGCGATTCCCCGGCCATCATCGATGCGTGGCGCTCCAGGGTGCCGCTGGCCGCATCCAGTGTGTTGTCGGTTGTTTCGGTCGAGCGGTCTCTGAACGGGCCGGCATCGCTGCGGATCGAGGTCGCGTCGACCAGGCCGCTGCTCGAGCCGGATGTCTTCGTCGACAGCGATCCGCCGGTCAGCGGTGACAAGCCGACCGCAACATTCGATCAAGGCAACCGGGCGACCCTGATCGTGAACCTGCCCGGCGAGACCGCCGAGAGCCTTCGCACGCGCGCGGTGACCGCAACTGTCGTTTCCGGCGATGCAGCCGTGCTGGCGGTGTCACCCGCGCCGTTGGCAAACGCAGGAGTTGATTCGTCGGCGCCGCCGTTGGCGCCGGTTGCTCCGGCCGGCATACTCGCCCTGATCGGCATCGCGCTGGCCGGCGGGTTCATTCTGAACCTGATGCCTTGCGTGTTTCCGGTGCTGTCGCTGAAACTGCTTTCGTTCGTTCACGGCAGCACCAGTGATCGTGACCAGGTTCGCAAGGGATTTGCAGCATCGGCCGCCGGCATCGTGGTGTCCTTTCTGCTGCTGGCGGGCGTACTTGCCGGCATGAAGTGGGCCGGCGCCAGCGTCGGATGGGGAATCCAGTTTCAGCAGCCGCTGTTTCTGGGCGGCATGGCGATTGTCCTGTCCCTGTTCGCAGCGAGCCAGTTCGGGCTGTTTCACCTTGCGGTGTCCTCGGGCTTTCTCACCAGGGTCACCGGTATCGCAGGCGGGACATCGACGGCGTCGCACTTCTGGAGCGGCTTCGTGGCGACGCTGCTCGCAACTCCCTGCTCGGCGCCGCTGGTCGGGACCGCCGTGGGTTTCGCGCTGTCGCAGGGAACCGCCGAGATATTTGCGATATTTTCTGCTCTCGGCATCGGCATGGCGTCGCCTTATTTGGTCGTGGCGGCGTTTCCCGCGCTGACAAGAGTCATCCCGCGGCCCGGCTCCTGGCTGGCCTATGTCAAAGGGTTCTTTGGCGTAGCGTTGCTGGCGACGGCGGGATGGTTGTTGCTGGTGCTTGGCGAAGTGTCCGGACGATTGCCCGCGATTTCGCTTGGCGCTGCGCTGGCGCTGGGTTTCATCGTCCTCGGTCTGTCGAAGGGCGTCGTTGCGAGAAAAATGGCGGTAGCGACGGCGGCGATGGCGATCATCGCCGTCGTGCTTGCCGCCATCGCACCGCGGTCGCAGCCGCAGGACCGAACCGAAATACCCTGGCGCACGTTCTCCACCAACGAGCTGCGGACCCTGGTCGACGCCGGGCACACCGTCTTCGTCGACGTCACGGCGGACTGGTGCATCACCTGCAAGATCAACAAGGCTCTCGTCATCGACAGGCAGGAGGTTGCGGGACGGCTTGCTGCGGATGTCGTGCCGATGCGGGCCGACTGGACCAGGCCCAACGACGAAATTGCGGGGTTCATGCGCGAGCACGGGCGCTTCGGGATTCCGTTCAACATCGTCTTCGGCCCGGCGGCCCACGACGGCATCGTCCTCCCGGAACTTCTCTCAACCTCGACCGTATCGGCTGCGTTCGGCAAAGCCGCGGCAGCCTCGAACAATTCTCAACAGAAACAGGTCACACCATGAAGAAATCCATCATCGCCGCCATCGCCGCATTCACGCTGTCGCTTGGAGCGCTCGTCAGCCTTGTGCCGGGAGCACAAAGCGAGAGCGCGGACGCCTTCCGGGAAAGCGTGCTCCGTGACCCCGATGTTCCGTCGATCGGCAATCCACAGGGCGACATCACCATCGTCGAATATTTCGACTACCAGTGTCCCTACTGCAAGAAGGTCGCTCCCGTACTGGTCAAGCTCGCCAGCGAGGACGGCCAGCTGCGCATCGTGATGAAGGACTGGCCGATCTTTGGCGGGGCTTCGCAGTATGCGGCCAGGATGGTTCTCGCGGCCAAATACCAGGACAAGTACCACGAGGCGCACGCGGCCTTGATCGCGGCCAGCACGAAACTGAGCGAAGCCGTCGTTCGAAAATTGCTTGGAGACGCCGGCATCGATGTCGATCGCGCGACCGGGGACATGGAGACGCATAAGCCGGCCATCGAGGCCCTGTTGGTCCGCAACAATGAGCAGGCCGAGGCATTCGGATTTCAAGGCACGCCCGCGTTCATTGTCGGCACATTCAGGGTGCCCGGGGTGCTGGATGCGGCCGGCTTCAAACAGGCCATCGCCGATGCGCGGACGGCTGCGCGCAAGAAGAAGTAGAGTCCCGCTGGACGATCGGCCCGAACTGCAGGAGGCAGGAAGCGTGGCGACCGCTCGAGGATTCTCCCGATTTGCGGGAGGTCCATGAGCCGGCATCGACGCGGCGGTGGTCCCGGCGATTACCGGACGGCGGTGCCGGTAACCAATTCTTAAGGATGATCTCTTTCCGCCTGGCGGAATCGGATCGAACAACCATTTCAACACCCCAAGGACCATACGCTTTTCACCAATTGCCTCTCTCAACGGGCTCAGACCGTGATGGGTTGAGGAGGACATCAGGATTGGATGATGAGCACGCGCGATTACCCCTTGGTCGAAACCCCGGATGTCCTGCTGGCCGCGCTGGAGCGGTCGAACGATGCCGTGGTGATCGTCGATAGCGATCTTCGGGTGAGCTATTTCAACGCGGCGGCCGAGCACATCTGGGGGCTGGATCGCGCGGAGGTGGTCGGCGGTCACGTGAGCCGTCTGGGACTCAAGGAACTGGGCGAGCGTCCGGGGCATGATATGGCGATGCCGGCCTCGGGTGGTCAGGTGGACGGCGCCAACGGAATCCAGGCAGCCGGCTGCGAGATCAGGATCGCGCGCAAGGACGGCAGCCGGCTTCGTGCCGCGCTGTCGCTCTCACCGATCGAGGTCGGCGGCCAGCGACGCACCATCGCATTCGTCCGGGATATCACCACGGAGGTCGAACGACGGGAAAGGGTGGCGCTGCTCAATGCGGTCGCCGACAGGACCAGCCGCGCGGTGGTCGTCACCGATCACGAGTTGCGGGTCATCTATGTCAACGCCGCGTTTACAGGACTGTTCGGATACTCGCTTGAGGAAGCGCAGGGGCGGCGGGCGAACGAGCTGATCGTGGGCCGCCATACCGATCGCAGGACGCTGGCGAAGTTGCGGCACTGGATCGGTGAGGAGAGCGGCGGCGAGGAGGAAATCCTCGTCTACGACAAGCACGGCGACGAAGTCTGGGTTTCGGCCAACGTCAAGGCGTTCCGCGACGGTCGCGGGCGGGTCAGGCAGATGTTCGCGTTGCTGAGCGATATCAGCGAGACCAGGCAGTTGCGGTCGCTGCAGCAGTTGATCATGAGCGCGCTGGCCGATGAACTCGACATCACCGATATCGCCGACCGGCTTTGCCGGCGTGTCGAGGAAATCGCGCCCGATGTCGTGTCCTCGCTGCTCCACATCGACGCCGGCGGCGTGATTCATCCGCTGGGCGGTCCCAGCCTTCCCGAAGACTATTCAAGGGCGCTGGAGGGCGTCGCGATAGGTCCGGATATCGGCTCCTGCGGATCCGCGGCGTTTTTCGGCGAGGCGGTTCTGGCGATCGATATCGATACCGACCCGCGCTGGCAGCCGTTCAAGAAGCGCCCGCTCGAGGTCGGCTTGCGCGCCTGCTGGTCCACGCCCATCAAGGGCGAGGACGGCCGCGTGATCGGAACCTTCGCCTTCTACTTCAGGGAATGCCGCTCGCCGAGCCGCTGGCATCAACGCATTGTCGACGCCTGCGTAGATCTCGGCGCGCTGGCGATCGAACGCAAGGAAGCACGGGACCAGATCGCGCGGCTGGCCTATTACGATACGTTGACCGGCCTGCCGAACCGCGCGCGCCTGCGCGACTTGATCTCGGAAGCGACCGCGGCCTGCCCCGCCGGAAAGCACGTTGCGCTGGCGTTCCTCGATGTCGATAATTTCAAGGACGTCAACGACACGCTCGGACATTCGGCCGGCGATGAATTGCTGATCGAGTTTGCCCGACGCCTGCGTGCGCAGATTCAGCCGGGCGACATGCTGGGGCGTCTGGGGGGCGACGAATTCGTGATCGTGCTGCCGAACCGTGACGCGGCTGAAGCCTCAACGGTCGCGTCGCGCATTACCGAGGCCCTGCTGCTGCCGCTTCGAATCGGCACCCGTCAGGTGTCGATGTCCGCCAGCATGGGCATCAGCATCTACCCCGATAACGCGACCGACATCGATACGCTGATACAGCAGGCCGACGCGGCCATGTACAAGGCCAAGCGGGCGGGCCGTTCCACCTATCGCTTCTTCAGCGCCGACATGGACAGGCTCGCCGAGCAGCGGCTGGCCCACAGCGCGGCGCTGCGCGGCGCGATCGCAAACGATGCCCTGAAGCTGCACTATCAACCGCAAATCCGCACCGCCGATGGCGCCATCCACGGGGTGGAAGCGCTGGCGCGCTGGCACGACCCGGTGCTCGGCGAGGTCTCGCCCGCGAAATTCATTCCGCTGGCCGAGGAGTGCGGATTGATCGAACAGATCGGCCTGTGGGCGATGCGAGAGGCCTGCCGGCAAATGGCGGAGTGGCGCGATGCGGGGCTGGATATTCCCTGCGTGTCGGTCAACCTGTCGCCCATCAGTTTCCAGAATCCGAACCTCGCATCGGTGGTCGCCGGGATCCTTGCGGAGCATGGTCTGCCGCCGGAAGTGCTCGTGCTCGAGATTACCGAAAGCCTGTTTCTGAACGAGCGCTCGGTGGCGATCGAGACGATGAATACCCTCCGCGAACTCGGAGTGGGATTGTCGCTGGACGATTTCGGCACCGGTTATTCGAGCCTCAGCCGGCTGGCGCATTTGCCGATTCGCGAGTTGAAGATCGACCGCAGCTTCATGCGGGATGTCGAGAGCGACCCCAGCGCGCGCGCGATCGTTACCGCCGTGGTTCGTGTCGGCCAGAGCCTGCACCTCACCGTCGTCGCCGAAGGCGTCGAAACCGAAGGGCAGCGAAACTGGCTGGCGCAGCTCGGATGCGACGTGGTTCAGGGATTTCTCTACGCCCCGGCGCTGTCGCCGCCCGCGTTCGGGCGCTGGCTGCTCGAGCACAGTGCCAGCCGAGCCTGTGCGATGCTACGGAACGTCGGCAAATCCCTGACACCTTCGCTGGCGCAGTCGCCGGCCAAGCCTTCACCTCGCGTTTCCTCTACCAAGGGGCTCGGCTAGCGTCCTCGATGGCGTCCCATGACCGGCAGCCCGTCACCCGAGCAAGCGGAAATATGCCGTGCGCTGACGCAGGCGGCGGGCAAAGTGGCGGTTGATCCGGTGCGACAAGGCACCGTGGATTCGCATCCAGCGGGCGCGCAGTCCGACGAGGAACAGCAGCGATCCAGTCCGCATTGTATCGGCATTGCAATGAATAAAATGAATGATCATGGCATCAACTTCAATGAAGGGGCCGGCTCTCCCCAGCCGGCCCCGGGGGGATGGGTCAGACTCGCGCTTCGAGAACCATGTTGAACGGCGTCGCCGTGGCCTTTCTCACCCGGCCGAAACCGCCCTGGCGGATCACCTCGCTCAGCCGTTTCTCGCCGGCCTGCGCGCCGAGCGCCGCGCCGACTTCCTGATTGAGCGATGTCGGGACGCAGATGTTGGTGGACGAAGCATAGAAGATCCTTCCCACCGGATTGAGATTGTCCTCCAGCCGGTCGCCGGCCATCGGCTCCACCAGCATCAGCGTGCCGTCGGTGTTCAGGCTCTCGCGGATATGCGCGACCGCGCCGACGGGGTCGCCCATGTCGTGAAGCGCGTCGAAAACGGTGACGAGATCATAGCCGGAGCCCTTGAAATCCTGCGCCCGCGCGGCTTCGAAGCGCACATTGCGCGTGCCGTTGGCGTGGCTCCTGGCCTGGGTGACCGAGGCTTCGTGAAAGTCGATGCCGACGAACTCGGAGTTCGGAAACGCTTCCGCCATCAGCAGGGTGGATACGCCGTGTCCGCAGCCGACGTCCGCCACCCTTGCACCGCGTTCGAGCTTGGCGACGACGCCGTCGAGCGCCGGCAACCAGTCCGCCACCAGATGCGTTTTGTAGCCCGGCCGGAAGAAGCGCGCTACGCCGCAGAACAGGCAATTGCAATACTCGCCCCAGCCGACGCCCTTGCCGGTCTTGAACGCTTCGGTGAGCCGCGGCTCGTCGCAATAGACGGCGCTCAGCGGATAGAAGCCGCCGGCCATGTGCACCGGGCTGTCCTCGATCGCGAACACGGCCGCCTGCTCGGGGCTCATCGAGAAGGTGCCGGTCGCGGCGTTGTAGGTAACGAAGCCCGACGCCGCCTGCGACGACAGCCATTCGCGCACATAGCGCTCATGCGTGCCGGTCTTTTCGGCAAGCGCGGTCGATGTCATGTCGCCGGCTGCCAGCGCGCGAAACAGTCCCAGCTTGTCGCCGATGATGACGAGCGCGGCGTTGGATGCCGCGCCGAGTTCGTTTACGACGGTGCCGAGCAATTGCTCGAGCTTTTGATTATCGATCATCATAATTCTCAACCTTTTCCAAACGGCATGTTGCGGTAATTGCCCGCGGCCGTGGGATAAGGCTGGGTCGCAAAAGGCGTGAGTGCCAGAATGGCCGCTTTCGAGCCATTTGAGCCAACACGATCGCGCGCGATGTCGAAAAAGGCTCGTCCGCTCGTGTTTCGCAGCATTTCCCGGTCACGCCATCCATCACGTTGGCGTGTCGGGCGTGTTACATCGGGTGATCCGGCTGCGCCTGAGCGACCCCGCGGAATGGATGGCGCATCACCGGCGTCCGAACACGCCGCCCACCACGCCGCCAACCACTCCTCCGACGACGCCTCCGATCGCGGCGATCGGACCGCCACCGCGGTGATGACGCGCGCTGCGACGGCGCTGCGGGCGATCATTGACCTTGGCCTGCGCCGCCGCGGCGGACTCGCTCAGCAGCGCCTGATGTTGCGACGCGTTGAGGAAGCCGGTGGCGGGATAATCGCGCGCAGCCTGCCAGCGCAGGATGACGGCGCGGGTCTTTTCGTCGAACCTGCCGTTGGCCCTGGTACCGAAGCCGAGGCGGGTGAGCCGGCGCTGCACGTCGCGGCGCTTTTGCTTGTTGAGACCGATTTGTTTCTCGGTTTCCCGGGTGCCTTCGTCGGAGAGTGCGGCCGGATCGGTGGCTGTCGTGACAGCGCGAGGGGTCGTGCTTGGACCGGCAATGGCGGCATCCGCGCCAACGAGGATGCCCAGGAGAATACCCAAGGGAATACCCAAGGCCGACAATGCGAGAATCCGGACGCGCATGGCCATTCCCCCGATCTGGACTCGTTCAGTGATTCGAAAATTGTCCTCGCGGGGCAACAATTATCCGGATCACTTGTTCCATGGCGCACGGCAATTGTTGCACCGCATTGGCTTCTCATGGGGAGATCTCGCAAGTGCTGGTTGGCAGGGAGGATTGTCGTCCCGGGATGGCAGGTTGTCGAGTCTCGAAAGGAGTGGCGGCCAAGGCTTGCGGCTGTCAGGCACAACATTGACAGATGTAAGGCTATGCCTTACATTTCTTGCATGATCCGCTCGTTCCGGGACAAAGCCCTTGAACGGTTTTTCGCGACCGGGGACGGGCGCCGGCTCAGCGTGCAGAATACGAAGCGCGTTGCCAATATCTTACGGTCGCTCGACGACGCTTCGCGGCCGGAGGATATGAATTTGCCCGGGTTCCGGTTCCATGCGCTCGTTGGCCGCGACAAGGGCCGCTATGCGGTCAGTGCCAGCGGAAACTGGCGCGTTACATTCGGCTGGATCGAGAACGATGCTGTCGACGTCGATCTGGAAGACTATCACTGAGGACCTGAGGCATGACCAGAAAGCTCCCGAAGCGAGGCTTACCTCCGATGCATCCCGGCGAACTTCTGCGTGAAGAAATCTTGCCGGCGCTCGATCGGCCCAAGACGGAGATCGCCGGATTGCTCGGCGTGTCGCGGCAGACGCTGTATGATCTGTTGAAGGAGAAGCAGCCGGTCACCCCCGGCATGGCGCTGCGGCTCGGCAAGCTATGCGGCAACGGTCCCGATCTCTGGCTCAATCTGCAAAAGCGCTACGACCTGCATCTGGCCGAGCAGGAACTGGGCGAAAAAATCAAGTCGATCCCGACGCTGGATGTTGCCTGATCAACGTCGCGGGCGCTTCTTCACCCCTGCACAACGGTCTTGGAGGGGGAGGGTGAGGACGTCGCCTTCGAAAACGCCTGCCCTCAGCCCCGCTTCACCTGATACGCCGCGAGGAACATCCGCGTCGCGCTGCCGACCACTTGCGCGATGCGCTCGGCCGAGGGCGCCGGGGCTGCCTGGAATACGAACGGCATGAACAGCGAGGCCTGGCACATCTGCATGAACTGCGTCGCCGCCAGCGCGCAGTCCTCGATCTCGAGATCGCCGGACCGCACATGGGCGTCGAGATAGGCGCCGAGCTTGGCGATGGTGAGCGCCACCACGTTGTCGTAGAAGCGGCGGCCGACCTCCGGCATCCGCTCGGCGATCGCCATTACCGTGCGGATCGCCGATCCGCCGCCCGGCCGGCACAACAGTTGGATATAGGCCTGGCCGAAATCCGTCAGCGTGGCCGCAACGTCCCGTTCCGGATCGAAGTTGAACGCCACCTTGCCCTGCTCGAGCGATTCCTCTTCGACGATGGCTTCGAACAGGCGGCTCTTGTCGGCGAAGTAGACATACAGCGTGCCCTTGGAGACGCCGGCCGAGCGGGCGATCTCGCCCATGCTGGCGCCGTCGAAGCCCAGATCCAGGAAAACCTTGCGCGCGCCGTCGACGATCTGGCGGCGCTTCGAGGAATCCTCGTCGGCGGCGAGCGGGAGCGGTGTGGGCTTTGCTGCAATCATTGGTTTAGCTTTTCCGGAAATATTTCCTTGCGCGATACTCTGCGCGGGGCATCCGCGCTGTAGGGTCTGGCGAAGCGAATATGCATTGACCGAACCGTTCGGTCAATGTTATTTGGGGATCAGATGGAGCGGAACAGCCGATTTTCGGCTGCGCCAGCGTCGCGACATCGTAGTTGGGGGAGGGCTTTATGGCCGCAGCGAGAGACCAGGCCGCACGCATCCTTCGGCCCGAGCCGGATGTGGCGGAAGGTTCGCGCGACGTTTCCCCCGAGCCTCGTTCCGAGGCTTCGGAAGAGCCGGCTGCCCGCCGTTCCGTCGAGGCGCCTGCTGGTCCTGCCATCGACCAACCAGCCGCAGCGCCGGCCGCCGCCGCTCCGGCCGCGCCGAAACCGGGCAAACGCAAATTGGTGCTGTCGGGCGTGGTCGCGCTGCTCGCACTCGCCGCCGCCAGCTATGCCGTGCATTACGTTCTGGTCGGACGCTTCTACATCTCCACCGACGACGCCTATGTGCGCGCCAACAACACCACGCTCGGCGCCCGGGTGTCCGGCCACATCGCGGCGATTCTGCCCGGCGACAACGTCGTGGTCCGCACCGGCGACGTGATCTTCCGGATCGACGACGGCGACTATCGCATCGCGGTGGATGCGGCGCGCGCCAGGATCGCGACCCAGCAGGCCACCATCGACCGCATCGGCCGCCAGGTTGCCGCGATGGAAAGTGCTGCCGAGCAGGCAAGGGCGCAGCTCGCTTCCTCGGAGGCTATGTTTAAGCGGGCCGGTCTCGATTTCGAGCGCCAGCAGGCGCTGAGCACCAGGGGATTTGCCTCGCGCGCCACCTTCGAAGTCTCGGAAGCCGGCCGCGACCAGGGTCTCGCCGCGGTGAAATCGGCGCAGGCCGCCTTCGACGCCGCCCGCGACAATGTCGAGGTGACCAAGGCGCAGCGGAACGAGGCCCGCGCCCAGCTGGTGGAATTGCAGTCGTCGCTCGCCAAGGCGCAGCGCGACCTCGACTTCACCGCGGTCCGCGCGCCGGTCGACGGCACCTTCTCCAACCGGATGGTCAATACCGGCGACTTCATCCAGGCCGGGCAGCGGCTCGGCAATCTGGTGCCGCTCAACAGCGTCTTCATCGACGCCAATTTCAAGGAGACGCAGCTGAAGCGGATCCGCCCGGGCCAGCCGGTGAGGATTTCGGTGGACGCCTACGGCCATCGCAAGTTCGCAGGCACCGTCGACAGCATCTCGCCGGCGGCGGGCTCGGTGTTCACGCTGCTGCCGCCCGACAACGCCACCGGCAACTTCACCAAGATCGTGCAGCGGCTGCCGGTCCGCGTCCGCGTGCCGAAGGACGTCGCGAAGCAGAACCTGCTGCGCGCCGGCATGTCGGTCTATGTCACCGTCGATACCAACGAGGGCGCCGCCGACGCCGATAGCGAAGCCGACCTCGACGCGGCGCCGATGCCGCATCCGAAATGATCTGCGGCGGCCGGGCTGCCCGCCCGGTTTGACGAGCCCGTCCTGACCCGAGCAGTCCATGGCCGACGCCACCACCGCCCCGCCTTCGATGATGAGTGAAGCTGCCGAGGCGTCCGATCGGATTCCGCCGCGGCGGCTGTTCGCGTTTCTCATCATGGTGTTCGGGATGTTCATGTCGATCCTGGACATCCAGATCGTCTCGGCCTCGCTCGCCGAGATCCAGGCCGGGCTGTCGGCGAGTTCGTCCGAAGTGTCGTGGGTGCAGACCTCGTATTTGATCGCCGAGGTGATCGGGATTCCGCTGTCCGGCTTCCTGTCGCGGGCGTTCGGCACAAGGCTGCTGTTTGCGATATCCGCCGCCGGCTTTACCGTCGCCAGCCTGCTGTGCGGCTTCGCCTCGACCATCGAGCAGATGATCGTGTGGCGCGCGATCCAGGGATTCATGGGCGCCGGCATGATCCCGACCGTGTTCGCTGCGGCCTATACGGTGTTTCCGCGCTCGAAATTCTACATCGTCGGCCCGATCATCGGCCTGGTTGCGACCCTGGCGCCAACCATCGGCCCGACGGTCGGCGGCTTCATCACCGACTGGCTTTCCTGGCACTGGCTGTTCTTCATCAACATCGTGCCCGGCATCGGCATCACCGTCGGCGTGCTGGCGCTGGTCGATTTTGATCAGCCGAACTTCAAGCTGCTGGAGCGGTTCGACTGGTGGGGCCTGATCTTCATGGCGGGATTTCTCGGAACCCTCGAATATGTGCTGGAGGAAGGGCCGCATTCGCAATGGCTGCAGGATACTTCGGTCGCGGTCAGCGCCGCGGTCTGCGCCATCTCCGCGATCGCCTTCTTCTGGCGCGTGCTGACGGTGGAGGAACCGATTGTCGATATCAGGACCTTCACCGACCGCAATTTCGGCATCGGCTGCCTGATATCGTTCTGCGTCGGCATCGGCCTGTACGGCCTCACCTATATGTATCCGCGTTATCTGGCGGAGGTGCGCGGCTACAGCGCGCTGATGATCGGCGAGACCATGTTCGTCTCCGGCGCCGCCATGTTCGTGACCGCGCCGATCGTGGGCCGGCTGATGGTCAAGGTCGACATGCGGCTGCTCATTGCCGCCGGCCTCGCTCTGTTCGCGCTCGGCTCCTGGCAGATGACGTGGATTACCCGCGAGTACGATTTCTACGAGCTCTTGGTGCCGCAGATCCTGCGCGGCGTCGGCATGATGCTGGCGATGGTGCCGACCAACACCATCGCGCTGGGGACGCTGGCGCCCGACCGGGTCAAGAACGCCTCGGGCCTGTTCAACCTGACGCGCAATCTCGGCGGCGCGCTCGGGCTCGCGGTCATCAATTCGGTGCTGAACCAGCGCACCGATCTGCATATCGCGCGGCTGCACGAAAGGGTGACCTGGGGCAACGCCACCGCGACCGAAACGCTGAACATGCTGGCCCAGCGCATGAAGGGCGTCGGCGATTCCTCGCTGATGGCGCTGAAACAATTGTCCAATATCGTGCACCGCCAGGCGGTGGTGATGGGATTCGGCGACGCCTTCTTCCTGCTGGCGGTGTTCTATTTCGGCCTCATCGTGCTGTTGGTATTCCTGAAGAAGCCCGCGGGGCTGCTTTCCGAGCCGTCGCATTGAGTGCGATCACGCGCTTGTCATGTTGCCAAATGGAAGCGACGCATCTATAAGCGACGCATCGTGGCTCGAACCGGGGAGATTTGCATGATTTCGATGTATTCGCAGATCGCGCACCCGCGTCCGAAGCTTTTCGTGGATGCCCGCGCGGCCCTCTGAGGGCCATCTCCGCCAGCATCGACCGGGCCTGACGTCCCGGTCCCCCTGACTTCCCCGTCTGTATCGACTTTTTTCAACGACGCGCGTGCTCGGCCAGTGCCTCCGCGCGTCAGAACCGGAGCCGGTCCGCGCGGAGGCGCAGCCGGATGAGATCTATGAAGGACCTCACCCAGGGCTCCATCGTGAGCCACATTGCGGTCATGGCTCCGCAGATTTTCGCTGGCATGATCCTGATGATGCTGTGCGGGCTGATCGACCTGTATTTTGTCGCGGGCCTCGGCGACGCGGCGATTGCGGGCGTCGGCGCTGCGGGCAATGCCGCCTTCCTGATCAACGCCTTCACTCAAATCCTGAGCGTCGGCACCGTCTCGCTGATTTCTCATGCGGTGGGACGCAAGGACCGGGCCGACGCCAATCTGGTATTCAATCAGTCGCTGGGTCTGTCGGCGGCATGCAGCCTGCTGACGCTGATTGTGGGATCCCTGCTGGCACGCAGCTACATCCGCTTGATCGCGGCCGACGATGCCGTCATCGAGGCGGGCACCACCTATCTGCTCTGGTTCATGCCAGCGCTGGCGCTGCAATTCGTCGCGCTGGTCATGGGTTCGGCCCTGCGCGGCACCGGCATCGTGCGTCCTACCGTGATCGCGCAGGTGGGCACGGTAATTCTCAATATGCTGCTGGCGCCGGTTCTCATTTCGGGCTGGGGCACCAACCCGCCGTTGGGCGTGGCCGGCGCCGGTCTGGCGAGCACGATCGCGGTCGCGATCGGCGTGGCGGTGATGTGGTTCTATTTTCATCGTTATGAGCATTACGTCGCCATCGATCGCGCGTTGTGGCGTCCGCAACCGGCGCAATGGAAGCGCATACTGAACGTCGGGCTGCCCGCTGGAGGCGAGTTCGCCATCATATTCTTCAACATGGCGGTGATTTATTACGCGCTCCGGCACTTCGGCGCCGCGGCACAGGCGGGCTTTGGCATCGGCCAGCGCCTCCTGGGCCTCATCCATATGCCGGCGATATCGATCGCGCTCGCTGCCGGAGCCATCGCCGGGCAGAACTTCGGCGCCGGCAACGGCGCGCGCGTGAGAGAGACGTTCAGACACGTCGTGCTGCTGGGGACGGCCGTGATGATCGCTTTCACGGTGGTAGCGCAATGGCAACCGGAGCTTTTGCTCGGCGGCTTCAGCAAGGATGCCGAGACCGTTGCGGTCGGCGCGTTATTCCTGCGGATGGTCTCCCTGAATAGCGTCGCGCAGGGGCTGATCTTCGTCTGTTCGAGCATGTTTCAGGGACTGGGCAACACCCGGCCGGTGCTGCTCAGTTCCGGCGCGCGGCTGGTGACCTATGCGCTGCCGCTGATCTTTCTGTCCGCAATGCCGGGCTTCCGTATCGAGCACGCCTGGTATCTGTCGATCGCGACCACCACGCTGCAGGCGGTATTGAGCCTGTGGCTGCTGCGCCTGGAGTTCCGCAAGCGGCTGCCGCCGTTTGCGGCAATGAAGCCGAGGATGACACCATGACCGCTCAAGCCAAACAGCGCCCCGCCGCGATCCGCGTGGTGCTTCCGTTCGTGTTCCGGCACTGGCTCGCCCAGCCGGCGCGGGCGATGACCGTGGCCGGCGGCCTGCTCGGCGCCACCGTCGCCGATCTGTTCATGCCGCTGTTCTCGGGCCGGCTGGTCGACGCGCTGACCAAAGGCGCCGCCGATCCGGCCGCGCAGCGCGCGGCGTGGACCGCTTTTGGCGCCATCGTTGCGCTGGGTCTCGCCTCGATGATCCTGCGGCTGATCGGGCTGCACGCGATCGTGCCGTTCACGCTGAAGATCATGTCCGACGTGTCGCGCGACGCCTTCATGCGGGTGCAGCGCTTCTCGACCGACTGGCACGCCAACAGCTTTGCCGGCTCGACCGTGCGCAAGGTCACCCGCGGCATGTGGGCGCTCGATTTGTTGAACGACACCATCCTGATGGCGCTGCTGCCGTCGCTGGCGGTGCTGGTGGGATCGATGATCCTGCTCGGGCTGCACTGGACCTCGCTCGGCGCCGTGATCGCCGTCGGCGCGCTGGTCTATGTGTCGCTGACCGTCTGGTTCTCGACCAGCTATATCGCGCCGGCTGCGCGCGTCTCGAATGCCTGGGACACCAGGGTCGGCGGCACGCTGGCCGATGCCCTGACCTGCAACGCGGTGGTGAAATCGTTCGGCGCCGAGGCGCGCGAGGACGGCAGGCTGGTGCGCGTCATCGCCCGCTGGCGCCGGCGCGTGCGCCGGACCTGGCTGCGCTACAACTACACCTCGACGGCGCAGCTCGCGGTGCTGCTGTGCCTGCGCGGCTCGGTGATCGGCGGCGCGCTGCTGCTGTGGATCGCCGGCCGCGCGACGCCGGGCGACGTCACCTATGTGCTGACCAGCTACTACATCATCCACGCCTATCTGCGCGATGTCGGCATGCACATCAACAATCTGCAGCGTTCGGTCAACGACATGGATGAGCTCGTCGCCATCCATGACGAGCCGATCGGCATTGCCGACGCGGCGGACGCCAAAGCCATCGACATCCAGGGCGGACGCATCGAGTTCGATCGTGTCACGTTTCATTACGGCGGCCACCGCGAGCCGCTGTATGACGGCCTGTCGGTCGACATCCGTGCCGGCGAACGCGTCGGCCTGGTCGGCCGCTCCGGCTCCGGCAAGACCACGTTCGTGAAGCTGGTGCAGCGGCTGTACGACGTCTCTGGCGGACGCATCCTGATCGACGGCCAGGATATCGCGCATGCGACGCAGCATTCGCTGCGCAGCCAGATCGCCATCGTGCAGCAGGATCCGATCCTGTTTCACCGCTCCCTGGCCGAGAACATCGCCTATGGCCGGCCCGGCGCCAGCATGGCGGCGATCGAGCAGGCCGCGCGGCTCGCCAATGCCCACGAGTTCATCCTGCGGCTGCCGAAGGGCTACGGCACGCTGGTCGGCGAGCGCGGCGTCAAGCTGTCGGGCGGCGAGCGGCAGCGCGTGGCGCTGGCGCGTGCCTTCCTGGCCGACGCCCCGGTGTTGATTCTGGACGAGGCGACATCGAGCCTGGATTCCGAATCCGAGGCGCTGATCCAGCAGGCGATGGAACGGCTGATGAAGGGCCGCACCTCGATCGTGATCGCGCACCGGCTGTCGACGGTGCGCAGCCTCGACCGCATTCTGGTGTTCGACCGCGGCGCGATCGTCGAGCAGGGCACCCATGCCGCGCTGGCCAATCGCGTCGGCGGTATCTATCGCGGGCTGTTCGAACGGCAGGCGACGGAGTTCGGCCAGATCTCGGCGGCGGAGTGACGTCTTCAGTTTGCGGGCTGCACCCGGGCCGCATAGACTACGCATCGGGAACCGTCCCAGGGCGCAGGTAGCCACGCACGAGAACAGGGATGACCGAAACAATTCGAAGAGAGCCCGGCGCCTCCTGGCTTTCGGTGGTCTGGTCCGCACGGCACGACCCGGCCGCGCGGATCTTCAATATCGATCTGCTGACGGTGCTGATCGCGATCCTGTTGCCGTGGTCGACCACAGGCGTCGCGATCGCCGCGGTGCTGTGGTTCGCCGCGCTGATCCCGACCGTCGAGCCGCGCGCCTTGTTGCGGTCGCTGCTGCGGCCGGTCTCGGCGCTGCCGATCGCATTGGTCGCGCTGGCGCTGCTGGGAACGCTGTGGTCGGACGCATCCTGGGGCGCCCGGCTCCATGCGGTCAGCCAGACCGCCAAACTGCTGATGCTGCCGCTGTTGTTCTATCATTTTCAGCGCTCGCCCCGCGGCCTGTGGGTCTTCATCGCCTTCCTGGCGTCCTGCACGTTGCTGATGGCCGTGTCCTGGCTCGTCGCCTATGCGCCGAACCTCTCGCTCAAGCCCCATCTCTCGCAGGGACCCTATGCTCCGGCAACGGGGATTGTCGTCAAGAACTACATCGCCCAAAGCCAGGAGTTCGCGCTGTGCGCGGTGGCACTGGCCTATCCGGTCATGATGGCGCTGCGCGCCGGCAGGACGCGGCTCGCATTGCTGCTCACGGCGATCGCGCTCAGCCTGCTCGTCAACATGATGTTCGTGGTGGTTTCGCGAACCGCGCTGGTGACCATGCCGATCATGCTGGCCGTCTTTGCGCTGCTTCATTTGCGATTGCGAGCCGCCATCGTCGGAGCAATTGCCGTTGTGCTGCTCGCGGCGGCCGTTTGGAGCGCGTCTCCCGGCTTGCGCGCCACCGGCCATAAATTTTTCGACGACTGGCAGCAGACCACCACTTACAACAATCCGAGCGGAGTGGGATCCCGGCTGGAATACTGGCGGAAGTCGTTGCGATTTTTCGCGCAGGCTCCCGTGATCGGGCACGGCACCGGCTCCACCCGGGGGCTGTTCGAACAGGCCGCGGTCGGCCAGGTCGGCGTGCGCGCCGAGATCGTCGCAAATCCGCACAATCAGACCCTGAACGTCGCGGTCCAGTGGGGGGTGCTCGGGATCGTCGCGCTCTATGCGCTGTGGTGGAAGCATCTGACGCTGTTTCGCGGCGACGGTCTGGCGGCGTGGATCGGCCTCCTGGTCGTGGTGCAGAATATCTTCACGTCGCTGTTCAACTCGCATCTGTTCGATTTTCACGAAGGCTGGATGTACGTGCTCGGTGTCGGTGTCGCCGGCGGCATGGTGCTCGGGGCGAGGCGTGATGCCGGATGACAGACTCTCATGTCCCGGACGCGGTGCAGCGTTCTTCACGCTGCTCCGCAGAGCCGGGACCCATGGACACCGGATCTACATCGTGCCGATGCTGCTCCAGACCAGTCCGACGCCGGACAGAAACAGCAGCGCCAGCACCAGATCCCTGAAATTGCGGTCGCTCAGCGCGTGATAGGCGCGTGCGCCGAACCACGCACCGGTGATCGTCGCCGGGAACGCGATCAATGCGAGCCAGACCACATCCAGTCTGACGAGGCCCATGCCGGCCTGCAGGCAGAGCGCCGTGAACAGGACGGTCCAGTTGAAAGTCTGGAAAACGCCGCGCCGCTCATCCTTGCCCCAGCCGCGCACGCTCGCCCACAGGGTCGGAAGCGCGCCGGACAGGCCGGCGAGGCCGCCGAGGATGCCACCGGCAAATCCAATGGCGGCATCCGCCACCCGGCCGCCGAACGTGAACGCCATCGGCTTGCGCTGGAAATACAACGCGGTCGGAAACACCAGCAGCAGCACGCCGATACTGAGCTTGAAGACCTCCGGATCGGCATAGGCGATCAGCAGCACGCCGAGCGGCACGCCGGCGAGACCGCCGATCAGGAACGGCCAGACCAGCGTCAGGTCGAAGCTGCGCCACATCGCCGGCATCGTCGAGGTCTGGGCGACCACCGAACAGATCAGCACCAGCGGCACCGCCAGCGAGGGCGGCAGCACGTAGAGCCAGATCCCCAGCGCCGTCATCGCCGTGCCGAATCCGACGAGGCCGGAGACGAAACCACCCGAGAGCGCGCCGAGCAGCACCAGCACGTAGGCCGCAGTGTTCATGATTGTTCTTTTTTCATCTTCGTTGCGGCGACATTTACACGGCGCTTCGAGTGGGTACTATCGCAGTTGACCTCGGTCCAACAACCCTTCTCACATATGGAAACGCCCGATGAACTCCTCGTCCCCTAAGACCTTTCTCGTCTGCCACGGCGCCTGGTCGGCCGGCTGGGCCTGGAAGAAGATGCACCCGCTGATGGCGGCGGCCGGGCACCGGCTGGTGACGCCGACCTACACCGGCCTTGGCGAGCGCGCGCATCTGGCCAATCCGTCGATCGATCTCGAAACCCACATCGAGGACGTCCTCAACGTCATCAAGTACGAGGATTTGCGCGACATCGTGCTGGTCGGCCACAGCTATGGCGGCATGGTCGCCACCGGCGTCGCCGACCGCGCCCGGGACCGCATCACGCAGCTGATCTATGTCGACGCCTTCGTGCCCGGCGACGGCCAGTCGCTGTTCGACCTGAACAAGGTGGCGGTTCAGAAACGTCCCGACAGCGGCGACGGCTGGCGGGTGCCGCCGAACCCGACGCCGCCGGATACGTCACCGGCCGACCAGGAATGGCTGAGCCCGCGCCGCGTGCATATGCCGATCAAATGCTTCGAGACCGCACTGAAGCTGCAGGGCGGCGCGCTGACCTTGCCACGCAGCTACATCTACGCCACCCGCATCACGCCGCAGGACACTTTCGGGCCGTTCGCGAGGCAAGCCAAAGACGATCCGGCGTGGCGCTATTACGAGATCGACGCCAGCCATTCGCCCAACGTCACCGCGCCCGAAGCGCTGATGGCGCTGCTGGCGAAGATCGCCGCGGAGCCGGCGCGATGAAACAGCTCCGGATCGGCGACATCACCATCGACGCGGTGATCGAGCGCGAGGGCCCGTGGCGGCGGCCGCAGGATTTTTTCCCGGCCTATGACGAGGCCGTGTTCAGGCATCATCTGCCTTCCATGGAGCCGGAGGTGTTCGATTCCGCGCTCGGAAAAATCGTCATCACCTACCAGACGTTTGTCGTTCGCACCCCGCGCCACACCATCCTGGTCGATACCTGCACCGGCGAGGACAAGGGCCATCCGCCGCCGTTCGATTTCCCCGGCAAGGAGCGCTGGCGCAACGAGCTGTTCGCGCTCGGCGTCAGCTATGAGAGCGTGGACTACGTGTTCTGCACCCATCTTCACATCGACCATACCGGCTGGAACACGGTGCTGCGCGACGGCCGCTGGGTGCCGACCTTCCCGAATGCGAAATATGTGTTTCACAAGAGGGAATACGCGATCTGGGAAGCCGAGCACGCGCGCGGCGCCAATCCGCCCGGCACCGTGTTCCGCGACAACTGCCTGCCCGTCGTCGAAGCCGGCCAGGCGCTGCTGGTCGACGACGACTACGCGCTCGACGACACCATCATGCTGACGCCGACCCCGGGCCACTCGCCCTGCCATTGCTGCGTCAACATCTTCTCGCGCGGCCAGCGCGCGGTGGTGACGGGCGACCTGATGCATCACGCGATCCAGTGCCGCGAGCCCGACTGGTCGGCACTGCCGGACTGGGACGCCAAACAATCGGCGGTCTCGCGCCGCAAATTCTTCGCCGAGGTGGCGGACACCGACACGCTGATCCTGCCGATCCATTTCCCGACGCCGACACTGGGGCTGATCAAGGCGGATGGGGAGCGGTTCGATTACCGGTTCAGGCGGGATTGATGTTCAGTCCCATCCCCGTCATTGCGAGGAGCCCTTGCGACGAAGCAATCCATTCTTTCTTTACGCTGTGAGATGGATTGCTTCGCTGCGCTCGCAATGACGAGCGCCTGAAAGGCGAGGGGCCCGGCGCGTGATGCCGAACCCGGTCTTTGGTTCGGGCCGGTTCTCAACGCGCCATTCCCGGGGCCCTTCGCATTGCGGACGGATTGACTCGCCGCCAAGCGCCCAACAAGGTGGCGAACTGTAT